>CALAMK010000042.1:0-64255 GCA_937925735.1 uncultured Collinsella sp. | reverse complement strand
TGGCCTCGCTCGAAGAGCCCGATCGCCGCCTTCCTGGCCTCGATGTCGTGCTTCACCCTCAAGTCGACACGCATAAAAAGCCTCCCATTTCTCATGTCCAAGAAATGGGAGGCAGTTCACACTTCGTGCGGCGGGGGTTCTTTCGTCCTGCGGAATGCGCTGGGAAGTTACCCCATGCGGACAGCTGCGGGATCTTGGCCGCGTTGGAACAAGCAGCCCAACATATAAATCTGAATTTGGATTTGGATGGGAGGGGCTTGTTGCTGTTGGGGGCGGTGAAGCGCGAGTGACACTTTGGGATGCGTGGCGGCCTGGGTTGGGGCGATGCTTTGGGATGAGCTTCTTACTTAGTTGAAGAGGGGTTTTATGGCTGATAGGTAGTCTTTGGCTACGTCCTCTTTTGGGGCTTCGAAGTTGTGCCAGGCCCACCATTGGACCATTCCTACGAAGCTTGAGGCTATGTGGTGTAGTAAGAAACTGCGGTCCATGGTGCCAGCGGGGCCTGTGGGGTCGGCGGGGACGGTTTCGGCTGCTCGTGACATGATGGTCTTGCGTAAACAGTCGGCGAAGACGCGTGAGCCGGCGCCGGCTACGAGGGCTCGGACGCCCTGGCGACGCTCCCAGAGATTGTTGAGAATATGCTCGATCTGCACGAGTGGGTCGTCGAGCGGTGTGCCATCGTCATCGAGGGCGTGGGTGCAGATATCGCTCACGAGCTCAGAAAGTAGGTCGTCTTTGCTCTTAAAGAGGCCGTAGAATGTCGCGCGGCCTACGTGAGCGCGCGCGATGATGTCGCCGACGGTGATCTTGCCGTAGTCCTCCTCGCGAAGGAGCTCGGAAAACGCCGTGACAATAGCAGCGCGGCTTTTTTCTTTGCGGGCATCCATGGCTATGCGTCCACGTGGACGAGCAGGCAGCGGAGCGTGCCGGAGCAGCCCTCGTAGGGGCGCTTACCGGCACCGTAGCCGACGGCCTCGATGCGGTAGCGTGAGGGCAGTTGGTCGGACGTACGCAGCGCGGTGACGATGGCGGCGCCCGTGGGCGTCACGAGCTCGCCGGCGACCGGTGCGGGCGTGAGGGCGATATTGCCCGCCTGGCACAGGTTGACGACAGCGGGGACGGGAATGGGCATAAGGCCGTGGGCGCAGCGAATGGTTCCGTGGCCTTCGGAGAGCGACTCGACCACGATGTCCTCAATACCTAGGTCATCGAGACAGATGGCGACCGAGCAGATGTCAACGATGGAGTCGACGGCGCCCACCTCGTGGAACATGACGGTCTCGGGCGTTTTGCCGTGAGCCTTGGCCTCGGCGGCGGCGAGCGCGGTAAAGATGGCGAGCGCACGACGCTTGGCGCCATCGCTTAGCTGCGAATTCTCGATAATTTCCGCGACGTCGGCTAGCGAGCGGTGATGATGGTGGTGGGCGTGGTGATGATCCTCGTGCTCATGGGCGTGGCCCTCATGGTCATGCGCGTGCTCATGGCAGTGCTCGTGCTCCCCATGGTCATGATGGTGGTGCTCATGCTCATGTGTGTGCTCGGTGCCCGCTTCGTTGCCGTAGAGCCAGGCCATGTCGTGGTCGTGGTTCTCGAGCTCCTCTGCCAGCTGAACGTCAAAGTCGCAGGCGTCGATGCCATGCTTGTTTACGCGGGTGACGGCAATCTCAAAGCCATCGACCGGAAGCGTGGCGAGCTGTTCGCGCAGATGCTCCTCGCTGGCGCCCAGGTCGAGCAGGGCCGCGACGGTCATGTCGCCGCTGATGCCCGAGGTGCCGTCGATGATAAGCGTGTGCTGATGGTTGGACATGGAATGCTCCTTAACGGGCGCAGGGCGTACCAGCGCTCAGATGATTGATAAGACTTGCCTGGTAGGCGGCACCAAAGCCGTTGTCGATGTTGACAACCGAAACGCCGCTGGCGCAGGAGTTGAGCATGGCGAGCAGTGCGGCCACGCCGCCAAAGCTCGCGCCATAGCCCACGCTGGTGGGAACGGCGATGACCGGACAGCTCACCAGACCGCCGATAACGCTCGCCAGGGCGCCCTCCATGCCGGCGATGGCGATGACCACCTGCGCCTGGGCGAGTTCCTCGGCATGAGCGAGCAGGCGGTGCAGGCCGGCGACACCCACGTCGTAGAGGCGATCGACCTCGTTGCCGTAGAACTCGGCCGTCAGTGCCGCCTCTTCGGCGACGGGCAGGTCGCTCGTGCCGGCGCAGGCGACGACGATGCGTCCGTTGCCGGTGGGGGAGGGCTTGCCGCCCACCAGGGCGAGCTGTGCGTCCGGGACATATCCCAGGTCGATGTCGTTGCCGAGAAGCTCAGCGGTGTGCGCGGCTTTTTCGGCATCTAAGCGCGTGACCAGGATGCGCTCCTGGTCTGCATCGAGTAATGCTTTGATAATGGCGGCAATTTGCTCGGCGGTTTTACCGGCACCGTAGACAACCTCGCCGGCTCCCTGGCGCACTCCGCGCGAAAGATCAAGCTGCGCAAAGCCCAAATCGGCGGTCGGAGCCGTCTGGATGCGCGTAAGGGCATCGGCAGGGGTGACTGATCCGCCGGCAACATCGCTCAGCAGCTGCTCAAGATCTCGCTTATCCATATATGTTCCCTTCGACGGCGCAAAGTCTAGCACTCAAAGGGTATGTTTCCGAACACTAAGACAAAATTGTTCGGAAACTATAGGACGGACTGATTCAATTGTTAGACAGATCGGCTAGTCGCGCAGGATGATATCCATGGCGAGCATCAGGTTGCGCTCGTCGATGGTAAACGGGGCTGCCTCGCGCGTCTTGGGCTTGGCGCAAAACGCGATGCCAGTGCCCGCGGCCTGGATCATGGGGATGTCGTTTGCCCCGTCGCCAATAGCGACCGTGTGTGCCATATCGGCGCCGCACTCAACTGCCCAGTCCAGCAGCTGGATGAGCTTGGACTCCTTGGTCACAATGTCGGCAGCCAACTTACCGGTAAGCTTGCCGTCCACGACCTCTAGGCGGTTGGCCAGGCAAAAATCGATGCCCGCGGCGGCTACGATCTTGTCAGCGACCTCGTGGAAGCCGCCGCTCACCACGCCGACCTTCCAGCCCTTGCTGTGTGCCGAGCGTACAAGTTCCAACGCGCCGGGGGTAAATGTCACGCGCTCAAAGGTGCGCTCGAACACGCTCTCGTCCAGGCCGGCGAGCAGCCCCACGCGCTCCTCGAGCGCTTGCTTAAAGTCCAGCTCGCCGCGCATAGCGCGCTCGGTGATCTTTGCAACTTGCTCGCCCACACCGGCCTCCTCGCCCAACAGGTCGATGACCTCCTGGTTGATGAGCGTGGAGTCGATATCCATAACGATGAGGCGTGCAGTCATGGTGGGCCTTTCCGAGTGCTGTTTTATTGGGGCATATTGTCGCACGTGACGAGCGCGGGCGGGCGCCGCGGTGCGTCAATTGTTTCGTCTCCGTCAAGTCTTTGGGCAAGAGTTACTTTTTCGCGGTACGTCGACACAGGTGCGATAAGATAGAACGCCATGTCCGGCTGCGCGGTTTACGCAGGCTGGGCAAATCTGTACGACGCCGCCCGGAACGACACGGGGCGGCACAGATCCATAAAGGAGGATCACTGGTATGAGCCAGACCCGTCCCATCGATGAGCATTCCATGCACACCCGTACCTGCGGCGAGCTTCGCTTCGAGAACGTGGGCGAAGAGGTCACCCTCACCGGTTGGGTGAGCCGTCGCCGCGACCACGGCGGCCTTATCTTCTGCGACCTTCGCGACCGCGAGGGCATTACGCAGCTCACCTTCGACCCCGAGCACTCCGACGGCGATGCCTTTAAGATCGCCGAGACCATGCGTCCCGAGTGGCCCATCAAGATCCACGGCGTCGTGCGCGCTCGTGGCGAGGAGACCACCAACACCAAGCTCGCGACCGGCGAGATCGAGGTTCTGACCGACCACGCCGAGGTGCTCAACACGTCCGTCACCCCGCCGTTCCAGATCGAGGACGGCATCGAGACCAGCGAGGACACCCGCCTGCGCTATCGCTATCTGGACCTTCGTCGTCCCGAGATGATGGCCAACCTCAAGCTGCGCTCCGACTTCACCTTTGCCATTCGCGAGGCGCTGCACAACCGTGAGTTCATGGAGGTCGAGACGCCCTCCCTGTTTAAGTCCACGCCCGAGGGCGCCCGCGACTTCATCGTTCCCAGCCGTATTCAGCCGGGCAACTTCTACGCCCTGCCGCAGTCCCCGCAGCTTCTGAAGCAGCTGCTCATGGTCGGTGGCGTCGAGCGCTACTACCAGGTTGCCAAGTGCTTCCGCGACGAGGACCTGCGTGCCGACCGTCAGCCCGAGTTCACCCAGGTCGATATCGAGATGTCCTTCGTGGACCAGAACGATGTCATGAGCGCGCTCGAAGAGGTTCTTGCCGATGCCTTCGGTCGCATGGGTGTCGAGATGCCCACGCCGCTGCGTCGCATGAACTATTGGGATGCCATGGACACCTATGGCTCCGACAAGCCCGATACCCGCTATGGCATGCACCTGGTCGACCTGACCGACATCTTTGCCAACTCCAAGTTCAAGGTCTTTGCGACTGCCGCAAACGAGGAGGGTTCTGTCGTCAAGGCCATCAACGCCAAGGGCGCTGGTGCCTGGGCACGTGCCAAGATCGATAAGCTTGCCGGCGTGGCCTCCACGTTTGGCGCCAAGGGCTTGGCCTGGATTGCCTTCCGCGAGGACGGCTCCATCAACAGCCCCATCGTCAAGTTCTTCTCGGACGAGGAGATGGCCGCTCTGCGCGAGCGCATGGACGTCGAGCCCGGCGACCTTGTGATGTTCGCCGCCGGCCCGCGCTTGCTCTCCGACGAGATCCTGGGCGGCATGCGTTCGCACATGGCCAATGCGCTCGAGATCAAGCGCGAGGGTCACGACTTCCTGTGGGTCGTCAACTTCCCGCTGTTCCATTGGGACGAGGATCGCAAGGCCTATGCTGCCGAGCACCAGCCCTTTACCCTGCCGACCGAGACCGACATCGCCAAGATCGAGGCCGATCCCCTGGCAGCCGGTTCGTGCACCTACGACTTTGTCATGGACGGCTTTGAGGCCGGCGGCGGCGGTATGCGTATCCACAACGCCGAGATGCAGATGTCCATGCTCAAGCTCCTGGGCTTTACCGAGGAGCGCGCCGAGTCTCAGTTCGGCTTCCTCATGGAGGCCCTCAAGTTTGGTGCGCCCCCGATGGGCGGTTTCGCTCTGGGGCTGGACCGCGTGTGCATGCTGCTCACCGGTTCCGACTCCATCCGCGACGTCATGGCGTTCCCCAAGACGGCCAGCGGCTCTGACCTTATGTCGGGCGCCCCGAGTGCCGTTAGCGGTGCCCAGCTCAAGGACGTCAGCCTGCGTTTGATGTAGGGAAGCGGCTATATATTGCCCGAAACGAGGGAAGGACGCGGGCCTTCCCTCGTTTTTTATGCGCCGAGGTTGTGAGGGCATGGGGTGACCGGACGTCGCGGAAAGTGCGTCCCGGAATCTGGGTCCAGAACGGGTCGCGCTTTCCCAAAGGGGGTCCTCTGGGAAAGCGCGACCCAGAATTCGGCAAAATAATGGGGCACAGTTTCCGGTTGAGCTGTCTAACGGAAACTGTGCCCCAGAATGAGCACTCAAAACGGGGCAGGCTTTCCGTAACAACTGTCTGGCGGAAAGCCTGCCCCAATTTCTTATAGCGAGTCTCTCTGGATCAGCTGCATGTGCATCACGGAGGTGGTGGGCTCGGCACCCTTGATCATGTCGAGCGCAATGTTGGCGGCCATGTGGCCTTCTTCGCGCAGGGGCTGGCGGACGGTCGTGAGCGCGGGGACGCAGCGCGTCGCAATCTCGTGATCATCGAAGCCGACGACAGAAATGTCCGCCGGAACGGATAGGCCTGCCTCGTTGAGTGCGGTGATGACGCCAGCCGCGATACGGTCCGATCCGCAGAGCACGCCATCGAAAGCAATCTCGCGCGCGAGGATCTGGTGCATGGCCTGATAGCCGTCTCCGTTGTTCCAGCCGGTATAGATAACGTTTGCGTCTGGGAGGTCTTCGCCCAAGACGGCGCGGTAGCCGCGCAGGCGGTCGACAACGGCGGGGTTGTCTTGCGGTCCCAACACGGCGACGATATCTTTGCGCCCTCGCTCCTTCATAGCGAGCGCTGCAAAGCGTCCGCCCTCTTCGTCGTCAGAGTAGACCGTCGAGAACACATCGCGATAGGGGTGGCCCTCGAGCTGGCCGCACAACACGGTGGGTACGCCCAGCTCGCACAGTACCTCGAGCAGCTCGCTGCCCTTGTAGGGGGAGACGTCGATCACGGCGTCGAACGAGCGGCGCTCAAAGTGCTCGCGTGCGCGGTTGCGCTCATGCGTAGAAGACGCCTGCAAGATAACGGGCAGATAGGACGACTCCGACAGTTCCTCGGTAATGCCGCTCAAAAACTCGCTATAGGTGGGGTCGCTGAAGAGTTCACTCAGGGGCTCGGTCACGAGCACGGCGATGATTTCCGTGCGCCCGACAGCGAGCGCTCGGCCACGAGCGTTGGGGACAAAATTGACTTCCTTGGCCGCCGCGCGGACGCGCTTTTTGGTTTCCTCGCTAATGCGGGGCGAATCGTTGAGAGCGCGCGATGCCGTGGAGCGCGACACGCCGGCAGCTGCGGCAACCTCGGCAAGCGTAGGTGCGGTGCGAACTGGTTGGGTCATGGCGTCTCCTGGAAAATGCGGTCGATGTTGTCACTGATACGGGCTGGTGCGGATACAGCTTACTATAGTGCGTCTGAACAGCGTTCATGATATCCGGTGACCGGCGTCGTTTTGCAACCAAGCCGCAATCGAATACACCTCGTATGGGGGGAGATATCTGCGGGCGTGGCGGTTGCCTACGAGCTTAAGAACGATGTCTTGTGCTGAGTTTCGATACTCAGGGTGACATAAGTGTCGCGGTTGTACAACCGGTTGCACCGTTAACCCGGCCAAATCGACCGTTCAGCGGACAACCGGTTGCACAGTTTTTTGCATCGCCCGTAAGATAAGGACAACCGGTTGCACAAGAATCACTACGATGACGAAGGAGCATCACCATGGACGCCATTAACGATTGGGAAAACCAAGCGCTCACCCACAGGAACCGCCTGGCACCCCATGCGTACTTTATGGGTTACGAGACCGCCGATCTCGCTGCAACGTACAGCCGCGAGCTGTCGCGCGGGTTTGTCCAGCTGTCCGGCTCGTGGCAGTTCCGCCTCTTTGAGGGCCCCGCTGCCGTCTCCAACGAGGAGCTCTCCACGTACGAGCCCGAGTGGGATCACGTGGAGGTTCCGCACCTGTGGCAGGTAGACGGCAATGGCAACCTTGCCTACACCGACGAGGGTTTCCCGTTCCCGGTGGACCAGCCGTTCGTTCCCTCCGACGACCCCACGGGCGTCTACCAGCGTATCGTCAATCTTCCCGCCGTTCCTGCCGGCGCTCGCGAGATCATTCGCTTTGATGGCATCGAGAGCTATGGCGAGCTGTACGTCAACGGCAAGTTTATCGGCATGACCAAGGGTTCGCGTCTGTCTGCCGAGTTCGACGTGACCGACGCGCTCGTCGAGGGCGACAACCTGTTTGCGGTCAAGGTTCTGCAGTACAGCGATGGTAGCTATATCGAGGACCAGGACATGTGGTGGGCATCGGGCATCTTCCGCGATGTGTACCTTATGCAGCGTCCCGCCGCGCACCTGGTCGACTTTAGGTTCCGCACGCACCGCGAGGGCGATGCCGCTCTGATCACGCTCGATACGGTGGCCGAGGGCGCTACCCGCGTTGTGTATACGCTCAGCGATGGCGAGAACGTGGTGGCTACGGGCGAGTGCGTCGACGGCCATGTCGAGTGCAGCGTGACCGATGCCCACTTCTGGAATCCCGAGGACCCCTTCCTCTATGACCTTACGTTTGAGGTCTACGACGGTGACCAGGTCAGCGAGTACGTCCCGCATCGCCAGGGTCTTGCCGAGGTGACGGTCGAGGGCAATCATATCTACCTCAACGGCACTTACTTTAAGATGCATGGCGTCAACCGCCACGATCACGACGATCACAAGGGCCGCGCCGTGGGCCTCGATCGCATGCGCCGCGACCTGGAGCTCATGAAGCAGCACAACATCAACGCGGTGCGCACGTCCCACTACGCCAACGACCCGCGCTTTTACAAGCTGTGCGACGAATACGGTATCATGCTGGTCGCCGAGACCGATATGGAGAGCCATGGCTTCGAGAATATCGGCAATATCGCCCTGGTCACCGACGACCCGGCATGGGAGCCGGCCTACGTCGACCGCATCGAGCGCCTGGTGATGCAGGAGCGCAACCACGCCTGCATCATTATGTGGTCGATGGGCAACGAGAGCGGCTATGGCTGCAACATCCGCGCGATGTACGCCAAGGCTCACGAGCTCGACGGTCGTCCGGTCCACTACGAGGAGGATCGCAACGCCGATACCGTCGACGTTATCTCCACCATGTACTCCCGCGTGTCGCAGATGAACGACTTTGGTGAGCATCCATTCCCCAAGCCGCGCATCAACTGCGAGTACGGTCACTCCATGGGCAACGGCCCCGGAGGCCTGTCCGAGTATCAGGAGGTCTTCGATCGCTGGGATTGCATCCAAGGCCAGTTTATCTGGGAATGGTGCGACCACGGTTTGGCTGCTGTGACCGAGGACGGCGTTGCCTACGACATGTACGGCGGCGACAACGGCGACTACCCCAACAACAGCAACTTCTGCATCGATGGCATGGTGTTCCCTTGGCAGCAGCCGAGCCCGGGCCTCACTGAGTATGGCCAGGTCATCTGCCCGGTTCGCATGGCTTATGACGCCGAGGCGGGCGAGCTGACTGTCACCAACAAGCGCTGGTTTACCACCCTCGAGGATGTTTGCCTGTCGGCGGAGACCCTGGTGGACGGCGACGTGGTCTGCCGCAAGACGCTCATGCCCGGTGCGGTTGCCCCCGGTGAGTCCGTCCAGCTTCCGCTGGTGATTCACGAGGCCGCGGTAGGCGAGACCCTGCTGACTGTGCGCGCCTACACCATGGCCGCTCACGTCTGGTGCGAGCCGATGTTCCAACTGGGCGCAAGCCAGTTTGCCATCGCAAACCATCCGGCGCCGGCCATTGCGGCTCCCACTCGTCCTGAGCTTACGGTCGAGGAGACCGAGCAGGAGATCCACATTCACTCCCTCAACGGCGAGCTGACCTTCAGCAAGGTCAACGGTACCGTGAGCGAGTGGAAGGCATCCGGCCGCGACGTCATGGCCTCTGGTCCCCAGGTTGGTTTTTGGCATCCGCTCGTCGACAACCACGCCCAAGAGTATGACTCCCTGTGGAAGGACAACTTCATCGATGTGATGCAGACGTCTACCCGCAAGGTTACTTGGAAGCAGGACGGCAATGTGGTCGTCGTTACCGTGAGCCAGCGTATCGCTCCTCCCGTCCGCGCGTTCGGCATGCGCGTCGAGCTCGTCTACACCGTGCTTCCGAGCGGTCGCGTCGACCTCAAGGTTTCCGGCGAGCCCTACGGCGATTACTCGGATATCATCCCGCGCATCGGCATCTCCTTCGAGGTCCCCGGTTGCGATCGTGCCGTCGAGTGGTATGGCCACGGCCCGGGCGAGAACTATCCGGACTCTCTGCGCGCCAACCCGGTCGGTCATTACCGCACTACGGTCGACGACATGTTCACGCCCTACGTTATGCCTCAGGACTGCGCCAACCGCGAGGGTACCCGCTGGGTTGCCCTGCGCTCCAGCCACGGTGACGGTCTGGTCGTGACGCGTCCGAGCGACGCCGCTTCCAACCCGTTCTCGTTCTCGGCATGGCCCTATAGCTGCGAGGCCATCGATAACGCCAAGCACGTCTACGACCTTGTCAAGGGTGACACGGTTACGGTCAACATCAACGACCAGCTGCTCGGCCTTGGTTCGAACTCTTGGGGTTCCGAGGTGCTCGATTCCTATCGCACCCGTTTTGAGAGCTTCAGCTTTGAGGTGTCCCTGCGACCGCTGACGTCTGCCGATCTGGCTCAGGCGCTGGCACCCATTAAGGAGGCATAAGCCATGCATGTCTTTAACTCGCGCGCCGATTTCGACGCTCAGATGAAGTCCGTCAAGAAGTGGATGCGTACCGGACAGGCGCTCGATGGTGTTGCCGACCTGCAGCACGACGTGGCTTACTCCATCGGCGACTCGTTGGTGTACTGGTGGGTGAACGCCCACGAGGCGGCTACCGCCGATCTAGTCGGTCACCGTCGCTACCATGCCGTGCTCGCTCCGCTCGACGGCGACCTGACCGTCGAGGTTGCCCCCAAGGGAGGCCTCACCTGCACCCGCGCCTACAGCGATATCGATGATCGCGAGCGCTTTGAGGGTACGGGGGAGACCGTGACGATTCCCGCCGGCGGCGTTGCCGTCGTCGAAATTGACGAGGCATACCGTGTCGTGTCCGATGCCACGGATTCCCGCGTCGTGGTGCTGCACGTGACGGTTGAAGGATATTCCTTCCCCAACAAGTAGTATTCGTCCACCTGGACGTTTGCTTCGCGCCGTTAAGGGGGATGGCTTTGTTGACTCCCCTTTCCCCATTCCCCTTAGCAGGTGCGCCGTCCGCGATTGCACTTGCAGCTCGGACGGTTTTGGATGACATTTTGGATGACATTTAATAGATGATTGGGAGGGCTTATGAGCTCTGAAAAACGAGGAACGATCGGTTCGTTCGCTCTGCTGGGCATGACGGTCGCCGCCGTGTTCGGTATCAAGAACATCATCAACAACAACGCGGCCATCGGCTTGGCAGCTGCGCCGTCGTTCTTCTTCGCCACGCTTTTGTACTTTGTCCCCTATACCCTGGTTACCGCCGAGTTCGTCGGCCTCAACAAGGACTCCGAGTCGGGCGTGTACGCATGGGTTAAGACCTCGATGGGTGGTCGCTGGGCGTTCCTGACGGCATTTAGCTACTGGTTCGTTAACCTGTTCTTCTTTGCGTCCGTCCTGCCCAACGTCATCATCTACGCGAGCTACGTGTTCTTTGGTGCCAACGCCGAGCTTTCGCAGCTGTGGATCACCATTATCGAGATCGTTGTCTTTGCTATCGCCACGTGGGTTTCGACCAAGGGCGCTAAGTGGATCGGCTCCATTTCCTCCTTCGGTTCGACCGCGGCTCTCGGCCTGACCGCCGTGTTCATCCTGCTGTCCCTGGCTGCTGCCTTTGGCGGCGTTGAGTTCGCTACGGCTCCTACTCCCGCTAACATGGCTCCCGACATGAGCAACTTCGCAACTGCGTGGGGCTTCTTCGGTACGCTTGCCTGGATCATCCAGGGCGTTGGCGGCGCTGAGTCTGTCGGCGTGTTCCTTAACGACCTCAAGGGCGGCGTCAAGGCCTTCGTGCGCACCGTCGTTATCGCCGGTCTGACCATCGGCCTTCTGTATGCAGGCGCTTCGCTGCTGGTTAACCTGTTCATCCCCGAGGGCGGCGTTGCCATCTCCACCGGTATCTTCGACGTATTCGGCGCTGTCTTTGCCCACTTTGGCATTCCCATGGAAGTGTCTACGCGCGCCATCGGCCTGATCCTTCTCGCCGCCACGCTGGGCTCCCTCATGATGTGGACCTCCGCTCCCATCAAGGTCTTCTTCACCGAGATCCCCAAGGGCGTCTTTGGTAGCAAGATCGTCGAGCTCAACGAGCACGGCATTCCTGCCCGCGCTGCCTGGCTGCAGTTCGCCATCGTCGTCCCCATCCTGATCATCCCGGCCCTGGGCTCCGGTAATCTCGACGACCTGCTCATGATCGTCACCAACATGACGGCTGCCACCGCTCTGCTCCCGCCGCTGCTGATCCTGCTTGCCTACTTTATGTTACGCAAGAACTTCGACGCTGCTCCCCGTGGCTTTCGCATGGGTTCGCGCACCTTTGGCCTGGTCATTGCTGCATTCCTGCTTGTGGTCTTCTGCTTCGTGCTTATCTGCGGCACCATTCCGCTCGATCAGCCGCTGTGGCTGACGCTGGTCTACAACGTTGGCGGTGTGGTTGTCTTCCTGGGCCTTGCCGTGATGTGGTACAACCGCTACATCAACCGCCTGCGCGAGACCGATCCCGAGGCTGCCGAGAGCGAGCTGCGTCCGTCTGTCCTTGACATGATGGAGTAGAAGCTGGGATTAATCTACGGCTGTGGAATAAATCGATTCCCCTTCCTAAGGAGGGGCCTTACGAGGCCCCTCCTTTTGTGTTTTGGAGCATGGATTTTGGGCCCTGTGGACAAAAATGCCAAATATGAGTACTGTTGCAAAATAAGTGCCATATCTATCGGCCGGTTTTGAGCAAAAATGGACTCAAAATCAATTTATCTAACCCCCTTTAAAGGGCGTTTGACGGCTTTCAACCTCTTCGAATCGCTCAAAGTAGGCAATTTGCTCTCGATTTTGCTGCTACTAAATTGGTGACAGTACTCATATTTGCCACTTTTTGACCACGGGGTATCCAGAGGGGCTCTCGACAAGCATCTAACGCTACAATAACTACCACGTGGCTGGGTTTGCCGGCCGAATGTGCGATGCCGCGGGAGGGGACATGGTCGAGTTTACAAAGACGATTAAAGATCCGTTGGGATTACATGCCCGCCCGGTTGCGCTGCTCTATGACATCATTGCCAAGCACCGTAGTGACGTGTCAGTCAGTATCGGCGACCGCCACACGGATGGCCGCGATGTCATGGGGCTCATGGCCCTCTATGGTGAGTGCGGCGAAAACGTCGTCTTTCGTGTTTCGGGCGTGGATGAGGCCTCCTGCGTCACATCGATCAGAAATCTCTCGCTCTAGGCATGATAGGGCGTGGTAAAGGATGGTCCTTTGCCGCGCCCTTTTGTTTCGTATAGGAAACTTTTTCGAAAAACTGAACAGGACCCTTTCCAAAAAGTTAACCACGTGCTAGTTTACTATAGCGAACATAGACGTGGTTAACTTTTTACGCGTCGATGTTGAGGACGAACTGACGTTAGGAGCAACTCATGTCTTGCGGACCGCAGATGCCGGCCATGCCGCTTTCGATGGTAAAAGCGGGCGAAACCGTGCGCGTGTCTCGGGTAAAGGGCAATGAGGACATGAAACACCACCTCAAGGACCTCGGCTTTGTCGAGGGCAACGAAATCCACGTGGTGAGCTCGAGTGGCGCCAATATCATCGTCACGGTGCTGGGCGCACGCTTTGGTATCGATTCCAAGGTTGCCATGCACATCATGACCGTCGGTTAGTCCGCAGCATTTCATAAAAACCGAAAGGGGGACAAGAGGATGAAGACGTTGGGTGACGTTAAGGTGGGCGAGAGCTCTACCATCGTCAAGCTTCACGGTGAGGGTGCGCTTCGCCGCCACCTTATGGACCTGGGGCTCATCAAGGGCACTTCGTTCAAGGTCGTGAAGGTTGCACCGCTCGGTGATCCGGTCGAGATCAACGTGCGCGGCTACGAGCTTTCCATCCGCAAGGAGGAGGCGGCCGTCGTCGAGGTCCAGTAAGGGCTCGCGGCGTGTATTTCTGCAGGTAAAGTTAGGTATTTCTAACTTAATGCAGCAACTTTGAAGCACATTATCCAGCCCGCGCGGAGAAAGCAGCGCGGGCACACAAGGAAGAAGGATTGAATGGCGGATTCTCAGATCCATGTCGCGCTGGCGGGTAACCCCAACTGCGGCAAGACCACGCTTTTCAACCTGATCACCGGCGCCAACGGCTACGTTGGCAACTGGCCCGGCGTCACGGTTGAGAAAAAGGAGGCCAAGCTCCTAAGCGACAAGAACGTTACCATCACGGACCTCCCCGGCATCTACTCGCTTTCCCCCTACAGCCCCGAGGAGCAATGCTCGCGCGATTACCTTATGAGCGGCGAGCCCGATGTCGTCGTCCAGGTTGTCGACGCCACCAACCTCGAGCGCAACCTGTACCTGGCGCTTCAGGTTATCGAGACCGGCCTGCCCGTGGTCGTCGCCCTCAACATGGCCGACTTGGTCGAGAAGAACGGCGACAAGATCGACACGGACAAGCTCTCCAAGAAGCTCGGTTGTCCGGTCATGATGATCTCGGCTCTTAAGAACAAGGGCATCAAGGAGCTTTTCGAGCAAGTCAAGAAGTCCGCTGCTTCTAAGGGCCAGGTGCCGGAGCACAAGTTCGATTCCTCCATCGAGGACGTTCTAGGCCACATCGAGAACAATCTGCCGGCGAGCGTTCCCGCCAACAAGCGCCGCTACTACGCTGTCAAGCTGTTTGAGCGCGACGCGGACGCCTGCAAGCTCATCAACCTCACCAAGGAGAAGGCCGCTCGCGTGGAGCAGCTGGTCGCCCAGTGCGAGCAGGACTGCGACGACGACGCCGAGTCCATCATCACCGGTGAGCGCTATGGCGTCATCGCGCACATTATCGACGAGTGCCTCACCAAGGCTCCGGCCAAGATGAGCACCTCCGAGAAGATCGATCGCGTGGTTACCAACCGTATTCTGGGCCTGCCGATCTTTGTGGTCATCATGTTCTGCGTGTACTACATCGCCGTTTCCACCCTGGGCGGCACGGTGACCGACTTCACCAACGACCAGCTCTTCGGTACCGACGGTTGGTACGTGCTCGGCCAGGGTCGCGACGCCTACGATGCAGCCGTCGAGGCCGCAGGCGACAACGCCGACTCGGTTGACCCGGCGCAGTACGGCCCCTATGTCCCGGGTATCACCACCGTGGTGCACGACGCCCTTGTGGCGGGTGGCACCGAGGACGGCGGCCTGGTCGATTCGCTGGTCTGCGACGGTATCGTTGGTGGTCTGGGCGCCATCTTCGGCTTCGTCCCGCAGATGTTCCTGCTGTTCGTGATGCTGTCTTTCCTGGAGGACTGCGGCTATATGGCCCGCGTCGCCTTCATCATGGACCGCGTGTTCCGCCGGTTTGGCCTGTCCGGTAAGTCCTTCATCCCCATGCTCGTGTCCTCGGGCTGCGGCGTCCCCGGCGTCATGGCCACCAAGACCATCGAGAACGAGAAGGACCGCCGCATGACGGTCATGACCACCACGTTTATTCCCTGTGGCGCCAAGCTGCCGATCATCGCTCTGCTCATGGGTTCCATCATCGGCGATTCTTCCACCACTGCCGCGTGGATCAGCCCGCTCTTCTACTTCCTGGGCGTCTTTGCCGTCATCGCCTCGGGCCTCATGCTCAAGAAGACCAAGCTCTTCGCCGGCCGCCCGACGCCGTTCGTTATGGAGCTCCCCGCTTACCACTTCCCGGCGATCCGCTCTTGGGCGCTGCACGTGTGGGAGCGCTGCTGGGCCTTTATCAAAAAGGCCGGTACGGTCATCTTCGCGTCCACTGTCGTGGTTTGGTTCCTGTCCAACTTTGGTAGCTACAATGGTTCCTTTGGCTTCCTGCCTGCGATGGACGGCATCCCCGAGGAGTTCATGGACTACTCCGTGCTTGCCATGCTCGGCAACCTGGTCGCTTGGATCTTCGCCCCGCTCGGCTTTAGCACCTGGCAGGCCACCGCGCTGACCGTCTCTGGCCTCGTCGCTAAGGAGAACGTCGTCGCAACCGCCGGTTCGCTGCTGTCCGTCGCCGACGCGGGCGAGACCGACCCGAGCCTGTGGACCGCGTTCGCCGGCATGTTCCCG
This sequence comes from uncultured Collinsella sp., assembly GCA_937925735.1. Taxonomy (GTDB): domain Bacteria; phylum Actinomycetota; class Coriobacteriia; order Coriobacteriales; family Coriobacteriaceae; genus Collinsella. The sequence continues at coordinate 48,576 of CALAMK010000042.1, read as the reverse complement.
ACCATGGGCGCTTGCGTTGCCTTCGGCGCTTTCAACCTGCTGTGCGCTCCGTGCTTTGCCGCCATGGGCACCATCCGCAACCAGATGGACTCCGGCAAGTGGACCGCGATTGCCATCGGCTACGAGTGCGCCTTTGCCTGGGTGATCGGCCTGTTCATCAACCAGTTCTACAACTTGCTTGTTCTTGGACAGTTTGGTATCTGGACGATTGTGGCCATCGTGCTGCTAGTTGCGATGCTCTTCCAGATCTTCCGTCCCATGCCCAAGCATGTCTGAACCGACGAGGACGAGACCAACACTGCCTCCGCCGCAGTTTCCGCGTAAGTCCGAATAAGGATTAGCCCCTTTCCACGAGCCCGGGTGTCCCAGCGACACTCGGGCTTTTTGGTAGGGGAGATGTGGCGTTTCCGCAGATAAAACCGACCAAAATAAACCTGTCCCTTTTTGGTAGGTGGAGAATGGGGTAAAGTAAGTGGTGGTTAACTAGAGGAGGCTTGCTATGGCACCTATCGATATTGTTGTACTGGCTGTTATCGGCGTTGCGTTTGTCGCCGTGTGCGTGCGCATCTACCGCAAGGGCACCTGCGCCGACTGCGCTCAGGGTGGCGTTTGCACGGGGCATTGCTCCAACAAAAAGACCTGTGCCGCACTTAAGGGCGTGGACAAAATCGCCGAAGACTTGGGCCGCGGTATCAAATAAGGTCCAGATATCCAAGCGCCCCGCGAGCATCCGTTCGCGGGGCGCTTTGTACATTTGGGGGCGAGCGCGGCGAGTTGAAGAGTATTTTTAGGTATCGTTAACTATGTGGTCAACGGCCCGCTCACTGTGGTCCATGCAGTAGCCGGCGCCAAGCTCGCCGTCGAAGGTATGGTCGCCTACCTAGGCCTCTAACTCCATCCCACCCATCAGTTGCGGTGAAATACGGACTGTTTTGGCTGTCAAAGGCCTTATCTACTCCGTATTCCACCGCAACTTTTTGTGGGGTGGGCTAGAGACGCTGCATGCGGTACCCGACACCCATGTGCGTCTGAATCATCTTGGGATGAGAGGGGTCTGCCTCGATCTTCTTGCGCAGGGTGCGCATGAACACGCGCAGGCTCGCCAGATCGCTGTCCCAGCTCGTGCCCCATATCTCGCGGGTGATGAAGGTGTGGGTGAGCACCTTGTCGACGTTTTTCGCCAGAAGGACGAGCAATTTGTACTCGGTTGGGGTGAGCGAGAGCTCGCGTCCGTCTTTCGTCGCGTATCCCGCGGCGTAGTCGATATGCAGCGGACCGTTGTCGAACGTGCTCGCTTCTGTCGACTCGCTCGACGCCATCAAGGAGCGCCTCAAATTCGCGCGGACGCGCGCGAGCAACTCATCCACAGAAAAGGGCTTGGTGAGGTAGTCGTCTGCCCCTGCGTCAAGTGCTGCAATCTTGTCGGAATCTTCGGTGCGCGCCGAAATGACGATAATGGGGACTGCCGACCAGCTTCGGATCTTCGTGATGACCTCGATACCGTCAATGTCGGGAAGGCCGAGGTCGAGCATGATGAGGCTGGGGCCGTGCGACACCGCATCCATGATGGCGGCCTGGCCGTTGCAAACCTTGCTCACGACATAGCCGTGGAGGTCAAGCGCGGTCGAAACGAGGTTTTGAACGGTCAGGTCATCTTCGACCAGGAGGATGCGTGGCTTAGCGGCATTATTCATGAATCTCGATCTCCTCAGCGGGCAGGGTAAAACGGAAGACGGCCCCATGGGGGTGGTTGTCGCGAACTTCGATGACGCCGCCATGCGCCTCCACGATGGAGCGGCAGAGCGACAGCCCAAGGCCGATGCTTCGACGCGAATCCACGGGCCGCGTATTGCCTGAGGTAAAGAAGCGCTCAAAGATATGAGGCTTGTCGCAGTCTGCCACACCCGGCCCATCGTCTGCGACGTCCACCACGACGAACGCGCCCTCGCGACGTGCGCTGACGGTGACAGTCGAGTCCTCGGGCGTGTATTTGAAGGCGTTCATGATGAGATTCGTAAGCACCTGCATGATGAGATGGACGTCGACGCGTACCAGCAGGATGTCGTCAGCGTGCTCGATGGTGACGGCATGTCCATGCGATGCTTGGGCGACATGGCTGAGGGCGGCCTCGATGACCTCGTCGATGAGCTCGGATGTGAGGTTGAGGCGAATGGTGCCGTCCTCGACGCGTGTGATGGCGAGGAGGTTCTCCACGGTATCGATAAGCCAGAGGGAGTCATCGTAGATGGCATCGGCAAGATCGCAGCGTTGTTCGAGGCTGAGCCTCTCGTCGCTCTTCCGAAGGATTGCCGCAGATCCGGATATAGCCGTGAGGGGTGTCCTCAAATCGTGGCCGATGGAGCGCAAAAGGTTGGCACGCAGCTGCTCGTTTTTCGCCAAGACCGCAGCCTCTTCGCGCTCTTGCGCCGCTCGGTCACTTTCGAGCGCCAAGGCGCATTCACCTACGATAGATAGGACGATCGAATGCTCGAAGGCTTCGGTCTCGCGCCCCTCCAGGGCGATGCCGATGACACCGAATACCTTGTCGCCGGTGCGGACCGCGAGGTAGAGACAGCGCGCCTCAGGCAGGGTCCGCGTGCTTGCGCCCGCGCGCTTGTTGTTGGTGAAGGTCCAGGTTGCAACGGCGCGCTCGTAGTCGGTGAGCAGCGACGCGGATCGGTTTTCGGTGCCAGCGGACTCATAGAGCGCCTTGCCGAGCGTGCCGTGTTCGGCGGGGTAGAAGACCACGTCGAGTTTTAGCAGTTTGACGAGTTGGTTCATGGCGACGCGGGCGCACTCCTCCGCGCTATGGGCTTGCTGTAAGAGCTGGTTCGTTTCGAGGAGTACGCGCGTTTTGAATGCGTTCTCGGCGGAGGTACGGGCATTGTCGGCGATGCGCGCAGTTAACTCGCCGGCGACCATAGCGGTAGCGAACATGATGCCGAACGTGACCAGATAGCTTCGGTCGTAGCTGGCGAGCGAAAACAGAGGCGTGACGAAGCAGAAGTTGTAAAGCACTACAGAGAGCACGCTCGATACGATCGTGCAGATACGCCCCGTCGTGGTGACGGCGGTCAGCAGGGCCGTGAGGATATAGAGGGATATGATGCTGGAATCGGCAAATCCCAGATGGCGGAAAGCCGTGCCGATCGCCGTGGCGACAAGAGAGAGGGCCAGCGTGCGGAGCACGTTTCGGCTGCTGGGCGGCTGCAGGGCGAGCGCATGGCGGCGTCCTTTGGGTCGGGAGGGCGGAGTCGACTGGTCTGGAATGATGTAAATGTCGAGGTTCGGGGCGAATGTTATGAGCTGTTCTACGAGAGATTTGCGGCCAAAGAGGGCCTGACGGACGCTGCTGTGCTCGCCCGTGCGCCCCATGACGATCTTCGAAATACCCGACAGGCGCGCGAACTCGGAGATCTGAAACGCGACGTCGTCGCCATAGACGGTTTCCATATGTGCTCCGAGCTGCTCGGCTAGGGCGATATTGGCTGCAAGCTTGGCCCGCTCATCATCGCTCATGGCTTGCGTGCGCGGGCTCTCTACGAACAGGGCGACGAGCTCGCTGCGAAACGCTTTCGCCATGCGTGCGGCGGCACGGACGATGCGGGGATTGGTCGGCGCCGGGGAGACACAGACTAAGATACGCTCCTTGGTGTAGTAGTCACGGTTTCCCAGCACGCGTGCGGCGTCTGTGAGGTGGCCGGTGCGATCGGCGCAGCGGCGCAGCGCGATTTCTCGGAGTGCGGTGAGGTTTTCGACGGTAAAAAAATGCTGTTGCGCTTGGTCGGCTTGTGCGGGACGGTAGACGAGGCCGGCGCGAAGGCGCTCAAGTAGGTCTTCGGGCTCTATGTCGACGAGCTCGACCTGGTCGGCATCATCGAAGATACGGTCGGGGATTCGTTCGCTCACGACAACGCCGGTGATGGATGCAACCATGTCGTTTAGGCTCTCGATATGCTGAACGTTCACGGTCGTATAGACGTCGATGCCCGCATGTAGAAGTTCCTCGACGTCTTGATAGCGTTTGTCGTGGCGAGACCCCGGCGCATTCGTATGGGCGAGCTCGTCGACAAGGATGAGCTGAGGGGCGCGTTCGATAGCCGCATCTAGATCGAACTCGCTGAGCGCAATGCCGTTGTGCTCGATGAGTTTACAGGGCACGTTCTCAAGCCCTTGTGCAAGATGGGCAGTTGCCGGACGTTCGTGCGGCTCGATGTATCCCGCGACGACGTCGACACCTCGCCGCTCGGCGGCGTGGGCGGCCTGAAGCATCGCATAGGTTTTGCCTGCGCCAGCAGCGTAGCCAAAGAAAATCTTGAGGTGCCCCCGGCTGGTCCGAGCGTCATCGGCGGCCTCGTCTTTCTCAATTGCCTTGAGGATGAGGTCTGGATTGACGCGAGTGTCCGATGCGTCGCGCTGCATAGCGTAGCCTTTCTGAAACGTTGTCCATGCGTGCATACGCGGTGAGGACGCCACTGTATGCTCGCGAGGTCGAGTATAGGCGCACTGCAGCCGCAATAGTGCTTTCTACCTGCATCTTTACGGCATCTTAAGGACGTGAGCCCCGGCCCTCACGCCTCTTTAATCCCTAGAAGCGTTTACTGTCCCCAGACGCTTGCGAGAGCAGGCGTCCGAGACATCGGACCGCGCGTGAAAGGGGCGGTAAATGGACATCCTCATTCCCATCATCGGAGTCGTCTGCATTGGACTCCTTATCTATTACATCTACATTCTGATGAGGAGTGATTCGTAAACTATGGACGCTGCGATTCAGTACATCTTGTACTTTGCCGTGCTCGTCGTCCTGGCCGTTCCGCTCGGTCGGTTCATGGCCCATATCATGGATGGTGAGCATACGTTCCTGTCGCCTGTGATTGCTCCTGTGGAGCGTGGCGTCTATCGTCTGCTTCGCATCGACGCGGCAGAGCAGATGGGGTGTAGGCGCTATCTGGCGAGCGTGCTGGTCTTTTCGGGGATCGGCCTCGTGGCTCTTGTGGCACTCCAGGTGTTTCAGTCCTTCTTGCCAGGCAATCCCCAGCACCTGCCGGGTGTGTCATGGGACCTGTCGTTCAATACGGCTGCTTCCTTCATAACCAACACCAACTGGCAGTCCTATTCCGGTGAGACCACCCTGTCCTACTTTGTGCAGTTCATGGGCCTCACCGTGCAAAACTTCTTGTCCGCCGGCACCGGTATTGCGGTCATGTTCGCGCTCATCCGCGGTTTCCGTCAGGTCAAGGAGCAGGGTCTGGGTTCCTTCTGGGTCGACCTCACCCGCACCGTCCTGTATGTGCTCATCCCGCTGAACCTCGTGTTCGGCATCTGCCTGGCCGCCGGTGGCGTCATCTCCAACTTCCAGCCGGCTCAGAAGGCTGAGCTCGTAGAGCCCGTCGCTGTTCAGCCTAATGCAGACGGCGGCTGGAGCGTCATCGACGGCGCCCAGATCGAGGGCGACACGGTCAAGGTCGACGGCAAGGTTGTCGAGGGCGCGCGCGTGGTCACCGAGCAGTTCCTGCCCCAGGGTCCCGCGGCTCCCCAGGTTGCCATCAAGCAGTCCGGCACCAACGGAGGCGGCTTCTTCGGCGTGAACTCCGCCCATCCGTATGAGAACCCCAGTGCCTTCACCAACATCATCGAGATGACCAGTCTGCTGCTGATCCCGGCCGCCTGTTGCTTCACCTTCGGTATCGGCGTCAAGAACACCAAGCAGGGCAAGGCCATCTTTGCCGCCATGTTCATCCTGCTGGTGATCTTCACCGGCATCATCGCCGTCAACGAGCATGCGGGCACCCCGCAGCTGGCCGATGGCGGAGCGGTCAATATCGAGATGACCGACGGCCAGGCCGGCGGCAACATGGAGGGCAAGGAGAGCCGTTTCGGTATCGCCTCCTCTTCCACCTGGTCCGCTTTCACGACGGCTGCTTCCAACGGCTCGGTTAACTCCATGCACGACTCCTACACCCCGCTGGGCGGTTTTGTCCAGATGCTCCAGATTGCTCTGGGCGAGGTCGTCTTCGGCGGCGTGGGCTGCGGCCTGTACGGCATGATCGGCTTCGCCATCCTCACAGTGTTCATCGCCGGCCTCATGGTCGGACGCACGCCTGAGTTCCTGGGCAAGAAGATCGAGCCGGGCGAGATGCGCTGGGCGGTTGTCCTGTGCTTGGCAACTCCGTTTGCCATTCTGGTGTGCTCGGCCATCGCCTGCATGGTGCCCGGTCTTGCCGACCAGCTCAACAACGGTGGCGCGCACGGCTTCTCCGAGGTGCTGTATGCCTTCACCTCATGCGGCGGCAACAACGGCTCGGCGTTTGCAGGCATGAACTGCAACATTCCCTGGATCAACGTCATGCTCGGCCTCGAGATGCTGTTCGCCCGCTTCATGCCCATCATCGGTACGCTGGCTATCGCCGGCTCGCTGGCCAAGAAGGGTAAGGTCGCCGAGAGCGCCGATACCCTGTCTACCACCAACGGCATGTTCGTATTCCTGCTCGTGTTCATCGTTCTGCTGATCGGTGCCCTGAGCTTCTTCCCGGCCCTGGCGCTTGGCCCCGTTGCCGAGTTCTTCCAGATGATTGCGTAAAGGAGGGCGCAGATTTATGACTATGCAAAAAGACATGATGGGCCGCGCGGTCCGCGACTCGTTTGCCAAGCTGGATCCTCGCGTCCAGATTCAAAACCCGGTCATGTTCCTGGTGTGGCTTTCCGCCGTCATGACCTCCGTCCTGGCCGTCGCTTCCATTTTCGGTGTGCAGGACGCGGGTGTGCCCACCTACTATGTGGTCGCCATCGCGGTCATTCTGTGGCTCACCGACCTGTTCTCGAACTTCGCCGAGGCGCTTGCCGAGGGCCGCGGTAAGGCCCAGGCCGATTCCCTGCGTGCGGCCAAGAAGGATGTCGAGGCCCATCGCATCGAGTCCGTTGAGGACAAGGAGCACTTCACCGTCGTTCCCGGCACCGAGCTCACGCGCGGCGACCTGGTGATCGTACGCGCCGGCGAGCAGATTCCCGGCGACGGCGACGTCATCGAGGGCGCTGCTTCCGTTGACGAGTCCGCCATCACCGGCGAGTCCGCCCCCGTAGTCCGCGAGGCCGGCGGCGACCGCTCTGCCGTTACCGGCGGTACCACGGTGCTGTCCGACTGGATCATCGTCAAGATCTCCAGTGAGCCCGGCCAGAGCTTCCTGGACAAGATGATCGCGATGGTCGAGGGTGCCGCGCGCAAGAAGACCCCTAACGAGATCGCTCTGGAGATCTTCCTGGTGGCCCTCTCCATCGTCTTTATCCTGGTCACGCTGGCCCTGTATTGTTACTCCTGCCTCTCGGTCGGTCTTAACGACATAGACAACCCCACGGCCGTGACCACGCTCGTGGCGCTGCTCGTGTGCCTGGCTCCCACTACCATCGGTGCCCTTCTTTCCGCCATCGGCATCGCCGGCATGAGCCGTCTGAACGAGGCCAACGTGCTGGCCATGTCCGGCCGCGCCATCGAGGCCGCCGGCGACGTCGACATCCTCATGCTCGACAAGACCGGCACCATCACCCTAGGTAACCGCCAAGCCGCCGAGTTCATCCCGGTCGACGGCATCGATCCCGCGGAGCTGGCCGATGCCGCCCAGCTTTCCTCGCTGGCCGACGAGACCCCCGAAGGCCGTTCCATCGTCGTGCTCGCCAAGGAGCAGTTCGGTCTGCGCGGCCGCACGCTCGAGGATAAGGGTATGGAGTTCATCCCCTTCACCGCGGCGACCCGCATGTCCGGTGTGAACTACGAGGGCAATGAGATCCGCAAGGGCGCTGCCGATTCCGTGCGCACCTATGTGGAGGCAGCCGGCGGCGTGTTCTCCCAGGAGTGCGACGAGGCCGTCGAGCGTATCGCCAAGGCCGGCGGCACCCCGCTGGTCGTGACCAAGAACTGCCGCGTGCTGGGCGTTGTGTACCTTAAGGACATCATCAAGTCCGGCGTTAAGGAGAAGTTCGCCGACCTGCGTAAGATGGGCATCAAGACCATCATGGTGACGGGCGACAACCCGCTCACCGCCGCGGCAATCGCCGCCGAGGCCGGCGTTGACGACTTCCTGGCCGAGGCCACCCCTGAAGGCAAGCTCGAGAAGATCCGCGAGTTCCAGCGTGAGGGCCACCTGGTCGCCATGACCGGCGACGGCACCAACGACGCGCCCGCTCTGGCCCAGGCCGACGTCGCCGTGGCCATGAACACGGGCACCCAGGCTGCCAAGGAGGCCGGCAACATGGTCGACCTCGACTCCAGCCCTACCAAGCTCATCGAGGTCGTGCGTATCGGCAAGCAGCTGCTCATGACCCGCGGTTCACTTACGACCTTCTCGGTGGCCAACGACATGGCGAAGTACTTCGCTATCATCCCGGCCCTGTTTTCGCCGATCTACCCGGGCCTTGGCGCGCTCAACATCCTCGGTCTGGCAAGCCCGCTGTCCGCGGTTCTTTCGGCCATCATCTATAACGCGCTCGTTATCGTCGCGCTGATCCCGGCTGCGCTGAAGGGCGTTAAGTACCGCGAGGTACCGTCCGGACAGCTGCTGACCCACAACCTGCTCGTGTGGGGTTTGGGCGGCATCGTTGCCCCGTTCGTATTCATCAAGCTCATCGACATGCTGCTCGCGTTCTGCGGCATTATGTAAGTGGAGGTTTGTATGTTCAAAGGTGTTGCATCGCGCGCACTGGGCGTGTTCGCGCTGTTTACCGTTGTCTGCGGCCTGGGCTATACGCTCGTCGTGACCGGCATCGCGCAGCTTGCGTTTCCGTACCAGGCGAACGGTTCGCTCATCAAGGTCGACGGCAAGGTTGTGGGCTCCGAGCTCATCGGCCAGAACTTCGAGGATGAGGGCCATATGTGGGGCCGCATCCAGAACGTGTCAATTGTCGAAGGCGACGACGGCGAGCCCATGGCCTACGGCGCTCCGTCCAATTTGTCTCCGGCGAGTGAGGAGTACCGACAGCTTGTGGACGCGCGCGTCGAGAAGATCCGCGCCGCTAACCCCGATGCCGATATGGACGCTGTGCCCGTCGACCTGGTGACGTGTTCGGGGTCCGGCCTCGACCCGGAGATCTCTCCGGATGCCGCCGAGTACCAGGTCCCGCGCCTTGCCAAGGCCACGGGCAAGAGCGAAGGTGAGGTGCGCGAGATCATCGCCCAGTGCACCAAGGGCCGATTCTTGGGCGTCTTCGGCGAGCCCACGGTCAACGTGCTCAAGGTGAACCTTATGCTGGACGGCGCGCTGTAGGTGAGGGAGTGGCAGATGAGGGCATGACTGACTATCTGAGTCCTCAAGTCCACCCCACCCATCAGTTGCGGTGGAATACGGACTGTTTTGCCTGTCAAAAGTCTTATCTACTCCGTATTCCACCGCAACTTTTTTGTGAGGGTCGGGATTGAAGGTGGGGAGTGCGAGCGAGTACGAATGCGGCGGATACTGATACGATAGGCACGTTAGCAACTGCCGCCGAGCGGCTCAAACGAAAGGAAGCCTGTATGGAGTCCTCCGCCTATCCAATGCTCTTTAGCCCGATCAAGGTCGGTACGACCGAGGTCAAGAATCGCGTCTTTATGCCGCCGGTGTCCACGAACCTGGCCGATCATGGCTACGTGACCGACGACTTGGTCGATCATTACCGTGCCCGCGCCAAGGGCGGCGTGGGCCTCATCATTACCGAGGTCGTGACGGTCGAGCCCACCTATACCTATCTGCCGGGTGACATGTGCTGCTACGACGACACGTTTATCCCCGGCTGGGAAAAGCTCGCCGCAGCCGTCCACGAGTACGGCTGCAAGATCATGCCGCAGCTCTTCCACCCCGCCTACATGGCCTTTAACATCCCGGGCACGCCGCGCCTGATCGCTCCGTCCTTCGTGGGACCGTCCTATGCTCGCGAGGCGCCGCGTCCTATCACGGTCGATGAGATCCACGAGCTCACGCATCAGTTTGGCGACGCTGCCGTGCGCATGCAGAAGGCTGGCGTCGATGGCGTCGAGGTCCACGCGGCGCACGCCCACGGTATGCTCGGCGGCTTTTTGACCCCGCTCTACAACAAGCGTACCGATGAGTACGGCGGCTCGCTCGATGCCCGCATGCGCTTTTTGCTCGAGGTCATCGCCGAGATTCGCGAGCGCTGCGGCAAGGACTTTATCATTGACGTTCGAATCTCGGGCGACGAGTACACCGATGGCGGCCTGACTCTCAACGACATGATCTACGTCTCGCGTCGCCTGGAGAAGGCCGGCGTCGACATGATTCATGTCTCGGGCGGCACCACCATCAAGCGCGGCTCCGCCATTCCCGCCGCCGGTACCCAGCAGGCCTCGCACGCTGCCTGCTCGCGCGAGATCAAAAAGCACGTCAACATTCCCGTCGCCACCGTCGGCCGCATCAACGAGGCCTGGATCGCCGAGGAGCTGATCGAGGACGGCGCTGCCGATATCTGCATGATGGGCCGCGCCAATCTGTGCGATGCCGAGTTCTGCAACAAGGCAGCCGCCGGCAACGCCGACGACATCCGCCCCTGCATTGGCTGCCTGCGCTGCCTGAACGGCATTATGTTCGGCAAGCGCATCTCCTGCACTGTCAACCCGGACGTGGAGCGCGACGAGGCCGGCTACGAGCCTGCCGCCGAGGCCAAGAACGTGCTCGTTGTGGGCGCTGGTCCTGCGGGCATGGAGGCAGCCTACATTGCCACCAAGCGCGGCCACAACGTGGTGCTCGTGGATAAGCAGGACGAACCGGGCGGCGAGATGCGCATCGCAGCCGTTCCGCCGGCAAAGCAGGAACTCACCCGCGTGATCAAGTATCAGTATCGTCGCCTGGCCGAGGCCGGCGTGAAGTGCGTATTTGGCACCGAGCTTACTGCCGAGGACATTCAGCGTGACTACGCCGGCTACGAGGTCGTCCTGGCTTATGGCGCCGAGCCCATCGCCCCGGCCTTCATGCAGGGCTTTAAGCAGGTTATGACGGCCGACGACCTGCTGGGTGGCAAGGCTTTCCCGGGTAAGAAGATCGTCATCGTGGGCGGCGGCACCGTTGGCTGCGAGACGGCCGATTATCTGGCCCCGCTGGTCAACGACCTGTCGCCGGCCAACCGCGATGTCACCGTCATCGAGATGACCAAGACGCTCGCCGCCAACGAGGGCGGCGCCGGCCGCGCGGTGCTTATTACGCGCATGCTCTCAAAGGGCGTCCACGTGCTGACCGAGGCCAAGGTGACCGAGATCACCGAGGACACCATCAGTTACGAGAAGGACGGCGAGGTCCACACCATCACCGGTGCCGATACGCTGGTGCTTGCCATGGGCTATCGTCCCAACACCAATCTTGCCGACGACCTGGCTGCAGCCGGTGTTGCTGTCCACGTGTTGGGCGACGCCAACAAGTGCGGCAACATCCGCGACGCCATCGGCGACGGCTACAAGGTCGCCTGCGAGCTCTAGTCAACCCCTTTGCACCAATCGATTGCAAAAAGCGGCGGCTGCCCTGTGTGTTGGGCAGCCGCCGCCTGCGTTTTGCCAAAGAAAGATTATTGTCGGGCCCTAAATGCCTTTTGCTTCTGCTCCCTCCGCAATCATGTTGCGGTTATACACCAGGTGCAGATACATCGCGTCGTGCGCGGCGGTGGGATTGCGCGAGGCGATGGCGTCGGCCACATCGCGGTGCGTGCGGATAGTTTCCTCGACGAGCTTTTTGCCGGTCACGTCGATAAAGAGGGGGACGGATGCCTTGAGCACACCCATCGGACAGGTAACGACGAGGTTGCCGCCATCCCAGGGTGGCTTCATGGAATAGCGCCCGTACGCATCGAATTTCTCCTTTCATAGATGTGCGGCACAAAGAGCCCCGAGTTCATACGAGCTCGGGGCCCTTTTCGTTTGGATTGCAGACGTATTGACAGACGAAAACAGTCTGTGTCCGGTATTGAGCCATACGAAAGCGAAATTATGCGTCTTAATTCCGTACGCAAATAAAGACGAAAACCATTTGCGTCTTGGATAAATCAGTACGCAAACAGTTTTCGTCTTATAATACGGTTATGAATGGTACGAAACGAGGGGGTTGTTCATATGGTTGTTAGAGAAAGCCCTACAGTCGAATACAAGGAAAGCGTTACGCCGACGTTTCTTAAAACGGTGAGCGCCTATGCAAATTACGGGACGGGCAAGATTGAGTTTGGCGTTGATGACGAGGGCGTGGCTGTCGGCCTTGCAGATCCGGTCGCAGAGTGTCTCCGCATCGAGAACATGATTAATGACAGCTTGGACCCCGCTCCCCGTTACACGCTCGAGCCCGATGAGAAACACGGGACCGTAATCCTTACGGTTTATGAGGGCCAGGACAAACCCTATCGAAGCAAGGGAAAGGCCTACAGGCGAAACGATTCGGCAACGGTGGAGGTCGACCGGTTTGAGTATGGCAGGCTGACGCTCGAAGGCGGCAACGTAACGTTCGACGCGCTCACATCGGCTCGCCAGGACTTGAGTTTTCACACGCTCGAGCATAAGTGTGTTGAACATCTCGGCATTTCCGAGCTAACGCCGGATATTATGCGCACACTTCGCTTGCTCGGCAAAGATGGCTATACCAACGCTGCGGCGATTTTGGCGGATAGGAATGATTTTCCGGGCATCGACTGCGTCCGTTTTGGCGATACCGAGGATGTGATCTTGGACCGTGAGACGGCGACAAATGTATCCGCAATTGAGCAGGTGGACAGGGCGGTGGCTATGTTTGCACGCTACTACCGTTTTGAGCGTATCGAAGGGATGGAGCGCGTCCAAACCGATCGAATTCCTCTCGAGGCGTTTCGCGAGGCTGTCGCAAACGCTTTGGTGCATCGGACGTGGGACGTTCGAGCGAATGTTCAAATTGCCCTGTACGACGATCGCGTCGTTGTGACTTCGCCCGGATCGCTGCCTGCCGGTTTGACGACGGAACAATATCTGTATGGGCAGATATCCGTGCTCAGAAACCCCATCATTGCAGAGGCCTTCTTAAAGCTGGATTACATCGAGAAATTTGGTACGGGAATTGCGCGCATTAGACGTGCCTATCGCGATTCGATCAATCAACCAATTTTTGATGTTCGCGGCGGCATGGTGGCCGTCACATTGCCCGTTACCGATGCCTTTGAAGGGTCCGAGGAAGAGGTCCAGGTTCTCAAGGCCTTGTCGGGTGGGCGAATTATGTCGCGAAGCGAGATTGAAAAACAGACGGGGCTGAGCCGCATGCGGACGTTGGCGGCACTCGAATCTCTGCTTGAACGGAATATAATCGTAAGGCAGGGAACCGGGCGGGCCACGAAATACGAGCGCTCATAGTCCAAAAGAGCCATGGTACAAGACGGGCCCCAAGCCAGCGTTGGCTTGGGGCCCGTTATATCCCGGATGGTAACGGGCCGATTATTGTCAAGTTATAGCAAAGTATAGCGACGTACAGCAAAGTATAGTGAGATATAGCAAGCCGTATAGCGCGCCTTGATTATCAACCCTTGATTATCAACCGTCCGTATTTCACAGCAACTTATAACAGGCTCGGGGTGCCAATTTGGGGTGCAGTAGTGCTGCGCCACGAAAAAGGCCTATCTACTACGTTTAAGCCGCAGGGGTCAACCATAGTCGGCTTTTTCGAAAATCGACAAGCTGTCTACCTGCGGTTTTGTTTTCACGGTTTTCGGTATGGCCGAGGCTATCCGTGTTAACGTAGTAGATGGGCCACTTTTGTGGCAAGGGGGCCGATTTGCGGGCCAGGGTAGCTAAAAGAGCCCCGTCCCAAAAAGACTGATTGGGAGCTGGGGCGTGTCGATGAGATAGTATTACGTGGTGACATTCGACACACCGTGGGCTTCATCCGAGGGCTTTATGGAACAGCACCAGCATTATCAGAGCCTGCAAGACCAGGCATACAACGCATTGCGCTCCAAGATCATCTATGCCGAGCTCAAGCCCGGCACGCGCCTTTCGGCGATTGGTCTGGAAAAGGAGACGGGAATCGGGCGCACGCCCATTCGCGAGTCCTTTGTGCGCCTGCGTGAGCAGGAGCTGGTGGAAACGCGTCCAAAAAGCGGCACCTACGTCTCTAAGATCAGCATGGAGCGCGCCGAGAACGCCTGTTTCTTGCGCGAGAAACTCGAAAGAAGCGTGCTTATTAAATGCTGTTCGGCCGTCACGCCCGAGCAAAAACATCGGCTCGAGCAGATTCTTGCCGAGTCCGAGTCGCTCGACCATAGCGAGACGCGTCGCTTTTTTGATCTGGACAACCTGTTCCATGAGACGTGTTTTGAGATTGCCGACCGCCACATGCTGTGGGGTTGGATGAAGAGCGTCAACACGCATTTTGAGCGATACAACTGGTTGCGTATGGTGTCGCAGGACCTAGATTGGGAGCCGATTCGTCGACAACATCGTCGGATTCTCGAGGCCATTAAGAGGGGCGATACCGATGCGGCGAGCTATCTGGCCGAGACGCACCTGCACCTGATGCCCGAGGAGCAGGGCCCGGTTATTGCTTTGCATCCCGACTATTTTGAGCTGTCTAAAGACTCGGCTATCTAGCCCATTATCGCATCTGCTCGAGACGCAAAAACGATGCTGCTCACCTACAGCGTTTTGCAAGCGAGATTTTTAAAAAAATGCCTAAAATGGCTCAGACTGCTGACAATTGGGAAACGGGGTGCGCCATGGCGCAGATGAGAATCAAGGACATTGCCGCCGAGGCGGGCGTGAGCCCGGCCACGGTCTCGCGCTATCTCAACAACCGCCCCGGGCAGATGACCGAGGAAACCCGCGCTCGCATCGCGGCGGTTATCGAGCGCACCGGCTATCGCCCACGTGCTGCCGCGCGCAATCTGCGCAGCTCGCGCACCAACCTCATCGGCGTGATCCTGGCCGACATCGCCAACCCGTTCTCCAGCGCTATGCTCGAGGGCCTTTCCGCCAGTGCCGCCGCGCGCGGCTGCTCGCTCATGACGGCCATTAGCGGCAACGACCCCGCTAAGGAGGCCGAGTCGCTCACCAGGCTTATCGATGCCGGCGTGGACGGCTTGGTCGTCAACACCTGCGGAGGTAATGACGAGGCGATTGCCGCGGCAGCGGGACGTCTGCCCGTTGTGCTGCTCGACCGCGATGTTGCCGACGGCGGTGTCGATCTGGTGACATCTAACAACCGTGAGCTAGTCACCGGCTTGGTAGACGCCTTGGCCGCTGCGGGCAGCGAGCGCCTGTGCCTGCTCACCGAGGCGAGCGACGACAGCCCCGTGCGTCGCGAGCGCGCCGAGGCCTTTACCGACGAGCTGTCGCGACGCGGCCTTGCCGGCGAGGTTGTCACCTTGGCCGATGGCGGTGCCACTGGCGTTGGCCGCTTGGACGAGACCATCCGCGGCTATGCCGGCAAAAAGCTCGGCCTCATTGCCGTCAACGGCCTGGTCTTCCTGCGTCTGACCGAGGCTCTGGCGCAGTTGGGACCCTCGTTACCGGCTGGTCTTAAGATTGCGACGTTTGACGATTATCCTTGGAACCACGTGCTCTTTGGCGGTGTGACCACAGCAGCGCAAGACACCCTCACCATTGCCGAGCGCGTAGTCGAGCGCCTGTCCGAGCGCATCGACGTTGTTACCACCACCGTGGGCGAAGCCGCAAAGCTTGCCCCCAAACGCATCGAGGTTCCCGGTCATATCGAACACCGCGCATCGACCTCGCGCTAACCATTCGTTCGCAACTGCCTGTTCACACACGTTTTTTGAGCGCTTGATACGCTTTAACCCTGCGGAAACATTTTTCTGCGATAGTATCTGCGATATAGACCAGTCGAAACCCGCCCGAAAGAAAGGGGAGCGACATGAACCAGCAGAACATCGATTACGTACTCCGCTCCGTAGAGCAGCGTGACATCCGCTTTGTGCGTCTGTGGTTTGTCGACATTCTCGGCCGCCTCAAGAACTTTGCCATTAGCCCCGAGGACCTCGAGGTCGCTTTTGAGGAGGGTATTGGCTTTGACGGCTCCGCCATCGAGGGCTTTGCCACGCCCGAGGAAGCCGATATGCTGGCGTTTCCCGATGCTTCGACCTTCCAGATTTTGCCGTGGCGCCCGAGCCACAACGGCGTCGCCCGCGTGTTCTGCGACGTGTGCACTCCCGATTGCAAGCCGTTTGCCGGCGATCCGCGCGATGCCTTGCGCCGCATGTTCCGCAAGGCCGAGAAGGCCGGCTATCTGCTCAACGTGGGCGCCGAGCTGGAGTACTACTACTTCCCCGACGAGCACACCCCCGAGCCGCTCGACAACGTGGGCTACTTCGATCTTTCGGTGAGCGACGCCGCCCGCGACCTGCGTCGCAACACGGTCCTCACGCTCGAGAAGATGTCCGTGCCCGTGGAGTACACCTTCCACGCCGCCGGCCGCTCGCAACACGGCATGAGCCTGCGCCACGCCGAGGCCCTGAGTATGTCCGACGCCATCACCACGGCCAAACTCATCATTAAGCAGCAGGCCTACGAGAGCGGTTGCCATGCCTCCTTTATGCCCAAGCCGTTGGCGGGCGAGGACGGCAGCGCCATGTTTTTGCATCAGTCGCTGTTCGACCACGACGGCAACAACGTCTTTTGGGGCGAGGATGACGAGAAGTACCACCTCTCCGATATCGCCAAGCACTACATGGCCGGCATCCTGGCGCACGCGCGCGAGATTAGCGCCATCACCAACCCCACGGTCAACTCGTACAAGCGCATCACCACGGGCGGCGACTCCGTGCCACAGTACGCCACGTGGGGCCTGCGCAACCGCGCGAGCATGGTCCGCATCCCGGTCTACAAGCCTGGCAAGCAGCTGTCCACGCGCATCGAGCTGCGCAGTCCCGATCCCATGGCCAATCCGTACCTGGTCAACGCCGTCACGCTGGCGGCTGGTCTGGACGGCATCGAGCGCAAGCTGGAACTTCCGCCCGAGGCAACGGCCGAGACGCTCAAGCTTACCGACCGTCAGATGCTCGAGGCCGGCTACACGCCGCTGCCGCGCTCGCTCAAAGAGGCGCTCGACGTGTTTGAGGACTCGCAGTTTATGAAGGATGCCCTCGGCGAGCACATCCACGGCTTCTTCCTCAAAAAGAAGCGCGACGAGTGGCATAAGTTTGAGTCCACGATCACCGAGTGGGAGATCAAGCACTACCTGGCGAACTCCTAATCGCGCTGGCTTGTTCCAGTACGATTGAGCTCATTTCTTTGGAGGCCGATATGTCCGAAAAGAGTGCCCTGTTCATGGCGCGCACGACGCGCTTCCACGAGTTTGCCCGCAGCTTGACGACCACCCTGGGTGTCGAGGTGAGCCTGGCCACCCCCGATTCGCCGACTGCGGCGCACGACTTCGACCTGCTGATCCTTGATTCCGATGGCATCCGCAGCGACCGCATCGATCAGATTGCCAAGTGGCTTGACGATCGCGGCGGCGTCCCCATGTTGGTGATTGTCGACGACGAGGCGCTCGGTACCTTGCGCCTGCCCAATCACGCGCATGCCGACTTTGTATGCCCCACGGCGACGCCCAACGAGCTCAAGGCTCGCGCGCAGCGCCTGATGGGCGAGGAGGAGACCGTCGCCGCCGACGATGTGCTCAACATCGACAACCTCGAGATTAACCTGGCTACCTACCAGGTGACGCTCGATAGCGAGCCCATCGACCTGACGCTGATGGAGTACTCGCTGCTGAGCTTTTTGGCGACGCATCCCAACCGTGCCTACAGCCGCGAGGTACTGCTGCACCGCGTGTGGGGCTTTGAGTACTGCGGCGGTACGCGTACCGTCGACGTGCACATCCGACGCATCCGCTCCAAGGTGGGCCCGCAGATCGCGGCACATATCACCACCGTCCGCGGCGTGGGCTATCTGTTTAAGGACTAGCTTTTCACCACAAAGGGGACAGGCACCTTTGTGGTGGTTTTGCCGTAGGTACGGGTTCCTTTCGGGCCTGCAACAGAACTTAAGCATTCCTAAAAGATTGCGTTCTCATACACGAGCACCTGCATATTGGGGTACAACTCAACGTGAACAATGATGGCCCGCCACGTGTTTGGCGGGCCTTTGGTTATTTGACGAAAGGATTGCAGCTATGAGCGAGAACGATTCCCAGCGTCCCCAGGATGCGGGCCACGCCGGCGAGACTCAGCAGCAGCCGCGCATGCAGGTGGAGTCGACGCCTGCCGACGGCAACATTCCCTACGTGCAGGCCTACGACACGCAGACCGGCAAGCCGCTGGGCGGCCAACAGGTCGTGAACAAGCACACGGTGGTCAAGACCAAGACCAAAAAGCTGCCGATCTTTATTACAGCGCTTGCCGGCTGCGCCTGCGGCGCTCTGCTGGTCATCGCGCTCATTATGAGTGGCACGCTCAACATTGGTGGTGGCAGGAACGCCGTGACGGCGGGTGCTTCGGGTTCATCGACGCAAAAGATTACGATTGATTCCGAGGACACCACGCTGGCCGAGGCCGTTTCTGCCAAGGCCTTGCCCTCCGTGGTTTCCATCACTGCCACTTCGAGCGGCAGCCAGAATGGCTCGCTTTCGCAGTCTGCCGATGAGTCGGATGGCTCGGGCAGCGTCGGTTCGGGCGTTGTGCTCGATACCGAGGGCCATATCCTCACCAACAACCATGTGGTCGATGGCTATGACCAGTACGTGGTGACCATGGATGACGGCACCACCTACGAGGCCGAGTTCGTGGGCAACGATGCCTCAAGCGACCTGGCCGTCATCAAGCTCAAGGACGCCGACGCCTCCAAGCTCACGCCGATTGAGATCGGTGATTCTTCCAAGCTCAACGTGGGCGAGTGGGTCATGGCCATCGGTTCGCCGTTCGGCAACGAGCAGTCTGTCTCCACGGGTATCGTGTCGGCGCTGTATCGCTCCACGGCCATGAGCTCTACCAGCGGTAACACCATCTACGCCAACATGATCCAGACCGATGCCGCCATCAACCCGGGCAACTCCGGCGGCGCGCTCGTTAACGACAACGGCGAGCTCGTGGGTATTAACTCGCTCATCGAGAGCTACTCGGGCTCCAGCTCGGGCGTAGGCTTTGCCATTCCGGTCAACTACGCCAAGAACATTGCCGACCAGATCATCGACGGCAAGACGCCGGTGCATCCGTACCTGGGCGCTACGCTTTCGAGCGTCAATGCGCTCAACGCCCGCACCAACAAGCTGAGCACCGATAGCGGCGCGTATGTGGCGAGCGTTGTCGAGGACGGTCCTGCCGCCAAGGCTGGCATCCAAGAGGGCGATGTCATTACCAAGCTGGGCGACGATGAGATTACGAGCGCTGATGGCCTGATCATCGCGCTGCGCAGCCACGAGGTGGGCGAGAAAGTCGAGATCACGCTCATGCGCGGCAAGGAAGAGAAGAAGGTCACCGTCGAGCTGGGTTCTGACGAGGAGCTGCAGAACCAGCAGCAGGACGACAGTTCGACCGACACCGGCAACGGCGGTATTACCGACGAGCAGCTGCGCCAGTACCTGGAGGAGCTACTAGGCCAGCAGGGCCAGGGCCAAGGCTACGGTCAGGGCTACTAGCGAGCCGCTTCGCACATATCGAGGCCAGAGGGGCTGTCCCATCAACGCGGGACAGCCCCTCTTTTCTCATTGATCCGTTGGGGACGGAGGAAAACGGATCAATGAGAACTGGCAAGGGCATGGTTTGATCGCGCGATCCACCCCGGCCTGGTGGCTGCCGATTCGGTGCGGTTCGAAAGGGTTATTCGGCCCTATCGTGACCGGTGGTACTCTAGTATCCGTTTGAAATCGAGCGAAGGAGTGCCGCTATGGAGCAATCGAGCCTGTTTGGTGACGGCGTGGACATCGATACCGAAACGCCCACGACCGCGGAAGCCGCCGCACCGGCCGACGCCCGTGCCCAGGCGGCAGCGCGCGCGGCCGAGCTGCGCCACGAGCTCGATTACCACGCCTATCGCTACTACATGCTCGATGCACCCGAGATCACAGACGCCGCCTTTGACAAAATGCTCGTTGAGCTGCAGGAAATCGAGGCGACCTACCCCGATCTGGTAACGCCCGACAGCTATACCCAGCGCGTGGGCGGCTACGTGAGCGAGCAGTTTACGCCGGTCACGCACATGGCACGCATGTATTCCATGGACGATGCCATGGATCTGGACGAACTCGACGCATGGCTCCAGCGCGCCGAGGATACGCTCGGTGCCGGCAGCGTCACCTATACCTGCGAGCTTAAGATTGACGGCCTGGGCGTGGCCCTTACTTACCAAAACGGCACCTTTGTGCGCGCCGCTACGCGCGGTGACGGCACAACGGGCGAGGACGTGTCGCTCAACGTCCGCACCATCAAGGATGTGCCCATGCACCTGTCCGAGCCGGCGCTCGCCCACATGGGTGTCGACCGCGAGCGCACCATCGAGGTGCGCGGCGAGGTCTACATGCCCAAGGGCAGCTTTGTTCGTCTGAATGAAGAGGCCGATGCCGAGGGGCGCGACCCCTTCGCCAACCCGCGCAACGCCGCCGCCGGCAGCCTGCGCCAAAAGGATCCCAAGGTCACGGCGCGCCGCGACCTTGCCACCTTTATCTATGCCATCGCCGATACCGACCCGCTGCACGTCCACAGCCAGCGCGAGTTCCTCGATTGGCTGCGTAGCGCCGGCTTTAGTGTCAACCCTAACGTGGCTCGTTGCGCCACGCCGGCCGAGGTCCACGAGTTCTGTGCCCAAGCGCTCGAACATCGCGGTGACCTGGACTACGACATCGACGGCGTGGTCGTAAAGGTCGACAGCTTTCAGCAGCAGCTTGACCTGGGCTTTACCGCCCGCGCGCCGCGCTGGGCCATTGCCTTTAAGTTCCCGCCCGAGGAAAAGCAGACCGTCCTGCGCGAAATTCGCATCCAGGTGGGCCGCACCGGTGTGCTCACGCCGGTCGCCGAGTTCGATCCGGTGACGGTCGCCGGCTCCACCATCGCGCGCGCCACGCTGCACAACATCGACGAGATCCGTCGCAAAAACGTGCGCGAGGGCGACACCATCATCGTGCACAAGGCGGGCGACGTAATCCCCGAGGTCGTGGGCCCGGTGCTCGACAAGCGCCCGGCCGATTCGGTCGACTGGCGCATGCCCGAGGTCTGCCCCGTGTGCGGCAGCCCCGTGGTCCACGAGGACGGCGAGGTCGCCTACCGCTGCGTGTCCATTGACTGCTCCGCGCAGCTCAAGGAGCGCCTGCTCCACTGGGTGAGTCGCGGCTGCATGGACGTCGACGGCCTAGGCGACGAGATCGTCGACAAGATGATCGCCGCCGGCCTGATCCACGATGTCGCGGACTTCTACCAGCTCACGGTCGACGACATCGCCGGACTGGACACGGGGCGCACTTATGCCAGCTCCAACAGCAAAAAGGGCGTTAAGAAGGGCGACCCCATCCCGGTAGGCCTCAAGACGGCCGAAAAGATCATCGCCGAGCTCAACAAGTCCAAGAGCCAGCCGCTCGGTCGCGTGCTGTTTGCCCTGGGTATCCGCCATGTGGGCAAGAGTGTGGGCGAGGTCATCGCCGAGCGATTCCTGTCGATTGACAAGCTCATCTTGGCGAGCGAAGAGGATATTGCCGAGTGCGAGGGCATCGGCCCCAAGATTGCGGCGAGCGTTAAGCAGTTCCTGGCCGTGCCCGAGAACCTTGCCGTGCTGGAACGTCTGCGCCAAGCGGGCCTGTCGCTCGAGGTCGATTTGGGCGCCGCGCACGCGCAAGCCGCAGCCGACGCTGGCGTGGCGGGCGAGCTCGCCGACGCACAGCCGCTCGCGGGTCTGACCTTCGTGCTCACCGGCACGCTCGTCAACCGCACGCGCGACGAGGCAGGCGCGGCGCTCAAGGTGCTCGGCGCCAAGGTTTCGGGCAGTGTTTCAAAGAAGACGAGCTATCTGGTCGCTGGACCCAAAGCGGGCTCCAAACTCACCAAGGCAGAGCAGCTGGGTGTGCCCGTGCTGGATGAGGACGCGCTCGAGCAGATCTTGGCTACTGGTCAGGTGCCCCAGGCTTAGTGCATTGATAGCCAAATTGAAAAACCGCCCGGAAGCACGATGCCTTCCGGGCGGTTCTTACTTTGCTGGGGCAACCGGCACCGTGATCTGCGTCACGTAGGTCGCTGAGGGTGACCCTGCGGAGCGGTGTCGTTCCGGAGCGATAGAAGATTCATACAAAGCAAAGGGGCCCCGCAGTGAGGTCCCACAACGGGGCTGCCCCATTGTGATGAGTTTTATACACTTTAACATTAATATTAACGTGTATACTTAGCAGTGAAGATATATGTTGAGAGGGGCAGTTATGGTTACCGTCGCGTTTTCGGAACTGCGCCAAAACCTTACGCAGGTGGCCGAAAAGGTTGCCAATGAGGGCGAGGAGGTTGTGGTCTTCAAGCGGAGCAAGCCGTTGTTCAAAATCGTGCCGCTCGACTATGAAGGTCCAGTTACGGTGGAATATGACGCTGCCCAGGAGCGTGGGGGCGCAAAACCGACGTGCGGCACGGGCAAGCCCAAGCGCGACGTGGGTACGATGTGGCATCCCAAGATCACCTGGAAGGAGATCCGTGAGATACTCGCGGAGAATGAGGACTACCAGGAGTATCTCGATATCGTGGCTAACATGCCAAAGGGAACGCCGCTCGATACGATGACGGTTGA
This sequence comes from uncultured Collinsella sp., assembly GCA_937925735.1. Lineage (GTDB taxonomy): Bacteria > Actinomycetota > Coriobacteriia > Coriobacteriales > Coriobacteriaceae > Collinsella. Next base: position 25,892 of record CALAMK010000042.1, on the reverse strand, counting down.
AGATGAAAAGCGCGTCGCGAGGGAGCGCTACCTATGAGGGCATTTCTCGATACCAATTTTCTGCTCGATTGCGTGCTGCCGGGCCGGCCGGAGCATGGGGCGGCGCAAACGACTAAGGCGCTCGTTGACGTGGGGCTTATCGAGGGCGTTGTTTCGGCCTGCTCTCTCAAGGATGCGTACTACATTCTCACTAGACAGGCAGGTGAGGCGCGCGCCCGCGAGGTAGTGCGCGACTGTCTTAAGAGCTACTCGGTAGAGCCTCTCGACCAAGAAGCTTGTTTTACCTCCGCCTATTCCGATGAGCCGGACTTTGAGGACGGCTGTATCCGTGCGATGGCCGAGCGTGCCGGCGTGGACTTTATCATCACGCGTGACCGCGCCGCTTTTGTGCGCTCGACCATCAAGACCTTCTCGCCTGCAGAGTTCATCCGTGCGTTTCCGATTCCGGAGGAGTAAAACCGCCATATCGGGGATTGTCCTCGACATGGCGGTTCTCCTGTAGCCGACGCTCGTTAGCTGAGCTGCACTTCATGCCTGTCCGGGAGGTTCTTAATCGAGCACAGTAACGGGCACCGTGATCTGCGTCACATAGGTCGCGGGGTCGTCGCTGATGATGTCATCGATCAGGGCAATCTCGCGTTGCCCCGCTATGCTGCCAACTTGTCAAAAGCCCCGCGCCGGTTGAGCACGGTAAACGCGACAACACAGATGACCGCCGACAGAATTGACCCGCACGGCGAAGCGATGCCCATGGGAAACAGCGTGTCGGAATAGGCGTTCGACAGCAGCCACGCGCCCGGCACACGAATGAGCGCCACGGCCAGCACGTTGTGCGCAAAGCCGATGTAGCTCTTGCCGTACGCAGCGAAAAAGCCGCTAAAGCAAATGTGGATGCCGGCAAAGATCGCGTCGAAAATATAGCTGCGCATATAGCCGGTACCGGCCGCGACCACCGCGGGGTCCTTGGCGAAAAAGCCGATAAACGTCGGCGCCACCAACCACATCAGCACCGTGATCAGGCAGCCGTACACCACCGAAAACGTCATGGCGTCCTTGAGCACCTGACGCGCGCGGTCGCCCTTGCCCGCGCCGGCGTTTTGCGCCGTGAGTGCGCTGACGGTGGCGCCCATGGAACTCGGCACAATGAACAAAAAGCTGATCATCTTCTCGACCAGGCCCACGGCGGCGGCGTCGACCAGGCCGCGGTGGTTGGCGATGACGGTGATAAACATAAACGCCACCTGAATGCAGCCGTCCTGCACGGCCACGGGCACGCCGATCTTAAGGATGCTGCCGAGCACCTCGGGCTGGGGGCGCAGGTCGCTGCGCTTAACATGGATGTTCGTGCGGCGGCTCTTAAGCCACACGAGTGCGAGGGCAACGCTGGCCGTCTGCGCGGTCACCGTGCCGAGCGCCGCGCCCACGGGGCCGAGCCCCATGTGGCCGATAAATAGAAAGTCGAGTGCGATGTTGATGATGCATGCCACGCCAATCACGTACATAGGCGAGCGCGAATCGCCCAGCCCGCGAAAGATGGCCGAAAGAATGTTGTATGCGGCGATAAACGGAATGCCGACAAAGCAGATACGCAGGTAGGCGGCGGTGCCTTCGACTGCCTCGGGCGGCGTGCCAATGAGCGCCACGATTTGCGGGCACAGCGCAAGCAGGACAGCAGCCAGTACCACCGAGACGCCCATAAAGAGCGTGATGGTGTTGCCGATGGCGGTCTCGGCGCGGTCAAGCCGGCGCGAACCCACGGCGTGGCCGACGATAACCGTCGTTCCCATGGCCAGGCCCACGAGCGTCACGGTAATGATATAGAGCGTCTGCGCGCCATTGCCCACGGCGGTGATGCCGGCGGCGCCGCTAAACTGTCCCATCATGTACAGGTCGGCCATGCCGTAGAGCATCTGCAAAAAGTACGAGAGCATATAGGGCAGGGCAAAGACCGCGATGGTCTTAAGGACATTGCCGCGTGTGAGGTCGTGTTCCATGGGCGGGGCGCTTTCTGGCTTGGTTCGTTTAGCTACCAGTGTAGTGAAAACCCTATAACGATTGTAGAGTCAAGGTTTGAGTCGAGGACAGGGCGAAAAAAGTGAGGCCCACGATTATTTCCAACTGAATACAGATGCGCACTATGCCTGTTTGGCACGTTCGTTGGCCTTGCAGAAATCGGTTTCGCGTCACTTGACACCATCGCCTGTCGCGCAATAATACGTGCGTTTGCGAACAACGTTTGATGGGGGATGAACCTGCGTGCGCAATCTCAAGATCCTGTTTTCCTACTTGGGGGAATACCGTCGCGACGCCATACTCGGCGTGCTCTTTGTGACGGCCGAGACAGCGCTCGAGCTGTTTATCCCGGTTATCATGGCGAACATCATCGACGTGGGCGTGCCTGCGGGCGACATCAACTACATGCTGCTGCAAGGCGCGTACATGTTAGTGTGTGCGGCGTTTTCGCTGGTATTGGGCTTGGGCTATGCCCGCACATCCGCTCGCGTGGCTTCGGGCTTGGGCGCCAACCTGCGCGAGGCAGAGTATCGCAAGATCCAGACGCTCGCTTTTGGCAACCTGGACAACTACGATGCCAGCTCGCTCGTCACCCGCATGACCACCGATATTACCGTCATCCAAAATGCTATCGGTAATGGCTTTCGCCCCATGGTGCGCGGCCCGGTGACGCTCGTTGTCGGCCTTATCTACGCGCTGGCGCTGTCGCGCCCGCTCGCCACGGTCTTTGCGATTATCCTGCCCGTGCTGGCGATCGTGCTGGGGGTTATCACCTACCGTGTGAGCCCGCTCTACCGTCAGCTCCAGACCTCGATGGACCACCTCAACGGCGTGGTGCAGGAAGACCTCACTGCTGTGCGCGCCGTCAAGGCGTATGTGCGCGCCGAGCACGAGGAGGCCAAGTTTGACACCGTCAATACCGAGCTCGCGCATACGGCGACGAAGACGTTCGGCAATGCCGTGCTCAACCTGCCGGTGTTTCAGCTGTCGATGTACGTGGCCGCGCTTTCTATCCTGTGGATCGGCGGACGCATGATTCTCGCCGGCGAGCTGGGCGTGGGCTCACTCACGGGCTTTATGAGCTACGTCCTGCTGATTATGAACTCGCTCATGATGATCTCCAACGTATTTTTGCTGCTTACGCGCGCACTCGCCAGTGTGGAGCGCATCTCACAGGTGATCGACGAGCAGTCGCTCATCCAGGCGCCCGCTGCCGATGCTGCCGTGCACGAGGTCGCCGACGGAAGTGTCGAGTTCCGCGATGTGTCGTTTAAGTACCGCGCGGATGCTGCCGAGGACGTGCTCGAGCATATCGACCTTCGCATTGAGCCGGGCTCCACGGTGGGCGTGCTCGGCGGCACGGGCTCGGGCAAGAGCTCGCTCGTGCAGCTCATCGCGCGCCTGTACGACGCTACCGAGGGCGCCGTGCTCGTGGGCGGGCGCGACGTGCGCGACTACGACCTGGTCAGCCTGCGTGACGCCGTGGGCATTGTGCTGCAAAAGAACGTGCTGTTTACGGGGACCGTGCGCGAGAACCTGCAGTGGGGCGCGCCCGATGCCACCGACGAGGAGTTGTTGGATGCCTGCCGCGCGGCGTGCGTGGACGAGTTTCTGGACCGCATCGGCGGACTCGACGGCGAGTTGGGCCAGGGTGGCGCCGGTGTTTCGGGCGGCCAGAAGCAGCGCCTGTGCATCGCGCGAACGCTGCTTAAGCACCCGCGCGTGCTCATTTTTGATGACTCGACCAGTGCGGTCGATATGGCGACCGACGCCAAGATCCGCGAGCATATCGCTCAGATTCCCGACACGACGGTGATCATCATCGCCCAGCGTATCGCAAGCGTGATGGATGCCGACCGCATCGTGGTGCTGGATGACGGCCGTGTCCACGGCGTGGGCACGCATGAGGAGCTGCTGGCGGGTGACAACATCTACCAGGAGATTTACGCCTCGCAGATGGAGTTCGCGGGTGATGTGAGCGACGACGGTGATGCCGACGACGCGAACGATCCGTTTTCCTCCGTCGCATACGGATCATCTCTGGAAGGGGGTGAGCGCCATGCCTAAGACTTCCGCTCAGGCTCGTCCGGCCAATTTGCGTCGAACGCTCCGCCGCTTGCTCTCCTACATGGGGCATGCCAAGTTCTCGCTGCTGGCGGTGGGCGTGCTTGCCTCCGTCGCGGCCATCGCGAGCCTCGCCGGCACCTATATGGTGCGCCCCATCGTCAACGGCCTGGCCGCGGGTGGGGAGGAGCTGCTTACCAAACAGGTTCTCTTTACGGCCGTCATCTACGCCGCGGGCGTGCTCTCGGCCTTGGGTTACTCGCAGATTATGGTGCGCGCGGCCCAGCGCGTGGTGTCCGATATTCGCCGCGACTTGTTCGCGCACATCCAGACGCTGCCGCTCAGTTACTTCGACAGTACGCGCTCGGGCGACATCATGAGTTTCTTCACCAACGACGTCGACACGGTCTCCGAGGCACTCAACAATAGCTTTGCCAACGTGATTCAGGCGACCATTCAGGTGATCGGCACCACAGCCATGCTCATCATTCTTAACTGGCAGCTCACGATTATCACGCTCGCGTGCGATGTTGCCATTGTGCTGTACGCGCGCTACTCGGGTGCCCGCTCCAAGCGCTTTTTTGCCGCCCAGCAGGCATCGCTCGGCGACTTGGACGGATACGTCGAGGAGATGGTCTCGGGCCAAAAGGTCATTAAGGTCTTTAACCACGAGCAGGTCAATGTTGCTGGTTTTGACACGCGCAACCAGGAGCTGCGCCGTACCGGCGGCGCCGCACAGGCCTACGCCAACTCGATGGTGCCCATGACCGTGGTGATCGGCTACGTCAACTACGCCATCGTTGCCGTGGCGGGCGGCATGCTCTGCATCAAGGGACTTGCCGACGTGGGTTCGCTCGCGAGCTACCTGGTCTTTGTGCGCCAGGCGGCCATGCCCATCAACCAGTTTACGCAGCTGGGCAACTTCTTACTCAACGCGCTGGCCGGTGCCGAGCGCCTGTTTGCCGCGATGGACCTTAAGCCCGAGGTGGACGAGGGCCGCGTGGAACTGGTGCAGACGGGAGACGCGGCGTGGGCGTGGAAGATTCCCGAGGGCCAGGGTGTGGGCACGTACGGGCATCTGCACGACGTGGCCGCCGTTGATGAGTCGGGGCGTGCGGTGGCAGCCGACGGTACCGAGCTTGTTACCGGTCTGGTCCCGCTCGCCGGCGACGTGCGCTTCCATACCGTGGACTTTTCTTACGTGCCGGGCACGCGCGTGCTCATGGACCTCAACCTGTTCGCCAAGCCGGGACAGAAGATCGCCTTTGTTGGCTCGACGGGCGCCGGAAAGACGACCATCACCAACCTCATCAACCGCTTCTACGAGGTCGATGACGGCGAGATCACGTACGACGGTATCGACGTCAAGCATATCGCCAAGGCCAGCTTGCGCGGGTCGCTCGGCATTGTGCTGCAGGACACGCACCTGTTTAGCGGCACCATTGCGCAGAACATCCGCTTTGGCAAGCTCGACGCGACTGACGAAGAAGTGCGCGCCGCTGCCGAGGCCGCCTGCGCCGACTCGTTTATCCGCCGCTTGCCGCAAGGTTACGACACGCTCGTGACCGCGGACGGTGCCAACCTGTCACAGGGCCAGCGCCAGCTGCTCGCTATCGCGCGCGTGGCCGTGGCCGATCCGCCGGTGCTCATCTTGGACGAGGCCACGAGCTCCATCGACACGCGCACCGAAAAGCTCATCGAGCGCGGCATGGACCGCATCATGCGCGGCCGCACCACGTTTATGATTGCGCACCGCCTGTCCACGGTCCGCGACGCCGACGCCATCATGGTCCTCGAACACGGCCGCATCATTGAACGCGGTACCCACGAGGAGCTCCTCGCCCAGCACGGGGAATACTGGCAGCTGGCACACGGATTGAAGGAGCTGGATTAACCCGTTGGAGTGCGGCTTGCTCTGGCCCTCCGACCTCTCACCTCGCCCCAAACCGTCCCAATAATCGATGTTTTTCTCGATATTGAAGAAAAGCATCGATTTTTGGGACGGTTTTTCTGCCACTCGACCGGGTGGAATCGCTTTCTTGCGCACGAAGGTGTGCGGACCCGTGGGCAGGGGAATAAGGTTGGTTATCCGACTCCATTGGAGGGCTCATGGACCTGCCGATCGTCCTGTCCCATAAGACTGCCTGGCTGTACCACAACGTGGCGCGTCCGTCCGAGCCGCTCTCGCGAGTAAGCAGCCTATACGACGAAGGCTCATTTGCTGGCGAGGTGGAGCCGACTGCGAGCCTCCCCAAATTGGGGCTCGATGCCAAGGGATTGAGGATATCTGCAGCGGTCGAGATTGTCGCCGACTATCTGGTCTCACTTGGTATTCCTCAAGAGGAACTCGGTCGTATTGATACGCTGGTTAGCTTCGATTTTGAACGCTCTCGGCCGGCGGGTCTCCGACGCCATGTGTTTGGGGCGCCCATACCTTCGGATCATCTTATCGAGGTGGCAGAGGGTCTTCTGGTGGTTGATGAAGCCATGTGCCTTGTCCAGGCGGGCTCGTGGATGAGCGAGCTCGAGCAGCTTGAGTACGGATTTGAAGTGTGTGCTCGGTATCACCTTAACCATCTGTCGAGCGATGATTATGTTGAGGCCTCGCAACGATATGCCGTCGCCGACCTGCGTGCTTTTTGCGAGCAGAATCCTTCGCGTCGAGGCGTGAAACGCGCGGCCTCGCTGCTCAAGCGTGTAAAGGACGCTGCTCGTTCGCCTATGGAGACGGCCACCGCAATCATGGTCGTCGCGAAGCGTTCCCAGGGCGGGCTAGGGTACACCAGGGTCGAGCTCAACCATCGGGTCGATGTTCCCAACGAGTTCAAATATCTCGCTAAGGCCGGGTATTTCGAGATCGACGTATATGCGCCTGCGAGTGGTACGGGGATTGAATACAACGGCTCGGACCATCTTGGTAAACAGCGCAGCGCGTCGGACGCGGAGCGTATGACCGTGCTGAGCGCGCTGGGCTTTAGGATGATCGTCCTCACCGGGACTCAGTTTGCCCACCAGCTGCAATTGCATCGGGCAATGAATGCCATCGCGCTCGCTATGGGCCTTAAGTGCGACCGAAGCGAAGCGTTCCAGAAACGTCAGAACGGTCTGCGAGAATTCGTGATTCGGCACTGGGACGGCGGCCTTTAGGGGTGCTTTGGTCCTTCTACGGGGCGCTGCGGCAGGCAAACCATCACAACATTCGACGTTTTTTGCCAAAATCGGGAAAAGCATCGGATGTTGTGATGGTCTGTGCTGAGGATGGGCTTGGAAAGTCCGTTTTGCTCGAAGCGACCTGTCCTGTCGTACGGGTGTCGGCATGATTCTCTCGTGGGGTATTATGTTTTCCGAAGAATAAAACGCCGCGCGAGGGGAGGGCTGCGTGGACGGGCACGTGCAACATGACGGCTTTGGCCGCGATATCAACTACCTGCGCATTGCCGTGACCGACAAGTGCAATTTCCGCTGCATCTATTGCATGCCGGCCGATGGCGTGGCGCCCCGTGCACACGACGAGCTGCTCAGTGTCGAGGAAATCGCCCACTTTGTGCGATTGGTGGCGGGGGAGGGCATTCGCCGCGTGCGCCTGACGGGTGGCGAGCCGCTGGTCAGCCGCCGTATCATCCCGCTCATTCGTGACATTCGCGCGATTCCGCAGATCGAGGACATCTCGCTCACCACCAACGGCGCCCTGCTTCCCAAGTTGGCGCCGCAGCTCAAAGATGCCGGGCTTAACCGCGTCAACATTTCGCTCGACACGCTCGACCCTACGCTGTTTGGAAAGATCACGCGCCTGGGTCGACTCGAGCAGACCATGGCTGGCATCGACGCGGCGCTGGCTTGGGGCTTTGAGCCCGTTAAGGTCAACTGCGTTGTTGTGCGCCGGCTCAACCAGGATGTGGCGGCCCTTGCGCGGCTCATGCTCGATCGCCCCATTCACCTGCGCTTTATCGAATATATGCCCATTGGCGACGAGCGCACGAGCTCGCATTGCGCTGTGGACCCGCATGCGCCCGCGCTCAATCCCGAGCTGTGGGACGCGAGCGATACCGTGCCGAGCGACGAGCTGCGGGCGCGCATCAATGCCGGGGCCGCCGCGGCGGGACTGGGCGAGCTCGAGCCGCTCGACATCAACGACGCTCCTGCCGGCGCGGGCCCTGCGCGCTATTGGCACTTTCCGGGTGCGGCGGGAACAGTTGGCTTTATTAGCGCTATGTCCAACCATTTTTGCGCGAATTGCAACCGTCTGCGCCTGACGGCCGATGGCAACGTGCGTCCGTGCCTGTTCAGCGATGCCGAGTATTCGGTGCGTGAGGCGCTGCGTCGTGGTGATGATATGCAGGTACTTTCGATTTGGCGCGATGCCGTGGCCCACAAACCGCAGGAACACGCGATAATTGAGGGCACGCAACGATTTATGTCCCAAATCGGAGGATGATCATATGGCCAAGAGCAGGTACGCCGATGCCACCAAGGCCGCTCGCAGGGCCGCGATGTCTGCCCGCAAAGTCACGGCTGCGGCCGGTAACGCCGCCGCGCCCGCGCAGCCGTCTGTCAGCGCTGCCACCGAGCCCGCCCGCGACGCCCGTCGCGACGAGCTGACGCATGTGGACGCCAAGGGCGAGGTTCGCATGGTCGACGTGTCCGACAAGGCCGAGACGCATCGCATCGCCATCGCCGAGGGCACCATCCTCATGCATCCCGAGACGCAGGCCATGGTGCTACAGGACCGCGCCAAGAAGGGCGACGTGCTTGCCTGCGCGCGCGTGGCGGGCATCATGGCCATCAAACGCACGAGCGACATCATTCCCATGTGCCATCCGTTGCTCATTACCAAGAGCAAGTGCGACATTGCGCCCATCGCTTCGGCGGGGATGCCTGTCGAGAACGTGCCCGAGGGCTGGGCGCCGGCGCGCGCGGACGGGCAGGTTGGCTTTCACGTACTGGTTACGGCCGGCGTGACGGGCAAGACAGGTATCGAGATGGAGGCCCTGACTGGCGCGAGTGCCGCGTGTCTGACCATCTACGACATGTGCAAGGCGGTCGATCGCGGCATGGAGATCGTCGACGTACGCCTGCTGCACAAGGAGGGCGGCCGCTCGGGCGTGTGGGATCGTGCAGAGCGTCAGGCCGCTGCTGTTGAGGCCGTGGCTGCTGACGGTGCCGCCCTCGCGAGCGCACCCATCGCCGTCGCGCCTGCAGCTCCGGCCGTCCCTGCGATCGCGTTTATCGGTTACCAAAACTCGGGCAAGACCACACTCGTCGAGAAGGTCATTGCCGAGCTCACCCGCCGCGGCCTGCGCGTGGGTTCGCTCAAGCATCATGGGCACCACGGCTTTGATATCGATGTGCCCGCCAAGGATACGTGGCGCCATCACCAGGCCGGATCCAAGCACGTGGGCCTCATCTGCGCCACGCGCTGGGCGGAGTACGCCGACACGCGCGAGGAGGACGAGATGCCCGCGCGCGAGCTGCTGTCGCGCTACAACGATGTCGACGTGGTGATCATCGAGGGTTACAAGACCGAGGGCTTCGACAACATCGTGGTCGCGCGCTCCGGTGTCGACCGTCTGCGCGGCAAGAGCTCGCTCGACCTGGTCGACGGTCACACGCTGGCCCTTGCCTGCAACGAGGCCCTGGCGCGTCAGGCCTTCGACGCCGGCTTTGCGACCCGAGCCATCAACATCAACGATGCCCGAGCCATCTGCGATCTCATCCAAGACCACCTTCAGGCTTGACGCTGCGCCGGCCCCAAGCACCCCATCTCGCCCCTCAAGCCGTCGCTCGCGTACCAAAGTACGCGTCGCTCCTCTTTCGGGGCGACCTGGGGCACTTGGAACCGGCTCGCTGCGCTGCCATAACATGCCAAAAAGGGACAGGTTTGTTTTGGCAGGTTTTATCTGGGCAAACGTCATTTCCACCACAAAGGGGCCAGGCACCTTTGCGGTGGTTTTTGCTTTGGTAGATGTGTGGGGCATGCCTTACAATCTACCAAGTAGTTCATGACGGGCGAAAAACGGAGAGAAGGGGCTTGATGCGTCCTTAGTGTTTCTTGCGAATAGATTGATTTGACAGACGGTGGTGAATGCCCACCGCCCGTATTCGTATGAAACAAGGAGTCTCCATGCTCGCCTCTCTTTTCTCAAAGCCTCAATCATCGCTGTCCGCGCAGGCTAAGCACCTGGTGGCAATGCGCTTCCTCATATATACCGGCTTTCAGACCAGCTACTTCATCGGTGTCATCGGAACGCTCACCTATGCAGACGATGCCTCGGTTGTGGCGACATCGCTGGCCGTCCTTTTTATGAACGTATTCGTGATCTTGGGATCCTTTGCGGGTGGCGCGACGCTCGACGCCTGGGGCCCGCGCCGTCATTTCTTGCTGAGCATCGTGGGCACGCTGGCAACCGGCGCGGCAATCCTCGTTTTTGGTAGCGCGACCGGCATCGTCCTGCTCGGCGCGGCGCTCTTGGGCTTTGTGATGGGGTTTGCCCAGCCCATCGCCACATCCTATCCGGCTTACCTCACTGACGATCCTGTCGAGCTCAAAGACATCAACTCCGCCATCGCCATGCTCTCAAACGTGAGCATCATCGTTGGCCCCACACTGGGCGGCTTTGTCGCGGCGGCCGCGTCGTCGCGCGCGGTGTTCGTGCTCATGATGATCTTTACCGTACTGGCGCTCGTCGCCGGTTGGGGCTTTAGGCCGCAAGCGGGTCACGTCGCCACGCGCGAAAGCAGTCCCGCGGACAGCAGCGCAACGGCAAGTACCGCCAGTCAAAGCTCCGACTCCAGTAAATCCACCCGCGTCACCTTCGCGACCAGCATCAAGACAGTCTTCACCAACAGCGTCCTCGCCCTGCTGTTCTGCATTATTTTCCTTTCAAACTTTGGCTACGGTGCCTTTGACCCGCTGGAGTCGTTCTTCTACCGCGATGTCCTGCACGTCGGTGTTGAGTGGATGGGCTGGCTCTCGTCGGCCAGCGGTGTGGGCGCGGTGCTGGGCGCCGTCCTCGCGCTCCGCTTGCCGCCGCGCTTTGTCAGTCTCAAAACGCTGCTCGTGGCACTCATATCCGTGGGCCTGGGAAGCCTGCTCTACGTGGGAACAACGTACGTGGGCGTGGCGCTCATTGGCCAGATTGCCCTGGGCGTGGCCTGGGGCGTCGTCAACCCGCTCCACAACACGATCGTGCAAACGACGGCCCCGCTCGAGCAGCTCGGTCGCGTGAACTCGGTCATGGGTTTTGGCAACATGTTCGCCGGCGTGGCCCCGCTGGCGATTGCCCCGTGGCTGGCGGCGACGTTTGGCGTGCAGCAGACGCTCGTTGGTGCGGGCATGGTCGTGACGGCGGTTCCCGCGGCGTTGCTGCTGTTTGGACGCCGACATTTTGATCGTGCCGCAAGGCAGTAAAAACCATCACAACATTAGATGAAAATCGCGATTTTGCCGAAAAACGTCGAATGTTGTGATGGTTTGCGCTCCGGCCAGGCCACCCTTCGGGTTCGGCCACCACAAAAGGGGCCAGGCACCTTTGTGGTGGTTTTGCTCCAAAGCGCTCCGTGCGCGCCTTGGTATACCATGTACACCATTTCCAGCCACATTCAGCACCGTCGCACAACCCAGAAAGGCCCCCCATGGACACCACCTTCAGCCACATCAAAGCCGTGTTCTGCGATATTGACGGCACGCTGCTCACGAGCCAGCACACGGTGTCCCCGCGCACCGTGGCGGCGATCCGCGCCCTGCGCGAGCGCGGCGTGCTCTTTGGCCTGTGCACCGGGCGCGACGCCCACGCGACCGAGGCCATGTACGAGCTCTGGGGCATCGAAGGCCTGGTAGACGTGATGGTGGGCTGCGGTGGCGCCGAGGTCATCGACCGCGCGCACGGCATCAACGAGCTGAGCTATCCACTGCCGGGCGAGACCATCGCGCGCATCTGCAAGCACATGGCGGACCTTCCGGCAACGCCCGTCTGTCCCCGAGACGGCGTGTTCTACGTGCCCGAGAGCAACGCGTGCGTCGAGCATCTGTCGCGCGTCGACGGCGTGCCCTACCAGGTGGTCGATTTTGCCGAGTTTTTGCGCGAGCCGCAGCCCAAGGTGATGTTTACCATGGCGCCCGAGGCGATGCCGCAGATCATCGAGCGAGCATCGACGTTCGCCGACGACACCGTTAAAGCGGCTGCTCTGCAGACCACGCAGCGACTCTACGAATTCATGGATCCGCGCGTGTCCAAGACGCGCGGCCTTGTGCGCGTGGCGGAGCTCAACGACATGGAGCTCCAGAACATCTGCGTGTTTGGCGATGCCGATAACGACACCTGCATGGTGGCCGACGCCGGCGTGGGCGTGGCTATGGCAAACGGCAGCGACGCTACCCGTGCCGCCGCCGACTTTGTAACCGCGAGCAACGACGAAGACGGCATCGCGATCTTTATCGAGGAGCATCTGCTGTAGCGCTAGGGCAGAATCACCACAAAGGGGACAGGTGCCTTTGTGGCGGCCTCAGGCGATTTGGGCGAATTGATGCCTAAAATCTGCGCACAAAATCAAATATGATTGTCTGAACATCACGCTTCTAACCACCGATGGGTTAAAGATATTCTCATCAGTTTAGTAAGGTATTCCTGCTGGCTAATGACCTACCGCTCACGGTCGATTTTCGACCGTGAGCGGGATGTTTGCTCTTGAGCAAAATGTTGTGCAAATAAATCTAATGCCATTAAAAAATGATAGTCAACTAAATTACCAGCAGAAACCAAAAATAGATAGCGAATAAACGAAGGCAAATCTGAGTAAATGTCAAGGGAATTGAGAACTCGCTACAAAACCATCGGTTTTCTTGCTCAGATGTTCAACAATCGCTACAATACGGATTACTACGCGAGCGCAATTACAGATTGCGCAGATACGTTTGATGGTGAAAGAGCAAGATCGCGGTCTCTTGGGGATGAGACATCGATGAAAGCGAATTCAGATAAATCTAAGCAGCGTAAAAAAGCGACGCGCCGTGTACTGGCAGGCGTTTTGTGCGGAGCCTCCGTTTTGAGCTTGGTACTGTCGCTCGTCATGCCCCCGATCTCGCAGGCCATTGCCAACGATGCCCAGACGGTTTCTACCGAGGAAACTGTGATGGGGGGGGGTCCTCAACTGAGTCTACTGATGCAGTCAACGCTGCCGGGGATGCCGAAAAGCTGAATAGCGGCGATGCCGAGAATGAGGCGAACGAGGATACCGTTGCACCAGACTCGACAGCCGATGACGCGGAGGCCGAGGGCGCCGCGCAGCCTTCCGACGCACAGACTTCTGATGATGAAAATAGCGACGAAAACGCAATTGCCCCCGCCAGCGTCAGTGACGATGACTATGACAAGGTAAATGGTGATGTTTCTGGGAAATTCGACAACGGCGGCAAGTTTCAACTGACGGGTCCTGCCTATTCGAGTCAGCAGATTGACATCAAAAAAAACACCACCATTAATCTTGCGGGAAACATGCTCTACAACCGCTCCGGCGGCTTAGACTCCTTCTTTGTGGTCGAAAACGGAGTCACGCTCACCATCGAGAACATTATCGAGGGCTCAGATAGCACAAAAGACGAAAAGACTCCGGTCGACAATGCGCCGGCGGGTCAGCCTGCGATTATGACATGGGAAAGGGGAGACGAGTCTAGCTCTAATAACGGCGCTCCTAAGAGTCTTACTTACTATGAGACTAAGAGCACGCCCAATACAGATGGACTTTGCACCACCGAGACTACGTACAGGCATGACGTTACGGGCTTTGGCGCTATCGTTGCGGCATCGGACCACGGTTCCGTAAAGCAAGTGGTCACCGTTAATGAGGGCGGCATGCTCGATCTCAAGGGCGGCATGATTACCACGGCCGCCAATCTGAGCGATAACGGCCATGTGATTCTTTCTACGGGTAAGGTCAAAATCGAAGGCGGTTACGTCACCAACGGCAACCGCGGTGGCTGGGGCGGTGGTCTGTGCATAACGGGCGCGAATGCCAGCCTCGAAATGACAGACGGCGTGGTCGCGGGAAACAAGGCAGCTTCTGGCGGCGGCGTCTATGCTGACAACGGAGCCACCTTGAAGCTTACGGGTGGAATCATCTCTGGCAACGCTACGTACGGCGAGGCGGATGGTCTCGGTGGCGGCATCTTGGTTTCGGGCGGTAGTGTGACCGTTTCTGGTGGCTACATCACTAACAATAAATACGCTAAGTTTTGCGGCCACGATGGCTGGGGTAACCATGGCGGCGCTGGGCTTGCTGCCAATAACGGTGCCCATGTCACCATTTCTGGTGGCAAGATTACTGGCAATTATTCTGAAGAAGCTGGTGGCGGCGTTTACGTTACCAATCAAGATCAATCAGGTATGGCATGGCTCGACATTACGGGAGGAATTATTGCCTCTAACGTGAGCTACCGATCTGAAGGTGCCGGTATCCGAGTGGGCCAGCAAGTTGACGCGATGATTAACGGCACTCCAAACAGCAAAGTCTACATCACTCACAACCGCTGCATGTCTCGCTTTGACTGGGGCGGTGGCGGTATCTTCGTCCAGGGAAACTCGAATGAGGGTATGGAAAAGACCGCTGGTAGATTATTTGTATACAACTCGTACATTAGCAGCAATACCGCTGGCGGCTATGGCGGCGGCGTAGCAGTCTGCCCCACGGGCAAGACGTTGGTAACGAACACTGAGGGCACGGCAATCTTTGGCAATTCGTCTGCTGACAGTGATCAAAATTTCAAAGAATACAATCGGGTAGATGGTAGTGGTAATGATGGTACGCCCCATCTTTCAGCTGGTGGTGCTGAAGGTACTAATAAGACTGAAGATAGGGATGCATACGATTCGGAGACGTTTCGCACGTACGGTCATGCCGATTTCTTCCTCGCAGCGACAGGTCACACAACGCCGGTTGCAGTGGTAAGCGGCAAGATGCTTGGCGATATAGACGCCAAGTATTCGGGAAGCATTGAGCTAAATGATCCCATTACCATCCCCGCCAACGGTGTTGCTCAGGTAAAAAATAGCATCGGTCTGACTTCGGCTGTTAGTGCCACGGATAAAGCGGTGACTGAGGCAGTACAGAAAAATAAAGTGACAACTTTCATCACGGACAACTATTCCTGGAACCATGGTGGCGGCATCATGTCGAATGGCGACCTGTACTTGGGTCAGCCAGCAGACACGTATGTCTATCCGAGCCTTAAGCTGAAGGCGACCAAGGCGCTGTCCGGCCGCAAGATCAATAAGGGGGAGTTCTCCTTTACGGTCTACCGCAAGGATTCGGTTGATCCTTTCGCTAGCGGGGTATTCAATCATGACGTTTGCACCCCGGTTGGAACTGCAAGTAATGTTGATGGAGGCAACATCACGTTTAACCTGGGTGAGCAGTCTGCAGCGAACGGTACGGCTGGCACGATTACATACTACCTAGTCGAAAATGCCGGAAAGGTTTCCGGCATCACATACGACCCCGCCGTGTACGAGATTAAGGTGACAGTCGAAGACCACTCGACTGTGCTCATGACTGTTCCGACTCGGAACGATCCGAACAAGACCATAGAGATCAAAATCCATAACTACGAGATCAAAAATGTGAGCGCGGTTGAGCATTCCGAGGGCAAAACTGACCACCGGAACGCTGATGTGCAACTAGATGCTATTGGGGGCTATTATTCGATTGGCGGCCCCGACGGGGAAAAGACCTTCACCAACACGTACGACCCTGAGGTTTCCTGGACTCCTAAGGCGACTAAGGTCGTTAAGGGTGGCGAGATGAAGAAGTTTACACTTCAGCTCGCGAAAGACAGCCATTTTAAAGACGAAGACATCATCGGTACTGCCGTGACTTCTGGTTCTGATAAGACGCAGACGCTTCCGTTCAAGGACGCCACTGATAAAGATAAAACGATTGAGTTCAAGTACTCGCTCTCTGATATCAGGAATAATTCCGACGACCCGGGCGGCTCCACGGGTGGCTCTTTCAAGACCTTTACGTACTATGTGCGCGAGAAAACCGACGGTTCGCAGTTCTCGCACTACACGTACGACCAGTCGGTCTATAAGTTCACGGTTGTGCCAACGTATGACACCGAAAAAGGAGAGATCAACTGTAGGGTGACCTACATGAAGGGATCCGTTGACTCCAAGGGCGATTGGACAGCAGACCCCAATGCCAAAGAACGGACGTTCATCGACACCTCCGCCCCCAACTCCACCGACACCTCCATCCCCACCTTCATCAACACCTACTCCACCTCTTTGCCCCTTTCTGGTATGTCGGGCGTCACTCTGACGTACCTTGCCGGCGCGGCGGTGCTTTGCGCTGCTGCGGCCTGGATGCACATTCGTCGCAAGGCGAATGCGAAGGGAGGTGAGCGTCGTGAATAAGAAAGTTTGCTCCTTCCCGATCTTGTTTGCGCTGCTTGCCCTCCTGATCGGCACCTGCGCGGTTGTGTTCCCCGCATCCGCGCAGGCCGCGCCGACCTCGACCGGTTCCATCACGGTGGGCGGCACCGTGGCGAGCAGCTACGACGCCTACCAGATCTTTGACGCCCGCGTCGTCGACGGCGACAACGACGCCAAGATCGCCACCGACCTCGCCTGGGTAAGCGACGCCGTGCGCGACGCCGCGCTGCCTGTGCTGCACAACGCCGGTATGCCCAATTCCCAGACCACCGCGCGGGAAGCTGCCGAGTGGCTCAACACCGATTCCCACCTTACGAGCGCACTGAGCGCACAGCTCGCTCGTTCCTTCCAGAGCTCTTGCGCCGCGTCCGTGGCCCTTAACGCGGACACGGCGGCCGAGCTGCCCTGTGGCTACTGGCTCATCGTCGCCGACGACGCCATCGCCCAGGGCGAGGCCGGAACCGCGCCGATCATGGCCCTGGTCGGCGGCAGCGCCGTCACCGTCAAGCCCAAGGCGGCGACCCCCAAGGTCGCCAAGCACGTGCTGGAGGACAGCACCGCCGCATGGCAGAAGGCCGCCGACGCCACGGTCGCCGATGACCTGTACTGGCGCCTCTCTGCCACGGTCCCGGCGGGCCTCACGGCCTACGACACCTACGCGGTGCAGTTCGTCGACACTATGAGCACGGGACTCGATCCCTCCAAGGTGGCCGCGAGCATGCGCGTGTACGTGGCGGCGGGCGCGGACGGCGGCTTTGACGCGGTCCAGACCAGCAAGGACGGCCGCGCCGGCACCGAGCCCGTGAAGGGCTGGACCGATATCACGGCCCAGTGCGCCACCAAGGTAGCGGCCGACGGAACCTTCACCGTGCGCACCGGCGACCTGATCGCCGCGCTCGGCGGGGCCGACGCCTTCACCGCGGGTGCCCGCGTGGTCGCCGTGTACAATGCGCCGCTCAACAGCGCATGCAACCACGGCATCGCGAAGGGCAACCCCAACGAGGTCTACCTGCGCTACCCGCGCTCTCCCTTTGCCGACCAGTCCGGCGACGCCGGCTTCACCCGCACGCCGAGCGATGACGCGTGCGCCTACACCTGGGATCTCGCGCTCACCAAGCGCGGCAGCGACGGCGACAAGCCGCTTGCCGGGGCGGTCCTGCGCATCGCCGACGACCGTGGTCGCACGCTAGCGGCCGACGGCACGTGGGATGCGGAGGGCAAGGCCACCGTCACCACGGGCGAGGACGGCCGCGTGACCGTCTCGGGCGTGGACTCGGGCAAGCTGGAGGTCTGCGAGCTCAAGGCTCCCAAGGGCTACACCGCCTTTGAGGGCACGCGCTCCGTGACGGTCAAGGCCGAGGGCCTGGACGTCGACCAGGTTGCCGCCGCCAAGCCCAAGCTCACCATCACGGCCGAGTCGCCCCTGCGCGCCGACAGCGCGGACGGGTCGACGGGCAGCCTGGAGGCGTCGCTCATCAACACGCCTACCGGCACACCCCCTAGCATTACCACCGGAGGCTTTATGCCCTCGACTGGCGATATGGCAATGTACGCCGCGGCCGCCGCAGCGGTCGCCGGAGCCGCGCTCATCGTGGTCGCGCTCCTGGTCAAGCGGGGAGGTGGCAGCCATAAAGAGTAGCTGGCAGCCCCACAGAGAGCGGGGCGAGACGTAGCGAATTAGATGCTAAGACACAGGCAGACAGATTTAGATCAAATGGAATTCGAGCAGAAAGCAGAGGAAAAGAAGATGAGCATGAGCAAGAACATCGCACGCCTGGCAGTGACAGCAGGCCTCACGGCGGCGTTGAGCTTCGGCGGCGTCATGGCCCCGGTGAGTATGGCGTTTGCGGCCGAGGGTGACGGCAGCATCACCATTAGTCAGGCCGAGAAAAACGATGGCACCACGTTCAAGGCGTACCAGATCTTTAAGGCTACGGTGACCGACACTGAAAACGGTGGCAAGACCGCTCAGAACATCACGTGGGCGAGCGATACGGTTAGCACGAAGGTGATTGATGCCATTAGGAAAGACTGGAAGGGTTATGACGGCTTGGAGGCTAAGGATCAGCTGTCTGACAAACCTACGGCCCAGGAAGTAGCCGACTTCCTCATGGCACATGCGGGTTCCACTACTGCAGGATCAACATCGACTGATGGAACGCGAATCGCTACCAACAATGTTCTCTACGCAGTTGCGAATGCCGTTAAGAGTGAGAAACCTGCCGCGACTAACATCCCTACTGGTAATTCTTGGACTCCTAATCTGGCGAATGGCAACGGTTACTACCTGTTTGTGACCAGCGATCTCGATTCGACCAAGCCGAACACTGGCACGTCCCCGATCTTTGCAGTCGTGGGCGGTAGCGCCGTAACTGTCCATGAGAAGACCAGCATCCCCACGGTTGAGAAAAAGATCCTCGATGATTCTAAGGTGAAGGGCGGTGACATTACCGGCGAGACTGACTGGGTGGACGCTGCCGACTCCCAGATCGGTCAGGAGGTCAACTACCGGCTCACCGGTACGATTGCGGACAACTACGATAGCTACGACACCTATTCCTACAAGTTCAAGGATCAGCTGACGGACGGTCTCGACTACATCACTGACTCGCTCAGCGTTTATGCGCTGAATAATGGTGAATACACCGAGATTAATCCGACTAGCTACAAAGTGGATGCCCCTTCTGAGTCAAATCAGCGTGTTTTGACAGTTAACTTTAATGGAACCAATGGGCTGAAGTCAGCCAACGCGAAAAATGGCGGAACGCTTACGATCAATGCCAACACCAATATTGTTGTCTTCTACAAGGCAAAGCTCAACGCAAAGGCGGTTATTGCAGGGGCCAACAACAAGCTGGAGGGCAACCCCAATACTGTTACGCTCGAGTATTCTAACAACCCCATGGTCGCAGGTACTGGCACCTCGGAATCCGATACGGTCAAGGACTACACCTACGGCCTCAAGATCAACAAGGTTGACCTTGGCACTGAGAAGGCGCTGGAAGGTGCTACGTTCACCATCGCAGCTGGTGACACAACTAACGGTGACGAGAACAGCGCAAACGTTAAATATGTCAAGAGTGACGGCACTTTGAGCGACAACAAGGTTGAGCTTTCGATGGACCCCCATGGTGTCATTACGCTTACCGGTCTCGATGCTGGCGTCTATACGGTCACGGAAACTTCTGCTCCCGATGGTTACACCAAGGTCGAACCCTTCACCTTCGAGATCAAGCCGACCATGAACGCCATTGATCCGAACGCTGGTCTTACTGCGCTCTCTGGCACGCTTAATAGCAAGAACCAGAGTGACAAGGTCATCGCTGGCCTTACCGATGAGGATGCCGGTGATAACAGGCTAACGGCGCAGGCCGGCTCGGACAAGGTCACCGATGGCTACTTCAACATCACCGTTGGCGATACCAAGCAGGTTGGCCTCCCACTGACCGGTCTCAATGGCGTGACCTTCACTTGGATCGCTGGTGGCGCGGTGCTGTGCATCGGCGTTGCGCACCTCATCCGCAGCCGTAAGCAGGCTGAAGAGTCCGAGCAGGAGTAACGCTCGCTCACCCATCCCCTTGGCAGGTGGGATGTGATGGCCATGAGACTTGCGGACACTTTTCTCGTCCATCCACGTTCTTGCTTTGCCATTCTCTTTTCGGGGCAGACTCCGCACTGGAGTTTGCCCCGTTTTTTTTGGGATAACGTAGCCAGCCTCCACCGTCCGATGCGGGTACGTTCGTCATCGCGTTTCTTGACTCGTATGAGGTTCGGATTAAGGTCCGTAGGCGCACGCGCGGTGCGGACGGTAGAAGGCATTTGCGCCGCAACAAGCGCAAATAAGAATGCCCGGGGTTAGAGGCCCGGGCATTTAACAACACCGGAAACTGGTCGCCCGCGCTCCAAAGTACTTACGCGGGGTGCGTCGTTTTCTGTAGCTATTGTATCCCGAATCGCCCCGCCGATTCGGGACATTTTGAAAACTCAAACACGTCGGGCAAACCCGGACAATGCGGCCAGGCTCCGCCGGACGAGGAATCGTGTGTGTAACTATCGAACAGATGTTTGCAATTATTGCGTTTACCAGCTGCGGGTGCATACGCTCGCAGTAAAATAGCTTTGCGACGCATTCCGTGCGCGGGCGGCCGACGACTCGATCGGAGGTCCCCATATGCTGAAATTCCTTAACGCGCTCGCCGCCCTCGCGGCGGTGGGCTCGTTCGTCATCGCGTTTCTTGACTCGTATGAGGTTCGGTTTAAGGTCCGTAGGCGCACGCGCGGTGCGGACGGTAGAAGGCATTTGCGTCGAAAGCGCAAATAAGAATGCCCGGGGGTCGGATCCCGGGCATTTAACAAAAGCTGAAAACTAGGCCGCCCGCGCTCTCGTACACTTACGCGGGGTGCGTCGTTTTCTATTGACATTGTATCCCGAATCGCCCCGCCGATTCGGGACATTTTGAAAACTCAAATGCGGGCCCATACTTGCACTGCGCAATGCTGCCAGGCTGCGTTGCGCAGCGCATGAGCTCGCTAATCGGCTATTATTTGTTTAGACAACCTGAGCTGTAGAGGAGTGACCGGCGATGGTGCAGGGCGCCAAACATATGAAGAGCAATAACGCCGCGGCCAACGGTGGCTCAAGCCCTCAGCCCAAACCTCAACCAAAGCCCAAACGCCGTCGCAAGCGGCTGCCGCGCTGGGCCGACCGGCTCATCACCATCGTCATCATCCTTATTGGCGTGGGCCTTATGACCTGGCCGTGGATCTTGGACCGGCTCGAGGCCTCGGGCGTGTTCAACCAGATCAGCACCGTGTCCAGCACCGTGGACGCGCTGTCTGCCGAGGAGCGCGAGCGCATCCTGCTCCAGGCTCGTTCCTTTAACGAGCAACTTGCCGGCGAGGCCACCGAGCTTCCCGCCGACCAGATCGAGCCCTACGCTCAGCAGCTCATCTTTGACCGCGACCCCATGATGAGCTGGGTCGAAATCCCCTCCATCGACGTGAGCATGCCTATCTACCACGGCACGAGCGAGGAGGTCCTCATGGCGGGCGTCGGCCACCTGGAGGGCACGAGCCTGCCGGTGGGCGGCGCCTCGACGCATTGCGTGCTCACCGCGCACTCGGGCATGCGCAACCTGAGCATGTTCGACGACATCCATTCGCTGGAGCCCGGCGACCTGGTGCTGCTGCACACCATGAGCAAGACGCTCGCCTACAAGATGGTGGACTCCGAGGTCGTGCTGCCCGAGGAGATGGAGTCGCTGACCATCGAGCCCGGCGCCGACAGGGTGACGCTCGTCACCTGCACGCCCTACGGCGTGAACGACCATCGCCTGCTGGTGCACTGCGTGCGCACCAAGTACAACAAGAAGGACGTCGACAAGCAAAAGTCGCTGGCCGACCGCCACTGGGGCAAGCGCGAGTTTGCCGTGCTCATCGTGGTCGTGGCCATTGTGCTGTTGCTGCTGGACATCGTGATCCACGCGGTCCGCAAGCGCCGCAAGGCCAAGGCCTCGGCATAGGACATCGTTCAAAACCACCACGATAGGGACAGGCACCTTTGTGGTGGCCGGGGCTTCCAAACCATCACAACATTCGATGAAAATTTCGATTTTGGCGAAAAACGTCGAATGTTGTGATGCTTTTCGTTGTGGACGCGACGGTTTTCGCTGTGGGTGCGACAGTCTTCGCTGCGGGCGAGACGGTTTTCGCTACGGACGGTGCGGTTTCGCTGCAGAATCGCCAACCCGCCACCTGCCGTCCCGCCACCCTCGTTACGTTTTCGCTGCATTTGGGTAAAGCGCCTGCTCCAAGCCGGCGTTGCCCTGTATACTAGAGCGGTTTAACTGTTATGCGGAAGGGAGCGCCTATGGCACTCAGCGAGAAAGACGTGCGCGGCATTGCCGAGTACGCAAAGATCGCACTGACCGATGACGAGCTCGCCCAGATGACGTCCTACATGAACGACGCCGTCCAGATGCTCGAGCCCGTCTTGCAATATGACTTGCCCGACGTGGAGCCCACGTTCCATCCCATCGGAAGCCTGTCCAACGTGATGGGCGATGACCTGCGCGAGCCCGAGCGCGATCTGCCGCTCGACGTCGCGCTCGAAAACGCTGGCAGCGCGCGCGACCGCTACTTCCGCGTGCCGTCCATTTTGGGAGAGGGGGAGAGCGAGTAATGACGCTAAGCTTCGATTCCCTTACCGCCGCTCAGATTGCCGCGGGCGTTGCCGCCGGCGACTTTACCGCTACCGAGGTGGCCCAGGCCTCCCTTGCCGCCATCGAGGCGCGCGAGGACGGGGTCCAGGCATTCCTGCAGGTGGCGCCCGAGCTTGCGCTCGAGGCCGCTGCGCGCGTGGATGCCGACCGTGCCGCCGGCAAGCCGCTGCCCCCGCTTGCGGGCGTGCCGCTGGCCATTAAGGACAACATGAACCTCGTGGGCACGCGCACCACCTGCGCTTCCCGCATGCTCGAGAACTACCAGAGTGTCTACACCGCCACCTGCGTCCAGCGCATGCTCGACGCCGGCTGCCTGCCCATGGGCAAGGCCAACATGGACGAGTTTGCCTTTGGCAGCTCCACCGAGAGCTCGGCGTTCCACCGCACCAACAACCCCTGGGATACCGAGCGCGTGCCCGGTGGCTCCTCGGGCGGCTCCGCTGCCGCCGTCGCCGCGGGCGAGGTCGCGCTCTCGCTGGGCTCGGACACCGGCGGCTCCATTCGCCAGCCGGCGTCGCTGTGCGGCGTGGTGGGCTTTAAGCCCACGTATGGCGCCGTGAGCCGTTACGGCGTGGTCGCCTTTGGCTCGTCGCTCGACCAGGTGGGGCCCTTTGGCCGCACGGTCGAGGATGTCGCGCTGGCCATGAACGCGCTTACCGGTGCGGGGCACGATCCGTACGACTGCACCAGCCAGGATTGCGCCGTCGACTTTACCGAGCACCTCAACGACAGCATCGAGGGCAAGCGCGTGGGCATCATCCCCGCGTTTATGGAGGCCGAGGGCCTGACGCCCGAGGTTAAGGCCGCTGTTCAGCGCGCCGCCCAGGAGCTGCAGAACCAGGGTGCCGAGCTGGTCGAGGTCGACCTGCCGCACCTGGACGCCGCCATCGCCGCCTACTACGTCATCGGCCCGGCCGAGGCGTTCTCCAACCTGGCCCGTTTCGACGGCATTCGCTACGGCTATCAGGAGGAGGGCTGCGCCAACCTGTCCGACCAGAGCTCGCTTTCGCGCGCCCACGGCTTTGGCGCCGAGGCCAAGCGCCGTCAGATGCTCGGCGCCTACCTGCTGAGCTCGGGCGTGTACGACAAGTACTACTACGCTGCGCAAAAGGCCCGCACGCTCATTACGCAGGACTACGACGCCGCGTATGCCAAGGTGGACACCATCCTTATGCCCGCCTCGCCGCGCACGGCCTTTAAGTTTGGCGAGATCAGCGACCCCACGCAGATGTACCTGTCCGACCTGTACACCATCTCGCTCAACATCTGCGGCAACGGTGGTATCTCGGTGCCGCTGGGCCTGGGCGAGGACAGCAAGCTGCCCGTTTCTGCCCAGCTGGTGGGCCCGGCCTTTAAGGACCGTCAGCTGCTCACGTTTGCCCGCGCCCTGGAGCGCGGCTTTGCCGATGCCGCCACGGGTGCGCCCGCGCTTTCCGTCGCGCCCGATTTTGCCGGGAAGGGAGGCGAGCTGTAATGAAGGAGCTTTCCGAGGTCCTGCAGGATTGGGAGGCCGTGATCGGCCTGGAGATCCATACCGAGCTCACCGCACTCGATACCAAGATGTTCTGCAACTGCAAGCTCAGCCACGATGACGAGCCCAACGCCAACGTGTGCCCGGTGTGCCTGGGCCTGCCCGGCGCCCTGCCGGTGCCCAACAAGCGCGCCATCGAGAGTATCGTCAAGGCAGGTCTCGCCACCAACTGCGAGATCCAGCGCCACTCGATGTTCTATCGCAAGCACTACTTCTATCCCGACATGGCCAAGAACTTCCAGACCACGCAGGGTCCGGTCGCCTTTGCCATGTACGGTCACCTGAATCTTGACGTGACCGGTCGCGGCGCCGCCGAGCGCCCCGACTGCGCATTTGGCGAGGCCGAGGCCCAGAGCCTGGCGAGCGCTTCGGCCAACGCCGAGGGCCTGTCCACGTCCATGACGTCGACCATGCGCGAAGGCAATCAGCGTGCCGGCCATCTGGCCAGCTACGACGCGTCCAACCTGCAGATGCCCGAGCGCCGCGAGGACGGTTCCTACACGGTGCCCATCCGCATCCTGCGCATCCACATGGAGGAGGACGCCGCCAAGATGGTGCACGTGGGCGGCGCCGAGGGCCGCATTACCGCCGCGGCCGAGTCGCTCGTCGACTACAACCGCTGCGGCACGCCGCTCATTGAGCTCGTCACTGAGCCCGACTTGCGCACGCCCGAGGAAGCGCGCCTGTTTATGGAAAAGCTCCGTCGCATCTTTGTGACACTGGGCATTTCGGACTGCTCCATGGAGAAGGGTTCCATGCGCTGCGACGGCAACGTGTCGCTGCGCCGCCGCGGCGAGACCAAGCTGGGTACCAAGACCGAGCTCAAGAACCTCAACTCGTTTAAGAGCCTGCATGACGGCCTTGCCTACGAGATTTGCCGCCAGGCCGAGGTGCTCGAGGAGGGCGGCATTATCTACCAGGAGACCCGTCACTGGGAGCCCAGCCGCAAGCGCACCGTTGTCAT
Source organism: uncultured Collinsella sp. (assembly GCA_937925735.1). GTDB lineage: Bacteria > Actinomycetota > Coriobacteriia > Coriobacteriales > Coriobacteriaceae > Collinsella. Next base: position 674 of record CALAMK010000042.1, on the reverse strand, counting down.
GCGTGTGAAGGAAACGGCCGACGACTATCGTCTGTTCCCCGATCCCGACCTGGCGCCGTTCGATCTGGACGATGAGTTTATCGACCGCTGCCGTGGCGAGATCCCCGAGCTGCCCGATGCCAAGCGCGCCCGTTTTGAGGCCGACTTTGGCATTAAGGCGGCCGATGCCGAACAGATTGCCGGCGACCCCGAGTTTGCCGACTTCTTTGAGGCCGCCGCTGCCGGTATGGCTGGCAAAGAGGCCCAGACGGTCGCAAACCTGCTGGTCAACGAGATAATCGCCTACCTTAAGGGTGCGGGCGTCTCGCTGACAGAGTCCGGTATCGCGCCGGCTCAAGTGGCGGCTCTTGCCAAGCTGCTGGCGACCGATGCCATCAGCTCCAACCAGGCTCACGAGGTCTTTGAGGCTATGGCTCAGACCGGCGATGACCCCAACAAGATCGTCGACGAGCGTGGTATGCGTCAGGTGAGCGATGCCGGCGCGCTGCAGCCGATCGTGGACGAAGTGCTGGCAAACTGTGCCGATCAGGCGCAGCAGTATCGTGACGGCAACCAGAAGGTCATCGGCTTTTTGGTGGGCCAGTGCATGAAGGCGAGCCGCGGCAAGGGCAACCCGAAGCTCTTCAACGAGTTGCTGAGAACGTCGCTCTCGTAAGCGGGAACCGAGGGGCCGG
>CALAMK010000041.1:0-70119 GCA_937925735.1 uncultured Collinsella sp. | reverse complement strand
GAACTTCTCAGAGGAAGGCGCCCGCCCGGAGGCGGCCCTCTCGACTGTTTCGATATGCGGGGCTGAGATTTTTTAATGCAATGGGGAGCTTGCTGATACTGCCTTGGGGGTTGTATATCTTTCTTTAGTCAGCCAGCGATACATTGCCGGGGCCGGGGGGCCTGCTTTGTTTTGAGAAGTTCGCGAAGCCCACTTCTCAAAACAAAGCAGGCACCCCGGCCCTCGTGGAATAGATAAGGGGGATGCATGAGCTTTACGAGTGTGGCGCTTCAGATGTTGACGGTTTCGTTGCCCATTTTGTTGGGGTGGTGTATCGCCAAACTGGGGTTTATGAAAGCGGAGTTCGAGCGCGAGCTATCGCATCTGCTGCTGCAGGTGGCGCTGCCGTGCTTGGTGCTTTCGTCAGCGCTGGGCGATGATGTGAAGCTTCCGAGCATTGCCGATACGTTTTCGCTCATGGGTCTGTCCTTTGCGATGTATATGGTGGCGATCGTCATCGCGTTTGCTGTCACCGCTGCTCTTCGCGTTCCCAAAGGGACGGAATGCTCGTATCGCTTCGCCGTGCTGTTCGGTAATGCCGGGTTTATCGGTTTTCCGGTTATTTCGGCGGTGCTGGGAAAACAAGCGCTGTTGTATGCATCGATTGCGCTTATCCCCCTAAACGTGCTTATGTTTACCGTCGTCATCATGTTATTTAGCGGAATGAATGGTGGCCTTAAAAAGCAGATGCGCAATATTGTCGCCTGCTGCAAGAGTCCCGGTCTCATTGCAAGTGTTGTTGTGCTTGGGATCGTACTAACCGGATGGACCGATTGGGGCGTGTTGGGCGACTCGATTTCCATCGATGGCACCATGACCACTCCGGCGGCATTGTTGCTCATGGGGTCGTCTATCGCCAAGTATCGTCCGCTCGAGATGCTCACCAACTGGCGCGCCTATGTCGCCGTGGCATTTCGCCTGGTTGTCGTGCCGGTGGCATGTCTTGCCGTCGCGCGCTTGTGGCCAGGCATGACGCCTATGTTTATCACGACGCTTGTGCTCGAGATGGCAATGCCGGTGGGTAGCAATGGTACGCTGTACTGCCTTCAATACGGTAAGGATGCACGCCCCATGATGCAGTGCACCTTTTTGTCGATCGTCTGCTCCATTCTGACTATCCCGCTCGTAACCACGCTGTGCGGGTAGGCATGCGGGACGGCCTCGCGCTGGGGCCTGCTCCGGGCGGGTTGCCCTGCTCCGGGAAGTGGGCTTCGCGAACTTCCCGGAGCAGGGCAACCCGCCCGGAGCAGGCCCTCTCGACCGTTTCGATATGCGGGGGCTGATTCATTTTTATGCAATGTCTTCTTATAGTTTTGTCAACCGTCGGGGCTACTCCCGGTAGGGCATCCGGTCGCGCATCACGGCGTATATCGCCCTGAGCCGCTTCCTCGCGACGGCCTTGAGCGCCCGCCCGTGCCGTTTCCCGGGGATGGACCGCGCCACCCCCGGACCCTGCGCGCAAAAGGGACGAGTCCCCTTGGAACCCCGTCTACTGCTCTCAACACGGAAACAGGGGAGTGGGGGATACGGGCCGTAGGATGCCGACGAGCGAGCGCTATGCTGTCTCAAGTCCGCATGTAGCTTGCTCGGGGGCCGTCTCTGCGTCTCAAGGCGGGCAATGAATTCTGGCAATCGAACTTCTTCGTATCTGTTCGCTGCGACTTGAGCGATGCGCTCCGCACAAATAATGTTGCCGAAGCATGCGGAATATCAGAAGAGAGATTGCAGGACATGAGTCAGCGCATGAAGAGCTGCCCGTCGTTTTGATAATGACATAATTAAGTGGCAAACTAAAGCGATCGGAGCGACCATGATTCTTGACAGCCTGCGTAACAGCGCGTCTTTTAATGAAACCGACCGAGCCATTGCTACCTATCTGCTCAATCATACCGGCGACCTTAAGACCCTCACTATGGCAAAGCTCGCACAGGAGACTTACACCTCGAACGCGACTATCATCCGCTTTTGTAAGAAATTGGGCCTAAGCGGCTATCGAGAGTTGATCATGCAGCTCATCCAGGAGATAAGCGGAGACTATCTTCTGGCTGCCACTGTCGATCACAATCGTCCTTTTGGCAGTACCGATTCAATTGAGGCCATCGAGGGCAACCTTGCAAATCTCTTGAAGGGCGTCATAGATCAAACGAAAATCGAGCTCGATAGCGCCAAATTGAGCATAATCGCCAAGGCAGTTCTTAGCGCCCCGCGAATTTACATCTTTGCTAAAGGGGAAAGCTATCTGGCGGGATGTATCTTTCGCAACAATCTTCTCAAGCTCGACCGTCATGTTACCATGGCAGACGACGGGGGCCTGCAGACGCTGCACGTTAAGAACGGTAGGCCCGGCGACCTGTTTTTATTCTTAAGCTACAGCGGCATTCACTATGATTATTCCAAATACGCCGCCGCTCTTTCCGAGCGCGGAATCAAGCCGTGTTTAATCACGGCTTTTTCTGATTCGGCGCTCGCCAGGCAATGCGACACTGTCTTGCTCATTCCAAAATCAGAGCGCGTGATTGGAAAGGTTGCCAATTACTCTTCCATGATCTCGCTCACGTATACGCTTCAGGTAATTTATTCGCTTATATTCAATCAGGATTATCAAGAGAACTATCGTGTAAAACACGAGGCCGATTCGTTCATCTTTACGAGTTTTGCGGAGATTTAGTCATACAAAAGGTGACCCCAAAGCATTTTGCCTCGAGGTCACCTTTTGTGCTTTTGCTATTTGGATGGCTTCTTTACTTCAGCTCAGGCCAATAGCCCTTGTTCGCCTCGATCATGTCGTCCAAGACTTCCTTAGCCACGCGCGCTGAGGGGATCGTGCGATTAAGGGTGAAGGCCTCGAGTGCCTTCTGGTAGGAGCCCTCGATAACGGCCTCGACTACAAGGCCCTCGCAGGCATCCTGCTGTTCGATAAGGCCCTTGTAGAAGCGGGGAATCTTCCCGACGCGGACCGGTTCGGCTCCTCGATCGGTGATGTACGCCGGAATCTCGACGGTCGCGTCGTCCGAGAGATTCTCGATTGCGCCATTATTGGGCACAATTACCAGCTGGCGATGGCGCAAATCCTTCGCCAGGGACTTGACGACATCGACAATGAACCTGCCGTGGACGCCTACATAGAACTGCGTGAGATCGACCTTTTCACCGCGCTTAAGCGCCGCAGATGCGTCGAAGATACGCTTTTCGCGGCCGTTTACGACCTGCATGCCACGCGTGTTATTGATGTCCATGTACTCCACGCAGGCATCGGGCAACAGGTAATACTGGTAATAGGTGTTGGGGAGGTAATCCTGGAATAGCGTGGAAATCGTTGCCGCATTCTTGAAGGTGTGGGCCCAGTCTGGGTCCTTTACCAAGGCGTCATTGAGGCTTGCCTCGGAAATGTAGCCGAATTTACGCACATGCTCTTTGAGCTTGTCCGTAACGTCGACGCCCTTGCAGCGTACGCTGGTATACCACCCAAAGTGATTGAGGCCAAAGTAGTCGACTTCAATGTCGTTGAGTTCGCACCCCAAAATCTCCGCCATGCGGGCTTCAATCTCAACCGGCATATCGCAGATGTCGAGAATGCGAGCGTTTGGACGCAGCTTGTGCATCGCCTTGGCTACGATGGCAGCAGGGTTGGAGTAGTTGACGATCCAGTAGTCCTTGCAGGCGTACTCCTCGCAGAAATCGACAAGCTCGCACATGGGGAAGATGGTCCTCATGCCATAGGCCATGCCACCTGCTCCGCAGGTCTCTTGACCGACTACGCCATGGCGCAGGCTGATCTGTTCATCCTGGATACGCATCTTGAGCCCGCCCACGCGCATCTGCGCCATAACAAAGTTCGCATCTGTAAACGCCTCTTTGGGGTCGACGGTTACATGCAAGGGGATCTCGGGAGCAAGGTCATCGATAACCGCTTTAACCACCACGGCGACCGTGTCTTGGCGCTCCTCGTCGATGTCATAGAGCCAAAGCTCACGAATCCCCAGTTCGTCCTTTTGATCAATCAGGTCTTTGACGATACCGGCGGTATAGGTGCTACCGCCGCCGCAGATGACAATCTTGTATCCGTTCATGTTGTTCATGCCTTTCAAATCAAATTGAGCTGCAGACAATCTTGGTTACTATCTGCACGAAGTAGGTAGCGATGTTGATGACCGCCGCTATGCCTGCAATGCTGCCTGCGTCCGCGTGCCTTCCTGAACGCCGGGTCCAAACCGCAGCGAGTAGACCCAGGAGCGGCCAGATAAAACCACATGCGAATGCAGCCATAAGTACGAGAAGACCCCTTGTCGACTTTTCTTTGTACATGTTGAGCAGGCGTTCGAACATGCCTCGGATTGAATGAAACGTTTTGGTCAACATGAGGTCTCCTCGCTTATCGCTTATCGCTTATCGCTTATCGCTTAAGCGACTGTTAATCTTCCAGATTAAGGATGGGACGCAGCAGGTCGTAGACGGAGTGCACGTTGGTTCCCACGACAATTTGGACATTGGTGCCGTTCTTAAACAGGCCCTTGTTGATAGCCTTCTTGATGGTCTCTTCGTTGACCTTGTCGGGATCTTTAACTTCGACACGGAGACGAGTCATGCAGCAGCCCATGGTGTTGATATTGTCCTTGCCGCCAAGGCCGTTGATGATGTTCTGCACCATCTCCTGCTGTTTTGCGTCGACTTCCGGCGTTCCGGAAGACTCGAGAGCGTTGGCATCGCCAGAGACCTCTGCAGACCACTCTGCGGAACGGCCGGGCGTCATGAGGTTGAGTTTCTTGATCACCATCGCCAGAACGATGAACGAAACGGCGGCAAACACGATGCCCAAGACGATGTAAATCGGGAACTTGGTGACGCCCATTGGCAAAGGCAGGCCGAGCGTGAGCAGCTCGATGCCACCGTACATGTTAAGCAAGCGGACTCCCAGGACAAACAGGAGCATCTCGCCCAGTCCGTAGAACAGGCTGTAGGCAACCCAGAGAATCGGAGACGCGAACAGGATCATGAAGTCGAGCGGCTCAGTGATGCCGGAGAGCATGGCGGTGATGTAAATGGGCACCAGCATGGCTGCGACAGCTTTTCGATTCTCCGGACGGGAAGTCGCAATCATTGCGAGCACGGTGCCGAGGGTTACGAATTCCTTGCCAAAGCCGAACATGGCAAAGCGGACAGAGGGGTCGACTGTGGTGAGGGATCCGTCGGCGATATGGGGAAGCTCGGCATAGAAGATGTTTGCTGCGCCGGAAACACTCTGGCCGGCGACGACCGCCGTGCCGCCAATCGCGGAGTAGTCAAACGGCATCCACATAAAGTGGTGCATGCCGAGAGGTACGAGGACGCGGTTCAGGAAGCCGTAAATGAAAACGCCCAGACCACCCGAGGCTGCGATGAATGAAGAAGCGTTGCTGATGGCGTTGGCGATAGGGGGCCACACGATAGTCGCTCCGATGCCGAAGACAATGCTCAGAGGAACCATCGCCAGAAGGGCCAGGCGGGGTCCGCCGTAAATCCGGATATACTCCGATACCTTAACGTCGATCAGTTTGTTATAGAGCCAACCGCAGAAGCATCCGATGAGTACGCCGCCGAAGACGTTGACATCGGTAACTTGAAGCCCCAGTACCGTTGCCTGGCCAGTGCCATACAGACCCATCGCGCCAGCTTTTGCCAGCTGATCGGTGAGCGTCAGGTAGGCGTTGTTGACATACAGGAACATGAGGTAACTAATAAGTCCAAACACTGCCGCGTTGGATTTTTGCTTCTTTGCGAAGCCTGCCGTTAGGCCGACTGCGAAAATCACCGGCAGGTTGCCGATCACCGCGGAGTTGGTTGCCGCGGAGAGCAGCGTGCCCAGATCTGCGACAACTCCGCTGCCGAGCGAGCATACCGTGGCGATGGCCAAAATGATGCCCGTTACCGAAAGGTACAAAATAGGGTCGACGATAACGCGGCCAAAGTTCTGGAAGGCCGTTTTGACTTTATCCATCTCTTCCCCTCTCCTAACTAATCTCGGGGGCTTGCCCCTTAGGCAGAGACGACACTCGCATACTTGCCGGCGTCAGGTGTTGATGTCGCCTCTGTTTACGGATTTCATGATAGTTGGGGTGTTTGCAAACAGGGCGGGCTGGAACAAACGGTTCTTAAAAACGAGTGCGACTAATCTATTTCGTTGTTACCATCTTTCCATTTCGGTCAGCGGTATTCTTTTTTGGTCAAACGGTTTTAAGTGTGAATGACTAACTGCACCTCAAACAATCCCTATTTCACCGCAACTTATGAAGGGATGGCTAGGCGAGGGGTGTGAGTTCCCATTCACCGGTGGCGTGAGGGATGTCGAAGGTTCGATAACCGCAGTCGTAGACGTGGGCCTGGGCCTCGCGGATGCTCCAGCAAATATCGCAGGCTCGGTGCGCATCCGAACCAAAGGTAATCGGCACCTCGGCATGGGCAAAGCAACGCAGCAGCCCGGTCGCGGGATAGTAGTCGTCCAAGTCCTTGCGCGGCGCGGCCCTTGATGCGACGAACGCGCTGGGGGCCGAAATCGACTGGAAAGGTGGGTCGCGTGCGAGGGTCGCCACGCAGCATCGGCCTTGCTCCAAAACATGCACATCAGCCTCCAAAAGCTGCAAAAAATGACATGTTTGGAGGCTGATGCGCATATTTGGCTGAAGCGGTGGAGTGTCGGTTTCTTGCGGACAGGGAAAATCGCGCTCATCGCGCTCCGCCACATCCACGCCGCCCGCGATGTGTTAGCGTTTGGGTGAACAAAACGAGCCCGTGCGGAAAGGAGCCGGACCGTATGCCATGCGATAGCAAATCTCCGCTGTCCCGCGAGACCGATGCGCCCGAGACCATCGTCAAACTGGAATGCGATATCGACGACGCGTCGCCCGAGGTGCTCGCCTACGCCGCCGACCGCCTGCGCGAGGCCGGTGCGCGCGAGGTGCATTGGCTACCCCTCTATTGCAAGAAGGGCCGTCCCGGCTGGCGGCTGCAGGTAATCTGCACCCACGAGGATATCGAGCGCCTGCAGACGATTATCTTTTTGGAAACCACGACCAATGGCATCCGCCGCCAGGTTATGGAGCGCGTTTGCCTACCACGCCGCTTTGAGCGCGTGGCGACGCCATGGGGCGAGGTATCCGTTAAAGTGGCCACCCTGCCCGACGGCAGCGAGCGCGCGGCGCCCGAGTACGAAGACTGCGCCCGTCTTGCCCGTGAGCACAACGTGCCGCTCCAACGCGTGATGCGGGCGGCCCAGAGTACGGCACTGCGATTTGAGTAACACGGCCGAGCGACGCGACGCGCCCGGCCACATCAACCCCACTCCGAAAGGACTCCCCATGAAATATCTCATCGCTTCCGACATCCACGGATCGGCATATTGGACCGAGCGCCTCTGCGCCGCCATCGAGTCCGAGCAGCCCGACCGCATCGTCCTGCTGGGCGACCTGCTTTATCACGGTCCGCGCAACGACCTGCCGCGCGACTACGCCCCCAAGCGCGTGATCCCGCTGCTCAACGCCCTGGCTGACCGCATCATCGCGGTGCGCGGCAACTGTGACGCCGAGGTCGACCAGATGGTCCTCGACTTTCCCGTCATGGCCGACTACGCCACGCTGTTCGACGAGACCGGCCGCGAGCTGTTCCTGACGCACGGCCATGTTTTTGGCGCCGGCATGCACAACAGCATCGACCACGCGCCTGCGCTTCCCGAGGGCTCCGCGCTCGTCTACGGCCACACGCACATAAAGGTTAACGAGGAAAGCACCGCGCACCCGGGCCTGTGGCTCTTCAACCCCGGCAGCGTGAGCATTCCCAAGGACGGCTCGCACAGCTACGGTATCTACGAGGGCGGCGCGTTCTGCCACGTGATCATGGAGGAGGACTAACCATGCCCGAGCATATGGCTCATCAAAATGCCGAGGGTTCGCGCGACCTGTCCACGCTGGTCGACGCGTCGGCCGAGCTGCAGCATCTGGTGCAGACCATCTGGCGTCTGCGTCAGCCCGATGGCTGCCCGTGGGATCGCGAGCAGACGCACCGTAGCATCGGCAAGAACATGATCGAGGAAGCCTACGAGGCGCTCGATTGCATCGAGGCCGATGATGCCACGCATCTGCGCGAGGAGCTGGGCGACGTGCTCATGCAGGTAGTGCTGCATGCGCAGATCGCGGCGGACGCCGGCGAGTTTACGCTGGCCGACGTGGCGCGCGATATCGACGCCAAGCTCATCCGACGCCATCCGCATGTGTTTGGCGATGCAGATGCCGATAGCTCCGACGAGGTGCTCAAGATTTGGGATGAGGTCAAACTTGCCGAGAAGGCTGCCAAGGACAAGGCCGTGGCAGCAGGCGAGGCTGCACCCGAGGGCCTGCTCGACGGCGTGCCCACGCATCTGCCGGCGCTGATGCAGGCCCAGAAGGTGTCGCGCAAGGCGGCTGCCGTGGGCTTTGAGTGGGAGACGGTCCAGGATGTGTGGGACGAGGCCGCCGAGGAGCGTGCCGAGTTTGAGGCCGAGGCCCCCGGAACGCCCGAGCGCGAGATGGAGTTCGGCGACCTGCTCTTTGCCCTAGTCAACGTTGCGCGTAAGGAGGGCATCGACGCCGAGAGCGCCCTGCGCGCCAGCACGGCCAAGTTTCGCCGTCGCTGGGCTGCGATGGAGGCCGCCGTGCACGAGGCGGGCGATGACCTCGCCGCCTGCTCAACCGCTCAACTCAACGACCTGTGGGACCAAGCAAAAGCAAGCGAGTGAGGCCTGCGTCTCTCACGGCATCCATTCGTAGAGAGGTCTCTACAAGCAAAAAGCCATATACAACGGAAGATGTGTCAGCTGCGCTTCGGCATCCCACTCGAGTTGTTTAGGGTGCAACACGTAAGCCATCCCAATCTTCTTGTTAAAGCGCGCGCGGAATCGGTCGAGGGAGATGGTTCCGTATCTGCGTGGCGACTTAACTTCGATGGGGCTGATGCGCGGCTTTCCGGCGGCATTGACATAGGGTCGGGTAACGAGGAAGTCGATTTCCATGCGCTCCTCCCCCTCCTTCTTTCCGCTTTGGGAATAAAAGAAGAGCCTGTGTCCATTGGCCTTTAGAGATTGGGCAACGTAGTTTTCGGTAAGCATTCCTTCGTTCAATCCGATGTCGCCGCGAAGCACGGCTCTGTAAACGTCTTCATCGGTATCGTTGTTGTCAGAAAAGGCAAGCGTTACAAGCAGGCCGGTGTCTGCCATGTAGCACTTGAGGGCCGTTTGCTCCATGCTGAGTGAAAGGCCCACGCTCGGTTCGCTTGCGGCATAGCAGATATTGGCAATTCGCGCGTCTGCCAGCCAAAAGAAAGCTTCTTCGTAGGTGCGCATGCGTGCGTTTTTATCAAGTGAGGAAAGCTTGAATCGTTTTTCGTGCCTAGAGAGCTGACCCGGGATGCCATCGAGTACGGAGACGACTTTGAATTCGTAACCGGTTGCAAAACGAGAGATATCGTTGCGATAGAGCTGGACGATTCGGCGCTTCGAAGCGTCGACGGGCGCAAAAGCGCGCTGTTCAACATAGATGGATACCGGCTCAGGCATGCCGCCTACGAGCATGTATTCGCGCATAAGGGAGAGCGCTCTGCGATGTAGGGCATCGGGGAGCGGCTTCATCTTGTTAAAACTCATGCGAATGAGATCGGCCAGCCCCTTTTCGTCCATGCCCCAAAGAAACTCCTCAAAGTCGAGGGGCTCAAGTTCCAGAGACTCTTCCTCGGATGGGATGACGATATCTCTAATGTTCTGCTTGATGCTGAGCAGGGATCCAGTTTCGATGTAGTCGTAACGTCCGTCTGCAACGAGATACTTGATGAGTCCGCGTGCTTGCGGGTACATCTGGACCTCGTCAAAGACGATAAGCGTCTCGTGTTCATAGAGTTTGACGTTATAGAAAACCGAGAGATAGAGGAAGAGCGAGTCGAAGTCAGTGCGATAGTCCTCAAAATATTGCTTAACTTCGGCAGGTGCTTGAAAGAAATCAATGACAAGGCAGGACTTGTATTCGGTTTCTCCAAACGTGCGGGCAAGCGTGCTCTTGCCGACGCGGCGGGCTCCTTCAATAAGAAGTGCTGTTTTACCAGCGCTTTCATGCTTCCACTTTAGTAGTTTGTCATAGGCTTTTCGTTTAAGCATGGCTACCTCGTGCACGATATCCAGAACTTTTATAACCTGATTATGCACGATATCCAGAACTTCAGACCCTTAGAATTGCACGATATCCAGAACTTTGCACGATGTAAAAGCACATTATTGGCTCTTTCATTCGCAAGCCAGGTAAAGACGGTATGCCGATAGAAGAATTTAATGGTTGGGGGGCGACCTCTAGAGATGAATGTTCGGTGCAAAAACAAGCGCCCCAAAGAATGATTTCTCCAATTCATATGTATCCCTCGGCTAACTTAGGGCATAATGCAAAAAGTGCGATATGGCTAACTTACGGAGGCGCACCGATGGTGCACAGTCGGCCAGTCGCTTGCATCAACTACGTTTCCAAGTGAGAGGGAGACAGCATGAGTGATATTTTGGACGTCTACGGTCGCGAGGTACTCGACAGCCGCGGCAACCCCACCGTCGAGGTCGAGGTCGTGCTCGAGGACGGCAGCTTCGGTCGCGCGATGGTGCCTTCGGGCGCTTCGACCGGTGCTTTCGAAGCCTGCGAGCTGCGCGACGGCGACAAGGGCCGCTATCTGGGTAAGGGTGTCTCGCAGGCCGTCGAGCACGTCAACAACGAGTGCGCTAACGCCGTCGTGGGCCTCGACGCCTTCGACCAGCGCGCCGTCGATGCCGCGCTGATTGCCGCGGACGGTACCCCCAACAAGACCAAGCTCGGTGCCAACGCCATCCTGGGCGTGTCGCTGGCCGTTGCCCGCGCCGCTGCCGAGTCGGCAGGCCTGTCGCTGTATCAGTACCTGGGTGGCGTCAACGCCCACCTGCTGCCCACGCCCATGATGAACATCCTCAACGGCGGCGTGCATGCCGACAACAACGTTGACTTCCAGGAGTTCATGATCATGCCCGTGGGTGCTCCGAGCTTTGCCGAGGGCCTGCGCTGGTGCGCCGAGGTCTACCACACCCTCAAGGGCGTGTTGCACGAGGCCGGCCTGGGCGGCGGCGTGGGCGACGAGGGCGGCTTCGCGCCCAATCTCAAGACCAACGCCGAGCCGTTCGAGTACATTACCAAGGCCGTGGAGAAGGCTGGCTTTAAGCCCGGCGTCGACTTCATGTACGCCATGGATCCGGCATCGACCGAGTTCTACAACGCCGAGACCGGCATGTACGAGCTCAAGGGCGAGGGCGTTGAGTACACGAGCGCTCAGATGGTCGATTACTGGGAGAAGCTTGTCGACACCTATCCCATCATCTCCATCGAGGATGGTATGGCAGAGGAGGACTGGGACGGCTGGGTCGAGCTCACCCGCCGCATTGGCAACAAGGTGCAGCTCGTAGGCGACGACCTGTTCGTCACCAACACCGAGCGCCTTAAGAAGGGCATCGAGCTGGGCGCCGCCAATGCGATCCTGGTCAAGGTCAACCAGATTGGCACGCTCACCGAGTCGCTCGAGGCTATCGAGACTGCCAAGGAGGCCGGCTACGCTTGCATCGTGAGTCACCGTTCCGGCGAGACCGAGGACTCCACCATCGCTGACCTGGTCGTGGGTGTTAACGCCGGCCAGATCAAGTCGGGCGCCCCGTGCCGCAGCGACCGTATTGCCAAGTACAACCAGCTCATCCGCATCGAGGACGAGCTCGAGGGCAGCGCGCGCTACGCCGGCAAGTCTGCGTTCTACAACATTCGCTAGGCAGCGACGTGTGCGGGGGCGGGGCTGACTCGGATTCGCCTCGCTTCCGCCGGGCACTGTTGAGCACCATTGGGTGCTGGGCCATACGGCTCAGCGCCTTTTTTATGTCGAGCAAAGGCTGCCGAAGGCGGTGCGGGCGCTCGTGCTATAACTAAAGGACTTAGCGCAAACAAACCTCAACCGCACAAGGCGCACATGGATCAGATTTACGACAACAGGTATTATTCCGCCGGTTCGCGCGAGCCGTCGTCTCGTCGTGCGCGTACCGCGCAGCTCGGCGGGTCCGACTACGCCGGCGTCGATTGCCGCGCACAACGTCCGGCAAGTGCCTCACACCCCCGTGCTCAAATGAATACGTCGACGGGCCGCTCGCCACACTCGACGCATGCTCAGCGCCCCTCGGCTCAAACACGCGAAAAGTCGACCAGGCCCTCGAGCCGTCTTTCGGGCTCGGACTTCATGCACTACGCCAACGACAACGCGGTGGTCAAGGCAATTTACGACTTTACCCATGGACCCCAGCGCGGGCTGTTTATTGGCATTGTCGTCGTCCTGGTGCTCGTGAGCCTGTACTTTCCCGTACGCGACCTCTACGTTGCCAAACGCTCGAACGATATCTTGGCCAAGCAGGTCGAGATTCGCCAGCAGTACAACGACGAGCTGCAGAAAAGCGTCGACAAGCTGCTCTCGGAGCAGGGTATCAAGGATGCGGCATCCGAGGACCTGGGCCTGGTGATGCCCGGCGAGAAGAGGATTGAAGTGCAGGGCCTGGACGACGATTCGGACTCGTCGTCGAGCAAAAAGTCCTCGAACGCCAAGAAGGCCAGCGAAGTGGCCAAAGAGATCGAAGAGGTCGGCAAGGACGCGCCGTGGTACATCCAGACGCTCGATATGCTGTTTGGATTTAACGGCGTCGAGGGCCAGACGGTCGTGTCCAACGGCGAGTAACGCCCGGAGGGGAGCCTGCAATGACGAATTGCAAACGATATAAGGTGGCGGCGATTGACCTGGGGACGGTGTCGTCGCGCCTGGTGTTGGCCCAGGTCGAGGGCGGGGCGATCGTGGAATCGTCCAAGCATACCGAGATTACCGACTTGGGCGAGGGCGTGGACGCGACGGGGCGCTTTTGCGAGGCGGCCGTTGAGCGCGTGCTCGCTGCGTGTCGCATGTTTGTGGACGAGGCCCGTGCCTTTGGGGCCGTGTGCATCTGCACCACGTGTACGAGCGCCGCGCGCGATGCGTCCAATGCCGCGCTGCTACTGGACGGCCTGCGCGAGCTGGGACTCGAGCCGCAGGTGATTCCGGGCGAGGTCGAGGCGTGCTTGACGTTTTTTGGCGTGGCGCACGACTTTGCCGGCGAGCGCATCATTGTTGCCGATTCGGGCGGCGGATCCACGGAGCTCGCGACGGGCGTCTATGCACCGGAGCGCGGCGTCTTTGCGCTGGAGGGAACGCGCTCGCTGGACATTGGTTGTCGTCGCGTGACCGAGCGGTTTTTCTCGGCACTGCCGCCGTCGACGAACGAGCTTGCGGCTGCTGCCGGCTGGGCAAACGAGCAGTTTGCGGGCTACTTTGAGAGTCTGCCTGTCGACTTTGAGCGTGCCGAGCGCCTGGTCGCGGTGGGTGGTACTGTCACCACGCTCGTGGCACTCGTTCACGAGCTGGAGCCGTATGATTCGAGCTTTGTGCACCTGCGCGAGCTTTCGTTGGACCAGGTTTCGGCCGCTATCGAGCGTATGTCCGCGCTGGATGTTGCGGGCATTGCCGCGTTACCGGGCGTGCAACCCAAGCGCGCGGGCGTGATCTTGGCAGGTGCCGCGGTGATTCGCGAGCTCATGCGAGCCGGCGGCTACAAGACGCTCACCGTAAGCGAGAACAGCTTGCTCGCCGGCATGGCCGCCACCATCAACGAGGTTCTCGACGGCGCGACCCCCACCATCGGCTGGACCCCGAGCCTGAGCGCCCTTTAACCGTCTCCCTCTGAGTTGCGGTGAAATAGTTCCTAAATGGGCTGGTAGCCTGCCAAAACAGGAACTATCCCACCGCAACATAGAGCCCCACCGGCGCCCAAAAGAAACGAGCCCGCATCTCTGGAGGAAGCGGGCACGAAAAGCCAAATGGTAGGGGCGGTGGGACGTCCGCGTATTTGCTGCGCAAATACGCGTCGGCTTCGGCCGCCCTCGCCGGCTCGCTGCGGACGCTGCGCGTCCGCCTGGTGCTCGCCCCCTCGCGGGTTCGAGTCCCACCGGCGTCCAAAAGAAACGAGCCCGCATCCCAACGGGACACGGGCTCGTAAGCAATCATATGGTAGGGGCGGTGGGACTCGAACCCACAATCCTTGCGGCGAGAGATTTTAAGTCTCCTGCGTATGCCAATTCCGCCACGCCCCCGTGAGACTAGAAGTCTAGCACAAGCCGTCCGTTACGCGTTGACGGCCATCGAGTGTTGGCCCGACTTCTCAAGGAACTCTTGGAACTTGGCCTCGTCGCCCTTGTTCTTGTACTGCAGGGCCAGTAGGTATTCCAGGCGGCAGCTCTTGACCTTGTCGTCACCGGCCTCCTTGAGCATGCGCTCCAGCTCAGGAATGTCGTTGTGGCGCTTGAGGATCATCGTGTCGTACATCAGCTGGCATTCGTGTGCGACTGCCTCGGCCTGGCCGCCCTCAAAACCCTTGATTTCGTGCAGCAGCTCCTTGGACTTTTTGCGGTCCTCCTGGCCAACGTAGTAGTTAAAAGCCTTGATCACCAGGTCGACGCGCTGCATCTTGGGCAGGTTGAGCCCCAACAGCAAATCGAACATCTCGTCGGCGCGCTTGTGGTCCTCGCGCAGCAGATATGAGTTCAGGCGCAGGTAGTCGCGGTTATAGCGCGGGTACAGCATGCTGGTGAGTTTGGCGTCGAGCAAACGATCGAACTCGTCCCACTGCTTGGCGGCCATGAGCTGCTGCAGGCGTTTAAACGTGGTGCGTTTTTTGACGCTAAAGAACACCGACACGGCGATACAGATGATGACGACGGCGGTCCAGAGGGTGCGGGAATCGGGCATATTAGGGTCCTTAGTCGCTCATAAAGCGAGCGGTATGACAACACGTACTAGATGTATTATACGCAGCGCGCGAGCAAACTGGCATAAAAGCTCATCGAGGCCGAGCGCCATCGCTCGCTGCGGTACACTTACCTAAAGTAAACCATGAAGGGAGACATTACCTATGAAGAAGATTGTTTTGGCTTGCGGTGCTGGCGCTGCTACTTCCACGCTCGTTGCCCAGAAGGTCGCCACCATGCTCGACGCCAACGGTTATGCCGGCAAGTATGAGATCGTGCAGTGCGCCATCTCCGAGGCCAAGGATTACTGCGACGAGGGCGCCGACCTGCTGATCGCCACCACCGTTGCCCCCGAGGGCCTTACCTGCCCGTACGTGAGCGGCGTGCCCTTCATGACCGGCATGAACCGCGTCGCTGCCGAGAAGGCCGTCCTCGACGTCATGGCTCAGTAGGCGCTACCTGTATGAATGAGCAGAACGCCAATCCGGTCGAGCTCTTTGGCATGCGCGTTGCCCATGTGGGCATTAACGCCACCGACCCGGCAGACGCCCTGGAGATCGCGGAGCTGTTCTCGACGATGATGGGTCTGCCCGTTATCGAGACCCCGGTTTCGTACTTTAACGATTCGCTGGTCGAGATCATGAAGCAGAATGGCCGTGGCGCCAAGGGCCACATCGGCTTTGCCGTCAACGACATCGATGCGGCGGAGAAGTGGTTTGCCGACCGCGGGCTCGAGGTCAACGAGGAGTCGCGCGTGCTGCTGCCCGACGGCGGCACCAAACTCGTGTACTTTAAGCGCGAGTTCGCCGGCTTCGCCGTGCACCTGTGCCGCGACTAGCGCACAAGCTGCTATAGCTAGCAAAAAGGGATAGAGCCGCGTGGCCCTATCCCTTTATTTATGCCGAGGGGCATCCCTACCGTGGCAGGCGAATCGTAAAGCGGCTGCCGACACCCTCGACCGAGGTCACGCCAATGACACCGCCATGGCTATCGACGATCCACTTGGCAATGGCGAGCCCCAGACCCGAGCCCTGCGCGCCGGCATCGCGCGCGTTGTCGGCACGGTAGAACCGCTCGAACGCGTGAGCTGCGGATTCCTGGTTCATGCCGATGCCCTCGTCCTCAACACTTATGTCGATCGTGCCCATGCCCGCATCGGGCGCTATGCCAAATGTGACGGTCGTTCCCGCGTCCGAGTACTTGGAGGCGTTTTGCACGATCACGCGCAGGGCCTGCTTCACGAGTGCCACGTCGACGGACGCGTCGCAGCGCGGGTCGCTGATAAGCGCAGCGTCAAAGGCCAGTCGATACGTGTGCTCGGTATCGATCATCTGCGATTCCTCGCATACCTCGCCGACCAGTGCGGCCAGGTTGGTATGCACACGCCGCAGGACCGTGCGCCCGGCATCGCCGCGTGCCAAAAACAGCAACTGTTCCACGAGCTCCTGCATGTGCTCGCTTTCGGCCTTGAGGGACGCGATAGATTCCGCCAGCACGTCCGGGTCGTCTTTGCCCCAGCGGTCGAGCATGTTTACGTAGCCCTGAATCACCGCGATGGGCGTGCGCAGCTCGTGGCTTGCATCGTTGACAAAGCGCATCTGCTGCAGCTTGGCCTCTTGCATCTGGCGCAGCAGGCGGTTGAGTGCGACCTCGATGCTCGCCAGGTCGGCGTCGCCGGTGGTGACGCTCGGCGAGTCGACGCTTGCGCGTTCGATGGCCTGCTCCAGCGTTTCCATCTTGCCGCCGGAGAGCTGCATACGGCCGAGCTCGTCCACGCGCAAGGCCAGGTCGTTGAGCGGCGCCATGGTACGGCGCACGCGCCTCGCGCCGCCGAGCATGTTGAGCACGCTGATGACCTGCCAACCTACAACGACAAGGTAGAGAGGCCATAGCGAGACGAGGTCCTGCGCGAGGGGGAAGGTCTTGGTGGTACGCGCAAACTCGACGGTATAGGTGAGCGTTGTCAGGTCCCAGCCGCGCGCGGGCGTCAGCGACATGCCGCGAACGGTGGCGCTGGGGATCCATCCCGCGGTAAACGCGCCGTCGGGCAGCGTCTGGTTGTATCCATAGACGAGAATCGCCGCCGCAATCACCACCAGCAACAGATCGAGCCAGACGTAGCTCACCAAGCGGCGCCACATGTAGCTCCAGTTGATGGCGCGGGCGATGGAGGTGACGCGCTTGGTCTCGGCGTTACGCGCGACAGACATAGCCCACCCCGCGCACAGTTTGGATGATGCGGGCACCGCCGGCGTCTTCGATCTTGGCGCGCAGGTGCGCGATGTGTACGTCGACGTTGTTGGTGTCTCCTACGTATTCGTAGCCCAGTGCCTCGTGCGCGATGCGCTCGCGCGTGAGCACGGTGCCGGCATGTGCCATAAGCAGGGCGAGGACGTCGAACTCGCGGGCCGTGAGCGCGATGGGCGAGCCGCCGACCGTGACTTCGCGGCGGTCGGGGTCGAGCGCAACCGAGCCCACGGTGAGCGTGGCAGGGGAGGGTGAAGCGGAGGCCTGGGTCGAGTTGCTGGCCGGGGGAATCGCAACGGCGCTCTCGCCCGCGCCGCCCGCCATACCCGCCCTGACGCCGGCGCCGCCAACGCCCGAAGCCGTCCGCACGGCCTCCGAGCGCTTCAGCGCCACACGGATCCGTGCGAACAACTCCTCAATCGCAAACGGCTTGGTCAGGTAATCGTCAGCGCCGGCATCGAGCCCGGCCACCTTGTCCATCACAGCATCGCGCGCGGTGACCATGATCACCGGCACGTCCTTGTGCTTGCGGACACGCCGCAGGACCTCCATGCCGTTGAGCTGCGGCAACAGCACATCGAGCAGAATCAGATCGTAGTCGCGCTCCAGCGCCAGGTCAACGGCGGTGCGGCCATCGGCGGCGTGCTCCACCTGGTAGCCCTCGTGCTCCAGTTCGAGCGTCACAAAGCGGGCGATTTTCTCCTCGTCCTCTACGATAAGGATCCGTGCCATGCGTGCCCCCGTCTGCGATTACTTGTCGTCGTTCAGATTTTGCTTGATGCCGTCCGCGGCATCGGCGGCGTGATCCATCAGGTTGTTGATGCTGCCGGGCACGTCGCCGTCGCTGTCGATACGGTAGCGCATGCCAAAGAACAGACCAATCAGCATCAGCCATATCGTGGCGCCCCAGGCAAACAGGGCGACGATGGGAATCAGGATGGGGATGTTGAGGATGATCGCATCGCGGCGCGTGGCGATAAACTTGGTGTCCAGGCTCAGGCGGAAGAGCTTTTTGAGGTACTCCCACACGCTGTCCATCTTCTTGGAGAAGTCGGTCTTTTCGCTCGACTTTTCGTAGGCGGCCTGTGCGGCGACCATCTCGGCCGAGGGCTCATCGGCCGGCGCGGACTCGGTGGCGGCGTGCGCCGACGTGGTCTGGGTCTTGCCCTGCGACTCGAGCCAAATGATGGCGTCCAGAACGTTGCCGTCGGCGGCGTCGAGCGCGGCCTTGGCATCGGTATAGCTCACGTTGCACTTGGTGCGGATGGTTTCAACTTTTTCGAGGTCGTCCATGACCTGTCCTTTCGTTCGATGGGCGCGACGCCGGGCTATCTGCCCGGGCGCGAGCGTTGCGTTCGGCGGCCTGCGTTGCGCGGTGCCGCCCCGCCCTTGGTCGAACTCTATAGTGCAGGTTATAGATTAAGCGATTCTTGAGCCAAGATTAATAGTGGATGAGTTTTTGGGTGGCGCGGAGGCGGGCGGGGGCAGAAAAGGCAGGTTTTGCGTGGCGTGAAGGAGGTGCAGTCTGATCTTTGGGACGGCTGACAGCGAGGTCTAATACTTTTCCGAGAAGTGAATGAGTGAAAACGGACCCCCGAAGCATCGACACTTTTCGGGTGCCGTTTCCTGCGGCTTTGATGCCAGAATCCTGCGTTTATGCCGTTGAAAAATGCGGATGCTCCAGGGGTCCAAAAACAGACGTTCACTTCGCGGAAAAGTATTAGACCTCGATAGCAGGGGATGGTGGGCCGATGACAAAGTGGTGGCAGAAAAGGGGTACGCAAAGCACGCCGGTCATAGGGAATCAAAATCACGTTGCAAAAGCATGAGAATATCCTACAATTGCAACATGAAGTACTTTAGCAACATAACGGCGATAAGCGAGCTTTCCGAGAGTGAGGGCGTGTTCACCACAGCCCAGGCGGCTCGTATGGACATCTCTCGAGATGCGCTGGCACACTCATGCCGCGTGGGGCGTCTTGAACGGATATGCCACGGCGCCTACCGGATGTCGGGCACGCAGCGCCGAGACACTGACGAGCTCAACGCTTTTTGGAAACTCACCAATCCCTCCCTTTGCGCGTGGGAGAGAAAACGCCAGTGGGATGGCATCGCCGTGAGCGGTACGACAGCGGCGAACCTACAGCAAATGGGCGATTTCTATCTGTCCCCCTACAGGATGACCGCGCCCATGCGCATCAATACGAGAAACGAATCCCTTTCTTTTGCAAAGCGCGAGATCGCTGAGCAGGACATCGTCTGGCTCGACGGCCTGCCGGTAACTAAACCCGAGCGCACGCTTGTTGATCTTTGCCTCGATTGCGAGGACCCCTCATTAATTATCGATGCCTATAACGACGCGCTTGGGCGAGGGCTCGAGATACAGCGGCTGAAAGATCTTGTAGAGGAGAACTCTAAAACCGCCAAACGACGCGAGTTGATGATGCCCTTGTTGACGGCGCTGAACGAGTAATGAAAAACGGAGGACATGGTGAAGTACAAAACACCTGCCGCACTGGAGATGGCTGTTAGGGATGCCGCAAGAGAATCGCCGATGGATACTAATCGGGCGATCGTCGGTTTCTACTTTCATCGCTTCCTATGTCGCGTTTTTTCAGAAGATGACGGCCGCTTTGTACTCAAGGGTGGCCAAAGCGTCCTGGCGCGAACACTCGATGCGCGTGTCACAAGAGATATTGACTTGGTTGCTCAAGAGGAGAGCCTCGAAGAGGCTGTTGCCGATCTGGCGCGGGCGGCTTCGATTGATCTGGAGGATTTCGTTTCGTTTGTCTTTGATCGTGCAGAGCAGATCAAAAAAGAAGATGAGTATCGGTGTGGTGCGAAGGTGTGGTTCACCCCCTTTATGGGAACCAAGAAGCTGCAGCCAATTTCAATTGACTTGGTAATTGATGAAGTGCGGGGACTTGAGCCTGAGGTTCTTGCGCCGATCGATCGTTTGAATATTGAGGGGCTCCCAGTCTGCGACTATCGAGTATGCCGAGTGGAGAGTGCCCTTGCAGATAAATTGCTCGCAATGGTAGAGATGCATGAGGGCCGTGCCTCTTCGCGAATCAAGGATATAGTCGACATCTTGGTGTACGCGAAAACTTGCTTCGTCGATGGGACTACGCTTGTCGAGAGGGTCGAGAAAGAAGCATCTGCCCGCAAGGTGGCAATGCCGGAAGAGTTCGTGGCGCCTCTCTGGTGGAAACAAAATGGTTCTGCGCAGTACATAAAGATGGCGAGGCAGGCGGGGGTACTTGATCTCGCGGGGAACATTGCTGGGGCAGAAGGGGTCGTCAATCGGTTGTATACACCGTGCTTTAATCATTCGGCGAATGTGCGCAAATGGAATCCTCAGACCACGGGATGGGAATAGGCTAGATAGTTAAGCCGGCGGCAGGATTAGTTCCTGCCGCCGGCTTAAGACGTTTCTACTGCCTATGTATGCGCTACTCACAGGCCTGGTCGACCACCTGAGTAACGGCCTTCTTTGCGGCTTCGAGGTTGCGCTGGGCTTGGGCGACAGCGGCCTCGGCTTGTTTCTTGGCCCTTACGACCTCGGCAAAGCGATTGATGGATTCGCTATACTCGCGCGTACGCGGGTCGAGTGCTGGTGGGACTTCGATCTCGAACAGATCGGTAGGGCGGATGGCGTGGCTGTACTGATTGTCGGACAATACCTGCAAAACTATGGACCCATGGCCGTCGGTGAGGTACGCCGCGACCATCTCTGCATACACCATGCGCTCCTCGTCGGTCATCGTTGGAATCGCCGGGCGAATGGCGGTGGTGTTGTGCGAGGCAACTAGATGCTGCTTTGCATCATCGATGCCGACCACAAGTAGGTTCGACGCGCCGTAACGACCGAGTATGCGCGGCATGACGATATCGCCGCAACGAAGCTCGTAACGAGCCAACACGTCTGGACTTACCTTTACAGGTTCGGAATCCAGCTCCGACGCGCCTTCCGCAACATCCTTGGGCAGCAAATAGCCGTTGCGGAAATCCTGAGATGAAATGCGGCGCACCTCGACAGCGTCGATGTCATCCGAGGTGGTGCTGTCTCGGGGCATAAACGGCACCACGCGCATAAAGCTGTCGCCGAGCGTTGCGCTGTAGTTTTGAGCTACGGAGATCAGGCCAACCCTGCCTTTGGAGAGCGCGGCGTGGTGTTGGAGTAGCTTGCGCGTTTCGAGCTCGACGGTTTCAATGGAAACCGTTTTGCGTGAGTCGCACTCGATGCCGCTCCAGTCAGGGGAGAAAGCCAAGGGAAGATTGGGGTAGCGAGCCCCGTCGGCAAACCGAAGGCGTGGCATGGGCGTGGCGGCATTGCGGAATGAAACGCTGCGATTTCCCGTCGACAATACAATAAGTGCGTACATGCCGTGCATCGGAGATTCGGCGAGCGGGTGATATAGGACGCTTTCGACGAGCCCCTCGCGCAACAGAATCGCGCGTGCCTGCTCGGCGTTGTCCAAAGACTCGAACGGCAGCAGTACGGCGGCTCGAGTACGACCGGAGAGGGCTAGTGCATACAGGCACCAGAGATAGGCCTCCCAATCGCAGAAGCCCAGGTAGCCAGGCTCCAGATCATTAATGAGCGCCTCACATGCGCTGTTGATTTCGCGAAAACGTTTGCGAACGCAAGCTGTGGCATCGATAAACACCGGCGCCGCGTTGTCATTGCCCGTGTTCTGCTTGCCGGGCTCAAGTTCGCAAATATTAGGTACGCCGTTGCCGTTCAGCCTGAAGCATTCACGAAGCGCCTCGCAGCCGATGGCGCCAGGTAGGCGAACGGTGAGTAGGCGGCTGCCTTGTTCTAGGTTAAGCGCGCGCGAGAGGGCGGCGGCGGTGAGACGTGGCAATGATGTTGTTTCACGCATGTATAGAGCCCTTTCTTCTTAGTGGGCTATATAATAGCAGAAAAATTTAAAAATTTCTAATGACGAGAACAGCCTACTGTGCTATCCTCGAAGCAATCCAAAACCAACTCAATACCAACTGCTTGATGCAATCGCTACACAGCCTTTAGGCAAACCGCGCTATCAAGCAGGGTGATTTCACTAACGAAGCTGCAGGTTAGGTCGATTGTCATCATCCATACCTCAGAGCATTCTAAAACTTAGAACAGACTTACACCAAACACCCGAAACCGGATAGAAAGAAACATTCATGAAGAAACGGGACAACATCTACGAGGCATTCCTCAGTGCGATCGACGAGGATCTCCGCGACATGTGCGAAATGAACGGAAAGGTAGAACGGTCTCTTCCGTGTCCGTACTGCGGCGAGAAGAACGTCGAGCGCCTGGCCAAATCGCTCGTTGGCGTGCTGGAAGAGCGCTCGCCCGATATTCCCGGGCTGGTGCCCGAGCAGTATCGAGCCGATGTACACGAGGCCCGCGAACTTTTGACTGCCGCGACACTCGCTTTGCTGCCACTGTATTTTCCCCCGCGCGATAGCCGCATAGGCAGTGTAGCGACTGTGGTGAGTATGTTTAGGCACGGGCGTACTGCGGGCTTTAAATCGGCTGGTGTTCTCTTGTTCGAGGAAGTTGCGACAGGGATGAAGTACAGCACCAAGCAGGGTGCCTATATCCCGTCCTCCTTCGTGCGCCATACCGATGGCAGAAAGCCATGCGACCGGCTGCACCGCGACGGATCGCGTGGCTTTACGGCGGATGAAGATGATGCCGTCATGTTTTATAAGCGCTACCTCAAGGTGCAGCGACGCGTGTTCGATACGAGTCCGCGTTTCAACTTTGAGTTATGCGTCAAACGCCCGTTTGAGGCACTTTTGGACGAACGACACACTTTTTATTACATGGAGGAAAAGATGGAAATCGATTTGACCAACAAAGTACACGGACTCGAAAATCGCTATCTCCTCAATATCAAGCATCATAAAGATTACGACCTGCTTGACAAGCTGATGATCCATGCACTGCTTGCGTACCTGGGCGACACAACGGTCTCAACTACTGCTCGCGAGAGTTATCTGGCGCAGGCCGAGCGCCTGATCGGTCACGCGACCAAGTCGCCGCACTCGGCACAGCTCAATGAGGACGACGGCGACGATCGCATTGCTTAACAACCACTAACGCCACGGACAAGAAAGGGGTCACGCCATGCCAGTCATCAAGATGTACGGCTACGAGGCCGCGCAGCAAACGGAGTATCAGACCAAGAAGTGGGCGACTAAGGAGGAGATGCGGGCGCTGTCGTCCGGCGATGAGCAGCGCGACGTGATCCTGGCGCAGGGTGCCACGGTGGCGTTCTACGAGAACGACAAGCATTGGGAGACGAGTGTGTCCAACAATGTTTTTGCCTTTGGAGGTACCGGCAGCGGCAAAACGGCGAGTTTCATTTTGCCCAACCTGCTCAATCACCACGAATGCTGTTATGTGGTCACAGACACCAAGGGTGAGCTGCTGCGCCGTACGGGGAAAGGCTTTGAAGAGGACGGCTACGAGGTAACGGTTCTCGATACTGTTAATCCCGAGCAGTCGGCCGGATACGACCCTCTGCGTTACGTGATGGATGTCGAGGATATCCCCACCACAGTGGCGGCAATCATGGAGGGGGTCGATCCTGACGGCCGTAGCCTTAGGTATGATCCGTTCTGGAATAACGCGAGCGACCTGCTGCTTCGAGCGATTGTTGGAATCCTGTTCCTCCTGGAGACCCTTGCCGGCACCCTTACGCCGGGTGAGGACCCCAATGCCCCGCGCCGCTACCTTAAGATGAACAACGTCTTTAAACTGGCTGCGCTCATCAAGGTTACGGGAGATGGTGAGGGGCGATTCCCGTTGGACTACCTTGTAGAAGAGGTGGAGTCCAGGGAGTTTCTCGATAAGTTTGGTGCGGAGAACGCTGATCTGTATGGCGTTGAGCAGTATCGCGATTTTCGAGGTGCGGCAGATAGGACGCTTAAGAGTATTCTGATCACGCTCAATGCAACTATCTCGCGGCTTAAGACGCCTCAGCTCATGCGCGTTTTTGAGAATGACGAGATGCGTCTTGATCGTATTGACGAGGGCAAGCGCATGATCGATCTTAAGGTGAGCGACAACGATTCGGCTAATGCATGGCTTGCGAACGTTGCCCTTAAGCAGCTGTTTAACCTTGCCCAGCGCCGTGCCGATGCCAGCCCCAGCGGCCATTTGCAGCGTCGCGTGCAGTTTGTGCTCGATGAGTTTCCCAATGTGGGCCGCATCCCCGATTTTGAGCGCAGCATTGCGACTGTGCGCAGTCGCGGCATTAGCTTTTTGATGTGTGCGCAATCGCTGAGCCAGCTCGATGTCGTGTACGGCAAATCCACGGCGCTTACCATCCTCGATAACTGCGATAGTTTGGTCTATATGGGCGGCGGCAGCAACATCGCGACGCAGAACTACATAAGCGAACTGTGTGGCGAGTCGGTTTTGGGCACCAAGTACGTGGGCGCCGAGCGCACTGCCGTAGATGTGCGCGGTTGCGTGATGACCCCAGGCGAGGTTGGGCTTATGCCCCGCACCGATTGCCTGGTCAAGGTGACCGGCATGCGTCCCTTCCGCGCCAAGAAGTACTTTTGCGCCGATCATCCCAATGCTGCCAAGTGGCTGAGGGATTAGCCCTTGCAGCTTTGTGTACCCCATCTTGCATGTTTTGTCGCACGGCTTCCGTTAGTCGTAAGCCGTGCGGTCCAGTTTTTGCCTCCTTACCGATTCCGTTTAGAAGGGAATTGCCATGCCCGTTATGTATCGTGAGCCCAGCATCATAAAGAAGTCCAAGGACGGCCGTGTTGCCGCTGTCGATATGGCAAGCGAACTGCTCAACAGCCGTGTACTGCTGCTGGAGGGCGAGGTCAACGATGCGACCTGCAACGGCCTTATTAAGTCCATGCTGGTGCTGGAGCATCAAAGTGCGACCGAGCCCATCACCCTCATCATCAACAGCCCGGGCGGCAGCGTCACGGCGGGGCTAGCGCTCATCGACACCATGCAGTCGCTCGATTGCCCCGTGATCACGGTGGGCGAGGGCGTCGTGGCCTCGATGGCCGCGGTGATCTTGGCCTGCGGCGACCACCGTCAGGTGTACCGCCACACGCAGGTGCTCATCCACCAACTGATGGGCGGCATGGGCATGGCGCAGCAGACCGATATCGAGATCGTGGCCCAGCATACAGCGGCCATGCGCGCCGAGCTGGACGAGCTGCTGGCCGAGCATGGCAACCTGAGCGCCCAGGAGTTCCACGAGCTCACCGAGCGCGACTGCTGGTGCAACGCCAGGCGCGCTCTGGAGCTGGGCCTGGTGGACGAGGTGATTGCGCCCAGCAAGAAGGCGCTCTAGCGGGGCGCATGCCTTACAAGTACGTTGTGCAGGGCGAACAAGTGCGTAAATTCACAGCCAGAAAGAGGTTGAACATGAACAGGATTTGGGACGTCGATGGCATTGAGTGGGAAGACCTGCCCACCGTGAGCGACCTGCTGTGCGCTGCGGACACAAAGATCCTGGCGCGTGAGGTTGCCCTTCGATACGGCGGCAAGCCGGACGGCCGCGGCCGTGGCGATAGCGAACGCAGCCTAAAGCGCGCCCGCCGCAAGGTCAAAAAGCTGCGGAAGATAGATCCCGAGCCCAGCGACAAGATCATCCTGTTGCCCAAGCATGTCATCAATCGTCGCGATGCGGGCCACGGTTTTGGCTATTACGACGTGGAGCCGTGCATCTTTATGCGCGACGGCGTGCAAAGGCTGGGGGAGGACGCACTCGCCAATGTGCTTCCGTGGGAATTGATCCTGATGGATGATGAGTCCGCGAGCGAAATGCTGGGCTTTCGCGTATGGCTCGAAGGCGAGTGGGATCTATGCGAACGTTATCGCTTTTTGGCCGTGGTGTGTGTTCGCATGCTGAACAACATCCGGGCGCAAAAGGAGCTGCGCAAGTTCCTCGAGCAGGGCGATGCGGCCTGCGATATGGACGAGGACGATGTAGTTGAGGACATTCGCCGCGACGTGCTGTATCCCGAGGAAGTAATTAACGCCAAACTCGGCGGCTATTGGGACGCGAGTTTGGGACTCAACCTGCCCTGGAAGGACGAGCATCGGCAGACTTGCACGTGGATTGACAGGGCTATCGATGACCTGTTTGCCGAGGAAACGAAGCGCTGCGCTGCGGAGCTTGGGAAGAAGCTCGAGCGCGGGTATGAGGAGCGCGGGGAGTTACTGAACGGGATGTCCTTGTGAACGGTTGCCGACGGTCCGATAAAAATCTGTCCGGACGAAATGATAGAACGATAGCGTAAATAGCATCTGCACTTTAAGGAGTTAACAATGGGAATCGCCTATAAGGAACTGTTTCGTGTAAACCGTCCTATCTGTGGGCCTGGACCAGGAGGTTTCTTCATTAAAAGATTCAAGGAAGGCGGCTACAGTGAGGCTGAATTGCTCGATTTAATTTCGGGAGTGGACTTTTCTCTTGGTGAAGTGGATGAGGACATTAGCCTGAAAAAGAAATGCGAAATAGTCGAACAGGCGGTGAGTGGGGTGCATTATACGAGTTGGGCCCCCAGCGTGATCAGCATGATCATCTCACTTACGGTCGGAGGGTGTCTGTCTGCATGGGCGGGCAACAATTCAATCGCTGCCGGGGTTTTCGTGACGCCATGCCTGATTGCCTTGGGAATATATGCATGGTTTCGTTTATGCTTTGAGCGAAATCAAACGGTACTGTTGGGTGCGCTGAACCACATAAAGACACTTCAGCCGTAGTTGCATGAAATCGCCGATCGCCTGCCGTGGGCCCTCGGGACCGCCCTCGCGGCGCCCTTCCCGCTCTTTCCGGACATGGCGTCCTCCGATCTCCCGGGGCCGGCCGACCCGGCCCTCAGGGTATCGGATTCCCAAATTCATCCGTACATGTACGGATGAATTTGGGAGGTGTTCGGATGAAGTTGATATTCAAGGGGTGCGGCAGTTGGCAGGAATCTCAAGCGCCCAACCGCCAATCTCCACATTTCTTTGCTAAACTAGCTTTGCGCGGGAAACCGTGCATAGTTCGGGAGCATGTCCCCCAACTGGATCTAGGTTCGGATGCCGTTGCCCGGACTATTGGTGAAGGTTGGGGGACTTCCTACTTTCCATAGCGCAAGAAGTCGTAGATGCGGACGCACTTCCGATAATGCGAATCTTTCAACAGAGCCCTCTTCTTGGCAGGGTCGTTTCCCACGTCAGCCAGTGCCCGCTTCAGCAACGCTTCCAAGTCGTCGACGTCCATCTCTTCCTCTGAAAGGCACGGGATGAACGCGAACGGGCTCTTTGGCGCGCATGCATTCGCAAGGCCCTTTATGCTCAGCGACCCTTCGAATCTGCGACGAGTCGCAGGCATCGATTTGCGGAACGTTTCGCTTCGATAGCTATCAATCGAGGTGAGCGTTGGGAGATAAGTCGCTATGTCCTTACCGACCTCTCCACCGAGTCCGCGCGTGTACTTGAAGACAGACATGTTGTTGGGCCGTTGGCGCACGTACATGTTGAGGTAGTTCTCGACGATGAACTTTGGGTCATAGCGAAGGTTATCGAGCACGATGTCC
The DNA here is from genome assembly GCA_937925735.1 of uncultured Collinsella sp. Lineage (GTDB taxonomy): Bacteria > Actinomycetota > Coriobacteriia > Coriobacteriales > Coriobacteriaceae > Collinsella. Next base: position 42,400 of record CALAMK010000041.1, on the reverse strand, counting down.
TCGAAGATATCTTCAGGTGAAATCGGCTTTCCGATGCTACTTGGTGACACCGACAGGCCGATGACGATCTTCTGGTCCGGGTCAAGGTCGTTGAGGACATTGTCTATCCCTGAGACGATGATGTCGGAACTCGGGTCGATATGCTCCGCAAGCCTGAACACGCTGCCCCTCAACTCGCGGATAAATCGCGTGCTATACATTTTCCGGAAGCTGCGCATCGCATCGTAGATCGACTCGAAGTCATCCGTGGTGATCTTCGTCATCGAAAGCGTACGGCCACCGAAACTCATAGCAATCTCGCCAACAGAGGTGTCGGTTGCGTGCTGAACGAAGATGAGCCGCTTGCCCAGCCGTTTGAGCTTGTCATCTGGTAGGCATTCGCAGATGTCACCCAGTATCGACCTGATGTTCTCGTCTTGAATCGAATAACCGAGGAAGATGACGGGATACTCGACGAAGAGGGTGAGCAGCTTCGCCGAGAGATACTTCCTCTTCTGCGCGAACTCCGCATAGTCAGCGCTGGTCAGGACGATGCTTCCCGCCCTCGAGACTGAGCCATGGATCTTGTATATCTCCTGAGAGAAAGCCTGGTCAGAGAACAGGAGGTCGCTTTCTCCGACGTAGGTCGTGAAACCAGGGAATAGGGTCTCACACATACAGTCATAATTCGTGGTGATGATGCCGGCAACTTTTTCCCTGCCCGCCTTCGCCAGCTTCTCAGTTTCGGCGCTCTCGACGAGACGAGCTCTCGCGATCTTATCTGCGACGTAGATCTTCATGGGCGAAGCGTCCCCGGTAAGCTCGTCACTGTGATCTTCGCGGAAGGCAGCGAATTCATCCGATGCAAAGAGCTCGTGGTTTACTTCGCTTTCCATGAGCGTGGCAACGTACGGCAGTTCGGACTCGACCTCGCCGTTCTGGACAGCAATCTTCGCCTGGCTCTTGAAGCGCGCGAAGGCATATGGGTCGTCAAGCACCTCGGCGCAGATATCCGAAAGCAGCCCCTCCCATCCCGGCGTGCCGCAGTAACGACGGGAGAGGCCAGAGCCGATGAAGAGAAACGGATAACGCCCGGCATCATCAACAGCTTTGTGGATTATCGATTTGATTCTCTCGTCCATAATCTTTCCTCCTGTACCAATCGACATGCTCGTGAAATGTTATCCCACCAACTTCGGCGAGTGCGGGCTGAAAGCATCGTTGCCGTTCTGCCCGTCGACCAATCCGCACGCGAGACTCAGCGGCACAACTGCAGCGTTCTCGACCTCCACGCTAAGCACGTAGTGGAAGTCCGCCCCCTGGCTCCCACGATTCCGCTCGTAACCAATGGCGGCCAGCCGGTCGGCTAGTTCGTCTCTCGAAACCAGCTCGTTAGCCTTCACCTTGCAAAGCATGGGTTCAAGTTCGTAAGTGTTTGTCTCGCTGATTGCGTTCCTGTAGAAGCGGAAATGGGTCGTACGAAAGAGATCTTTATGATGGGAGTACACGTGCCCGTCCTTAATGGCGTAGAAGTAGAAAAGGAACTCACCGCCCTCGTTTAGCCTGCCGCTACTTTCAAGGAAGCGGTAAATTTGTGGCGCTACAACGGAGAGCCGATTACGCTTCCGAAGCGATTTGCCCCACGAGCTGAGTTTATTGAATACCACAACGATATGATATTTAAAGGGTAATTGGACTATCTCCCGACCAAACGAGGATTCGGATTGGCTTGCTGAAATGTGGCAGTGCCCTGTTCTAAGCAACGTATTTGCGATAGAGTCGCGCGGGAACGGTGCTCGGGGCCGTTGCACCAGTAGCAAATTACTTATATCGAGCGATGTGATGCTGCGATTTCGGAAATGCTTGCCTGGTTGTGGCGCCGACTTCGAAAAGCTGGTTTTTATTTCCATTACAGCTGAAACAGGCCGTCAAAATTCATGGAAGATCTTTTCGATAGTAATGGATGAACTGAGGAGGTTTGTCTGGAGGGTGGATCGAGGTTCAAGATTGTTGCGCTCTGAAACGTTTCAGCTGAGGTCGGAGAGCGATCGCATGAGTCGATTTATATTTCGGCAGCGTTGCATCCATAGAAGAGAGAGGGATGCGTATTCGTTTGGCAGCGAGGGCGTGAGTGGGCGGGAACTTCGTGGCGTACAGCAATAAGGCTATACCTAAAAGCCTTTGTGTTGAACGGGTTTTCGCGGGAGCGGAGGGTGCGTGCCGCGAGGGACGGTCCGCGGCACGACCGACCCGGCGCGGCATCCGGAGCGGACGCGGATGCGGCGCGGACGGCCTCTGACGGGCGAGCATGCGACAGTGGTTGCCCTGCTGGGCGGCAATAAGCTCGAATCGAGCACGAGCGATTCTTGTCCGGGCGAAGCGTTACAACTGGATTTGTTCTGTTGCCGACTGATCTTGAAGCATGTTGGAAGAAACGAAATTATAATTATTTATTTGTCTGTATCTATCGAAATGGAGACCGAGCGCGTGGAAAACGAGAGGAACATAACGGCAGTTGACCTTTTCGCCGGCTGCGGCGGAATGTCCCTCGGCTTCGAAAAGGCTGGCGTCAATGTTGTGGCTGCCTACGACAATTGGGACGCTGCCATTGATGTCTATCGCGCTAACTTCCAGCATCCTGTTTTCAAAAGGGATCTCTCCGACGTTTCCGTATCCGAGGAAGTTGCCGGCTTCGCTCCGGATATCATCATCGGCGGGCCTCCTTGTCAGGATTTCTCGCAGGCCGGCAAGAGATCCGAGGATGGTGGGCGCGCAATCCTCTCTGTTAGATATGCCGAGATCATCGCGAGGTGCAAGCCTCGCTTCATCGTTATGGAGAACGTCCCACGCGTTCGAACGAGCAAATCCATGGAAGCGATTCGGGCCACCCTCAAAGCGCAGGGTTATGGCTTGAGTGGGCGAGTGATGGATGCAAGCCTGTGCGGGGTCCCCCAAGCTCGCAAGAGATACTTCTTGATCGGATGCCTTGGGGCGCCCGACGGGTTCCTCGACCCATATCTTGAGAAGGGCCTTTCTGACCATCAGATGACAATTCGTGAGTATCTCGGTAACGAGCTTGGAATTGATTACTACTTCAGAATTCCGCGAAGCTACACGAGGCGGGCCATCTTCAGCATCGACGAGCCCTCGGTCACTATTCGTGGTGTGGACAGGCCGATACCGCCGAACTACAAGCTTCACCCCAACGACGCGGCGGACCTCAGTCAAGCCCGGTGCTTGACTCCAAAGGAACGCAGTAGGATCCAGACTTTCCCGGAGTCTTTCAAGTTCTTTGGGAGTAAGACGGATATCAACCAGATGGTGGGCAACGCCGTACCGGTAAACCTTGCCACCTACGTTGCACGAGCGCTACTAGAGTACAGGAGGGATGTGAGCGATGGACTGCGTTGATCTTTTCTCGGGATGCGGCGGTATGTCGCTCGGATTCCAGAATGCGGGCTTCAACATAAAGGCGGCGTTTGATAACTGGCAGGCGGCTGTCGACATCTATTCGGCAAACTTCGACCACCCGGCATTCAAATACGATCTTTACGATGCGGAAGCGGTCCCGAAAATTGAAGAGTATTCGCCGTCGATGATAATCGGTGGCCCCCCTTGCCAGGACTTCTCCATTGCGGGCGCCAGACAGCGCGGCAAAAGGGCCAATCTCACCATCCGATATGCTGAGATAGTTCGGGACGTCAGACCCGAGTGGTTCGTCATGGAGAATGTTTACAATATCGAGCGGATGGACGTCCTGCCCGAGGCGCTGGAAATATTCCGCAATGCTGGATACGGTCTCACGAGGCGCGTCCTCAACGCCAGTCTATGTGGTGTGCCTCAGATTCGCAGGCGCTTTATCCTTGTCGGTCATCTTGGTGATAAAGATGACTTTCTCGGCGAACTCTTGGATTCAAGGCTGAGCGACAAGCAGATGACCGTCAGGGATTACCTTGGCGATTCGCTCGGCACGCAATACTTCTACATGCATCCACGCAACTTCCAGCGTAGGGGCGTCTTCACGATTGACGAGCCAGCGGTAACGGTACGAGGCACCAACCGTCCGATACCGCCAGCATATAAGAGGCATCATGCCGACAAGGCTGATATTTCTGAAGGTGTGAGAGCCTTAACATACAAGGAGCGCAGCTATCTGCAAACCTTCCCCGAAGAGTTTGAGTTTGTCGGGTCCAAGACAGACATTGAGCAGGCGATTGGCAATGCCGTGCCAGTTAAGCTTGCTGAGTACGTTGCTAGATGCATAGCTGACTATGCAGCAGATTAATTGTGGTGGTTGCCATGTCCTTTGTCGATGAATGGAATTTGAGCTATCCCATTCCGAATTCTATATATAGCGAGAATACGCTATCCGTTCGCGGGAGAACAGTTGGACAAGGTGGTGCTGGACAGTACGAACTCAAAGGTTCAGGCTCTCTTGCAAACGGGGATACGCTGACTGCAGTTGACATTATCGGACACGCAATCATCTTGGAAGTAGTCGTACCCTCTACTGGGCAAGTTGTCTCCCTTGGCACGCGTTATCCCGTTGCAAAAAAAGGCGGAAAAGTACGTGTGCAAATACAAGGAGACGGGGCAAAGCGTCCAAATGTCGGCAACTTGTTTGCCGCACTGCTGTTGTTGCCAGTGACGGGCAAAGTAAACGATTCATCGCCGTTGCAAGAGGACGGTTTTGCGGAAAGGACATTCTGGATGGATGCAGCCGAAGTAAAGCCTGTGGGCGTCTCCGAAGATGCATATATCTTGGAGCTAACGAAACTCTTCTTCGCCACTGGAAGCAGATACAAAGACGGGCAGTTTTCGGGTGCGATAGATTACGACTACAAGTCGAGAATTGACGATCTTATTGCCCTTTGCAATCGCGGATGCAAGATGAGGGCTGGTAGCCTGACCACGGCATTCAAGTATTTCGCTGACGTTTACGCAGGGAAACTTGAGTTTGATTACAGCGTGGCTGAGTTCATGCGAAACCTCATAGCGAGCCAATTGATTGCCGAAGAGGGCATCGACTACGAACAAGGCGATGACGTGCTGCCCGCAATGCATCAACTAATCGACCTTGCTGCAAAGAATTCATCGAAAGCATCAAGCAGAGAGAAGAGGACTTTTCAGCTAAACAACCTTCCAGCTGAATTTAAAACCGACTTCTCCAGGCGCTACATCACGTCACTACTGGCAAAGCCCTTTGTCATCCTTGCTGGCAACAGCGGAACAGGCAAGACGCGGATTTCCAAGCGTTTTGCAAAGTACCTTGAGGTCTTGGATGAAGACGGGGAGCCAAACTGGTTGCTCGTCCCGGTCGGTGCCGACTGGACCGACAACACCAAGGTGCTGGGCTTCTTCAACCCGATTGCAGACGGCGGCAAAGGCGCGTACGAAGAGACCGGCATACTGAGACTCATCGAACGGGCCAACGCTAACCCCGAGGTTCCGTATTTCCTCATCCTCGACGAGATGAACCTGAGCCATGTCGAGCGGTATTTCTCAGACTTCCTCAGCCACATGGAGACCATCGGCGAGGATAACCTCATCGTGCTTGATGGGTACGGCGATGGCGGTGCTGACAGGCTGCCCTATCCGCAGAACCTGTTCGTTGTCGGCACCGTGAACATCGATGAGACCACTTACATGTTTAGCCCCAAGGTGCTCGACAGGGCAAACGTCATAGAGTTCAAGCCGTCGAAGGCCGAAGTCCTCGCAGGGTTCAAAGCCATCGAGGATGCGCCGGACGTTGCCGTCGCAGCTTCCGGCGTCCCCCAGGCTTTTCTGCGTCTCGCCAAGGACATATGGGAGGGAGCCAATTACATCAGCGAAGATGATGCTAACGCCATCTTCGAGAAGTTCGGCAAGCTGTATGAAGAGCTGGAGAAATGCGGCTATGAGTTTGCCTTCCGCACCGTGCGCGAAGTGCGAATGTACGTTAATGCCGCGCACGAGCTTGACGGCGAGAACTACGAACTCGAGCGTTCTGTCGATGAGCAGATTGTCCAGAAGGTGCTGCCGAAGCTCCATGGTAACAAGCGTGAGATCGGCAATCTGCTTAAAAGCCTGAAAGACATATGCGATGGCGAGCTGAGCTCCGTTAAGATAAGCCAGATGGCAGCGAAACTCGATAACGTGCAGTATGCGAGCTTCATCTAGCCTATGGACGGCAGCATCGGCGCAATCCGCTTTGCAGCGGATGGAAGAACAATAGCCAGGCTCTACCAGAGCGGTGCGCATGACCGAGTCGATTGGGACGAGGAACAGCAGACCGGGCTAACCGGGCTGACGTGTTTCGGTCTCAAGCCGGAAGCATCCCAGAATGGCGCTGGTTCAACACCAGCCTTCGCCGTCAAGGACGGTCTTGACGGGAGTCCCACGCTTCGAATCAACGAAACCACATGTTATGTGCTCGAATACGAGCGGACCCCTGATGGTGGCCTGCATCCTCGCGCCTCGTTCCAAAACGAAGGCAAGAATATCAGGTGCGACAGAAACGGCAATAGTGTCACCTTCCAGTTCGTGAACTATCTCGGGCGTTCGAGGATTCGATTCGGCGAGGAAGCTGATGCGCCGATGCTACAGTTCGAAGTCGTCCCGCTCAAGATTGGCTATGAAGACGATTACATCGAGCTCACCGAGGAGCTTGCCGCAAGGTGCGCTGCGCTGCTCCTTGACTACTCGGGCTCCACGTCGAACGTTTACAAGCAAGCCGACGAGAATCGCGAGACGCTGCTTGAGCAGTTCGTCTTCCTGCGGCAGTTCTGCTACGAACCGAACCTCCAAGCCCTCTTCGAGGCGATAAAGAGGAACCCTGATAGGACGCTGGATCACGAGGACGAGCTGCGGTCGGTTGGGACTGGCATGCCGTCCCGGAGGTTTTATACGAACCCCTTCTCGAACAGCCGGATGTGGACGCGCTTGAACTGCGGCGGCGATGCGGGAAGCGTCTACCTCCCCCAGATGGTCAGCGTCACGCGCAAGTACGACCTGCTCGACACGCCCGCCAATCGGTTTGTGAAATTTGCCCTGCATGAGATTGACCGGATCTGCACCTCTCTGATGACTGTCCTGGATGCCGAGAAGGGCGATACTCGGCAGACGGAGTGTTATCGCGAAGCCGCCGCGCTGCACGCCATGCTGGATACGATACTCAGCGACGCCTTCTTCGACGATGTCGGCACCCTGCAGATGATGCCTCAGAACAACCAGGTGTTGCAGAAGCGCGAGGGATACTCGCAGATCTTCTTCGCATATTCCATGCTCGATATGGCGCTGCAGCTCGACTGGAAGGGCAAGGATGACATCTACGAGGGCGAATCGAAGAATGTGGCCCTCCTCTACGAGTACTGGATCTTCTTTGAGCTGTACGACATCGTAAGGGGGATCGAGGGGTGCGAGCCGATAAGCACCGATGACCACCCATTTATCGGGACGAATCCCGACGGTGGGCTGTCAATATCCCTCAAGCAGGGCGTACGCTCCTGCCAGTCATTCCAGATTGCGCAGTGCGGCGCGAAGGTAAACCTCTACTACAACCGCACCTTCTCGCCCCGTGACTTTCATGCCACTCGTTACGAGGGTTCGTACTCGAGACCGTTCAGACCCGACTACACGCTCGCGATATTCCCGGATGCTTATACAAACGAGCGAGCCGCAGTGCAAGATGGAGCTGTTGCATTCGTCCACTTCGACGCCAAGTACCGCATCACCGACTTGACGGGGCTTGTCGGCAAGGATGTGGGCACCGAGGAGGCAGAGCGCGAGGAACTTAACGAGGAGAAGGCGGCCTCCACCACGAACACCTACAAGCGCGGTGACCTGCTGAAGATGCACACGTACAACGACGCGATACGGCGCACGGTTGGCAGCTACGTGCTTTATCCGGGGTCGGGCGAAACGGGCGAGAAGGGCCAATTCCGGCTCTTCGAGGAGATTTTGCCGGGTGTCGGCGCTTTCGCCATGAAGCCGAGCATCAGCAGGACGGCAGAGAATGCGTTGCGCGATTTCATAGAGAAGGTCATCGGCGAGAACACGGCAAGCAATACGCGGCTGAACCGGCTGAGCTACTTCACCGAAATGGTTGTGGCTGAGCCTCCAAGCGCGGGCAAGACGGATAGCGACTCCTACGGGCATGGTGGCGAATCGTTCGTGATTGGCTACATTCGAGGGGACTCTCCCGATGACTACTATCACTTTCTCGAAAGCAGCGGCAGGCTCCGCAAGGGCGGGCGCTTTCTCTTCTACTTCTATGCCATTAAGGACGGGCATGTCTACTCGCACCATAAGGATCTCTTCCGCACGTCGTGGTTCCGCTTCTATCGGAACGCCATAAGCCAGACGAACACCTACGAGATCGAGCCTGTGGCGTGTCGCATAACCTCGAATGAGCTGGTTTCGAGGGACGAGCTGGCCGACCGCCTGGCCGACCTTGGCTACGTGCGGGATCGTGGGAATCAGGGTGCCGACTTCTACTATGTCCTGTCCGTGCGGGTGGAAGATGACGCGGCAGAACCCTTAAGCCTGGGGCGCAGGGCGGTGGATGAACAGAACGGCAACGATGCGTTCAGCCCCCACTCGCCAAAGATTGTTGGGTGATCATCTGGTCATTTTCAGAGTAGCGGTAACACCTACGGGCGCGCGAGGGGCAACGCATGAGGCCAATCGTCTACAACGGGGTTGACCTGTCGGGCGTGTGCTCTGCCGAGGTCATCGAGAAAGTTGCCCTGCCCGTGGAGGCGGAGACCCTGGCGGTGCCGAGGCGTGCCGGCGCACTGCTGGTGGCGGGGCGGCTGTCCCCCAGGCTAGTGCGGGCGCGGCTGTTCATGGACACCCGCCCGCGCCTTCAGGACGATGTTCGGCGACAGGGACGACGCAGCGGCGCTGCCACGTCGCGCAGGTAGCGGAGGAGGGTTGCTCCCAATGGCCCGCGGCGTCCGCGCCCCGGTGCCACCCCGTGACCGGCGGCTTCGCTCGAAGCCGCTACATCAGGCTCGTTCCCGCTTTTCCGGGTCATATCCCTTCGTATACACGGTAAAGCTAAGGCTATCTATCGTGCCGGTGCTGTAGACGCATGCGTCGGGCGCGCTCCGTGTGCCTTGGGCGGTCGGGTCGGTCGAGACACAATCGTCCCTATCTATTCCAAGCAATGGAATGGGCTTTGCCACCTGGTCGGCGCTATTAATTTGCGCAATGATCTCCAACAACTCGTATAACTTGATAAGCCATGAGCTGTATGGGTGCTCGCCGGGTCCCTTGTGCTTCAGCGTGCACTTTGATTGCGGGCTTTCGGCGAGCTGGCTCAAGCGTTCAAAAAGCGCCGGGTACTCGGCTTCGGGAAACTCGACTTGTACATACTGTATGCCATTGAGGATGAATCCGTACCACAGTACGGGGTATGGAAAACCGTTCCTATCTGGTCGCCTGATTTTTGTCCTGCAATTGGGCTGGTTGACGATAGACAGCCATGCCGCATAGAGCTCGTCGGAAATTAGGTCGCTCGCTTGGTATGTTGGGCCAAGACCATCGAGAACAAAATTGCCAAGGCTGTCAAAATAGTGGGCACAATCCGTTAAACCCTTTTCGTATGCCGTGTCGGCTTTTCTCCGTATATTGAGTGCGACGTCGCGGGGTGATTTGCGACCAAGATGTTTTTTGGCGTTGTGCCGCGGGTTGCAATAGAGCTTGGTCGCCGCGTTATATCGATCGCAGTACTTGCTGTTAGGGCCGGTCGGAAAAAAGAGCGAACCACAGGTTTGGCATGTTATCGGCATAATGCCGCACAGCAGCAGCTCGTGGAGGATGCGGGCATAAAGGCTTGCAAAGGAACATTCCTCTTCGGTGAAGTAAAGCTCTCCTGCCTTTGCAATAACAGCTTGAAGCCTTACGAGCCTATTGAGGTTTTCCTGGTCGTTAAGCTCTGCATACGTATGGAAGTCTCCATTTGCGTAGATTTGGTTCTCGCGCATAGCCTCGAGATAGTTCTTGCGAAACGCCTGCATAAAGGGGGCGCTATTCATGCGTTTTATATCGCTCAAATGTTCTTCGAGCTTTTGAGCCGTTTCGTTTCCGGGCAAGTGCTTTTTGGCTGCGTATGCAAAAGCGTCGCCAAAGCGGATGATTGCCGGCAGCTGATTATCGAATAATCGAAATTGTCGCGGGTCGCTTGTTTTGATGGCGGCTGGGAAAAACTCTTCGTTTTGCGCGAGCAGGCTAGGTGCCTCGGTGTTTTTAAGCAGCGGGGCAAGCTCCAGACATTCCTGATAAAAAACAATGAGAAGCGCTCGAAAGAGATCGGTATTGGTGCAAACGCAAGCTGTTTCTATCTGCGAGTTGACCTTTGGATAGTTGTCTCTTGGATTGTCGCGTTTATACGGCACCGGTTCTGTTAGCCCGGTCTTGCCGTTGGTAGTTGTAATGTCCATGTCGTTCGACACGAGCTTGAGATAGGAGCTGAAGAGGGACGCCATTTCTTGCTTATTGAGTTGGGCCGATGTCGTGATCACCGCGCGGTACAGGCGGTTGATTTCGTTGCACTCAATAGCGTTGTTGTTCATCCAGCAGCTGTAATAGCGATAGTCGGGAATCGCTGTGATGTTCATGACACACTGCCTGCAGACATTTTCAAGGAGATACCTGGCCATGCCAGATATCTCTCCGTGTGCATGGCGCGTAATGGCTTTATCGAATATCGGAGCAAAGAAATCGAGGTCGCGTTCCTTTTGTTTTTGAAGGTTGACTTCGATTTCGGCTTCGTTCAATTCTGCTTGCGCGGACTCTTGGTCGGAATCGTCTGGATCGAGCCAGTCGTCATGGTCTGGTTCGGCTGCGTAGTCCATCGAAGCGTGTTGCGCATCGTGGGGAGCAGGGGGCTGACGAATGGCGTTCTGCAAATCGATGTAAAAGCGCAATTTTGCTCGCTCACGAAAGTGGCCCCCAATCTCGTTGAAAAGCGAGCTTAAGTCGACGCGTAATAGGTCGTTGGCTACGGAGACGAGATTCCATGCGCTTGCATTGCCGGTTGCGTTTCCGTCATCGGCGCAATCAATCTCTGGCGTTCTGTTAAGAAGAAGCATGCGGGGATTGACGGGAGAGCGAAGAAAGCCAGCCTCGAAACCCCAGCTAAACGGCTCTTGTTCGGAATCAAGCATTAATGCTCCAAACAGCCAAAATTTAAAACCCGATAAAAGTCATATTACGCGGCTGTTTGCGGCTGTTCAATGGAATCAAGCGAAAAGGCTTAAAACCAGGGAGGCCGTTATGTCCGATTGCATCAAGCTCAACAAAGGAAACATCGATGTATGCGAGCGCGAGGTTATCGTTCTTCGCGAGATCATCGCTGCCGCCATGGGTCGTTTGCACCAGATGCGCAAGCAGTGCGAGCGCGGCTATGTGTCTTCGGAGGATTTCGAGAATGCGTTGGATGCGTACGGAGTAATCAGTGAGCGAGTCGATGAGCTTGACCAGCTTGGTTTCGAGTTCAGATGGTCGTCAGTCCCCGATGCCGGAATCGATGAGAACGACGGGCTCGAATGGATCGAGGACGACAACCCTCCGCGTGAGCGCGGTTTTGATATTGCTTGTTAATGTGACCGAACGGTTGATTGGAGACAAAATGTATCCGTACTACGAATGTGACAACTATCCCATGAGCATTACAGATGATGACGGCCCGTTTCTGATCATGGAGGCGAGGCTGTCTGGCGACGACGAGCTCAATGATGATTTTAGGAAAGGCGCCAGTTATAGATGCTCGTGTGCGACTGTTTCTGCGGCGATTGATCTTTGCAGGTCGATGACGGACGGCGATGCCGATCCTTGGTATGAAAGTTGGGAGAAGGCGGTTGAGCGTTATCCGCTCGAGAAATGCGAGGATGCGACAACGCTGTATTGGATCGAGCCGACCGATCCGCACAAGGCGCTGTGCGCCCTCCAACCCCATTGCGATCTTGAGCCATACGTGGCTGAGGCAATTGGCGCAGTTGACACGTATCTACTGGAGTGCGCGGACTATCCCTTTACGGTCGATCATTTAGATCTAAAGGACGTTGACGTCCTGCTCAGCGCTGCTTGGGGATTGGCTCGAGTCCTCGAAGAAACTTGGGGCACTTGCGACCCTGATGATGTTTTGGAAAAGATCGAGGATGCTACGTACAGTGCGTATATAACGGTTAAGGACCTGATCGCGGGCGAAGAGGCGGCCAAAGCCAGCGCAAAGTCCGATGACAATCTTTAGCCACCGCACTGAACGGCGCGACCGATCGGAAGGCTGCCGGGAAAAGCTTTAGCAAGCGCCCCGACCAGGTTCAGGAGTCTGCCGCCGATGCATCCCTGATGCGTGTCGCCCTTGCAGTGATCGATGCCAAAGAGCGCGAGGCGTTGGAGTGCGATCTTAAGAAACTGCTCGCTTCGTGCGAGTAGTCGCTGACTGCTCCTCTTTCCTTTCTTTCTTCTCTCAAGCGGCATGGACGCCGCCGCCTTGACCGCCCAGCGCGAGTTTTGTCCGCACGGGATGGTATCAAACACGTGTAACAACTAAATCGGAGGTTTGACCATGGCTATGTGGGATCTCAACTGCCAATCGAATCCGTCGTCTGCGGACGACAAGGAGCTCGCTCCCTATCTTGCACGTCAAAAGGCGATGCGCGAGTTTTTTGAGCGTGCGCTGTTTGCCCCCAAGGATCAGGGCAACAATGGCCTGTACTTTTTGGGCGCCACGACGGGCTCGGGTAAAAACTATACGGCCGAGCAGGTCACAGCCGACCTCATCGCCGGTGGCTGGGACGATTCGGGCTGTTTTAACAAGTGCCCGGGCCGTCGTTACCTGGTGTTTGTGGTGCCGGGTAAGGACAACCGCGACAACTACGTTGCGAGCGTGCGCAAATTGCTGGTTGAACAGGGCATGGATGGCGATGCCGCGCAGCGCATGGTGTTCGATCTTCCGCGTGCGGGCGATAACATCCTGCATTGGATTGAGACTACGCGCGGTAAGGGCGCCGTGGGCGTGCGCGACATTCCGTGTCCCATCGAGGCGGACGACGAGAGCTCTCATCGCATCATTAAGCGAGCGTGGGGCAACGCGATGGAGATCGCCGATGACCTTTTGGGCATCCTTGACACTCGAAATCGTCTGGGAGGTGTTGCAGACCGTTTGACCCCCGCCCTTCGCGACAAGCTATCGTCGGCGGATGCGAGCTTGCGTTGGGCTGTGAGCCACGAGCTCAAAAACATCACGCGCGGCATGGAGGTGATCCCCCAGATTTGGCCGTCTGCCCTGCTCAATGACGAGAGCATACCGCATGTGATTGCCCTGACGCCGCAAAAGCTCATCAATAGGATCGATACAGTGACCGGTGCAGGCGTTGTGCTCTTTAACGCAATGGCTGCCGAGAAGGGCCTGTTTATCTTTGATGAAATCGACCACATGAAGGCCGACATACTGTCGACGCTGACAGACGATCCCGTGACGTTTCAACCGGACGAAGTATTGCGTATCCTCGATCGTCATTTTAACGGCGGTGTGGTGGGCCCCTTGCTACTGGGGAATCGAGATCAATGGATGGCGGTCTATACGCACGCTTCCACGTCGGGCGATCACAAAGGGTCAAACGCCGAGAGGAACAGGGTTTCGCGGGCGAGCGTAGAGGAAGATGCCGAAGAAATCGCCAAGGATGCCAAGAAAATTCAAAAGGCACTCGCCTCTTGTATTAAGGACATGAAACTGCGTCCGCCTTTTGCGCTGTCTGACGAGGCGAAAGAAGAGCAGCTCTCCGGTCGACATCTGTTTGGCAGCGACGATATTTCGGTGGGCGACAACTCGGCGAATCCGTTGCGCTTCAAACTCAATGAGGGCGGTACTCGCAATATGATTATCACTCGCGGAGGGAGTGGGCAGCAAACCGTCAGCAAGGCGGTGCGTCGTGCACGCGGTCTGGTCAGGATGGTGGTGGGTCATCTCGCCCGTTGCGCCACGCTTATGGACAAGCTGTACTACGGCAGCATTTCGTACAAGGACGACCTTTCGCGCAAGAACATCATCGATGCCCTGGGCATTAGGAACAACCAGACCAGCGAGAAGTATTTTTGGGATTCGTTGATGCTGGCGCTGTTCTTTAAAGATCGTAAGAATGACGAGATCGATGCCGCCGACGACTCGATGTATGCGCGTGGTGTCGATTATCTAGTGATGGAAACCACCATCGAGCACATGTTTACCACGTACCTAACCAGCCACGGCATTGAGCGCATGCCCGAGGCCTACCTTGCCTCCATTGCCGCCAAAGCGCCTTGCGTGTGCATGAGCGCAACATGGAGTGCGCCGACCGTCAAAAACTTCAACCTCGATTACCTTGACGAGGTTCATGGCGTGGTTCGCAAGGACGCTTGGATTGGCGAGCTCAACCAGGAAATCGTGCGACAGACTAAGCTGTTTAACAAACAGGCTGCGAAGGAGTACGACGTCGATATTGCCTGGGTGGATGAGTCCAAGGAAATTGCCGGCATGGTCGCGCTGGCAGGCGGCGCCTTTGGCGGCATCATTGTGTCGCCCGACGAGGTGTACGAGCGCGCGATGCGGTTCTTTGACGGGATTGGCGTGAGTGAGGGACTTGCGGTGCGCTTGCGCTTAAAGATTGCTGACAGGGTGGGCGTGAGCGACGCCAAGAGCATCGAGTTTGAGCTGAAGCGCCTGAGCAAGACGCTTGTTGCCGTGAGTACTTGGGCCCGTGGTGTGGCGCGTAACGAGCAACGGGCGGGAGCCGTTTTTACCACGCGCCACATGGGAAACCATGGCGAATTCAATAGTCTGGCGCTGGATCTTGCGCGCGAGATTGTCGCGGAGCTGGTGATTAGAAACATCAAGTGCCCCGAGATGTCGTACGAGAAATCGCTTGAGGCCGCCAAGGACATGGTGCCGTGCTTTAACGCTGCGGAATGGGATGCAGGTTGGCGTGGCGCTCAAAAACGTCTCGAGCTGGGCCAGCCGACCCTGATGTTTATCAATCTTTCGGCCGGTGGCTTTTCCAAGAATCTCAAATACAAGGTGCCGGAGAATCTGTGCGACATGGTTCATCAGGTCGATTGCGGCTTTGAAAATGCCGACCGTCGCCCCAAGATGGATCTTGATTTCTTATATATCGAGTCGCCCACAAGTCGTTTGACCTGGGGAGTGGAGATCAACTCAAATAAGTTTGTCCAGCAGGCGCTACTTGGCGTGGTGGAGCAGGAGGAACTGGTAGCGCGCGGCGAGGTTCCGTTTACTCAAAAGCGCCGGAACGTACGGATGCTTCTATCTGGCGTTAATAAGAGCCTGCCGGTGCGCGACACCCTCTCTTATCAGGTCGAAGGCGCTCGCATTGTGGCACAGGCTGTGGGTCGCCTGATGCGCACGAGTGTAAAGATGCCTTGCGTGCAGGTGCTGCTCGACCGCGAGATTGCGAACGATTGCAACTTTTCGTTCTTGCATGATTTGCCGATGGGCTACGAGCTTGAGCAGGTGGTTGGTGCCTGCGCCGCTGCCAACAACCATATGACGGACAACAAGGAACACGCTGCCGTTAAGCAGCAGAACCTTGCCGCCTTTAGGAACAACCTTGCCAAGCAAAAGCACGAAAAGCTGGCGTGGAAAGTTACCTCGCTAAACGCCGGGGACGAAGATCTCACTGCTTTTGATGGCGAGCGCGACTTTTACCTGCATCATTTTTGCCTGCCGTGGGAAGATCTCGCGCAATACCCAGAGCGCCGGAGTACCGCGCTGCGCATGTCGCATGCTGCAAATGGCTATGCCTATGCAGAAGGCGGGGCATGCAAGGTGCCGCACTTTGAATTCCCTAGCTACGATGGTGAGCCCGTCGAGCAGATTGCTGCTCGTCTGGAGGATCGTTGCCACTGCAAGGAGGGCTTAAAGGGCGCGACGGTTCGCCAGGTGAGCCAGGCGGCGGCGCGCGTACCCGAGCTGCTGTCAATTCGCGAAGTGCGTGAGCGTTGGTCGAGCGACGGGGTGCCCACAACGCTGCAGCCGGCGGCGACGGCGCACATGACGCCCTATATGTTCCAGGCGGTCTACCTGGGTGAGCTGGGAGAATCTGCCGGAAGGGCAATCTTTGAGGCATATTACGACGGCCGCTATTCGCTTACGCGTGGCGATGCGGCACACGCCGAGACAGGTGGCGACTTTGAGGTGCTCGATGCTGCTGGCAACACGACCGGGGTATGGATCGATTTTAAGCACTATCGCATCGGTGCCTATATCGCTTATGTTCGCGACGGTCGCGAGGCGTCGGATGCCGAGCGCTTTAGGGCGAAGGCTCAAAAGGTTGGGGCGAAACGCCTGCTAATCGTCAACGTTTTGGCTGATGAGGCAGCGCTTGAGTGCGTGCCCAAGGCACTCGATGCTGAGGGGACTGTGTTCTCCGTTCCTTATATGGCCGCCGACGGTGCAATCAATTTGGAGATGATGGAGGCGATCGGCCGTGCAATCGAAGCATAACCAGCCGTGCGGTTTGGGAGACATCGCCGTATCAGAGCTCGTGTTGCAGCTCGATGCCGCTGCTGCCGAGGAGCGCTACTCGGTCTTTTGGTGCAACGTCGGCGATGCGGGCAAGCATGCCGTGGCGAACTTTATGGCCGATGTGTGCCAGACGGGCAAGGTCGTCGCGCTCACGCAGCTTGCAGACAACCGCGTCTTTCTGATGGTCAAAGCGGGCGTGCAGACGGGCGACCTTAATGCCTCGCTTTATCAGGAGCAGATAGTTCCGATTAAAACTAATTGGAACGAGTTGGACGATTACGTTGCGCTCCGCTTGCTGTTCAACTCCTGCTCTCAGTTTGAGGGGATTGAGGACGAAGTTCCCAATGACACCGGGCACCTGTATGTCATTAGCGCCAAGGGTGCCCGCCGCGATGCTGTCGAAAGCGACGGAAGGGGACCTGCCAAGATCGAAACGGTTGAAATCGTTATCGATGAGGATTGCACCTTTGATCTTAAGATTCGGACGTTTACCAAGCGCCGTGTGCTTATTGGCAGGGCACAAGGTGACGAGAAAGAGCTCGAAAAGATTAAGAGCCAAGTGGGCTACAGGCTATCGCCCGTGGCGACGATGGTGCTTGCCCACGAACAAAAAGACGAGTACATCCTGCGCCGAGCCAAGGGCGACAAGCCGTCCAAGCGCCGTGATCTGACGTTCTCGGCCCAGGCGGACAAGGTCGCCTATACCAAGAAGGGCATTTTGTATCGAGAGCTGCAGATTCTCGAACGCCGTTACAGCGACTTCGCCCGGGTGACGCTCATGGAATACCCGCGTAAGAGTTTCTACGAGGTGCTCAAGGGTGATGAGTACGCGCGCGTGGTTGCGGAGCGCATGGCGGGGCAGCGAATCGTGGTGTCGTTTGCGCGCAATGGGCTTGCCGAAGTGGCGCGCCAGCTGGCCGATCGACTTAACGATTCCTCGTGGGGCGTTCGCGCAACGTATGGCGGAAGGGCCGTGGATTCGCGGGCGCTGAACCTTGTCGTTGTGCCCAATGAGGTTGCTGAGGACGACGGCTATGCCTTACATGCTGGCGTGGTGGAACAGCACGTGACACCGGATGTGTGCGAGCCACTGTTTAAGGTGGCGCCAAAGCAAAAGGATCGCAATGCGCAAGAGGCGATCCTGGGCGCCATGCTCAAAGAACTGCTGGTAAAGCAGGATGTTGTCGACGAGCTGGTGACGGCGTTTGATCTTGATGCTTTGGATATTGAGTCGGTGACGGTGTGTGGCTTGGTCGATGTGCCGCATAAAACAAAGGACAAGATTGAGCTGGATTCGCGTATCGCTACGTTGGCGATTGGCGCGGATGGGGGCATGCGCTATGCCTCACATTCGGCAGAGGATGGTCCCGAGGACGAGATGGAGCTCGATCTGCTGACCGCGGACGGCAAACTCGATAAGGGCGCCTATGTCTTTGACGTGCATGCGGACGGGCAGTCTATGCTTGCGCGCGTGCGGGATACGGGACTGACGACGTTTTCCAATAACTTTATGGCCCTGGTGGGTGAGCATCAGCTCACAGGCAAAGCAGGGCGTAAGAAAGAGATTTTCGAGAGCTACAACTCGCCTTATTACGGCATTGGAACGTTCGAGCGTGCGGGCAAGACTTGCTATTTTGTGGGCGTCAACAACGGCACCCAGGAGGATATGGCGACTGCGATTCACGTGCGTTCGATTGAGGTACTCGACGGCGATGATTTGTCTGAGTTGTTGGTTCAGCTGGCCAACATAGGCCTTTCGCGCTATAAGGCTCCGTCCGTGTGGCCGATTCCGGTCAAGTATCTCAACGAGTGCGCTGCGCGTGAGGGCGCGGTAGAGGATGGCGGTGGCGACAAGTGATGGTGTTGCGCAATTATCGCTCCTAGAACTTTTTGAAATTACGCTTGCATTGTAAAAGGGGAGAACATATACTGCAGCCATAGCACATCAGATGGGGTCTCAAAAAGAGACCAAGCAAACGAGTTTTCAGTTTATGTTGAGAGGTACTTGAGCATGACCAGCAGAATTTTCCCCCTTTACAACGACAATACCGACCATATCGATCTCAATACCATCTACGGTTGCAGTATTGGTTCTAAGGCCGAGAACTACATGTTCGCTCAAGATGATCTAGAGCTTAGCTCCGAAGATTATGAGTACCTGAATGATATTGAGCGCGAGCGGGAGTATGAGCTCGGCATCCGCTGATGGATGTGGGCTTGTCTCCAACTCCTCCGATTTAATTACCCCGTTATCACCTCTTTTTAGCGGGGCATATTGGATCGATTATGTGTCAAACATCAGCTCATCGTGGGAAGGAATCGGCAATGAGCAAGAACGTGAACAAGAACATCAATGGCGGCGCTGCGGGTAAGGCGAAGGCCGCCGGGCGTATGGCGACAGTTGCTGCGGCAACGATCGCCATGACGGGCGGGTCGCTGCTGTCTCCGCTGACTGCGGTGGCGCAGGGTGCGAACGGTGCCGACGCTACTGCGAAGCCGGCTGCGGTGCTGTCTCCGTTGACGAGCGCGGCTGCTGCTAGCGCTGGCGCGGGCACGGTGTCAGCGGTGCAGAAGGTCGCCAACCTGCAGGCTGCGGTCGATGCGGCTCGCGCTAAGGCCGCTGCTGCCAAGGCCGATTTGGATGCGGCCGCCGCTCCTTACGACGCCGCCGCTGCCAACCAGCAGCAGGCTCAGAGCGCCTACGATGCGGCCCGTGGCACAAGCGACGCTGCCGCTTCTGCAGCTTCGGCCGAGCTGGAGCAGCAGATGGGTGCCGCGCAGGACAAGGCCGATGCGGACGTGAAGGCGCTCGAGGACGCTCAAGCTGCACTCGATGCCGCAAAGAGGGATCTGACGGACAAGGGTGAAGCCCTGACCGCTGCCCAGAAGACCGCCGACGATGCCCAGGCTGCGCTCAAGTCCGCGCAGGCCGCTGCTGCCGATGCCACGCCCGAGGCTGTTGCCGCGGCTCAGGCCGCTGCCGAGCAGGCCGCGAGCGAGCTGGAGCAGGCAAAGCAGCAGGCCGCCGACGCGCAGGTCAGGCTTTCGAATGCCCAGGCTGGCGTTGATGCCGCCGCGGCCAAACAGCAGGACGCGCAAGGCAAGCTTTCGGCAGCTCAGCAGGCAAAGGATGCGGCCGATAAGGATGTGAATGCCGCTCAGGCGAGCTATGACGCCGCCAAGGCCGATCTCGACCGTGCCGAGCAGGGTGCCGCGGGCCCGGAGTACGAGGCTGCCAAGGCCAAGGTGGACGCCGCCGCTGCCGCGCTGGACGCCGCCAAGTCGGTCCAGGCGCAGCGCGAGGGCGAACTCGCTGCTGCCTCGCAGGAAGTGACCACTGCCGAGGGTGAGGTGCAGGCTGCTCAGCAGGCGCTCGCCGTCCAGCAGCAGGCTGCGGCTGACGCGCAGTCCAAGTTGGACGCTGCCACGGCTGCTGCGACCGCGGCAGACGCCGCCGTCGATCAGGCTAAGGCCGAGCATGCCAATGCGCTTGCGGCGCTGGCCGACGCTCAGGCCAAGCTCTCGGCCGCTAAGGACGAGAAGAACGCTGCCGACAAGGCGCTCGACCAGGCAAAGGCTCAAAAGCAGCAGGCCGATCAGGCTGTAGCTCAAGCGCAGGCCAAGCTCGACGCCGCTCAGGCTACGGCGAACGCCTCGGCGGAAAACTACCGCCAGGGCGCCATTGCGTTCTTTAAGAGCGTGGGTGCCGACGATGCGGCGGACCTGATTCTCAACTGCAAATATGCCAGCCTCACCAAGGTGGGCGAGGAGGTTGACGCGACGAGTCTGACCAACATGAAGCAAGCGATTGTGTGGCTCAAGGCGTGCAACAAGTATCGTGCGAGCGTTGGCCTGGGTGAGCTCAAGGTGACGTATGCCATGATGGCGACCGCGATTGCCGATGCGAATTTCTCCGATACCAAGACTGCGCACGCCATGCAGTTCAACGTGGGCGAAAACGTGGCGTGGAACTACGGAAGCGACCCGTTCATCCAGTGGGTCGATCAGGAGAAGGCCGTCTTTGACCGCGCTGCGGCTACGCTGGGAGCGACGGGCCTTACGGGAAAGGCTGCTTTTGATTTCTACGAGCAGCATGGCGACGAAATCGATCGCTACGTGGCTGCACATGGCGGGAGCGTGCATACAGTCGGTCACTACATGAATGTGATCGATCCCGATTACACCGTAACGGGTATGGGGGTTTGCACGCGCGGGACGATGAACCGTTGGCTTACGCAGGCGCAGACGTTCTCTATGTCTGGAGGATGGTACACGAATGCCGCCAATCCGATGACGGTTGCCGAATACGAGGCTGCGCTTAATGCGTGGTGTGACTCGTTGGCAAATCCTGGGCAGGGCGTGGACGCGGCTCGTCAGGAGCTTTCTGCCGCTCAGGGCGCGGCTGCGCAGGCTGGCGGCAAGGTGAGCGCCGCGTCGCAGGCCGCCGCTGCAAGGCAGGCTCAAGTCGATGCTGCTGCCGCCGATGTTGACGCTGCTGCCGCTGGGGCCTCGGATGCCCAGGCTGCCGTGGGGGAGAAGCAGGCCGCGGCTGAGGCCGCTGCGCGTGCCGTGGCTGATGCCCGCGCCGACGTGGACGCTGCCAGCGCTGCGGTTACCGCGGCGCAGAGTGTCGTGACTGCCAAGTCTGATGAACTCGATGTCGCCAAGGGCAAGGCTGCCGCTGCCCGGCGTGCGCTGGATGCCGCTCGCGCCGGCGTTGGCGACAAGGAGAGCGCGCTTGCTGCCGCCCAGGACGAGCTGGCTGCGTACTCTGCCGACGTTGCCGCTGCTCAGCGTGCATTTGATGCGGCCTCGGCGGTGCTCGAGGGGGCGCGTGCCGTTCAGGCTGACGCGCAGGCTGCAGTGAATGCCGCGCAGGGTGCGGCAGGCCAGGCAGATGCCGACGTCGCTGCTGCCCAGGCCGAGCTTGTTGCCGCCCAGGCTGCTGCGAGCGGTGCCGGCACGGCTGTGACCGCGGCTCAGGCCGCATCCGTCGCGGCTGCTGCTCGTGCGGCTCAGCTACATGATGCCGCCGCGGCGCTTGCTCAGGCGACGGAGGACAAGGCCGCTGCCGATGCTGCTGTTGAGGCAGCGGCTTCGGCGAAGACCGATGCCGAGTCTGGCGTGACTGCGGCGGACGACGCCGTAACGGATGCGACCGCTGATCGCGATGCTTCTGCCGCCGCGGTTGCCCGCCTGCGCAGGATCAACCTTGCCGACGCCATCGCTAGCGGCCGTGCCAACGATGCGGATGAGGCGCTCAACGCTAAGATCGCTGCAGCCCACGATGCCGCCGAGCGCGCCGCAGCTGCCAAGATTGAGCTCGACGCTGCCGTTGCTGCGACGGATGCTGTGGCACCTGCCTACTTGGAGGCGCTTGCCAACTATACCGCCGCCAAGGCCGAGCTCGACCAGGCTATTGTCGAGCTCAACGCCGAGATCGCTCGCCAAGAGGCCGCCGAGCGCGGGAATGGCGAGCAGACTCAGCCTGCGACGCAGGTGGCGTACCAGGCCAAGCACATGACCTCGGCGTCCGAGGCCACCACGCAGCAGACGACGATGCCCGCCACGGGCGACGTGTCCAACCTGCTGGGCGAGACGTTCGTAATTGGAGGCACGGTCCTGGTTGCCGCCGGCGTCTTCCTGTCCGACAAGCGCCGCCAGCTGATCCGTTAGGGACGGAGGAAAGCGGATCATTTTCGGCGCGCGCCGCAAGGGCATGGGTCCTGCGGCGCGCGCCGCTTTTATCTTCAAGATTAATTAAGGAGGGACATATGCAAATTAGAGGAGAGGCCGCGATTGCCTGTGGGTTCATGGCGGGCTTGGCAACGGGGCTGCTGTTCGATGGATGTTTCGACAGCTACATCAATCGATTCTGCGATTCTGATTTTCCGAGAGGCTGGCCTCGGAAAACGGCACCGGCTCGTCAAAAGGCGGATGCGCCCATCAAGTCCCGCAGCGTGGCTGCTTCAAAAACCAAGGTGATCGTCATCAAGAACGGCAAGATTTATCACCGTTCTGGGGGATGCAAAAACCTTCCTCAAAATGCCATTAGAACAAGCGTGCCACTGGCGACCGCGCTCAAACGAGGAAAGACCCCCTGTTCAGTATGTTGCCCGCCAGCGGCTTAGACGATTCTTCGGGGGTGTTCTGCAAGGACATGGGTCCCTGCGGATACATGGGTTTAAAAACGTGTCCGCACGGCATGGGACACTTACCCTGCCGCCCTGCTCTGCCGCGGCGGCATGTACCCAAACAACGATCCTCTAAGGAGTTCGATACCAATGAGCGATAACACCAAGCATCTCGCAAAGAAGTGCGTCAAGGACGCGGGGCCGTGCCTCGCGTTGTGCCTTGCCGGCGCAGCGGTCGCGCTGCTGGCTGTTCTGGGGCCATTCGACGTGCTCCGAAGTGCCAGTTCTCTGCACGTTTGCATGGCCCTTGCCGGCGCCATGATGACCGGCGGCGTACTCGATCTGATTTTTTGGGTGCTCGACCCGTTTGGATGGAAGAACGAGGGGTAAGCCCTAAGGGATGGATGCCCCGCAGCAACAGGAGGTCCCCGTGATCTGGTTTACCAGCGATACTCATTTTGGACACGAGAACATGCTACGGCTTAGCGATAGGCCTTGGTCGGCTGTTGCGCAGATGAACGACGCCATGGTCGCCAACATTAACAGCAAGGTTGCTGCGGATGACGAGCTCTACATCTTGGGCGACTTCAGCTTTAAGATGACGGTCCAAGACGCCTATGAGCTGCGCAAAAGCATTACATGCAAGCGCGTTCATCTGCTGCCCGGCAACCACGACAAAGACTGGACGCAGCCTGCGGTAGCGGATGCTTTTATCGTCGAGCCGCCCATTTGCGAGCTCAAGATCAACTGCCAAAAAATCGTGCTGAGCCACTATCCCATGGTCGACTGGCAGGGCATGTCGCACGGCAGCTGGCATTTGCACGGGCATATCCACAGTTGCGGCGGCGCATACAACGAGTTCAACCGCAGGCAGGGACTGCTGCGCTATGACGTGGGCGTGGACGCCAACAGCTACGCCCCGGTGAGCTTGGAGGAGCTCAAAGCTTGGTTTGCGCAGGTAGGCGAGCCGATGTGTTGCGTTAAATGGCCGTGGTGGGTCAATGCCACGGGCGACGAGCAGGTCGAGCACGATCTCGAAAGTTATAAGAGGGAAGTGGTGATCCGATGACGGTCTATGTGACGGGCGATATTCACGGCGGCCTCGACATGCAAAAGCTGCGCGATTGGGACCTTGGGGATAGCCTGACGAGCGACGACTATCTCATCGTCGCGGGCGACTTTGGCTTTCCGTGGGATTTCTCTGCCGAGGAGTGCGCCGACATCGCCTGGCTGGAATCGCGTCCCTATACCGCGCTGTTCGTCGACGGCAACCACGAGCGTTTCGATCATTGGGCGGAGCGCCCCATGGAGTTGTGGCACGGTGGGCTGACGCAGCGCCTATCGGATACCTCTCCCATCCGACGCCTGACGCGCGGCGAGGTTTTTGAGCTCGATGACTCAACGATCTTTACTATGGGCGGTGCCACGAGCGTGGACAAGGAATACCGCATACCGTATTCCAGCTGGTGGCCACAGGAGCTGCCGGACGAGCGCAACTTTGAGGAGGCGCGGGCAAAGCTCGACAGCGTGGGCTGGAAGGTCGACTACGTGATCACCCACACCTGCTCTACGCGCATGCTTTCGCCCACGCTTTATCCGGCACCCGGCTGGAATTACCCCGCCGTTGATCGGCTTACGGCATTTTTCGATGAGCTGGAAGACCACTTGGATTACAAACGCTGGTACTACGGGCATTTCCATCGGGATGCCAACCCGGCCGAGCGCCACACCGTGCTCTACGACTGCATCGTTCGCCTGGGCGACGAACTCCAGCCCTGGGATGTTGCGTAGGGGCGAGGCGTTTGGCTACTCGGCAGTTACAGTGATGTTCTCGCGATGCGCACGGATGACGTCCCAGCTAAAGTATTCGACCAGCTGCTTGGCAGAGCGCGGTGTGGTGTCCGGTGCGATGCCCGTTTGCCCGGCGAGCCAGCCCAGCAATGCCTCGGGTGTGCCAAAGCGGGCGCGGAGCTCGCCCAGGTCCAGATCGCGATCGCGCTTGGAAAGGCGGCGGCCGTCCGGCGACATGAGCAGCGGAATATGCGCGTAGTGCGGCGTGGGAAGTCCCAGCAGATGCTGCAGGTAGATTTGGCGCGGCGTGGAGCCCAGCAGGTCGCATCCGCGCACGACCTCGGTAACACCCATGGCGGCGTCGTCGACCACCACGGCCAGCTGGTAGGCAAACACGCCGTCGCTGCGGCGCACCAAAAAGTCGCCGCATTCGGTGGCGAGTGCCTCGCATTGGGCCCCGTACGTGCGGTCCACGAATTCGACCACATCGTCTGCGAGGTCGTCGACGGCGGGCACGCGCAGGCGCGTGGCCGGGGCGCGCAGGGCACTGCGGCGGGCGACCTCTTCGGCCGAAAGGCCTCGGCAGGCGCCGCGGTAGATGGGCGTGCCGTCGCTGGCGTGCGGCGCGCTCGCGGCGTGGAGCTCGGCGCGCGTGCAAAAACAGGGGTAGGTGAGGCCAGCGCCCTGCAGCTGGCGCAAGGCGCTCTCGTACAGGTCGAGGCGATCGTGCTGGTAGTAGGGGCCTTCGTCCCACTCAAGCCCTAGCCAGGCCAGGTCGTCAATCAGTTGAGCGGCAAGTTCCGGGCGCTTACAGCGATCGTCCAGGTCCTCGATGCGCAACACAATGCTGCCGCCTTGGCTGCGGGCCGAAAGCCACGAGCAGAGGCAGCTGAACACGTTGCCCAGGTGCATGCGGCCCGATGGCGACGGGGCAAAGCGCCCCACGACGGGCGCGGGAACGGAGGCGGGCTGCGTCGTTGGCGCATCCGCGGCGGGCGTTGCTATGTTGCGTGTTTTGATATCCATGCGGACGAGTATAGCGCGGGGCGCGATGGGGAGGCGTCACTGTGGTCCGCAAGTTGTCGAGGCCCCGCATTGCGTATGGCGGGCTGCAGACTCGGTGCTTTAATTCCTGTCCGTCAACTTGGCACCTTAGACAACAGAAACCCCGGCAGCTCTTCGCAACTGCCGGGGTTTCCGCGGAAAAGGGGGACATGATCCTCGAGCGAACGGCAAAGGGGCAAACCGTTTTCGCTCAACTGCTTTATGCCCCTCGACTGGTGGCTCAATCAGCGCATGCCGAGCCCACACAAAGCCGCTACACCTGTGACGGAGCTGTGAAGTGGTATCTATTGTTGGCGCGGGATTCGGCCAAAGAGCGTCCTAAACAACAAATTTGTTGCTGTCTGTCGGTTCAACCCAATGATCCGTTTTCCTCCGTCCCCAATAGATCGTTTTCCAAGTGTCGGGGTGCGGGCGTGACTTTCATCCCGTTTGGCACTCCGGTCGCCCAGATATTCGTCATGTGTGCCCGCAAACGTGGGACAATGGCGATGTTGGTTTTACAGACAAAGGATGTGCCTATGAACGCCCCCGTTGCCAATACTTGTCGGCAGCGCTGCCTGTTTGCGCGATTCGCTTCCGTCTGCGTGCTCGTCGCGCTTGCGTTGTTGCTGCTGCCTGTCGCCGCGCACGCCGACGGCTACTCCATGACCCAAACCTATATCGGTGCCACGGTCGAGGCCGACGGCTCGCTGACCGTTGTCGAGGGACGCCAGTTTGATTTCGATGACGACATCAACGGCGTGTTTTGGGAGATCAATACGGGCACCGACCAGCAGGGCGGCACGGCGACCGTCGATGTGCTGAGCGTCGAGGAGGAGGACACCGCGTTCAACAAAGTCGATAGCGCGAACAAGGGTGACTCTGGCGTCTATACGGTCGAGCAGACTGGTGACGGCGTAAAGATCAAGGTTTTCAGCCCCCACGAGAGCGGCGATAGCGCGATCTATTACGTGAGCTACACCATGACCGGTGCGGTTATGAACTGGGCCGATACCGCCGAGCTCTATTGGAAATTCGTGGGCGACGGCTGGTCCGCGGATTCCGATGACGTCGAGATGGAAGTGCACTTCGCAAATGCCGCTGCCGGGACGGCGGCCGTCAAGGGCGATAACTTCCGCGCGTGGGGCCACGGTCCGCTGACGGGTGACGTATCGCTCGATGCGGACGAACCCATGGTCACCTATACCATTCCCTGCGTGCATCAGGGCGAATTCGCCGAGGCACGCATCGCCTTCCCCAGCGACTGGGTGCCGCAGCTTGCCGCCTCGGGCGAAGAACGCATGTCAACGATCCTGGGCGAAGAGAAGGAATGGGCCGACGAAGCTAACGCCCGCCGCGCTCACGCTCGCATGATTGCCAATGTACTTGCCGTGCTAAGTGTTGTCGCGGCGGTGGCCTTTACCGGCACAATCGTTGTGCTCAAGCTGCGCCGCCGCAAGCCAAAGCCGCTTTTCCAGGACGAATATTTCCGCGATGTGCCTTCGGCCGACCATCCCGCCGTGCTTTCGGCCCTCATGAGCTGGAACGAGGTGCCCGATCAGGCATATATCGCCACGCTCATGAAGCTCACCGACGACCGTGTGATCAAGCTGGAGCAGGCGACCGTGACCAAGGCCAAGAAAGGCCTGATGGGGCGTGAAAAAGAAGAGCAGACGTATCGCGTGACGGTGAGTGATGCGGGCTGGAAGTCGGCCAAGGGCATTGACCGCATGGTGCTCAAGGTCTTCTTTGCCGGTGCTAAGCCCGACGAGAACGGCGATCGCTCGCGCACGTTTGACGAGCTGCAGCACTACGTCAAGCAGCACGCTACGCCCGTGGGCGACAAGCTCGAGGACTATCAGAACACCGTTAAGGGCAAGCTGGCCGATAGCGAGTACGTTGCCTCGGACGGCATTGTCGCAATGGTGTTTTGCCTGGTTCTCGGTATTCTGATCGCCTGTGTTCCCGCGGGATCCATCTTCTTTACCGACGGCGCGCAGGCGAACATTGTCGCCGCGGTTATCTCGGTGCCGATTGTGCTGGTGGGTATTGGCGTGGGCCTTACGTTCCGCCGCTTTACGCCGGAGGGCGCCGAGGTGGCGGCTCGCTGCAAGGCGCTCAAGCATTGGCTTGAGGATTTCACGCGCCTAAAGGAAGCCGTTCCGGGCGATTTGGTACTGTGGAATAAACTTCTGGTGATGGGTGCGGCGCTGGGCGTATCGAAGGAAGTCCTGCGTCAGCTTGCCGAGGCCGTGCCGCCCGAGGTGCGCGAGGCCGACGGTTTCTACGACAATTACCCCTGCTACTGGTGGTACTACCATCATTACGGTACCGAGTCGCCGCTCGATTCGTTCGATGACGTGTATCACGAGAGCATCCGTGAGCTGGCTTCGAGTTCCGATAGCTCGAGCGGCGGCGGTGGCGGCTTCTCGGGCGGCGGAGGCGGCGGCGTCGGCGGAGGCGGCGGCGGAACGTTCTAGCGGTCGTAAATTATGGGATGGGCTTTTCTCGACAGCCGTCGGGGAAAGCCCATCCCTTTTTATGCGCTACCTACGAAGACTGTCCCCAACGACTAGTCACTGGGGACGTTCCTAAATGACTAGGTATGGCTGCTGGGCCTAGGCTGTTAGGTCGAGTTCGTAGAGGAAGCTTTCGCGCGGCATGTCGTGGCGGCGCTCTTCGCGGTTGGCGCGGTGCGTGGCCGTGCGCTTAAAGCCGTGCAGCTCGTAGAACTTCCACGAGCAGTTGGAGTCGGTGTACAGGTGCGCCCTCGTCGCTCCAAGCGAGGATAGGTGCGAGACCGCGGCATCGAGCAGAACCGTGCCAACGCCCAGGCCATGGACATCGCGATCCACGGCAAGCAGCGTGACCTCGTTGTCGTGCGGCAACGGGCTGCTCTCGAGCAGGCGGTTGTTGGTTCGGATGGTTGCGCGCACAAACGAGAGATACTCGGCGCAGGCATCGGGCTCTAGCTCACGCATCTGCGATAGCAGCGCGCGTTCGGTATCCATCCAATGCTCGTTGATAGTGACGCCGGAGTTCTGTCCTGCGCGTGCAAGTGCAATGCCGCGCGCCTCGCCGTCAATCACCGCAACCTGCGAAAACGTCGATGACGAAAGGCAATAGGCGAGGTCGCACGCGGCTTCAAGGCGGTTGTACTCATCGTTATCCGAATTGTTGTGCCAAAGCTGCTGCAGAATCAGAGCGATGGCGTCGAAGTCTTCGGTATCAAACGGTCGGTAGAGAACCCGCGAGACCATGGTGCCTCTTTCTTTTGCGGATGCATATCGAGCACAGTTCTACCACGCCATTGGCATCTAATTATGGTGCCCCTGTGTTCCATGAACTCACCGTGCCCGGTGCCGTGCCCATCCCCTCCGCTCGCAAACTTTTTCTGCATATGCGCCCGTTGCGGGGTGCATCGATGCGCTCGATGCGCTACATTGAATCAGTATTTTCAATGCCGCTGCGCGAGCGCTGCAGATCGACGTATCACCGGCTCACAGAGCACGGCGGCGTACCAGACAGGAGGACTGCATGGGATCTGATGTGAAGATCGCACGCGCGTTGATCTCGGTTACCGATAAGACGGGCGTCGTCGATTTCGCACGGACGCTGGTCGATGACTTTGGCGTCGAGATCATCTCTACGGGCGGCACGGCTCGTGCCATCGAGGACGCGGGCGTTCCCGTAACCCCCATCGAGGAGTTCACGGGCTATCCCGAGATGATGGACGGCCGCGTTAAGACCCTGCACCCCAAGGTTCACGGCGCGCTGCTGGCCCGCCGCGATTCCGAGCAGCACATGCAGGAGGCGGCACAGCACGGCATTAAGCTGATCGACCTGGTCGTCGTCAACCTGTACGAGTTCGAGAAGACCGTCGCCAACCCCGAGGTCACCTTCGCGGATGCCATCGAGCACATCGACATCGGCGGCCCCTCCATGCTGCGCTCTGCCGCCAAGAACGCCGCGAGCGTTACCGTCATCTCCGCCCCGGCCGACTATGATGCCGTCCTGGCCGAGATGCGCGAGACCGGTGGCTGCACCACGCTTTCCACCCGTCGTCGCCTGCAGGTGAAGGTCTACCAGACCACCGCCGCCTACGACACGGCTATCTCCCGTTGGCTCGCCGCCCAGGCAAGCGACGTGGCGGACACCTCTGCCAAGCTCGAGATCTCGCTGGAGAAGGTCGACGACCTGCGCTATGGCGAGAATCCTCAGCAGAAGGCCACGGTCTATCGCTTTGCCGAGGGCTGCGAGAATACCGCGAGCTCGCAGTTCCCGCTCGTGGGCTCCGAGCAGATCCAGGGCAAGCCGCTCAGCTACAACAACTATCTGGATGCCGACGCCGCTTGGAACCTGGTCCGCGAGTTCGACGAGCCGGCCTGCGTGATCCTCAAGCATCAGAACCCCTGCGGCTCCGCCGTGGCCGAGGACATCACGGCCGCCTACGACCGCGCCTTCGCCTGCGATCCCAAGAGCGCCTTCGGCGGCATCATCGCCTGCAACCGCGAGGTTCCCTATGAGCTGGTTGAGCACTTTGCCGATCAGAACAAGCAGTTCGTCGAGGTTATCATCGCTCCGAGCTACACTGCCGAGGCGCTCGAGCGCATGGCCAAGCGCCCCAACCTGCGCGTGCTGGCCACCGGCGGCGTGGACCACGGCGCCCAGGTGGAGCTGCGCTCCGTCGACGGCGGCATGCTGGTGCAGGAAGTCGACCACGTGACCGAGGATCCCGCGACCTTCACGTTCCCCACCGACCGCAAGCCCACCGACGCCGAGATGGCCGAGCTCGAGTTTGCCTGGAAGGTCTGCAAGGGCGTCAAGTCCAACGCCATCCTGGTCTCCAAGGGTAAGGCCGGCATTGGCATGGGCCCGGGTCAGCCCAACCGCGTTGACTCTGCGCTGCTTGCCTGCGAGCGCGCCGAGAACTTCTGCGAGCGCGAGGGCGTGGAGAAGGGCGGCTTTGCCTGTGCAAGCGACGCGTTCTTCCCGTTCCGCGACAACGTCGACGTGCTTGCCGCGCACGGCGTGACCTGCATCATCCAGCCCGGCGGCTCCAAGCGCGACGACGAGAGCATCCAGGCCTGCAATGAGCACAATATTGCTATGGTCTTCACGGGGGCCCGCCACTTCCGCCACTAATATCGTTACGCGGTTTTACCAAACCGCGTAACTGCTCGACGGTGCGCCGGCCCCAAGCACCTCGTCTCGCCGCTCAAACCGTCGCTCGCGTACAGAAGTACGCGTCGCTCCTCTTTCGCGGCGACCTGAGGCACTTGGTGCCGGCTCGCTGACTTGTGCTCCACCAGTGGTATTGGCTCGACCCGAACTAAAGCTATCCATTGCCGTCCGTGCCGGTTGGTGCGGGCGGCTTTTTTGGGTATAACGGTGCGGTGTATGTTTTTGAGAAAGGTTGGATATGGCCGTTGTGGATGATGCCGAGCTGTTTGGCAATGCCGAGGATCAGCGTGCGTACGAGGACTTTTGCGCCAATCAGGAGGCGGTCGAGAAGTTCACGCTCGACAAGCCCGCGCTTGTCTGCCGTTGGCGCATGTCCAACAAAAAGGTGCCCATGCTCAACCGCCACATCCGCGCACTGTCCGAGCGCCTGGTGCAGGGCGAGCCGCTTACCCATAACATGCTCAGCTGGGCCAAACAGCACGTTGAGTGGTCGCTTGCCGAGGGCGATTACACCGCACATGACGGCGTGCTCATGCTGGTGATCGACGTCAACGGCAACGCCGCCATGACGGTGGGGGAGTACGAGCCGCTCGCCGATACGTCGGCCAAGGCGCTGCGCGCCCGCTCCGCAGAGGCCCGCTCCGAGGCCGACGAAACCGGCGTGGCGCCCGAGCTGCTCGCCGCCGTCAACAACGGCGAGCTTGCCTTTGTGGCGCCGGCGGACGAGTGCCTGTGCGGCACGGCGACGCTCATCGAGCAGCTGGCCCAGACCAAGGGCATCCCGGTCACGCGCGTAGACATTCCCGCGCAGCTTAAGGGCGCGCTGTTCCTAGTGAGCGACGAGCACGGCGTGGTCCCCGCGACCGAGACAGATGCCGCCGAGGCCGACGCCGCCACGGTCGCCTTCTTCGCCGAAGGCTACGAAAAGCTCCGTGCCCGCCGCTAAATGATTTTTCTGGGACGGGGATTAAAGAATCATTTTGGTCCCCGCCACCGCTGCGAGCGAAGGGCAAGCTAAACGCTTTCGTTCGCGAACAGTTCTGTCACCTTGGCACCGCGCGCGGTGCACACCTGCAGTTTCGCAGCCATAATGGTGGCAAGACAACCAAGAGGGGAGCGGAATCCATGGCGCTGATCTATATCGTTGAGGACGACGAGCCCATCCGTCGTGAGCTTGTCGACATCCTTGCCCGCGCTGGGTTTGAAATCGAGGCCTGCGAATCGTTTGAGCATGTCTCGCGCGATATTCTCGCCGCCGCACCCGACCTGGTGCTGCTCGACCTCACGCTTCCCGTCAAAGACGGCCAGCACATCTGCCATGAGGTCCGTCGCGAATCCGAGGTCCCCATCATCGTTCTCACGTCGCGCACGACCGAGATCGACGAGGTCATGGCCATGACGCTCGGCGCGGACGACTTTGTTCCCAAGCCCTACAGCGCGCGCGTGCTTGTGGCGCGCATCAACGCACTGCTGCGTCGCACCGCGGCGGCAGGCGAGCGCAGTACACTTGTCCACAAGGGGCTGGAGCTCGACCTCGCCCGCTCAATGGTCACCAACACGCAAACCGGCACTAGCACCGAGCTCACCAAAAACGAACTGCGTATCCTCTCACTGCTTCTGAGTCGCGCGGGCAAGATCGTTTCGCGCTCGGCCATCATGCAGGACCTGTGGGACTCCGACGCCTTCGTGGACGACAATACGCTCACCGTCAACATCAACCGCCTGCGCACCACGCTCGAAAAAATCGGCATCAAGGGGTATTTGACGACGCATCGCGGCCAAGGCTATTCGGTCTAGGGGCCGGCTATGTCGTTTGGCAAATTCTTTAAAGATGCGCTGCTTCCCGTCGCCGTGTGGACGTGCGGCGTGCTGCTGAGCTGCTTTGTGCTGACGGTCGCCGGTGCACCCGTTTCTATTGTGGTCGTGGCGGTCGGCGTGTCCTTTATCTTTGGTATGCTCGGCATCGTGGTCGAGTACGCGCGTCGCCGCCGTTTTCTGCGTCAGCTGGAGCGCGCGGCCGAGGAGCTCGAGAGCCCCGCATGGGTGCAGGAGATGGTGCAATGCCCGACCTATGCCGAGGGCGAGCTCGAGTACGAGGTCTTGCGCCGGGTGGGCAAAGCCGCTTGCGACGAGGTTGCCGAAGGCCGGCGTCAGACCGATGACTATCGCGACTATATCGAGAGCTGGGTCCACGAGGCCAAACTGCCCCTGGCGGCGGCTCATCTAATTTTGGAAAACCTGGATGGCAGCGAAGACGACCTGTCTCGTGTGGATGACCTGGGCCGTGAGTTGGCTCGCGTGGAGCGCTATATCGACCAGGCGCTGTACTACGCGCGTTCGGAAGTCGTGGAGCGCGACTACCTGATTCGCCGCTGGGATCTCAAGACCTTGGTGACGGGCGCGATTAAGGCCAACGCGCGCGAGCTCATCGCGGCGCACGTGGCCCCGGTGTGCGAGAACCTCGACTTTGAGGTCTTTACCGACGAGAAGTGGCTCGAGTTTATTCTGGGCCAGCTCATTCAGAACAGCATTAAATATGCGCGCGAGGACGGCGCAAAGATCGTGTTTTCGGGCGCGTTGCTGGACGAGGGCCTGGCGAGCGAGCGCATCGAGCTTGCCGTTGCGGACAACGGCTGCGGCGTGAGCGCGGCAGACCTGCCGCGCGTGTTCGAGAAGGGCTTTACCGGCGACAACGGTCGCGCCACCAAGCGCGCAACGGGCATCGGCCTCTACCTGGTGGCACGCCTGTGCTCCAAGATGGGCATTGACGTCACCGCGGCATCCGAGCCCGGCAAAGGCTTTGTCGTCACGTTTGCCTTCTCGACCAACAAGTTTCAATACTTTGAGTAGTCGTCGCGGTGTAACGTCCCGGAGCGTCATTCACGTTAAGACAATTATCCCAAACGGGATAATTCCATCATGATGTGCTATGATTATCCCGTTTGGGATAATCATAGGGGATTAGCATGCAAGACTGGAATGAGCGAACGATTTTTGACCCAGCTGAACTCGGTGCATATTTGCGTGAGCGCCGGAAGAAGCTCGGTTATACCCAACGCGATGTGGCTGATTTCAACCAGTGCAGTTTGCGCTTTGTGAGCGAGCTTGAGCGTGGAAAGGCGGGTGCCAATCTTCGCCAAACCCTTCAAATCGCTAACAGCTTGGGGGTCGATTTGATCCTGAGGGAGAGGGGCGACGGCTCATGGCATTAAAGGTTTATCGTGAGTATCGGGGAACGTTTGAGCTGGTCGGAGAATTTGAGAGGGCCGACCCCGTAAACGAGACGTTTGCATATGATGAGGGATATCTTGAACGCGACGATGCTGCCGCACTCTCAGCTTCTCTTCCCTTGCGACATGAGCCATATGCCAGCAATGAGTTTTCGGCCTTCTTTTCGGGCATGCTTCCCGAGGGCCCGGTTCGGCATGAGCTGTCGATGCGTTTTCAAATCCCCCAGTCAGACTATTTATCGATGCTCGAGCGTTTGGGCGATGAGTGCGTTGGTGCCTTGAGGTTTCTCGGCGATGAGAAATCGAGCTACGATCCGGGCTATCGTCCTCTGCAAGACGAGGATTTTGAGGCACTTTCTAAGGCGGAAGTGTTTGAGATTGCAAATGATATGCAGGATTCGAGGCTGTCGTTGGCGGGCGCTCAGTCTAAAACCGGTTGGTTTTTACCGCGCGGTAAAGATGCAAAAAAGGCCGGGTCGGGGGATTGGATGCTGCCGCTCGGCTCTGCCCCCTCGACTCACATAGTCAAGATTGCTTCAACTAAACATCCGGATTTGCCGTTCAACGAATTAATTTGCATGACGGCAGCGTCTGCTGCTGGGCTTGAAATTGCCCGTTCAGAAGCTTCGGATACGATTCCTGGTGCGTTCTTTTCCGAGCGTTATGACAGAATCTGGAGCAATGAGCCGCCGTCGATGAGCGGATTCGATGTGCCTCTGAGGCTGCATCAGGAGGATTTTTGCCAAGCGGTTGGCTGGCCTTCGTATATGAAATACGAGACACGTCCCGATAGCTGCTATATGGCTCTTTGCGGCCGATTGATAAGAGAGCAATCGTCTAACGTAATTGCTGATACTCAAATGTTCGCTCGTCAGGTAATGGTCGATTATGCGTTGGGGAATTGCGACTCGCATCTCAAGAACCATTCGTTTCTTTATAGTCCGAGTTGGCGGGAAAAGAGGTTGGCCCCTGCATACGATATTGTTTGCACGACGATAATGGGATACGACCATAATCTTGGGATTGATATTGGGGATCACCGGGTGATCGATGGGGTGACTCCTGAAGATTTCGAATTCATGTCTCAAGATTTGCATCTGCCACTCAAGATGATCAAGAACATCGCGGCGGAAGTGGCTGAAGAGGTGTCTGCCCAGCTTGCAGAACTTGCCTCTGCAACCGGAGATTTGGGTCGGGTCGCTCTGAAAATTCAGACGGATTCCGTTGAGAGAATGAGGGTTCTGGAGCAATTCTCAGCCTAAAGCAAAGCGGGGCCACCGTAATGGTGGTCCCGCTCTTGGAAGACTTGGGCACGTGGGCTTGCGCTCCGCGATGCGTTAGGCGTACGTTTGCTACTTCACGACCAAGATGTCGCAGTCCGTATTGCGCAGCAGGAACGTCGAAATCGAACCCAGGAGCGCATACTTGATCGAGGACAGGCCGCGTGCGCCGCAGAGCACCAGGTCGGGCTTCACCACGTCGAGCATCTCGTCTTTGAGCGTCTCGCGAATACGGCCGGCGCGAATCATGACCTCGACCTCGGGAATATCGGGATTGGCCTTGGCCTCTTCGAGCTGCTTGGCGATGGAGTTCTTAAATGCCTCCTCCAGTCCGTTGACCAGATCGACCGGATAGGAACCAGCGCTCTCGAGTGCCGTGGAATCGATAACGTGGCCGATAATCAGCTTGGCGCCGTTGTTCGCGGCGACCTTGATGGCGCGTGCGAGCACAAAATCCTGCTGCTCAGTACCGTCGAGCGAAACAAATACCTTGGTATAGCCCTCGTTCATGGTTTCCTCCTTGGTCTATCGCACGGGCGCGGGGCTCGTGCGTCGGGCGGGCGCGGATGCGTGGCCGCCGGACACTTTATCTTGTTGCAGTTATACCCAAGGATTTGGGTTTGACCGCTCGCAATTCTGTGAACGGGCGAGTTTTTTGGTAAGGGTGGGCGCGGTCGCGGCCGAACGGTTGATAATGGGACATCGCCCGCACCGTCCGCAGAACAATATCGGCGGGTGTCTAACGAGGGGGTCCCTTTGGATATCATTGAGCTTCTAAAATCTGCCTTCATGGGCCTGGTCGAGGGCATCACCGAATGGCTGCCTGTTTCGTCGACCGGTCACATGATCTTGGTGGACGAGTTCGTCAAGATGAACGTGAGCGAGACGTTCTGGAATATGTTCCTGGTCGTGATTCAGCTTGGCGCCATTTTGGCCGTCTGCGTTTTGTTCTTCTACGACCTCAACCCGTTTTCTCCCAGCAAGGGCAAGGAGGGCCGTCGCGACACCTGGGTGCTATGGGGCAAGATTGTGCTCGGCTGCATTCCCGCCGCGGCGATCGGTCTGCCGCTTAACGACTGGATGGAGGAGCATTTCTACAATGCTCCCGTCGTGGCGTTGGCGCTCATTGTGTACGGCGTGCTGTTTATCGTGATCGAGAACTGGCGCGCGAACAAGCGCGACCAGGCTGCTCTTGCCGGTTCGTTTGGTTCGCGTGCTGTGGTGGCGGGCGGACGTCCCGCCGGTGCGCATTTTGCCGCGCCCGCTGCGACTGCCGCCGCAGACGATGACGATAGCTTGGACTTTGGCTCCATCACTACGCTCGAGGATCTGAGCTGGAAGACCGCGCTGGGTATCGGTTGCTTCCAGGTGCTTTCGCTGATTCCGGGCACATCGCGCTCCGGCTCCACGATCATCGGCGGCCTGCTTTTGGGCTGCACGCGTTCGGTGGCGTCCAAGTTTACGTTCTTCCTGGCCATTCCCGTCATGTTTGGCGCGAGTGCGCTCAAGCTGGTCAAGTACTTTATTAAGGGCGGCACGTTCGGCACCAACGAAATCGCCATCCTGGGCGTGGGCTGCGTCGTCGCCTTTGTGGTGTCGCTCATTGCCATCAAGTGGCTTATGGGCTTCGTGCGCCGTCACGACTTCAAGTGCTTCGGCGTCTACCGCATCATCCTGGGCATCGTGGTGCTCGCGTACTTCTTTGTCCTGGAGCCTATGCTCGGCCTGTAACTTGGTTGACGCTGCGCGGCGACCAGAGCGACAACTTGTCATTCAAAGGGGGTGGCATGACCAAAAGGTCTATGCCGCCCCCTTTTCATGCCAATTTGTTCGCTCTGGCCGCCGCTCGCTGCTGCCATGACATCGGTGGCCCCCCAATGCACCAAATCCGCTGGGGCGGGCCTGACGGTGGCGCACGGAGTCGTGGTGTGATTTGCGTCGGTGTCCGCGCGGCTCGGTATACTGGTACGGCTCAAACTATGGCGCCGCCCGCAGGCGCGCCGTCCGTCAGATGAGGAGTCGCCCATGACCCAGCCCCTGCCCTGGGAAAAGAACGCCGCGGTACCCGTACCGCCCGCGCCGGAACCCGTGCCGCTCGATGCATACACCGCCCCCGCTGCGCCGGAGCCCGAGCTCGTTCCGCTCGACATCTACGACGCTCCCGCGCCGGCGCCCAAGCCCGCCAAACCGCTCGTCGACATCGACAGCCTTAATCCCGCCCAGCGCGAGGCGGTCCTGTCCACCGAGGGCCCGTTGCTGGTGCTCGCCGGCGCCGGCTCGGGCAAGACCCGCGTCTTGACCTGCCGCATCGCACATATGCTCGGCGACCTGGGTGTTAAGCCTTGGCAGGTTCTTGCCATTACGTTTACCAACAAGGCCGCGGCAGAGATGCGCGAGCGTCTGGCGGCACTCATTCCCAGCGGCACCCGTGGCATGTGGGTGTGCACCTTCCATGCTATGTGCGTGCGCATGCTGCGCGAGGACGCCGACCTGTTGGGCTACACCGGCCAGTTCACCATCTACGATGACGATGACTCAAAGCGCATGGTGCGCGACATTATGCAGGCGCTCGGCATCGAGCAAAAGCAGTTCCCCATCAACATGATCCGCAGCAAGATTAGCTCGGCCAAAAACGCCATGATCGGCCCCGAGGACATGCTCAAGAGCGCCGATAGCCCCAACGACAAAAAGGCCGCGCAGGTCTACCTAGAGCTGGAGCGCCGCCTGCGCGCCGCCAATGCGATGGACTTTGACGACCTGCTCGTGCGCGCGCTCGAGCTGCTGCGCACCCGTCCCGAGGTGCTCGATAAGTACCAAGAGCGCTTCCGCTACATTAGCGTCGACGAGTATCAGGACACCAACCACGTCCAGTACGAAATCGCCAACCTGCTGGCCGCTAAGTACCAAAACCTCATGGTCGTGGGCGACGATGACCAGTCCATTTACAGCTGGCGTGGCGCCGACATCACCAACATCCTGGACTTTGAGAAGGACTTTAAAAACTGCAAGACCGTCAAGCTGGAGCAGAACTATCGCTCTACGGGTCACATCCTGAGCGCCGCCAACGCCGTGGTGCGCCACAACTCGCAGCGCAAGGACAAGCGCCTGTTTACGGCCGAGGGCGATGGCGAGAAGATCCAGGCCTTCCAGGCGAGCGACGAACGCGACGAGGGTCGCTGGATTGCCGGCGAGATCGAGAAACTGCATGCCAAAGGCACGAGCTACGACGACATCGCCGTGTTCTATCGCACCAACGCCCAGTCGCGTATCCTCGAAGATATGTTCCTGCGCGCGGGCGTGCCCTACAAGATTGTGGGCGGCACGCGATTCTTCGACCGTGCCGAGATCCGCGACGTCATGGCCTACCTTAAGATGATCGTGAACCCGGCCGACGAGATGAGCGTCAAGCGCGTCATCAACACACCGCGCCGCGGCATCGGTTCCACCTCGATCCAAAAGATCGAGCAGCTGGCGCGCGACAACCGCTGCTCGTTCTTCCAGGCTTGCGAGATCGCGTGTGCCGAAACCGGCATGTTTAGCGCCAAGGTGCGCAACGGCCTGTCGAGCTTTGTGTCGCTGGTGCGCGAGGGTCGCCGCATGGACGGCGAGCTCAAGGACGTTGTCGAGATGATTGTCGATAAGACGGGCCTACTGCAGGCTTTCCGCGCCGAGGGCACCATGGAGTCCGAGAGCCGCGCCGAGAACATCCAGGAATTCCTGGGCGTCGCTGCCGAATTTGAGGAGACGCACGAGGACATCGAGGGTACGCTCGAGAGCTTGGAAGAGCTGCGCGCAGCCGGTGTTGCCGACGTGCCTGCCGGCGCCGAGCCCGAGCCCGTCGTGGTGAGCGCGCCTGCGCCCGAACCGGGGCCATCTGCCCCGGCATCCTCGTTTGAGGCACTCGTCGGCGCGCGCGATGCCGCGGGCTCCAATCCGCTCGATAGTCTGGCTGCTCCGGCGCTGTCTCCGCAGGATGCCCTGGCTGCTGCCATCGCGGGCAACGCGTATGCCGCGCCGACGGAGATGCCGGCGGGTGCCGTGCATGCCGACGAGATTGAGCGCACCTACGGTCCGCTCACCTGTAAGGCGCTGCCGGCACTCATGGAGTGGCTGGCCCTGCGCTCCGACTTGGATTCCCTGGCCGGCGAGACGCATGCCATCACCATGATGACCATCCACTCCGCCAAGGGCCTGGAGTTCCCGGCGGTGTTCGTGGCCGGCATGGAGGAGGGCATCTTCCCGCACGTGCACGACTTTGGCGGCAGCGATGACCCGGGTAAGCTTGAGGAGGAGCGTCGCCTGGCCTACGTCGCCATCACGCGCGCCCGCAAGCGCCTGTTCCTGACCTATGCGGCCACGCGTCGCACCTACGGCTCGACCTCTGCCAACCCGCGCTCGCGCTTCCTCAACGAGATTCCGTTTGAGGATATCGAGTTTAGCGGTATCGGTTCTGCCGGTTTTGAAGGCACGGGTTGGGAGAAGCGCGGCGACCGTCACGGCACCTTTGGCTCGGGCATGGGTTCGGATATGTACGGCGGCAAGGTATTTGGTTCGCATACGCGCTCGACTGGCGGTTCCGGTTCGCGCGGCGGATCGAGCTTTGACGATTTCTTTGGTGGCAGCAGCTACGGGACCGAGCGCCATCGTGGGGTCTCGCCCGACGCTGGCCGTGTTGCCTCGACCTTTGGCTCGGGCGCACCGCGAGCCAAAAAGCCCTCGTCCAAGGTGTCCCCGACGGTGGAGCGCAAGGTTGATCGCGCCAGCGCATCGCAGGACTTTGCCGCAGGCGATACCGTGAGCCACAAGACCTTTGGCACGGGTACCGTGATCTCGGTCGCCGGAGACATGATCGAGGTTCAATTCGAAAAGACCGGTCAGACCAAAAAGCTGATGAAGGGCTTCGCGCCGATCGTCAAGCTGTCGTGATCCTGGCGGACCTGGGCGGGCGTATAGGGCAACATCGCCTGCTCGGGCAGTCCTGCTCGCACGGAGAGCACATTAAGTGCTCTCCGGCTCGTGCGGAACTCGCGATCGATGTTGCCCCATACGCCCGCCCAGGTCCTTAGATAACGTTGCTTGCGAACGTCGCTTTGCCCGTTCGCTTTTTGGTCTGGAGGGCCGGGTGGGCTGAATACTTAGACATGGCAAGGGGCTCCCCCGTTAAAGAACGGGGGAGCCCCTTGTTGCGTTTTGAATGGTGCGCTTGGCTTTGATGATTGATGATTTTATACGATTCAGTATAATTTCAGATAGACGCTAAAATGTAACCGAAATGAAAACGGTGATTGTACATGCTGATAAACTGCCTCCCAAAAAGACTCTTCTCTTTAGAGCTCGCTATCGACCCGGAGCCAGTTGAGATGCAGATTCCTCGCATGTATCTTGAGCGGTATTCGCTTCGCTTGGCACGGCTCGGCATGTCTAAACAGGGCCGTTTTATTGTTGCGGAACCAAAGGAACCGCCCAGTGTCATTTCGGCGCGAAATCTCGTCAGTGCGGTGCGCAAGTTAGATGTTCACCCGGTGGTAATTTGCTGGGATGCTATGGATTTAGGTTTTATGCGTGCGCTTTCTTCGGAGGGGATCGCATATATCCGAGATGAGCGAAATGCGTTTCTGCCGTTTATCGGAGCCGTTATTTCCGATGAGGTGCTGGGTGCTTCTCCCGCTGCTCCGCTTTCGCCCCAATCTCAACGAATCGTCCTAAATCTCATTGCGGGACGATGGGTTGACTGCTCCGCCGGCGACCTAGCGCGTCTGTGTGGCAAAAGCGCGGCAAGCGTCAGCGGCTATCTTTCGGAAATCGCCGCTATAGCTCCTGGGTTGATTATGCGGGACGGCAAAAAGCGTATATTGTGCGACGCCGGGCTGTCGACCGAGACGTTGCTAGATGGGTTTGAGGACTATCTTCGCACGCCAGTTTTAGAGCGAATCCGGCTCAAGAAGGTTATCGAGAGAACAGAGCTACGTGCCGTTGATGCGCTGCTTTCCGGTGTGTCTGCCCTTAGCTATATGTCCGACCTTGCCCATGAAGACTCTGCTCCAACCATTGCTCTCGAAAAATATCAGCTAGAGGCCTTGAAAGAGCATATGGGCGACAGATGGCTGGAGGCTCAGTGGTACGAACCGGCGGCAGTTGTGATTGAGGTCTGGTCGTATCCCGTGGACGCGCCGTCCGATATTAGTTTTGACGCGACGGGTTTGCAGTGTGTCGACCCGTTTTCCTTATACGTTGCTTGCGCAAAAGCAGATTACAAAGAAGATCGTCTGCTCGACGCGGTCGAACAGCTCAGGAGGACGATATGTCAAAAGTGAGGGGAATAGAGCGATTTGCCGATGCCATGAGCGGCTGTAAAGGCGGTTACGTCCTTATTGGTGGAGGGGCCTGCAGCGTTCTATTTGACAATGAGGGCGATTCGTTTAGAGCTACTGAAGACTTGGATATCGTCGTAATTGTTGATGGGGAAGGCGTTGAATTCGCCACTGCATTGTGGGCATTTATCAAAGCTGTCGGATATGAGACTGGGAAGGTCGGCGATGGAAAGTGCACTTACTATCGGTTCTGTTTGCCCGAAGGATCAAGGCAAGTCCTAGACTATCCCGGCCAAATTGAGCTATTCGCCCGACATCCTGATTTTGTGCTCGAAGATGAAACGAGCGAAGTGGCACCTCTTTCCTTTGACGGGGCCGTATCAAGTCTTTCGGCAATTATTCTCGACGATGGCTACTACGAATTTATTCGCGACAACGCAACGAACGTAGAGGGCATTACGTTGCTCGATGCGCTCCATATCATTCCCCTCAAGATGCGTGCACACATTGATATCAATAGGAGCTATGAAGAAGGGCGCCATTGCAACGATAAAGATCGACGAAAGCATCGCTCGGATATTGTTCGACTTGCGGGTTTGTTGCCGCCTTCGGCTCGCTTGGAGCTAATAGAGCAAATGAGGGCTGACGCCGGAGACTTCTTTGCGGACTTTTCTTCTTATGTAAATCGGCAGACCGATCGTAAAGAGAGAGCGCGTCTTCAGGACACATTATCGTTTCTCGAAAAGGTCTACCTATAGGCACCTTGATTCGTTATGTATGGTGAGGGGCTCTCCCGTTTGATGAGCGGGGGAGCCCCTTGTTGCTTTTTGATTGTCGTAACTAGCCAGAGGCTCGCCGGGACGGGACGCGGGGTTTGGTCGATCGCGAGTTCCGCACGAGCCGGAGAGCACTTAATGTGCTCTCCGTGCGAGCAGGACTG
>CALAMK010000040.1:0-69440 GCA_937925735.1 uncultured Collinsella sp. | reverse complement strand
CTTCTCGTTCAATAACGGGATGCATTTTCCGCGGGTCCACATAAAAGAAAAGGACCCCTTTGCAGAGGTCCTAGTCAATTCAAGGTGGCGGGGAAGGGAATCGAACCCCTGACACGAGGATTTTCAGTCCTCTGCTCTACCAACTGAGCTACCCAGCCATTTGAGGTGTGCCTTGTTTCAAGGCTTGATTAGTATAACCAAGGACGCGCTCCGGTCAACCGAGAATTTGAAAAAAGTTTTTGAGCACGGCGCCAGCCACAAGGCCGACCCTATAGAACAGCACGTTAGAGACATCAACCCACCGCAAGAAGTTTTTCGCTCAAGGCTGCACGGGCAAACTCACTTGGCGTCATTCCTTCAGCCGCCGCCCGACGACGAATCGCCTCCTTCATCCCTAGGGGAATCTTGACCGATAGCGTTGCCGTCCCTTCGCTTGAGAGCGGAGGCCGCCCGTGCACGATCCCCCCAACGGTATGCTCGCCGTCCGGAAACCCGCCATGCTCGTACGACTCGCACCACGCGTCAATCATTTCATCCGTTACAACCTGACCATTGGCAGCCGTATACGCCTTGCTCATCATCGACCCCTCTGCCGAGCTTGCTCGATC
The DNA here is from genome assembly GCA_937925735.1 of uncultured Collinsella sp. Taxonomy (GTDB): domain Bacteria; phylum Actinomycetota; class Coriobacteriia; order Coriobacteriales; family Coriobacteriaceae; genus Collinsella. The sequence continues at coordinate 68,832 of CALAMK010000040.1, read as the reverse complement.
TCTTGCCAGAATTTCTTCTGAACCGGAGACAGGGCATGAATAATGAGCCATCCACGAATTAGTTCGACTGCAACAAGTTCCACACTTCGACCATCTGGAAGCCATCCAATGGCAAGCCATCTCGGCGGCTCGTCCTCCGACTCGCGGCGAATGCACTCAGTAACCGCGAACCAGGCACCAAGCACTTGCTTTTCCGTCAAGTGTTTTTTGGCGTTGGGATGGATCTCAACATCCATGCATCTTCTCCTCCATCTTACCCAATTTCGTATGACGAAAGTCCGCTGTCGCCAATTCTTACGCCGGCACTTGTTGAAAGGCGGGAGGTGTAGCGAGGATTGAAGGGCGTTCCAGCACCGCCCAGGCACCGGGACAGGAACACATGCGCCAAGGACGGACGTTTTCGTAGCATGCGAGGATGCTGCCGTTGTGGTCGATAAAAGCAATGTCGATGGGGTAGGCCATAAAGCAGGTGTGGACCGAAGAGCAGCGTGGGAACGCCATGACGAGCGGCAACCCGTTGGCGGCAATCGGAGACCGTCCCAGCATGCCGCGCAGGCGCACGGCAAACGACTCCGCCACCACAAACTCGGCAGGCGCCCAACCCAGCCTGTTGAGCGCCCGCGCGTAGGCAATGTAGGATGAGGCCGCGGTCACATAACCACCCCCGGACGCCACGGATCGACCGTCACTGCGCGCTCGTGCGACAACTTTGCCGGTGCCCCCAGCGAAACGCCGGCGATGCTGAGCGAGCTCGGCCACGGCTCGTAGCGCATGGTACAGGTATAGGTCCTAAACGTGCCGGAGAGCGAAAGCAGACCGCCATCCGATGTCGTCGCACCCTGCTCGCTCGAGACCTCAATCTGCAAGTCATAGCCTTCCATGGCATGTTGGATCTGAGCCTGAACGGTCGCGGAGGCATCGATGGAGCTGTCGTCGCCCTCCCCGCTCGGCGCCACGGCATGCGCTAGCACGATATCGGGCACCACGCGATCGAAGCGCGCGACCGCGTCGGCAAAGACCATGACGTTGTACACGATAAGCGCCAGAACCAGCAGGACGGGCGTGACCACGGCCATCTCGACCGTCGCCTGGGCGCGCTCCTCGCACAGGCGCGTGCGGATGCCCATTACGACCCACCGCCCAGGGCACCCGCCAGTGTGGCGACATCGACGGTAAGTGGGATGGAACCGCCGCCGGGCAGCGGAATCTCCGCAAGCGTGAACACCGTGCCGCTGATGGTGCGCTCGACTTGATATTCCAGCGCCTCGCAAAGCGCCTTGGGGTCGGTCACGCCCAGCGGAATACTTCGTAGCTTGTCCTGCACTTTAGAAAGACCTGTGATGTCAGACCCCGGGCTCTTGATGACATTGGCGGTGTCGGTCAGTACCGGCTTTCGTAGGCGCAAGTCGCACGGCTCCAAGCCCAGCGCCGCCACGGACGCCGAAACGGTATCGCCGAGCCACGACGCAATGGAGCCCAACGCACCGCTGCCCCCTCCCAGGCCATCGATCATCTCGCCCATGAGCTCGTCAGCCGAGCCTTGGATGTCTCCGTATCCCACAAGCAGCCGTCCCCAAACATCCATGACGCCATCGAGTACACCGGCAACACCGCCCGAACGCTCCTCCAACGTCGAGAAAAACCGCGAGAGAACGTTGTTCTGCGCCGTCGCGTCATCGGGTGCCAGCACCGCAGCAGAGATAGCACCGCGCTCGCCAAGCCTGACCGCCGCGTTAAACAAAGAGCTGAGCTCATCGGGGCTCGAGATGGCACCCGAAACCGCAAAGGCGACCACGCCATTGCGACCGGGCGGAGCGATACGCGGACGCTCGCCCGAAAGCGCTTTAATGGCCTCGTCAAACGCATTGCCCGCACGGTCAGCCTCGTCCTCGGTCTGGCGCATGAGCTCGAGCTCTTTGTTGCGGCATTCGACGTAGTCTTCCAGAGCGCCTTTGAACTCATCAAAGTGGTACTCGAAGCCGTTTTCGATAGAAGTCGAAGGAGCCGCAACGGCGCCGAGCGACGAAACACCAAAATGGCATCTGTTGCATTTGTCCTGCCCGTCATAAGCAGCGACCGAGGCTAGCCCGCCTGGTACCCCCTTCTTATAGTTGGGGCAGCTCGTTCCATAATGCAGATACGTTTTGCCATCGTTGATACTAGTTGGCCACGCCGCATCGGTATAGAGTTCCGTCGCTCGCACCTCGTCAGTGTTGCGCGGCAACAACGGAATATAGGAAGTGGTCCGGTCTCCGTCTTCGGTTATATATGCGCGATTGACCTCTGCGCTCGCATAGGTATAGAACGCCTTGCGCGCCGCCGACTCCGCCTTCGTCTCGACGCTTGAGCCTTGAGGCGCCTCGTTTGCAAGGCGCAAGCGGTAATAGGCCTTCGCGCGATCGAGCGCCACTTGCGGCTCCCATGTGACGCTCGAGGCATAGTGCGGATTCTCAATATCCGAAAGCTTCGCCAAACTCCTCGCGCGTTCCCACATGCATGAGCAACTGCCGACCGAAGCCGGATCCGACCCGCCGCAATCCGCAAGCCAGGCGCGCTCTTTTGCTTTCGCCGTCTCCTCCGAGGCCTTCTGCAGCTCATCTGCTGCGCGTTCCAGATCTTTCGATGTGTCTTTAATGACATCGGTCGAGATCTCGGACCCCTCGAGCGCAACGAAATCCGACTCGGACGTCCTGGGCACGGCAAGCGCCGTACCGGTATAGGTCGCACCCTCGGTATCCTGCGCCGACACGGCCTGCGTAGCTCGCGCGGCAACCAGATACGGTAGAGCCATCTCGATTTTCTGCAGGCCCTTGGAGGCGCTTTTGGCAAACTTATTGCGCGTTTTAATGATCTCGATCCCCGTGTCGACCATATCGCCCGCGGCAAGCTCGGCACCCGGAATAAGGATGGCGACCAAGCCGGTGCTGATCGTGGCAAACCCCGCTAGGCCCAAGCTCAATATGCTCGCATCCACCACTGTCGCAGCCGTATGGTAGGACGCCACCACATTGGCGCCTGCCAGCGCGCCGCTATCGGCAGCCGCCTGGGTGTCCCCCGCGCGCGACATGCTCCATATCGCCGCCGCCGACGAAAACAGCAACGTGAGCACCACCAAGATGACCACCGCAGAGGAGAGCGTGGTATAGGCACCGTCTTCGATAAACAGGTCGATCCCGGCTCGACCCATAAAGCCGCCTCGCTTGCAGCGAGCACGCGGTCGGCAACGGCCCGCAAGCCCCCTCGTCACCTTCAACAGGCAGCGCTTAATCCCATGCAGCAATCCATGAATCATAATCTCCCTCCAGCCACTCGGGACGCGATCGATACGAGACGTCGACCTTAAGCTCGACATAGCCGTTTTGGCCTGCGCTACCCATAGCCTGCGCAAACGCACCGATCACGGGCAGCGGTTTAACCTCGCCGGTAACGGAAACGGACGAGACGCCGCCCGCATCGGCCCGACCAAGCTCGATATCCCACGACAGGGGCCCGCCGGCATGGAAAATCGAAACGTCGGGAACCGCGGCAAGACGGCGGCGGGCAAACTCCTTAATATCCTCGTCATCCCCCATCGTCGTCGTGGTCATGAGCCGCGCGGTCTCGGCGGCGGCAGACTCCATGACCGCGCGTGTATAGAGCAGGCACACCGGCTGCAGCGCCAACAGGACGAGCGTCAGAAACGTCGGCAGTAGGAATGCCGCCTCGACCGTAGACTGCGCCCGGTCCTCGCGCGTGACATCAATAGAGCACGATGTCCTTAGCACCCGCAGCAGCGTCGACAACCGATGTCGAGGTGACGCCGTGAGACGCCGTCCGCTCGACCAGCGCCGCCAAGCGCCCATCGGCACCGGCACACCAAAGCCCTGCGATCGCCAGCACGATGGAAAGCAGTGCCACCGTGACGATGGCGTATTCGACCGTTGCCTGGGCAGATTCCTCACGCAGGACATCATGCATTTCACGACCCCTCCTTTGAGTTCGTTGTCTGCGGGGTCAGGCGGACCACGCGCAGGCGACACGAAGTATCACCAGCATCCGCGGCAACCGTCACCATATCGACCCAGCCGCGTCCGTCACGCACGATGGCGCCCCACACGTTGCCCTTGATGTCGAGATAGCCACTCAGAGCAAGTTGCGCCGTGGGCACCTCGCAATAGGCACGCAGCATATCCGCCGCCGCTTCGGTCATCGGTCGGCACTCGGACCATGCGAGACGAACAGCGACGGCATTGTTTGCAGATGAACCCGTTGCAGCGTCCGCTCGCTCGTCGAGTGCTTGCAAGAACGTTTGCGCCGTGACGGCGGCATTCGCATCGTCCGCGTCTCGCGCATCGTCTATTTGAGACGCCGCAGCCGAACCCGCATCCGCGGCAACCCCTAAACGTTGTTGCCGTGCTGCGTTAAGCCCCCAAACCGCCACTGCCACCGCCACGACCGCACAGGCGAGCACCAGCAACGCGCCGACGGGACGGGCGCCCTCTACAGGCTGTTGATGCCCTCGCTGATAGCGTTCCATAGATCTTGGACCTTGCCCTTAAATGCGACAATGGCAATGATGGCGATCACCACGAGCACGCCGACCAAGATGGCGTATTCGGTGGTGCCCTGCGCACTCTCCTCCTGCAGTAGCTCCCCGGCATGCTGGCGAGCGCGAATTGACTGGCAAACAGCCCAGCTCCAGACCTTGCCAGCAACGTCAGTCATCGTGTTCATGTATTCCTCCCTACATCATCCCGCCTGCTCCCAGCAGCGGGCCCAATATGGACAGAAGCAACGCCGGCAAGATGAGCGTGCCGGTGGGAATCAGCAGCTTGACGGGTGCACGCTCGATCTCGCGCTCGACCGCGGCACGGTGAGCTGCACGGATCTCGCGACTTTGAGCGGCCAGTGTCTCGGCAAGTGGGGCACCCAGGGCGAGCGCCTGCCCCACCGTGATGGCAAAGGTCTCGAGCGCTCGCACGTCCAGGTCGCGCGCGGTGGCCAATAACTCGTCCTCACGCGTGCCCACGCCCACCTGCCACGCCATGCAGGCCCGCTCAAGGCGAAGAGCCAACACTGACCGGCGGTTGGCGCAGAAAATCTCAAGCGCCGCATCAAACGAAAGGCCGGCCGAAAGACCCAAGCGCACAACATCGATCATCTCGGACACTTCGCCGAGCGACACTCGCGCCGGGCCGCCCGCTCCAACCGCGCCCTTCACTCGCGCGGTCAGGGCATCGACCACCGAGCGACCCGCGGCAGCGACCAGCACCGCCTCGCGCTTGCAGGCCCCTGCGATCTTGCGTGCATCCGCCCGATCCAAACCCGTCGCGACAAATACACTCAGGGCGCACAGGCAAGCCGCAACTGCAACCGGGGCGCTCATAGCTCCACCCGCATAATGCGTCGGATGACCACCAGGGCGACGGCGTTGAGGGCAAGTCCCAGTACCACGGCACCGGCACCCGCCGGCGTTGCAAGGCCGCGGCGAAAGTCGGCCGAAAGCAGCGCCAGCACCGCGCACATACCCGCCGGCATCGCCGAGACCATGTGTGCCGACATACGAGCCTGCGATGTCTTGACGTCCAAGCGGCGCTTGAGCTCAATGCGCTCCCCCACCATGCTCGACGCCTCGGACAACAGGTCGGCAAGCGGGGCTCCGGTTCGCTGCGACACCTTGAGCGCCAAGGTGACAAGCGAAAGGCCGGGGGCATCGATACGGTCGAGTAGGTCATCCAACGCATCAGTCGCCGAGACGCCGCAGTCGATCGCCGTCGCCACGCGCAAAAACTCGGTATGCACCGGCTCTTGCGCATGAGCGCCCACAAAGCGCATGCCCTGGGCCAGCGAATGTCCCGAGGCAAGCGACATGGAAAGTGCGGTAAACGCCTCGGGCATGGCCTCTTCTGCATCGTGTTGCTCGCGCCGGCTCTCAAAGCCATCCCGAGCGGCGCCAACGGCAATCGGAGCAACAAGTCCCAAGGCAAATCCGAGGGGCGATAACGACACCATCGTTAGTAAAACGCAGCAGACACCGCTCGATAGCAGCAGAAACGCCAAACGCCCCGAAGCATCCTCGATCACGAGGCCAAGGCGATGCGCCGGAGCCAGCGATGCCCACGAACGGGCGATCTTTTTCAGCAGATCGTTTTCCACCAGCTCACGCGGCAGCTTCTCTGCCACCGTCTCGAGCACCTGACGCGCCAGCTCCGCCGGCGGTATCTGCGGCACACGAGGTTCCGCCCCGCACGCCGTCGCGACAGAAAACGCTGCTAAACCCCCTACGACGAGGGGCACAGCGACCTCCATTCGTCCACCTCCTCTTGTGTGAGCGTCCCCGACCGCAGGCCTTCTGCGATAAACGGCGGCTCGCGGTCAAGCGTCCAGGTGCGCTCGGCGGCATCGAAAGTCACATAGCGCTCGAGCTCTACGCCGCCCGACGCGGCGCGACGCACTCCCGAATACGAGGAGACGAAACGCCTGCCATCGGCGTGGCGCTCGGACATCACGATGCCGTCGAGCGCCATGGCAATCTGCTCCTCGATAAGCTCGCTCGGCAGGTCGATGCCATAGCGCGCAAGCAGCGTCAAACGCACCACGGTCTCCTGCTCGGTGCCCGCATGAAGCGTGGTGAGCGACCCATCGTGCCCGGTGTTCATGGCCTGCAGCATGTCGCAACATTCCGCACCGCGCACCTCACCCACCACGATGCGGTCGGGACGCATGCGCAGGGCGTTGGTCACCAGGTCGCGGATTGTCACCGCGCCCTCGCCCTCAATTGAAGCCTCACGCGCCTCCAGGCGAACCACATGCGGGTGATGCGCAAACTTGAGCTCGGCGGAGTCCTCGATCGTCACGATGCGCTCGCCGGTGGATATTTCGCACGATAGCGCGTTGAGCAGTGTGGTCTTGCCCGACCCCGTGCCACCTGCAACCGCCAAATCCTGACGCAGCGATACCGCGCACGACAGCAGCTGTGCATACCAAAGCGGTAGCGACCCCAGGCCCACAAGCTCGTCCAACGAACAGATGCGGTCTGAAAACTTGCGGATGGTGAGGATCGGCCCATCGATCGCCACAGGCGGAATCACCGCGTTGACGCGATAGCCCGTCTTGAGGCGCGCGTTGACGATGGGGCTGCGCTCGTCGATGCGCCTGCCCAGTGGCGAGATGATGCGATCGATGAGCACGCGGATCTGCTCGTCATCCTCAAACGCATGCTCGATGGGATATAAGACGCCGCCGCGCTCAAAGAAAGCCGATCGGCAGCCGTTGACCATGATCTCGGTGACGGTGTCGTCCTCGATGAGCGGCTGCAGCGGGCCCAGGCCCACCACGTCGTCCAGGATCTCATCGATGATGGTCTCGCGCTCGGGCGTCGCCAGGTCGCCCGGCTCCTCCACGTTGAGCGCCGCCTCCACCGCAGGACGCAATTCCGAGCGGGCGCGCGCCGGATCGATGTATGCGCTAATACGCGCCACCTCGTCATAGCCCATGCGATCCATCACGGCGCGCTTGGTGCGGCGCTTGACGGCACGGTGGCGCCCTGCGTCAACAGGCACTGTCGCCGCGGCCGCGCCGGCCGCCTTAATCCTTGTTTGCAAGCTCATCGCGAATCACCCTCGCGCGACCAGGGAAGACGGATGCGCGGGCGCTCGGTGCGCGTCGCCCGGTCGGTGACCATGTCACTCCAGGGACCGATGGCGCAGCCCAGCTCCACGAGCATCTCGCGCGTGGCTTCGCGCACGCTGGTGGCAAAAGCGCTGGTCTGGCCCACTGCTTCGTCAGCACGGCCGAATGCCATGAGCGCCGCCAAGTCCTGCCCGCCGTCGGCGATGCGGATCTTGGAGCTTAACGCACAGGTAATCTCAAAGCGCATGGCGACATCCTCGTCGGCGCCGCGCGTGCCAAACCGGTTGAACACGGCGCTCATGCGCGTACGCGGCACGCCCACGCGGCTCGCCAGCTCGATGACGCGCGCCGCGGACGTCGCAGACGACACCGATGGATCGCCCACGACCAGGCAGCGGTCGCTTGCCGCCACTGCGGCCGCCACGGCGTCGCCCCAAAAGACCGAGGTGTCGACAAGCACCACGTCGGATTCGCGGCGCAAGACGTCGAGCAGCAGCTCCACCGGACGCGCCATGAGCTCGGCCTGTTCGGGCGCGGCGACCGGGCCCCAAAGCGTGACGCCCGGGGCCACGCGCATCGAGGCGGCCACGATGTCCGATTCGGCGAGTGCGCCCGCAGCCGATGGCTCGATAAGCGTCGCCATGTCATGCGGGGCATCGGCGCCCAACAGGTCGTAGAGGTTTCCAAACATCAGGTCCAAGTCGAGCACGGCAGCACGCAGGCCCAGCAGCGACGCCGCGTGCGACATGGCGGCGACGATCGTCGACTTGCCGCAACCGCCCGAACCCGAGACGGCGCAGACAACCGGAGCTCGATGCGACGGAGCGGCGGCATCCGCCGGCGGCGCGGGGGCAGGCGACGCGGGCACGGACGGCAACGTCCCCGTCTCCCCGGCAGCGCTCATATGCTGCGCCCAAGCCGGCATGGCAGGTTGCTCGGTCTGCTGGACCGAGTCTGGAGACTTCACGGTCGCATCGACACGCACGCTGTCGCTCTCGGCAAGCCCCTCCACCTCGTCGAGCTCATCGACCAGGCTCACGCCATGCACGTATCCCATATTAGCATCCAAAAGATCCTCGCCATACGGCACCGGCTCTCCGACTTCATCGTATGCAAGGGGATCCCGGGGACACCGACCATGCTCGGCTTCCGCTTTTCCATAATCATCAACACGCGGGCCTCTTGTAGCGCGAGGCGCCCCGGGTTCCCTATCAACAAAAGCATCGGGCTCAATCGTCATACACCGGTCGTAATCAACCGTTCCCTCGCCCGCGCGCCCGTTGCCGCATATGCTACGCGCAGCGATAACCTCGGTCGCCCCCGCGCGAAACAGCCCCTCGATATCCGAAGGATCGAGCGTCTCTATCAGTACGACCACGCGGCTCACGCGGCCCTCGGCCGTCAGGCGCGCAACAGTCTTTCGCACGTCTTCGGCATCGAACAGGGTCGCCGCGATAATCGCCGCCCCGCGACGCGACGGAAACGCCCGCGCCATGGACACCAGCCCATCCAGGTCGCCCACGCGAAGCACCTGCGCGCCCGCATCGCGGCCCTCGACTTCCCGCTGCAGCAATCCGTAATCACCGCACGCGCAGCATGCAAGCCAGATCGCTTTCATCACTCGTCGCCTCCGCTCTTTTTGCCGCGCACCGTGGCGGGAATCGTCAAACTGACCGTCCCCTTACCCGAGGCCTCCAGCAATTCCTTAACGTCTTCGGGGTCGGCCGCCAGCGTCACCCATTCGATCTTGCCTTCACGCGTGGCGCCGGCATCTTCGCTGGTATCGATTACGCGCGCGCCGCACAGCCGATCGGTCACGCCGTCCTTTTGCACGTACACGTCCACGTAGCTGCCCACGCCCGTGGCGCCCCCGACCGAATGCTCGGCATCGACCGCCACCGAAACGGCGACCTTGCCTTTGGGCACCTCGAGCGTGTGGGTTTCGGCCTTGGTGTAGACATCGCAAATCACGGCATTTTTAGGGATGCGCGAGGTCGTCACGTCGCCGCGCACCTGGCGCAGCTCGGTCGCCGCATCGCGCGGCAACAGGCTCGCCAGCCATTCCTGGGTTATGACATTGGTCTCGTCGAGGGTCTCGCCCACATCGATATCACGCGCCGCGACGCACACCTCGACGCGATCGCCGCCATACTTGGCCAGCGTCTCGGCCTGGACCTGCTCAGCCTGCGAGCGAATCGACGATGCGTAGACCATGCAGAGCAGCACGGCGAGCACACCCGCGATTAGACTGATGGCGATGCGCTTGCTCTTGTTCACGGCCGCTCCTCTCAAGGTAGCACCGGGCGGATGCCCGTAGCACCATTGTCCGAGCGGGCAAGCAGCAAAACGGTGCGATCGCGATCTTGGTTTTGAGTGTCAGACCAATTGCCGACCAAAAGCTGACCGGCCCGTCAAGCTCGTGGCAAGGTTTTGGTCAGCACGTCGGATAAATGCACGTTTAGGAGCGCATCGGCAATAAAAAAGCCGCCTCCCGTACCATTGGGAGACGGCTGTCATAGGTAGATTCAATTACAGATGGACATCGGGATCGAGCATCTGAGCACTCACACGCATGGATGACGCCAGGTTTTGGAACGTCTCCAGGCGCAGGCTGTCGATTTGCCCGGCATCCTCGGCCTCGCGAACGGCGCAGCCCGGTTCGTGGGTATGCGTGCAGTCGCCAAACCGGCACGCACGCGACGCCTCGACGATCTCGGGAAACGCGCGCGCCAAGCCCCGCACATGCCCCACGAGCGGCAGACTGCGCAGGCCAGGCGCGTCAGCAATAACGCCGGCTTCGCCCGGCAGCGCCACCATCACGCGCGCGACCGTGGTGTGGCGACCCTGGTCATCGCGCTCACGTACGCCACCGGTCGCCAACGTATCGTGACCCAGCAGCGCGTTGAGCAGCGTCGACTTGCCAGCACCCGATTCACCCAAGATCATGGCGCAGCTCCCGGCGGGCACGCAGGCGCGCACCTCGTCCAGGCCACGACCCTCGGCAGAGGACGTCACGATCACGCGCACGTCCGGACCCACCAAGCGGTGCACACGGTCCAGATCGCGCTCGAGCTCATCGGCGTCGCAGCGGTCGGCCTTGGTGAGTACCACCACCGGCTCGGCATCGCAGTCGAGTGCCAACACCAGCGAGCGCGCCACGCGGTCGAGCAGTACCTCGCCGGCGCCGAGCGCCTGCACGATCAGCACGCTATCCACGTTGGAGCAAAGCACCTGACGCTCGCCGCGAGCGCATCCGCGCCAGCGCTCAAAACTCGTGCGGCGTGGCAGCACGCACTCGATCACGCCCATGTCGTGCCCGGGCGCACGACGCACCGCCACGCGGTCGCCCACGGCGGGCAGCAGGACCTCGTCCTCGCCACGCGACTTGGCAAACCCCACGGCATGCTCGGCACGAAAGGTGTCATCGGCAGTCGCCACCAGCGGAAACCCACGATCCAGGCGCACCACGGCACCAAGCTGCATCTGCTCGGGCTCCTCAGCATGTGCGCAAAAGCCGCCAAATGCAGCCTGCTGAGCCGCATCGACCGGCAGGTCATCGAACGCCGGAACATCCTGCAACGCGTCAAGCCCCGGCACGCTTGCCAGCAACTCCTCAGCAGATGCAGGGGCTTCGGTCGCGAGCTTCCGACGACGATCGCGCTTAGCCCGCGCCCCCGTCGTCTTTTTCTTCGCCTTAGCCTTAGCCTTGCCCACAAGCGCCTCCCAGCACCACAAATCACAACTGAGCAGGTATTTTACCCACAAAAAAGAGCTGGTCGAGCAAACGCTCGACCGGCTCACACACTTTCCCTCAGCCCTTTATCATCCGCGCGGGAGAAAAGCCAACAAGGATACCGCAGGGCCCGCCCGCCGGGAGGGGTTTCCTAAGGGCACATCCCGCAGCCGCAAAGCGGCGAGGACGTGCCCGTGGAAACCCCGCAGGCGGGCGGGCCCGGACAGGTACGTTACTCTTTCTCCACAGCGCGCATGATCGCCTTGTAGATCTCCATCAACGGAATGATCAGGAAGGCAAGGCCCAGCGCGGCGATAACGCCCTTGAGCTCAAGCGTCACAGGGCCAAAGAACATCTCGGCAAGCGTCGGCCGCACGGTCACGATCACCGTCAGTACCAGCGCCAGCGCAGCCGAAGCCCACAGCCACTTGTTCTGCTTCTTCATGCTAAACAGCGACGCACGACGGCTGCGCATATTGAAGCAGTGGAAGATCTCGACCATGTTGAGCGTGATGAAGGCCATCATCACGCCTTCCTCGTCGGCATTGCCGGCGATCATATCGGCGATGTGGATGTAGCCCATGTCAAAGTACACACCCACAAAGAAGCTCGCCAGCACCAGCGCGGTGATGATCAGGCCCTGGACCACGCAGTCCAGGCCCATATTGCCGGCGAAGACGCCGTCCTTGGCGTTGCGCGGCTTGCGCTTCATGATGTCGCCCTCGGCGTCCTCCATGCCCAGCGCGAGCGCGGGGAAGCAGTCGGTGACCAAGTTCACCCACAGCAGCTGCACCGGCTGGAAGATGGTAAAGCCGATGAGCGTGGCGATAAACACCGAGAACACCTCGGCAAGGTTGGCCGAAAGCAGGAACTGGATGACCTTGCGGATGTTGTCGTAGATGCGACGGCCCTCTTCGCAGGCACCGATGATGGTGGCGAAGTTGTCGTCGGCGAGCACCATGTCGGCGACGTTCTTGGTGACGTCGGTGCCGGTGATGCCCATGCCAACGCCGATGTCGGCGCGCTTGATGGACGGGGCATCGTTGACGCCGTCGCCCGTCATGGCCACGATCTGGTCACGCGACTTCCAAGCCTCGACGATGCGGGTCTTGTGCTCGGGCTGGACGCGAGCGTACACGCCGTAGTCCTCGATGTGCGCGTCGAGCTCCTCGTCGCTCATGCGATCAAGATCGACACCGGTGATGGCATGGCTGCGATCGGTGACGATTCCCAGCTGTTTGGCAATGGCCACGGCGGTGTCGATATGGTCACCCGTGATCATGACGGTACGAATACCGGCATCGTGGGCCTCGCGGATGGCGTCGGCGACCTCGGGGCGGACAGGATCAATCATGCCGGATAGGCCGCAGAAGACCAGGTCGTGCTCGAGCGCAGCGGGGCTGCAGTCGCTCGGGACCTCGGTGTAAGTGCGGCTTGCCAGCGCCAGCACGCGCAGGGCCTCGTCGGCCATGGCCTTGTTGGCGGCCACGAGCTCGGCGCGACGCTCCTCGGTCAGCGGGACGACCTTTTCGCCCTCGTAGATATGGGTGCACAGGCCGATCACCACGTCGGGCGCGCCCTTGGTGTACTGCTCGTACTCGCCGTCCAGGGTCTCGACGACCACAGACATCATCTTACGGCCCGAGTCGAACGGGGCCTCGCCCACGCGCGGGTGCTCGGCAGTCAGGCCAGTAAGACCAGCCTTGCCGGCATCGTTGACGAGTGCACACTCGGTCGGCTCGCCCACGGCCTCGCCCAGTTCCTCGTCCCACTGGGCATCGGAGCACAGTGCCATACCGGCCAGGAACTTCTCCTTGGGCGCAGCGAGCTCGTGCTTGACGACGGTCATCTTGTTCTGGGTAAGGGTGCCGGTCTTGTCGGAGCAGATGGTCTGCGTGCAGCCGAGGGTCTCGACGGCAGAAAGCTTGCGGATAATCGCCTGGCGCTTGGCCATCTTGGTCACGCCGAGCGACAGCACGATGGTCACGACGGCGACCAGGCCCTCGGGGATGGCAGCGACGGCGAGCGAGACAGCGACCATAAAGGTGTCGAGCAGGGCGGTCGGGTCGGTAAGGACGTTGCCCACGCCGTGGCGGAGGATGTCAACGCCAAAGATCACGACGCAGATGATAATCACCATGATGGTGAGGATGCGGCTGAGCTCGGCGAGCTTCACTTGCAGCGGCGTGAGCTCTTCCTTGGCCTCGGCCAGGGCGCCGGCAATCTTGCCCATCTCGGTATCCATACCGGTGCCGACTACGACGGCGCGGCCACGGCCGTACACAACGGTGGAACCCATGTAGCACATGTTCTTGCGGTCGCCGAGCGGCACGTCATCGGTGCCCGCGGCAAGCTCGATCACGTTGGCGTGCTTCTCTACGGGCACGGACTCGCCGGTGAGTGCGGCCTCTTCGATCTTCATCGTGGCGCTCTCGAGGACGCGGCAGTCGGCCGGAACGGAGTCGCCCGCCTCGAGCATGATCACGTCACCGGGCACGAGCTCGGCGCTCGGCAGATGCACGAGCTTGCCGTCGCGCAGCACCTTGGACTGCGCCGCGCTCATCTCCTGCAGGGCCTCGAGGGCCTCCTCGCTCTTGGCTTCCTGGACCACGCCCAGTACCGAGTTGACGATAACGACGAACATGATGATAACGACATCGGCAAAGTCGGGCTCGCCCTTGACCATGCCCGTGAGCGCGCTGATGACGGCGGCAACGATCAGCATGATGACCATGGGGTCGGCCATCTGCTCAAAGAAACGCTTCCACAGCGGCGTCTTCTCGGCTTCCTCGAGCTTGTTAGGGCCTGTCTTGGCGAGGCGCGACGACGCCTCACCGGTGCTCAGGCCGAGGTTCTCATCGACGCCTTGGTCGCTGAGCACCTCCGCCGCGGCGGACAGGTATTCCTTTTGCATATAGAGTCCCCTCCTGGGATTCGGGCCACTCAGCAGATTGATGCCCGATCATAATTCCCAGGAGAAGGGCAAGGGCTCATCAAGGCTGCCGTGCTGAGCGGCAGTTGATAGTGGAGCTATGGTACCCCAAAGCAACGCGTCTAGCCAAAACAATCCATTTGAAAATATGGTCCATTCGCAACGGTGCAGACCGTGTGATGCTCAACATTGGTAAAACGTTTTTTCTTCGGCGCAACATCAAACTGAAATATCGCCCGGATAGCAGCGGTTAGAACCGTTGGTAAAGTTTTTGCATATACCGTTTTTCCGCAAAAAATGAACTTCTAATTCGGCATACGGTCGATTTTTTGGGGTATTCGGTCGTCATTTCGTTATAATCATCTCAGTTTTATTTCTTATGGTTTATCTATCAGCGCAAGACGATGTCAGATGGAGGTCTGAATGTACAAGCGCACCAAGATTGTATGCACCATGGGTCCCGCCTGCGATAGCGACGAGACCATCCGCGAGATGATCAAGGCGGGCATGAACGTCGCCCGTTTTAACTTCTCGCACGGATCCTACGACGAGCACCACGGTCGCATCGAGCGCGTCCGTCGTATTTCCAAGGAGCTCGGTCTGCCCGTCGGCATCCTGCTCGACACCAAGGGCCCCGAGGTCCGCACCGGCCTTCTGGTCGACGGCAAGAAGGTTGCCGTCAAGACCGGCGACAAGATCGTCGTCACCGCTCAGCCCACGTCCGAGGATTTCCACGGCACCGCTGAGCACATCTCCCTCGACTACCTGGCCCTGCCCTCCGAGGTCGAGAAGGGCTCCCTCATCCTGATCGATGACGGCCTGGTTGCCCTCGAGGTCGAGTCCGTCGACGGCCAGGACATGACCTGCGTCGTCAAGAACGACGGCCTGATCGGCGAGCGCAAGGGCGTCAACATGCCCAACGTCAACATCTCGCTGCCCGCCATCACCGAGCGCGATCGTCAGGACATCCTCTTTGGCCTGACCGAGAACATCGACTACATCGCCGCTTCCTTCATCCGTGACGGCGAGTCCGTCCGCGGCATCCGCAAGCTTTGCCGCGAGAACGGTGGCGAGCACGTCACGATCTTCCCGAAGATCGAGTGCGCCCTGGGCGTCGAGAACTTCGACGAGATCCTCGAGGCTTCCGACGGCATCATGGTTGCCCGTGGCGACCTGGGCATCGAGATCAAGCCCGAGCTCGTTCCCCACATCCAGAAGGAGATCATCGCCAAGTGCAACGCGGCCTACAAGCCCGTTATCACCGCTACGCAGATGCTCGACTCCATGCAGCAGAACCCGCGCCCGACGCGCGCCGAGGTTGCCGACGTTGCCAACGCCATTTACGACGGCACCGACGCCGTTATGCTCTCTGGCGAGTCCGCTGCCGGTAAGTACCCGGTCGAGGCCGTTAAGATGCAGGCCAGCATCGCTCTCGAGACCGAGAAGTACCTCCCGGCTCACGCTCCGCTCGAGGTTCCGGCTGACGCTCACGGCACCCGCGTCGTCAACAACGTTGTGGGTATGTCCGCTGTGAACATGGCCACCACCGTTGGCGCCAAGTGCATCACCGTGCCGACGACCACCGGTCGTACCGCTCGCCTGATCTCGCACTTCCGTCCCAACATGCCGATCTGCGCGTTCTCCCGCCACGAGTGGGCCGTCCAGCAGATGATCATGTACTGGGGCGTTATCCCGCACCAGGCCGAGATTACCCAGGGCACCGTCAACGGCACGATCGTCAAGGCGATCGAGACTGCTAAGGAGCTCGGCTACGTCGAGGCCGGCGACCTGACCGTCGCCACCGCCGGCGATCCCCGCATGAGCGTTCAGCTCGAGGACAAGGTCTCCTCGACCAACGTCGCTTACGTCGCTCAGGTGCGCTAAATCGCACTTGCAAGCAGATTTGCATTGCAAAGGGCCCGGAAGGCTTCGCCTTCCGGGCCCTTTTTCTGTGCCAATGCCGGCGCACGGCAAAACACGCACTCATTTCTTTACCAAAAGTGCGAAATCCACCCTTCGAGGCCCATAAAATAAAGTCCCAAGCGCTAAAAGTGTTCGCCCGGTGGCAAACCCACACCTTAACCGACGCTGATAAATCGTTTTAGCAAGAGCCAGATCGACCTGGTTTTCGGAAGTATGCGGCAAATTCTGAGACCACCGAGCACACCTCGTTTTTTCGCAACAAAATGCCTGATAAACTAGCCTCAAAAGCCAGGTCTGCTCACAGGGTTCAGATTTTGCCGCATACTTCCGAATTGACGCTGGCATCGCACGGTCCAAAAGCACATTTCGACCAGGAGGACGTCATGGACCTGACGCTATGCGGTCAATCCGCTTTTTACTATCACCGTATTCCGCCGCAGGTATTAGGCCTTTACCCCGCCATTAGCCTTGGCAGTATGGATCGCAGATGTTGCGGCCTCGGAAGTCATTCGGTTGTAAAAGACCTGCTTCACGCACCGCTTCACAGGCTTGTATTCACTCGGGCACAATCCGGGTCGCGAAGCCTGTTTAAATCGCACCTCCTGACCCAAGAGCCGCCTCCTGGGTCGTTTAGGCAGACTGAGCATGGGTTTGATGTCACTTCACCGGAGTTCACGCTGCTCAGCCTTGCCACGCAGGTCTCACGCAGCCAGTTACTCATGGCTTGCTACGAGATGTGCGGCTCCTTTGCAGTGTTTAAGCCCTGCGAGCGAACGCAACAACAACTCGATGAAGCTATTTCGCTTAAGCTCATTCCACCCAACTGCGGCTGGGAGCGAGTTAACGACACCAAGGGCAATAACACCAGCTTGTGGAAGCGCACGCCGCTTCTTGCCGCAGCGGATATCGCCGCGTTCGCCAAGCAGGCCGCAGGCCTGCGCGGCGTTAAGCAGCTCCGCTGGGCCGCCGAACGCATGACAGGACAGACCGCCTCGCCCTTTGAAGTCCAGACGTCAATTCTCATCTCGCTCCCCCGCGACGAGGGCGGCACGGGCATCAACATCACAAACAACGTGCGCATCCCACTCAGCGACGCCGCGCGCTCACTGTATGACAAAACCTGCTGCTACGCCGATATCCTCATCGAGAGCAGCACCGACAGTATGGGCGTCATCCTGGAATGCCAAGGCCGCTCCGCCCACGACAGCGAAGCCGCGAGCCTCTCCGATGCCGAGCGCGCCACCGCACTCACAAGCATGGGCTACGACGTCATCCAAATTACCTATGACCAGATCAAGGAGAAGAAGAGCTTCAACCACATAGCCGAGCTCATCCATAAAAAGGCTGGGCTTCCCTACACCCCAAAGACTAAACAGGAGCGCACTGCCGAAGATGCCCTGCGGCAAGAGCTACTTGTCGATTGGGTTGAGCTATTCACTGCCGGGCCGGCCAGCTAGCAGCTAGCAATCAGGGGCAGCGCAGACACATCGGGCGATTCGACACGGGCGGCAAAACCCGCCTCGGTTAGCTCGACGACCTCGGTAAACGTTGCATCGAAAAACTCCTCGGTTAGCAAGCGATACGGCGGATGATCGGGCTCGCCGGGGTTTTCGCGTACAATCTCGTGCATAACGCCGATGGTCTTGAGCACATACTCCTTATGGATGGGATACTGACCAAAACGCGTCGCCGCAGTATAGAGGCGATCGGTCGCACGCGGAATCGAAACAATGCTGAGCGTCTTGCCAAACCAGTCAAAGTCGCCTTGCTTTTTAATGCGGAATTCCTCGCACGGCTTGCCGCCGTGCGCCTCCAGGTACTGGTTCACGCGGGTATTCCACACAGTATCGGCCACAAGGTGAGACCAAACGCCCAGCGTCAGATCGAGCAGCGACTGCGCCACGTCATCGGGCGCGAGCGAAAACTCACAGGCGCCGGGGCCGGCAACCGGCTCGGCGTCCTTGTAACGTTGGGGATAATGCACCCGATTGAGTCGCTCGCGTTCCTCGACAATCGAGGTGGCCTCAGCAGGTTCGCCCGCGGGTGCGCCTTTAAGCAGCGGCGCCACATAGGTATCCCAGAACTCATGCTCACGAGGCTTAGGGATAGGCTCGGGCTTTGCAAAGTGCGTAATGCGGTACGGGATGGGATCGGCGATGCCAGGGACCATATAGCCCACGAAGATATCCGGAACCACGCAGCCAAACAAAAAGGCATTGCGGTCGCGCACGCTATTGGCAAGCGCACCGGTGCGCTCCAGCAAACGCTCCGTCTGAGCGATATGAATGTTCCAGCTTGGCATAGCCACCCCCATAAAAACCTGGATAACTATACCATCACGGCAAAGCCGCGCGGGCGGCTACGCACGCTCTACGCAGCAACTATTCCGCAGCGCCGCTCTCGGTTCCATACGATGACACCGGTGCCTCGACCACGTGGTGATATCGATCGATATAGATGGCGCGGGCACCCAGGCGCCGCACCAAATCCTGATGATGTGTGCTCATCAAGACCGTCTTGCCGGCAGCAACATAGGCCAGCAAGAAGTTGACCACGATGCCGCATGAATCCTCGTCGAGCCCATTGGTAGGCTCGTCGAGCACCAGGATATCGGGGTTCATCGAGACGACGGCAGCCAGCGCCACGCGCTTTTTTTGCCCGCCCGAGAGCTGATAGGGAGAGGCGTCGGCAAGGTCGGCAACCTGGAACAGCTCCATGGCATCGCGCACGCGACGCTCGAGCTCGTCTGCCGGAAGTCCCATCTGCGCGGGACCAAAAGCGACTTCCTCGCCCACCGTAGCGCAGAACAGCTGGGCGTCGGCATTCTGGAACACAAAGCCCACGCGCTGATGAAAACGCTGAGCGGCCGCGGAATCCTTTAGAAACGCCGCATCGACCGCATGCCCATCGAACAGGTACGCACCCGCGTCCGCGAGCTCAAGGCCGTTGATAAGGCGCATGATCGTCGTCTTGCCACAGCCGTTGGGACCGAGCAGGGCGACGAGCTCGCCGCGATCGACCTGCAGCGACACGCCATCGACAACCGTATGCCCCGCATAGGAAAACACCACGTCGCGAAACTCGATGAGCGGCGTGACCTCGGCGCCGGCGGCACCGCTCGCGCCCATTGCGTTATTCGTATCGTTTGCCAAAACGTCGCCCTTCCCTACTCACATCGACGGTTCGACCGTCCGCGCTACAGCACGGCGCATAACACCGCCAGCAGCGCCACGCCGGCCGCATAGACCGCATCGCGCCAGCCAAACCCGGCGCGCGCGGGGGCCGGGTACGTACCGGCAAAGCCGCGGCAGAGCATGGCCTCGTCCATCGCGCGGCTGCATTCCATCGCCTTGATAAACGTCATGCCCATGATACCCGCCAGCGAGTCGGTGCGCGAAAAACCCGCAGGCGCGGAACCGACGCTGCGCAGCATGACCGATTCGCACAGATCGTGCGCCGTGCGTCCCAGCACCTCGATATGCTTGAGTGCCATATCAAAGGTAAAGATAACCTCGTCGGGCAGGTGCAGCATCTTAAGCGCCGCCGACATGAGGCTCCAGGTGAGCGTCCACGAAACGCCCAGTACCAGCGACACATTAATAAACGTCTTGAGCGCGATCTTGAGCATGGCGCCCGCGGCAGAAGCGCCCAGCAGCAGGGCAGGCAGCGCCAGAACCACGGCAAGCCCCGCGGCAGCCAACGCCGGCACAAAAGTCGCCCGCAGTCCGCGCACCGGGCGCACCGCGACCAGCACCAGCGCGATAGCCGCCATCAGCATCAGGTACAGCGGGCGCTGCGTCAGACACACGCACAGGACGCAAACGAACATCCCCACCAGGCGCACCGGAGCCGAAACGGAAGAAAGGGCGCGGTCGATCATCGACCCGCCCTCGTGTGCGCCGCCGCCTAGGCGAACCCGCTCAAGCAGGCTCGCCAGGTGCAGGACGTTCTTTTGCATCACGCGATGCCGAGCCCCCACGGGCTCATATCGCTCCTCGGCCGCAAGCCAACTAGGCAGCTCGACCATCTGCATGCGCTCAGTTTTCCTTAACCGTCAGCGAGATCAGGCGGAATACGATGGTGAGCACCGCCACGCCAATCACGCCCGAAAGGATATACATGGCAGCCTGGCCGCCAAAGCCAAGGCCCTGTTCCTCGGAATAGACCTGCAGGTAATCACCCGTGGGCAGCGCGTCGGCAAAGGTCGGAGCATCGAGGCCGACCGAAGCCTGCAGGCTGTTGTCGCCAGCCTCCTGAACGGCGGTCGCGGCGCCCTCGGCGTCCCACTCACCCCAGGCGTCACCCGTGGCCAGCAGGCCCAGCGGCGTGGCCACGACAAGCACGGCAACCAAGATGAGCGTGGGGACCAGCGAGGTCTTCTTGGCAGCAGCGCCCTCGGCAGCAAGCTGGCCATCGACGGCCTCGGGTCCGACGATAATGCTCGGTGCCGTCTTCTTAATGAAACCGTAGATCGCAGCCGTCGCCACGCCCTCGACAACACCGGCGACCAGCATATGCGGGATCAACATGGCCGGAATAGCCACAGACAACGGGAAGGGGCAGTACAGCGGCGCACCTGAAGCGTTGGTAAAGAGCATCGGCTGAATACCAAACTCGATTGCCGCGCACAGGGCCGCCAGGCACAGACCGACCCAGCCGCTCACGATGGCAGAAACCGAGGTGCCCCAGCTCTTGTCGTACAGACGGCTGTTGAGCGCACGGAACACGATAGCAGCGACAAACGGCAGCACAAAGGCCATGTTAAAGCAGTTGGCGCCAAACGACAGAACGCCGCCGTCGCCAAATAGCAGCGCCTGCAGCGCCAGCGCGACCGAGACAGCGATAGCCGCGGCCTCGGGGCCCAGCAGCAACGCGATGAGTGCGCCGCCGACGGCGTGGCCTGTGGTGCCGCCGGGCAACGGCACGTTGAACATCATGAGCAAGAAGGAAAATGCGGCGCAGATGCCCAGGAAAGCCATGTGCTCGCGATCGAGCGTGGCGCGCACCTTCTTGATGCAGTGGACCCAAACGGGCACCATTGCCACCGCCATGACGGCATCGGTCTGCGGGGACAGATAATTATCTGGAATGTGCATGTACGCCTCCCGGTTGTCGGCGCACGGAATTGCAACGCCGCTTAAATCACCTTGCCAGTGTTACGTATTGTCAAATTCGTAACACGCCGCGGGCTATCATAGCAAAACGGCGCACTGCCGACAAAGCAGCACGCCGTTATGTAATGCGCGTGTCATATATGCAGGCTCAGCAGTGCTTTATACCGAGCATGGCAGTCACGTAGAGCTCGGCGGCAGCCACCGCTGGCCCATACCCAGTGCAGGACCTAGCCGCGGACCTCGCCGTTTACGCCCTTGCACACCTTGGTGACGATCTTCTGGTGCGCCTTCTCGACCTCTTCGCTGGTGAGCGTGTGGTCGTCTGAGCGATACGTAAGCGCGAAGGCCATGGACTTTTTGCCCACGCCCACGCGGACCGGATCGCGATAGACGTCGAACAGACGCACGCCCTCGAGCAGCTTGCCACCGGCGCTGGTAATACGGCGCTCAAGATCCTCGCAGGTCACGGAGTTATCGACCACAATTGCCAAATCGTGCTCAACAGCCGGGTACTGCGAGAACTCGCGGTAGTTCTCCTGGTTGCGGGCGCCCTTGATCAGCTTGTCCAGATCGAGCTCAAAGGCAACGACGACCTCGTCGATGCCCATAGCTTCGCGCGCCTCGGGATGAATCTCGCCGACCCAGCCCAGCACGGCGCCGCCGGACAGAACCTCGGCCGCACGACCCGGCTGCAGGAAGGCATAGCCCTCGCCCTCGACGGGACGGAAGCGAACCTTCTCGATGCGCAGCTGGGCGAGCAGCTCTTCGACAATGCCCTTGCCAAAGAAGAAACGCAGCTTGCGGTACTTCATGTTCCAAGACTGCTCGCTCCACTGGCCCGAGAGCACACCCGCCACGGACTTGGTCTCCCTGGGCAGGCTGGCGTTCTCGCGGCCGTGGAACAGGCTGCCGACCTCGTACAGGTGCACGTTGGGCGTGCCGTGCGCCTCGTTATAGGCCACGGATTGCAGCAGGCCCGGCAGCAGCGAGCGACGCATCTCGGTCTGCTCGGCTACCAGCGGATTCATGAGCACCACGGGGCAGCCGCGGCCCTCGGTGGACATGCCGATCTTCTCCAGGTCGCCCGGAGCGGCAAAGCCAAAAGTCGTGGTCTCATTGAGGCCGCAGGCGCGCAGGATCTCGCCGACCTTGCGGGTGAGCTTCTGCTCGCGGGTCAGGCCGCCGATGTGGTTCTTGGCAGCCGGGATGGTCGCCGTCACGCGGCCCATGCCCCACAGGCGCAGGACCTCCTCGATCAGATCGATCTCGCGCGGCAGGTCGGGGCGGAAGCTCGGCGGGGTGACCATAAAGTCCTCGCCGTCGCGCTCGACGGTGCAGCCCAGGCGAGTGAGCGAACGCTCGATAAACTCGGGCTCGATGTCGGCACCGCAAATGGCGTGCACGCGGGCCAGGCGCAGCTTGATGCTGTCGATGGTCTTGGGCGCGGGGAAAACGTCGACGTAGCCGGGAGCGACCTCGCCGCCGGCGATCTCCTCGATCAGCGCGCAGGTAACGTTGGCGACATCCACGCAGCCGGTCTCATCGACCTGGCGCTCAAAACGGATGGAGGCGTCGGAGATCAGCGACAGATCGCGGCTGGTGTGCGAGGTGCGACCGGCGTTGAAGCAGGCACTCTCGACCATCACGTCGACGGTGTCATCCTCGATCTCGGAATCCATGCCGCCCATAACGCCGGCCAGCGCCACGGGACGCTCGCCGTCGGTGATGAGGCCCATGCCGGCGTCGAGCACGCGCTCCTCGCCGTCGAGGGTCGTGAACTTCTCGTCCTGTTGGGCGGAGCGAACCACCACGCGGCGATGGCCATCGCGTTCGGCAAAGGTATCCAGGTCAAAGGCATGCAGCGGCTGACCGGTGAGCATCATCACATAGTTGGTGATGTCGACGATGTTGTTGTGCGGACGCACGCCCAGGGCGTTGAGGCGCTTGACCATCCAGTCGGGCGAGGGGCCGACCTTCACGTTGCGCACGATGCGGGCGACATAGCGGTCGCACAGGCCCTCGTCGGCAATCTCGACCGAAAGCTCGTCGTCGGTCGCGCGGCCAGTCTCCGCCTTGATGGCGGGCAGCTCAACATGGAAATCGCGGTCGAAGATGGCACCGGTCTCGCGGGCCATGCCAATCATGGACAGGCAGTCGGGACGGTTGGGCGTGATCTCGCAGTCGAGCACGGTATCGCTCGAGCCCACGTACTCGGCAAACGGCATGCCGCAGGGCGTATCCTCGGGCAGGATCATGATGCCGGAGTGATCGCCGCCCAGGCCGAGCTCGCGCGCAGAGCAGTTCATGCCCATGGACACGACGCCGCGAAGCTTGCTCTTCTTGATCTTAACGTCGCCGGGAAGCACAGCACCGATCATGGCCGTGACGATGTGGTCGCCGGCCTCAAAGTTCTGCGCGCCGCAGACGATCTGCAGCGGGGCGGGGTTGCCGTCGGCGTCGAGGTTCTTGTCGCCCACGTCGACCGAGCACACATACATGTGGTCGCTATCGGGGTGCGGGGTCTTGGTGAGCACCTTGGCAGTCACCACGTGGTCGAAGGACTCGCCCACGGTGTCGATCGCCTCGACCTCGGTGCCGGTACGGATATATTCGTCCGAAAGGGTCTTGGGATCCTCCGGAATATCGATCATGGTCTTGAGCCAGTCGTAAGAAACGCGCATCTAACTGGTCTCCTTTCATAAATGCGGCTTTGAGCCGGAAACTGCAACTAAGAAGAAAGCGTTCTAGAACTGGTTCAAGAACCTCATGTCACCAGTCATCAACGTGCGCAGGTCGGGCAGGTCGTAGCGCAGGGCCGCGACGCGCTCGGCGCCAATGCCAAAGGCGAAGCCGGTGTACTTCTCGGGGTCGATGCCGCAGTTGATAAGGACGTTGGGGTCGACCATGCCGCAGCCCAGGATCTCGATCCAGCCGCTGTGCTTGCAGAAGTTGCAGCCCTTGCCGCCGCAGACGTGGCAGCTCACGTCCACCTCGCAGCTCGGCTCGGTGAAGGGGAAGAAGTGCGGGCGATAGCGCGTCTTGCGATCCTCGCCAAACATGCACTTAACAAAGTAGTCGAGCGTGCCCTTAAGATCGCCAAAGGTGATGCCCTCGTCGACGACCAGGCCCTCGATCTGGTTGAACTGCGGCAGGTGGCAGGCGTCGGCCGTGTCGGGACGGTAGACGGTGCCCGGGCAGATCATGTAGATGGGCGGCTTCTGCGACTCCATAGTGTGGATCTGCACGCCCGAAGTCTGGGTGCGCAGCAGCACGTCGGACTCACCGTGGGCGTGAGCCTCGGGGTGCGCGACGCTGCCGGGGTTGTTGTCGACCACGTAGAAGGTATCGCGGGCCGAGCGGCTCGGGTGATCCATGGGGGCGTTGAGCGCGGTGAAGTTGTAATAGGAGGTGTCGACCATGGGGCCGGACTCGACGGTGTAGCCGATGCCGCAGAAGATGTCCTCGGCCTCCTCGATAATCTGCTTGATCAGGTGCTGGTGACCGATCTGCGGACGGATGCCCGGCAGCGTGATGTCGACGGCCTCGTGCTCGAGTGCGTGCTTGAGGGCGGCGGCCTTCATCTCGGTGGTGCGCTCGTCGAGCATGCCCTCGATCAGCTGGCGCATCTCGTTGGCGCGCTTGCCCATCACGGGACGATCCTCGGGGGCGAGCTTGCCCATCATGCGCATCAGGCCAGTAATACGACCCTTGCGACCGAGCAGCTCAACGCGCGCAGCCTCGAGCTTTGCGGCGTCATCGGCGCCTGCGACGAGCTCCTTGGCCTCTTCCTCGAGTTTGACCAGATCATCAATCAGACTCATGTCTTCCCTTTCGTCTCTCGCGCTCCCCGCTTGCCGAGGCGGCTGCCGCCGTCTGACGTTGCGAAAACGCGGCCCGGTTCGGTAACAAAAAACCGTCCTCGGGCATGTGTATTGCCCAAGGACGGTTGAATTCCGCGGTACCACCTTGTTTGACCCGGCGGATGTCTGGCCCGCCGCGCCCACTCTTTGCCCCTTGTCGCGAGGCTCACGGCTTCCCTACTGGGGCTTCGCCGCCGCTGGCCGCGTGCCCGTTGAGGTCGCTGCTCGGGAGTGAACGCTTGGCCCTTGCCACCGCAGGAAGGCTTGCAGCCCATGACCTTCCCTCTCTTGCCGGCGACGCGGCGGGCAAAACCCTCTCCGTCAACGCATTGGGCTATAGGATAACACATTCTGCGAGCATATCGCCGCGTTCCGTTTTGTTCGCGCTGGGTACAAGGCAGGTAGCTGTGCAAACTGGTCGCGCGCCCACCCGAGGCGCTCGGCTCACGAGATCAAGGATATGGTATGGGAAATAAGCACGATAAGAAGGCCAAGGCCGCAGCGGGCAAGACGCCCAACGGCATAAAGGTCGATAAGGCCGTCAAAAAATTCCGCAAGCTCGAAGGCAAACTGTGGACCCGCGAGTACCTGCTCAAAATTGCCGAGTTCGATGGCGCGACGATTGCCCCCGCCAACGGCGCCGCGGCCCGCGCCGATGCTATGGGCACCCTTGCCGGCGAGCATCACAAACTCTTGACCAGCGAGAAGTCCGTTGAGCTTGTGCGCTCTCTCGCGCGTGAGACGGTCGCCGGAGGCAAGATCGACGACCCGCAGCTGCTTGACGAGATCCGCGTGCTCGGCCGCGACCAGCGCGAGGCAAGCGCCATTCCCACCGAAGAAGCCGAAGCCTGGACCAGGCTTACCTGCGAGGCCGATGCCGTGTGGCACAAAGCCAAAGCAGCCAACGACTGGGCGAGCTTTGAACCCTATGTGGACAAGATCGTCTGCCAGCTCAAGCATCAGGCCGAGCTCATGGACCCCAAGCGCGACCCATACGATGTTTGGCTCGACCAGTACGAGCGCGGCCTTTCCGCCAAGAGCTTCGACGCGTTTTGCGACGAAGTCAAGGCCACGGTCGTGCCACTCGTGCACGCCATCGGCGAGCGCGGCCAGCAGCCCGCTGCCGACTTTCTGCATGCCCGCGTGCCCGAGGCCGCCCAGCGCGCCATGAGCTTCGATCTTATGAAGCTCGTCGGCCTGGACCTGAACGACACCACGCTTGCCTTTACCGAACACCCGTTTAGCGAGGGCTTCTCGGTGGGCGATGCGCGCATCGCGACGCACATCTACGAGGACGACTGTATCTCCAACGTCTACAGCATCATCCACGAGGCGGGGCACACCATGTACGAGCTGGGCGTCAATCCCGCCTATGCGCGCACCTGCCTGGAGGGCGGCACCTCCATGGGCATCCACGAGAGCCAGAGCCGCTTTTTTGAGAACACCGTGGGTCGCAGCCGCGCCTTTATGGGACCGCTGCTCGAGGTGCTGCGCCGCCACGCGCCCGAGGTCTACGGCGATGTCGACGAGGACACGCTCTATCGCGCCGTGAACATCGCGCAGCCGTCGTTAATCCGCACCGAGGCGGACGAGCTCACCTACCCGCTGCATATTATGGTGCGCTACCAGATCGAGCGTATGCTGTTTGCCGGCGAGGCCACGGCCAAGGACATCCCCGCGCTTTGGAATCGCTTTATGGACGAGTATCTGGGCATTCCCGTTCCCGACGACACGCGCGGCTGCCTGCAGGATACGCACTGGAGCGGCGGCTCGTTTGGCTACTTCCCCACGTATGCGCTGGGTAGCGCCTACGACGCCATGTTTGTGCCGGCCATGTGCCGCGACGGTGTCGACCTCAACGGCGCCTGTACGAGCGGCGATTTGGCGCCCGTCCGCGTCTGGCTGGGCGAGCACATTTGGCAGTGGGGCCGCGCCAAGGACGCGCCGGAGCTCATCAAGGGCGCCTGCGGCATGGCCTTTGATGCCCGTTACTACTGCAGCTACCTGCAGGACAAGTTCACCACGCTGTACGAGCTGTAAGGATTGACCAGCACGCCATCGCCATCGCCAACCATGTTGACGCCGATGTCTTGGCAATGTCAGCGAAAACGGCCCTAAGCGAGCAAGGTGACGTGAAATGAAAGGGCGCTGACCTTCTGGTCGCGCCCTTGAAATTGAACGTCAGATTGCCGCTTAGGGCCGTTTGCAGCGTCGAGCAGTTACGCGGTTTGGTAAAACCGCGTAACTATAGAGCTTCCAGCGCCGCGGCGATGCGCTTCATGGCGACGTCGGCAGCTGCCTGGTCGGGAGCTTCGGCCAAAACGCGAATCACCGACTCGGTTCCACTCTTGCGCACCAGCACGCGGCCCTCGCCCGCCAGCGACGCCTCGGCCTCGGCGATGGCGGCTTGCACGCCCATGTTGCCCAGCGCGGCGTCTTTATCCGCCACGCGTACGGCAACCTGAGCCTGCGGCAGTAGCTTGCACGGAGCCGTGAGCTGCGAGAGCGTCTCGCGCTCGGCACGAATCACTTCCATCACGCGCAGCGAGGTCATAATGCCATCGCCCGTGCGCTCGATATCACCAAAGATCGTGTGGCCCGTCTGCTCGCCGCCCAGGCTGTAGCCGCCCTCGCGCATCTTGGCATACACATGACGGTCGCCCACGCCGCTGGTCACGGCACTTAGACCGGCAAGCTCCAGCGACTTGACCAGGCCAAAGTTGCTGGCGATCGTCGGCACCACGGTACCGCCCGAAAGGCGACCGTGCTTGTTCAGGTACACGCCGCACACATACAGGATCTGGTCGCCGTCGACCACGCGACCACGCTCGTCCACGGCCAGGCAGCGGTCGGCATCGCCGTCGTAGGCAAAGCCAACGTCCAGGCCCTGCTCCACCACGTGGCGCTGCAGACGCTCCATATGCGTGGAGCCGCAGTCAACGTTGATGTTAAAACCATCGGGCGCGGCGTTAATCACGCGCACATCGGCACCCAGCGCGTCGAACACCGGCTTGGCCACCGAGGATGCCGAGCCGTTGGCGCAGTCGAGACCGATCTTGACGCCCTGCAGCGAAAAGTTCGCGCTAGCGATGAGCGAGGCGATGTAGCGGTTGCGGCCCTGCATGTAGTCGACCGTGGCACCGATGTGGTTGCCCGTAGCCAGCGGCACCTCGCTCTTGCCATCGATATAGTCCTCGATGAGCTCCAACACGTCCTCGTCCATCTTAAAGCCGTCGCTGTTGACGAGCTTAATGCCGTTATCGCAAAACGGGTTGTGGCTCGCACTGATCATGATGCCGCAATCGAAGCAGCCCTCCACGGTCTGATGCGCCACGCCCGGCGTCGGGATCACGTGCAGCATGTAGGCGTCCGCGCCGCTCGCGACCAAGCCGCTCACCAGCGCCGCCTCGAACATATAGCTCGAGCGACGCGTGTCCTTGCCCACGATCACGCGTGCTTTGGTCCCGCGGTTGGCGCCGTAATACCAGCCCACAAAGCGGCCGATCTTATAAGCGTGCTCTACCGTCAGTCCAACGTTGGCCTCGCCGCGAAAGCCGTCGGTGCCAAAGTACTTCATGCGCTCTCCTTACAAAATAGGGGCGAACAGATTGCCCGTCCGCCCCAAAATGGTACTCGATTATCTGCGCTACCAGAAAAACCCTACGCCGACGCGCTGTCGCGAGCCGCCTGGCATGTAGGAGTCTGACGCAGCGTAAGCGGCTTGTCCCCCGCCTCGGCCGACGTGGTCAGCGTATACGTGATCGTCGTCGTCTCGCCAGCATGCAGGTCAACGGTGCCCGAATAGAAGGGGATTCCATGCCACGTAGCGGCGCCAAGACCAAACTGGGTGCCCTCAACCGTAAGGTCACTGATGTTGCCGCCCGTCGGGGCAAACACTGAGACATTCAGGCGTTCGTCGTCACGCGCGGCATCGGATGCGCCCGCCGCAACGTAGTCGGGCAGCTTGCCAGCCTCCTCCTGCGTCATGATGTTCGTCAGGGTAACGGTGATGCGATAGGAGCACGTGCCGTCGCCGTTCTTCACGCCCTGGCCAATCTGCGTGTCGGCGTTCAGATACCAGTCGAGCTTGGAGAAGCTCAGGTTGTTAAAGTAAACGCCGGCAACGGGATCGGCACTCGGATCATCCGGATCGGGCAGCGAAGCGTCAATGCCCGTCTCCTTGATGGCATTCTGCTCGTCATCGTTTCTCATCCAAGCAATCAGACGGCCCTCTTCGGCACCGCGCTCGAATGCACCGACAAGCTTCGTAACGTCGACGTCACCGATGCCACCGAGAATCTTGTCGAAGGCGGCGCTGGCAACAGACGCAAAGATGCCGTCCGATTCTTCGACCGGATAGTTCCAATACACATCGTGCATGAGAACCTTCGCCGCGTTGGTACCGTCGACGACCGTACCATCGGGCAGCGAGACATTACCGACAAGGCCCAGCAGGTACTGCAAGAACACAGGATCGATGCCGACGACGCCATCAACGTCCTGCCCATACTGGGACTTCCACAGCGCGGCGACACGCTGCGAGTTGCGGGGCCAATCGGGTGAATAGGTATTGCCCGAGTTGTACAGGTTACTGTGGTTGCCGAACAGTGCCTCATCCTCTTCGTCGACGCTCTCGACTGCCTCATCCTCGCTGAGTCCAATGCGGGGAACAAACTCGCCAATCGACATCTGACCATCGGTAACTGAAATCAAACCTTGCGAACCACCAAAACCGCCGCAAGCACGAATCTCGACGTTGTTCATGGCATACAAAAGATAGTTGCGCGTCTGGCCGTTGGCGCCGAGCATCTGGGGCAGAACGGGAGCGACCTTCTCTGCCGCGTTGACTACACCGTTCAGGGTGGCAAAGCCGTCCTTTGCCTTATCGACCAGCTCGGTCACCTGGGCGATATGTGTATCGCCAATATCCTGCACCTTTTTGTTGGCGCTCTTGAACGCCTTCGAGCTATCGGAGAGCGAATCGGCGACCGCCTGCAGCGCGGACACGTTGATTGTCCCGTCCTGGAACAGCTTGCCGGGCGTTGCCTGAGCGAGATTATCGGCCATGGGGACCAGCGCGCCGCTCGAAACATCGGACAGAGCGTCGACCATGGTGCGGGCGGCGTTAATATCGCCGCCGTACACCGGAATGAACGAAGCCATCGTCCACACCGGACTCGAGGTCTCCTTCTTCATGCTGCTGCAGAGCTCGTCGATCTTTTTCGCATCATCGGGCAGGGTCGTAAAATCGCCCGACGTGACCTTGTCCTTAAGGCCGCCGACGATCTCGACAGTTTCCTTTGCCTGGCTCTTCACGGTTTTTGCCGAGTTAAACAGCATGAAGCCACTCACGCCAAAAGCGACAAGAACCACCGCGACGATGGCAGCGACAACGGCTGCAACGCGACGCTTCTTGCGCTCGCCCTTGCGATGGCGATGGCGAACCAGGCCGTTCGAGGTCGGGCTCGTCGAGGAATCACCGCCGTAGTTCAAGCCAAAATCGTAATAATCTTCTTTAGAGCCCGAGCCCTTAAACTCGGCACCGTCGTCATTGAGACGGGCAAACGTGCCGGTTTCGGAAGCGCCCGTATAGATAGTGCCTAGGTTACCCGTAAGCCCTGCGTCTTCAGCAGAAGAAGCACTATTGGCGGGATTGGCAGAGTTGATGGGGCTGGCGTTGTGGGCGCGATGAGCGTTGTTAGCGGGGCCAGTGGAGCCGGCGACATTTGCACCGCCCGTTGGCGCCGGACGGACCCCGGCCGACGAAGCCGCAGAGCCCGACCCGCCCGGAAATGCCTGCCTGCCTACGCGACCAGCCTGTTTTGCCTTTTGAGACTGTTCGTACAGAGCGGCAAACATCGCCGTTTCGCCCGGAGACGTACGGTTGCCAGCACCGTTTTGGCTGGATCCACTCGGTACGTCAGCGTTTCCAGTCCCATTTGAACGCGGCGGAACTGCAGAGCGCTCGCCGTCGCCGTTCTTAAAGTGGTTACCAGCCATAGAGGAGTCCTCGCAATACTAAAAGTCAATAACGCTATTAGTTTATGACATATTTGGCATCGTCAGTTAAACTCCAGATGCAGGCACCAATTCGCGGAATTGTGGTGCAACACCGCGTCCGTCTAGGCAGCGGCGTGAGCTATACCGTCAGGAACATCATCACGATGATCATGGCAAAGCCGATAAGGTCGGTCGGCAAAAACACCGTGCCCAGCATAACAGCGCTGGTGATGGTCGCCGAAACCGGCTCCACAGTTCCGATGAGGCTCGCACGCACCGAGCCGATGTCCTTAACGCCCTGCATATACAGCATGTAGGCAAAAAACGAGCCAATGACCACAAACACCGCGAGCGCCTCGATACCGGCGGCATCGAGCGCCGGCATATGGGCCCAAGGCTGCACGATGGCGCACGAGACCACGCCCGCTGTGAGCATGGCAGAGCCTGTAACGATGGGGCTGCCGTATTCGGGCAGAATCTTGGCGGGAATCACCGCCATGCAGGTGGCGCTGACCGCACACATAAGGCCCGCAACCAGGCCGAGCGGCGAGATGCTCAGGCTGGTGGGGTCACCGCCGGTAGCGATTAAAAAGGTGCCACCGAGGGCCAGACCAATACCGATCGTCTCGCGAGCGCGCGGCATGCGGCGATCGACCACGCAGGCGTAACCCATGATGATGACCAGCTGCAGGCACTGGAGCACCGTCGCGGTTCCGGCATTGGTCAGACGCACGGCCGAAAGATAGCAGAACTGGTTGAACAGCAGGCCAAAGGCGGTAAAGAGCAACAGCTGCTTGCGGTCGGCCGGCGTCGTCCAAAGCTTGACCAGGCGCGTACGGTCGCGCGCGACGACCACGACCATAAAGAGCAGGCCGGCAAGAATCTGGCGCACGCTCATGAGCCACAGCGTATCGACATGGTAGGTACCGAACAGGAAGCTCGCGCTGGTGCCCGAAAAACCCCAAAACGAACCGCCCGCCAGCGTGGCCAGAACGCCCGTAATCATCTTGCGCGACGACGCATCGTTAAGGCGGTCGCGCCATGCACGGCGGGTGCTGCGGCTGAGCTCGTCAGTTCCCTCAGGCACGACAAAATCGGACGCC
Source organism: uncultured Collinsella sp. (assembly GCA_937925735.1). Classification (GTDB taxonomy): domain Bacteria; phylum Actinomycetota; class Coriobacteriia; order Coriobacteriales; family Coriobacteriaceae; genus Collinsella. The sequence continues at coordinate 36,556 of CALAMK010000040.1, read as the reverse complement.
GCCGTCATCGGTACCGAAGCCTTTTTGCGTGGACGCTGCGCCGAGCGCTCCTGTTCCATTCCACTCCCCCGAAATCAATTGGCAACAAAGCGCTCAAACTGTAGCACGAATATTGGTATGAAAAAGCAGACGATTCGGAACATCTATGGGCGTCCAAATTGCAGGGACGAAAGGCACAGACACGCTATGCCGAGCGGTTGGAATCGTCTAGGGCGCCGGGATCGGCTTTCGCACTTTCATCGGTATGGTCGGCGTCGTTCTGGTCCTTGGCGCCGTCCTGGCCCTCCTGCTCGCGACGGCGCTTTTCGCGAATCTGCTCCACGGCGGCACGCAGGGCGGCCTCGTCCTCGGCACGCGCCACATCTTGCGTGGCCTTAACCATATGGCGAATTTCGAGCACCAGCAGTACGATCAGCGGCACCACGATAAGCGGAAAGAACAGCAGCGGATTGGTAAGCAACGACACCACCACGCCCAGGCCTGCCGAGACAAAGACCACGCGGCCCACCACATCGGCGGCGGGCACGGGCGCGGCGTCCTCGACCGGATTGGCGTCGCCCTTGGTGTGGTAGACCGGCGAGCCGTCGGACGCGGCCTCCACGGATACGATGCGGTGCGTGTTGAGCGAACCCTCCAGCGCGTCATCGGACGAATGGAAGGTGATGATATCGCCCACCTGGTAAACCTGGCTGTTGTCGGTATCGACGACAACAAACGAATGCACGGGAATCACCGGCTCCATCGAGCCGGTCAGCGTACGCATAAAGCCGTAGCCCATGATGGTGGGAATCTCGCCGGCGGGCGTGAACACCGTGCGCAGCAACACCACAAAGGCGACCAGGATCACCACGGTCGCCAGCACATTGATCACGCGGAGCACGTGCTTCATCACTTGTCGTCGTCCTTTGAGGAAGTCTCGGGGCCGGCAGCGACCTCGGCCTCGGCGGCATCCGCCGCAGAAGCGCTATCCTCGTCAGGCGCGGCGGCCACACCCTCGCCAGCCTCGCCGCGCAGGCGGGCCAGCAGATAGCGCGACAGGCTGTTGCCCTCGGCACGGCGCTCGGCACGGGCGCGATCGCGCTCGGCCTGCTCCAGCTCGTGCGCCAACGAGGCCAAGCGCTGCTGCATCTCCGCGCGGACGGCCTCGAGCTCGTGCTCGTGCGTGGCCGTGGCGGCGGCGAGTTCCTGCTCAATGCGCTCCCCCGCCTCGAGCTCGGCCGCGGCGATACGCGCGTCGGCGTCGGCACGGGCCTCCTCGGCGGCACGCGTGGCGGCATCGCGCTCGGTAGCGGCTGCGGCGACCTTCTCGCTGGCGTCCACCGCAGCTTGCTCGACGGCAGAATCGGCGGCCGCACGGGCGGCATCAATTGCGGCATCGGCTGCCTGCTGAGCAGCGGAAACCTTCTCCTCGGCCGCGGCAACGGTGTCGGCAAGCTTCTGCTCCACCTCGGCCACGGCGGCATCGGCCGCCTCAGCCGCGGCACGGGCATCGCGCTCTGCCGTCAGCTGCGCTTCCTCAATCTGCAGCTCGGCGGCATCCAGCTTGGCATGCAGTGCAGCCACCTCCTTGGCAGAGGCCTCACGCACGCCGGCAAGCTCGGCCGCAGCAGCGTCCTTGGTGGCCTGCAGCTCGGCGGCATCGGCCGCCGCCTTGGCAGCCAGAGCCGCGGCGGACTCGCTCTTGACCTGCGCGACCTGCTCGGCGGCCGCCTGCTCTGTGGCCGCAATCTTGGCGTCGGCATCGGCGCGAGCGGCCGCGACCTCGGCATCGGCCATCTGTGCGCGCTGCATCAATGCCAGCTCACGCGTCTTGGCCTCGTCCAGCTCGTCGGCCAGGTCGTCGCGCTCGTCGGTCAGCGCGTGCGCCTGCACCTTCCAGGACTTCAGCTGTCCCTGCAGCTCCTCAATCTGCTCGCGAGCCTCGGCCAGCGCCTGCTCGGCATCGAGCTGGGCCTGCGTGACCTCCTCCACAAACACGCGACGGACCTCGACATCGGGCAGGTCGGGGCTATCGACCTGCACCTCCCTAATCTCCTTAATAAACTTGGGCGCCACCGGCTCGGGATGCACGCTCTCGAGCTCCTGCAGGTTGCGCTCGTCGTCGGTCAGGCTCTTAAAGACGGTGTAGTTGTTGATGAGGTTGGTGTACATCTGCACCATGTACTCGTCATCGAACGCCAGCGCCTGCTGCTGCACGTCGATGTTGTAGCCCACCTTGTCGTAGCGCTCCATAAACTGCCACAGCTGGTAGCACTTGCGGTAGTTGGGGTCCTTCATGATGAGGTTGGTGCGCTGAATGGGGCTGCGGACCGCGCTGCAGCCGTTCATGATCTGGCAGAACGACGCACCGCGCAGTACCATGACCAGGCGGCGCACGCGGTCGATGCGCATAAAGACGTCCATGTTGTCGGCGTCGTTCTCGGCAAAGCTCTGGCGGTTCTTGACCGTCATCTCGACGTTGTACTCGATCTCCTCGTACGCGTCGTCGATCTTGCTGTGCATCTTAAAACGGTTGCGGATCTCGTTGCCCGTCGACCAAAAGATCACGTCGGTGCGCTTGTCCACAAACGTCAGCAGGCGCTGAATCAGGTGGTAGATAAACCGGTTCTCGTACAGGTCGTACGTCTCGACGGTATTGACGTTGAGGATGCGCGTGGGGTGGACGCCACCATCGTCGCTCGGCGCCAGGAACTGCGTGTTCTGGCTCAGATGACGGACGCTGTCGGCGCTGATCTTTTTGGCGAGCGAGACCGGCACCACCTCTTCCTCGGTGGTGATGAAGCGGCGCGGATTTTCGATGATGGTGTTGATGGCGTCGAGCGAGTCCTCAATCATGCTGATCCACTCCTCGTCCACCACTTTGACGAGCTCCTCGCGCTGTTGCTCGATCGTGGTGCCCGAGGCCTGCGCCATCTCAAACAGATAACGGAAGTAGCGGCTGTCCTCCTGGATAGGCTCCATTTGCTCGGAGAAGCTGGTATAGAGGTCCTGAATGGTCTCGGACATGGGTTACTCCATAGGTTGGATCGATCGGTAAGGGACGTGACGACACCACACTGGGCAAACGCTACTGATTGTCTTGTCCCACGCCCCGCGCTTACGGCATTAGTAGAAGTTCTGGATCCGCTGCAGATACATGACGGAATCGGGCAGGCCGCCCTCGCCAAAGGTCTTCTCGATGTACTCGATCAGGCCCTTCATCTCGTCGCGCACAAAGCTCACGTTCATGGACTCAAACTTCTTGAGCACCTTGCGGGCGATGATGTAGTCCATGCCGCCCAACTCGGTGCCGCCGCACGCCACGTACACGGGGATAAAGTCGTACATCTGCTTGATGATACGGTTGCCAAAGGCCAGCTTAAAGCGGGTCTGCAGGTACTGGTCCAGCTTGTGCATCTTCTGGAGCAGATCGTCATCGATCACGTACTCGACCTTTGCCTTCTGGAACAGATACTGCAGGTGGTCGGCCGTCACGTGCACACGCTCGTGCGGCTCGCACTCAAACGCGTCGGCGCGCTCGTTGAGCTCGATGGGGATCGCGCGGTCGTACACCTTGTCCGTGATGGTAAAGGTGGAGTCGTCGTTGTTGGCCGTGCCGACAAACCACAGGCTGTCGGGAATGGTGAGCTTTCCGTCGTGCAGGCCCTTGGGGTCGGCGGCCCACTGGGTAGGCACCAGGTCGAGCACCCACTCGTCGTGGCTGGGCATCTCGAGCACCGACAGGATCTCGGCAAAGTAGTACTCAACGCGGGCGAGGTTCATCTCGTCGAGCACGATCATGGACGGGTCTTGGCGAAGCCCCGCCTCGTACACGGCACGGAGGAACTCTGTCTCGTTAAAGCGCTTGGAAAACTCGTTGAAGTAGCCCAGCACCTCGGTGCGATCGCGAAAACTCGGCTGCACCGACACGATGGTTGCGGGGTTGTCCAGATAGCGGCTAAAGCTGTATGGCAGCGACGTCTTACCGGTACCCGAAATGCCCTCCAGAATCAGCAGCTTGGAGGCGGCCATGCCGGCCACAAAGCGGCGGATGACCTCGGGCGTGTAGTAGAGCTTCATCTGGCTGCAGGCGAACGCGCGGAAGCTGTCGACAAAGTCCTCCAGCGAGATGGCATCGTCGTAGACCGGGGGCTCCCAGTCGCGGTACTTAAGGTCCACAAGGGACAGCTTGGGGAAGCGGTTGGCCTGGGCGATCTCTTTTTCCTCGGCAAGGGTCTTGGCCTCGACGGTGGCCTTGGCCATGGCGGCCGCGGCGTCCTTGACGCCATCGCCATCGAGCGCGAGCGACGCGTTGCCCGACACCACGGCAGCCGTGGCGCCCTCGCCCGCAGGCGCACCCGCGGCGGCGCCCACCACGTTGCCCACCGTGGGCAGGTGGTCGTCGGCCAGGGCAGAGGCGCCCACGTACGGAATCTGCTTGGTGCCACCCATGGCATTGACCTTGAGCGCCAGCAGCTTGTTTTTCTCGTCCATAAGGTCGAGCACCTGCTTGTTCAGGCGGCCGATCTCGCGATAGAGCGCTTTGTTGGACGTGTCGTCGCGATGAAGGCGACGGTTGATGCGGTAGCGGTGAACCAGAATGGCCACGATCAGCACGGGGACCGCGATGAGCATGGCAAACAGAATGACCGCGCCGATCTTGCCCACCAGGTCAAACGTGGTGAAGTAGGTCATAAAGATGCTGAAGTACTCAACCCAGCCAAACACCAGCAGATTAAGGATGGAGCTCACGACGGCAACGACGTTGTAGACGACCTTTGCCAGCAGCTCCCAGGCAAATCCCAGAAACTCACTCACCGTCGGTACCCTCCTGCTTGGTCGCGTTCATCGCCGCCTCGGCCTCGGCCTTCAGACGACGGGCTTCCTCGAGCTTGGCCTCGGCCTGGGCGAGCTGCTCGGCGGCGTTATCGGCCGTGATGGTGGTATCGCCCTTGCCCTCGGCGTCCACGATGGCAGCCGCGGCGGCCAGGCGGTCCTCCTCGGCCATAGCGCGCTTGAGGTTCATGCCCACCACGATGAGGTGATACACCTGGTAGATAAAGAACAGCAGCATGGGCAGCACGATCACAATGAGGAAGCCCATGGAGCTGGACAGGAAGTCCATGACCTTGCCCATCTGCGGCAACGCGAACAGGTACTTGCCCACGATGTCGCCGTCGCTGATGATGTGCGTATCGGCCACGTCGTTGTTGTCGCCCTTGGTGGTAAAGCTGCGCATGCCGTTGACCTCGTCGATCGCGGCGATGCGGTGCGTGTTGAGCGCGTACTCGTTGTCGATGATGGTATGGAACGTCACGATGTCGCCCACCTCGAGCTTGGAGGTGTCGCACTTTTGGATGATGATGAGGTCGCCCTTGTTAAATGTGGGCGCCATGGAGTCGGACTGCACGGCGAGCGGGGTGAAGCCGGCGATGTCAGAGACGCTGCCGTCCTCGCGCGTGGCGAGCGTGGTAAACGCATACAGGGCCGCCACCAGGATGATGATCCACATGACGACGCTCAGCGCGATGGATGCGACTTTTTTAACAGATTGCATGATGTCCCTTACTACCGTGTCTGTCTAGGTCGTGCGCGGCCCGGCGGCCGCCGTGCGTATCTACTGTTCCTCGATGCCCTCAAAGCGCATCGAAACCGAATAGTTAGCTCCCTTTAGCATATTAGTGCAATTTGGGTCCGTTCCCTCGAGCCATATGCGAACGGTTACCGGCTTATCCGTATCTTTTATCAGGTCGAACATTATCGCTGGTCGCGGTCGCCTCGCCCGAGCCGAGTCCAAAGACGGTGGCCGCGCCGGATGAGCCCCGGCCCCGTTGGGGTCGTAGACCCAAGTGTGGCCGTCGGCGGTAAAGCTCATGCGCATGGCGCTGGCCATGCCCTGCGTCTCGGAGCTAAACCGCGTGCCGGACACGCCGCCATCACCATCCTGCCCGGTCAGGCGAACGCGCAAGTCCGTGCTGCTCATGAAGTGCAGCGTGAACTCCAGGTAGGCGCCGGTGGCGGGATCGGCGGTGGAACCGTCTTCGAAGGTGAAGGTCTGGTAGTCGCTCGTGGTGACGGGTCTGAGCTTGGACGTATCGATGTCCACGCCCTTTTCACTGGCGATGCGCGCCGAGATCTGATCGAAGCCCAGGCTGTGGACGTATTCGTCAAACGTGGCGTGCTCGTCCAGGTCAAAGCGCAGCGAGCCGTCGGCGTTGGCGTCGATCATGAGCATGCGGGTCTTGGCGCTATCGGCGATGGAGAACCAGGCGAACGTTGCCATGGCTATCGCCACCAGCGCAAACAGCACCAGCACCACGGTGGTGGTGAGCTTGCGGCGAAGGTCGGTGTCGGTGGGCGCGGCGGCGCTGGGCTGGCGGGTAGCGGCGGTTGGACGACGGTCGCCGGTAGCCGAGCGGCGGTCGTCTGGTTCAACGTGTGCCATTGCTACTCACCGTCCAAGGTCGCAAAGAGCGCCAGGTGCAAGGTGCCCGGATCTTGATAGAGATAGTCGGCGCTATCGGGGTCGGTGCCCTCGATGTAGTAATAGATATCCAGACGATAGGTCTGGCCAAGCCCCAGCGTGGCAAGCGTGTTTTGCGGACGCGTGGCTGTCTCGCTCGTGTCCAGCGTGAAGGCGGCAGGGTCCTGCGTCACGTTGGCACCGCAAGCAAGCTGGCCGTTTTGCCAGCCCAAGAGCATGCCCTCGGTGTAGCCCGCCAGGCCCGCAGGCGCGGTCGCAGGATGCTCGCCGCGATGGCCGCTGTCGGAGCTGTCGAGCTCAAAGATGTTGGTGGCAAGCACCTGGTTGCTGCTCGAGATCTTTATGCCCACGCGGGCTGCGCGCAGCAGTTCGGCATCGGCACCCTGCGGGACCAGCGATTCGGCCAGATACAAGTTGACCTTGCCCGCTACTTTGCTGGCGCCCGTGCCCGTAATGGTGGGACGCAGGTCGATCCAGCCGTGATAGTAGGCAGAGCCGTTATCTTTTGCCTGCTCAAACACCGTGGCATCGCCGGCCGAGTTGTTTTGTGAGCAAGCGGCAAAGCCGGTGAGATCAAAGGTCGAGACCGGGTAGAGCGTCACGGCGCCAGTCGCGTTGGAGGCCAGAGATGCATCGCCCTGCTGCGACCAGCTGCCGCGGTCGGCGTCACCCAGCTCCAGCACCAGCTTGGACGTGTCGCTGTGCACGCTCACCGAGTTGGTGTTGACCTTCATGTTGTTGGTAAACCAGGCGTAGGTTGCGGCACCCAAAGTGGCGGCGAGCGCAACCATAACGAGCGCGATGTAGGCACGCGCGCGGCGGACGCGGCGGCGGGTGACGACGCCCTCGAGGTGTGAACACTCGGCAGCTGCACTGGAGGGGCTCGCGGGGCTCTCACTCTGGGTTTTGGCCTTGCGGTTATCTGCTGGCATGTGCCTCTGATCTTCCATATTGCTCGCCCCCTTATGCCTTGGCCGCGGCAAAGGCAAGCTGCAGCACCACATCGTGGGCCTGGGCCTCGTCGATGCAATTGGCGTCGCAGCCTTCCATGTACACAACGTAGCGAACGCTTGCCACCTCGTTGGCGGCCAGCGTGCAGATGGGCGTGGCGCCTGCGCGCGCTGTGGGCGTGTCGCCGGTGCCGTCCATGCTGTAGGCGCTTATGGCGCGTGCGGGATCGGCGGTGTAGGTCCAGCCCGAGGCGGCGCCCGCTACGACCACGCCGCCCTGCGCCGTGGTGCGCCTGTTGGTGGCACCCGCGGTGCTGCCCAGGTCGTCGCAGGTAAAGATATGCGTTTGCGTACCCGACTGGGTCGTAATTACCAGACCCAGGCGCAGCGCGGCCAGCAGCTGCGGGTCGCTCGTCACGCTCATTTGGCCCGGATACAGGTACACGTTGAGCGCGCTGTCGCCGCCCTTAAGGTACAGCGTGCCCGAAAGGGCATAGCCGTCCAGCTGCGCGGCGCAGTCGGCGTAGTCGGTCGTGATGCCCGCGGCGTTTTGGAACGTGCCGCGCCAAAAGCGGGAAAGGTCTGACGTCGAGATGGGATAGAGCGTCTTGTCGGCCGCGGCAAGCGCGGCCGTCGTGTCCCAGGGTCCGTTGGCCGAAAGGCCAATCTGCAAGTCGGAGCTCTCGTCGCTTACCGTATGCGCCACGGGCGTCACGTTGGTGTAGCGCGAGTTGCTAAACCAGGCGTAGGTGGCGGCGCTCAGGGCAGCTACCAGCACCAGCATCCATGCGGCCGCAGCAACCATGCGGCGGCGCGAGCTTAGGATGTCTTTGATGTTCGATGTACTCATCCTGGCCCCTTACGAACGCTTGCCGGCAAAGCGCAACGCCAGCGATTGCAGGCTGGTGGCGGCCAGGTTGTTGGTGCAGTCGGGGTCGCAGCCTTCCAGCCACACGTACACATCCACGCGCACGGGCGTGCTACGGTCGGCGCCCTTGGCGGCGGCTGGCAGGCTGCAGATCTTGGTCGTGGCCTCCTTGAGGTCAACCACGCCGGTGTCTTCGTTGTAGTCGCAGAAGTTTGCGCTGGTCAGCTGGTCAAAATGGACCGTGGCGCCGTCGGAGCGGCCGCTGTCGAGCACCAGGTGATTCTGCTCGTTTTCGCCGGCATCCTTGCCGTCGAGCGTGTTGTAGCGCGCCTGGGGGTTGTGCTCGCCCGAGACCTCAAAGACGTACTGGCCCGTAACGGTATCGCTTTTGCCCGGGGCATAAGTGACCAGCCCCACGCGAAGGGCGGTGGAAATGGGGTTTGCCGGATCCTGCTCGGTAAAATCGATGCCCGACAGGTACACGTCGGTCGCGGCCGAGTTGGTGGCCAGGTACAGGGAGGTCTTGTAGTAGTCGGAATGCTCGGCCGCGCCAAACATGCTGGCAAACAGCGAGTCCTGCATGGTTCCGCCGGTAAAGCCCGTTACCTTTTGGAAGCCGTTGAGCACGTTGTCGGTCGAGACGGGATCAAGCAGGCCCGCAAAGCTCAAACCGGCGTTGGTCTTGTATTCGCCGTCGTACTCGTTGGAGATAAGGAAGGTGACGCCCGTGCCCGCGGCCATCTTGACGTCGGTGATATGGCGGTTGGCATTGTAGATGTACCAGGCATACGTTACGGCTCCGGCAGCAGCAAGGGCCACCAGCAACGTGGCGAGCATGCGATTGAACTGTTTTTGCAGCGAACGCGCGTCCGACATGCCCCTCCCCCCAGATGCCGTGTTGTAAACTGCCTGGACACCATTTGCCCATAATGGAGTTATTCTACGCGAATGTGCTGTTCGTCGGGGGTACAAACGCGACTTTCCGCGTGCTGTTCGCGCTACATCGGGGCGGATAGGGTCGCAAATCGCCGCTTTTTAAAAAATAGTTCTTGCCACTGGGCGGGAGCTCCGTTATATTATTCCCTGCGCACTCGCGCACCCTTGATCGGGCGTTTAGCTCAGGGGGAGAGCGCTTCCCTGACACGGAAGAGGTCAGAAGTTCAAATCTTCTAACGCCCACCAAATGTTCGCAGCTCAGAGGCTTCGCCTCTGAGCTGTTTTGTTTTACGCCGCCAAGCCAAGCGGGCGCCGCAGCAGCCAAAACCGCTTCGACAGCTCCAATAACCATCCCAGACGAGGCCGATGCCGCCTCGACAGCGCCGGCAAACACCCCGACAGCGCCCAAAGCCGCCCAATAGCCCTGATGATCGCCTCGATCAGACCCAGATGTGGCCCTCGTAGCCGTATCCGGACAGCCCGCAAATCGAAGGTGAATGGTTTCCCGCGAAGTGAACGAGCCAAAACGAACCCCAGGAACATCGACACTTTTGGCGGCTCATTTCCTGCGGTTTTGTCGTTAGAATCCTGCGGTTTTGACGCCAAAAAGTGTGGATGTTTCGGAGGTCCAAAAACACTCGTTCACTTCACGGGAAACCATTCACCTTCGATACGGCAGCACCCCCTCCGCCGCCAAAGGACCACTTACCAATGCTGATGTGCCTCAATAACGGTCTGCCAGAGCTTAAACCGCTTTGTCTCGGCGCGCGCCTGTGCCAAATATCGCGCTTTCTCAGTCATGGGCTTGTAAAATATGGGCCGCTTGCGACGATGCAGCTTGCGCCGGACGCGTTCGCACAGGCGAACGAGCTTTTCATAGTCGCTCGCCTGGTCGGTCGTCACCGTAAAGTACGCGACCCCATTGAGCATCTGCAGCTCGTTGCGACGCTCGGCATCCTTGTGGATTTTCTCGCTTCCATCATGGATGGCGTCGCTGTCGTAATCGATCAGCGCGGTAAGCACCTCGAGCAGCAAGCCAGCCCTTACTTTATCCAGGCCCACTTCTGCTTTCGCCGTAAGCGTGATGTCGGGTGTGCGTTCCAACACGCGCAGTTTGCGGTTGCGCCCATCGTTGTAACCGTCGCGAATGAAGTACTTCTTGTTCAGTTCGGCCTTGCCCAGCGCAACCCCGCCGTAGCGCGCAGGCAGCGACATAAACATGCAAAGTCCCGACTCTCTTGGAGATCGCGAGCCCTCCACCACATTCGGAAGCAACGCCTTCGCCTTGGCGGCGCCTCTCACCTTTGACGCCTGGTCAAGGTACGCCGCAATGAGCTCCTTAGTCGTGAGCTTGCCATCGCGCATGCCTGCATCCCTGCTGGTCACCCCGCCGGGAGCAAGGTTGTCCAGCCGATAGTCCGCCGTCATGGCGTAGCCGGCATAGATGGCCGCCGCCGCATCGCCATCGTGCGCAGCCTGCAAAAACGCCAGCTCGGGAGAGCACACATACGCATCCAGGTCGCCCATCCAGTGGCCCAGCGAGATAAACGAACCTGCTGGGAGCTCGTTGGTGCACAGGTGCGTCTTAACGTGCTTGCTCCGCCGACGGTCGGCTCGCGACGGCACCAGCAAATCCAGCGTTTCGATCCCCAGGTCGTAGCGATCGATAAACTCCTGCGCCTCCTGGTCACAGAGCGCACAGGCGCCCGCGATCGACACGACCTCTGGTTCCGAATCCCCAAAGCGCGGGTTCGGGATGTGTGCCAAGAGCGCCAGCGCAGCGTTATGTGAAACGATAAAGTACCCCATGGCGCGAAGATAGCACGCGCGTCGGCGGCGGCTCGTGACCCTGGCGAGTTTTCGGCAAACGACCAGCAGTTTTTTGCCGCGACGCAACCAAAGTGTTCATTCGTCGACGTCTAGCTGCAAATCCGTCAAGCTTTTGGCAAGGTTGCCGCTCAACTGACCAAAAGCTGACCATTTGCTTGCCCATTTGCTTGACGGCGCGCCCTCGCCAAAATGCTCCGCGACTTCTCGGGCGGGCGAAGTGCCCGTTTGGCGACCACACACCCGCCGCTGGGGTATCCTTGGAGCACATGCACCACAAGCCACACAAAGGAGCCGCCATGCGCACCGAGCTCGATGTTCCCTTTTTGCACAAGAACGAGGCCAAGGCCCTGGGCGCCAAGTGGGACCGGGCCAAGAAGATCTGGTACGTGCCCGAAGGCGTCAACCCCGAGCCCTTTGCCCAGTGGCTGCCCGGCGTGGATCGCTCCGACCCCAACGCGCCCTACATCTACCTGGTGCTGGGCAAGCGCGAATGTTGGAAGTGTCACGAGCAGACGACGGTCGCGGCCTTTGGCATTCCGTATCGGGTGGCCGAGAACTCGGGCAGCAAGGCTGCGCCCAGCGCAGCGCCCTCCATGGACGACGCTGGCCACATCGCAATCGACACCGCCCGCGCCAACGCCGTGGCCATCGTCCCCGCGCTGGGCTGCGTGCCGGCCGAGATCCGCGACTACCTGCGCGAGCGCTGCGGCTACAAGCCCGTAACGTCGCGCACCACCAAGACCGTATCGCTCGCCAGCACCTGCACCGGCTGCGGCGCGCTGCAAGGCAGCCATTACCTGTTCGAGGAACCCACGTCGCCGTTTGCACTCACGGCCATCAACAAGCTGCCCGCGCTGGAGTTCGTGCGCGTGGAAGTCGCCGGCGTCTACGGTATCCCCGCCAGCCAAGGCAACTTTGACCAGGCGCTCTTCACTTGGGCACGCGACCACCATACTCAGTTCCACAAGAGCCTGTTCGAGGGGATTTACCTGTAGGACAAAACTCGAAAATCGAGTCCAGATTTCCTCGGAAATCGAGTGCGAAAATCCTCGAAAATCGAGTATGATTATCCTCGAAAATCGAGTATGCGCAGGTAGTGAGGTTTATCAAATCATGATTTCTTATGGTTCGGAACAGCCCAAATCCTACCGTCCTCGCCTTTTGGACGAACGACTGCAAACCCTGCTCCAGATTTTTGGAGCGGTCGAGATTCGGGGCACAAAGTGGTGCGGCAAATCATGGACCGCGCTCGCATTCGGTGAGAGCGTCGTCCATCTTGACGACCCAAACGTGAAGTTGCTGGTCGAAGCCGATCCTTCGCTCGCTCTTCAGGGCAATAAGCCGCACGTCATCGATGAGTGGCAGGAGACCCCCGCAACATGGGATGCCACGCGCCGCGCCGTAGATGCATCCGGCGGCGAGAAGGGCCTCTTTATCCTCACCGGGTCGTCAACGCCGGCAAAAGACTCTGTCACTCACAGCGGAGCCGGTCGCATAGCCCGTCTCGACATGAGCACCATGACGCTTTGGGAACGAGGGCTTTCAACGGGATCCGTTTCGCTGAAAAACCTATTCGAAGGATCATTTGAACCTTCGGCCTATACAGGCTCGCTCCCCATGCTGGCCGACGCAATTTGCTGCGGAGGATGGCCGGCACTTGTCGGGGTGAGCCCTCAGATGGCCGCAGAGGTCGTCAACCAGTATCTCGATGCCATGTACGAAGTCAGCGTTCCGCAAAAAGGAGGCGTGGGGTCTACAGCGCGGCACATTGTGTCCTCGCTCGCGCGCAACGTTGCGACCTCTGCCACGCTCAACACCATCGCAGCAGACGCCTCGTTGGGTGACAGTGACGCCCAGCCGGCAACTTCGACCGTGGCGTTTTACCTCGACATGCTGGAGAGCATGTATGCGATCGTAAATCTGCCCGGCTGGGATGCACCCGTCCGCGCAAAATCCCGCCTGCGCACCAAGCCAAAGCGCTATTTCGCCGACCCCTCCATTCCCGCAGCCGCGCTTGGAATGAATCCCGAAAGGCTCCTTGCGGACGGCCAAACTTTTGGCCTGCTCTTTGAGTCTCTGTGCATTCACGATCTGAGTGTCTACACCTCGTGTCTGCCCGGCTCGCATCCGGGCTCGCTCCACTACTACGGCGACTCCGACGGGCTTGAGGTCGATGCCATCATCGAGCTGAACGATGGCCGCTGGGCAGCGATAGAAATCAAGCTCGGCGAATCCAAGGTTAGCGACGGAATCCGCAACATCGAGCGCCTGCGCCGCAAGGTCGCCCTGAACCCTGCCGCGCGCAACCCCCAGCCGGAGTTCTGCGCCGTCATCACCGCAACCTCGCCCTTCTGCCGCTACGACGCCGAGCACGACGTCTACGTGTTCCCCATTGGAGCGTTGCGGGCGTAGGACGGGCAATTCGAAAATATTGAAGCCCCGCCTATCAGCACTTTTGAAGTTTTAAGTCCGAAGGACTTGGCCGCCGAGCAACTGTCTCGAAGGCTTACAGCCCCAGGATGTGCTCCAAATAGCCCTTGTTGAACCAGAACGATTGCCTGGTCATCCAACGTCCGTCGGGCAACTCGTAGGCGTTTTTCGCAATATCGCCGATTTCGGTTCCGTCGGCAAATCTATACGCAGCTTTTGAGGTATGCGGGCGAACGTGGACGATCGGGTTATCCGCCATACCAGGCAGATTGTTGGTCACCTTGAGCTTTCCGCTTGCATCCCTATACGGATTGAGTTCAACGCCCTCGCGAATGACCTTTCGTGTCTCGTCCCAGCAAGCCTTTGCGGGGCCTTCGATTTCGTTTGCCGGCATTGCCCAGAATAGGCAGCGGTCAAGGCGCCACATTCCCTCGTGGTCCTCGCGGAACACGACGAAGAAGAAGCGGCTGGTCTCAAGACGCGCACGGAAGGAAGACGTCTCCCAGTCCTCATTGATTAGCTGCTTAAACTCAAACGGAGGGAAGGACATTGCCTGCTCGATGTGCCCTCTCTTATTAACGCGACAAGCACGGACGTTAATCCCAGCCTTAACGAACTCCTCGGCAGCATTGTTTTTTATGCCGAGCATGCGATAAACGAGCGTCGTCCATTGAGCCTTGTTGCCCGTATACTCCAGGCCGTACTGCTCCGCGATCTGGCGATCGGTCTCGCCATAGTGGCGCTCGATAAGCGCAGTAACGAAGCTTTCGAAATCAATGGACTCATCGCCAGCTTGAACGATGCTCTCGCCGATGCGCGGGGCACCGAGGACATAGGTGTGGAGCACGTAGTCCATATACGAGCGCTTGAGCGAAAAGGCGCGACGCTTTGCGCGACGGTGCTCGATCTCGCCCGTATCGGTGTTGAAGTACTCGTAATACTGGTCAACCCACATCGTCGCTTCGGTTGCGCCCTTTGTGCAGGCGCCCAAGTAGGTGGTCATACCCTCCGACAGTTCGTCCGCGCGACCATCCTGAATGTACGAAATGATCTTCTCGTAGTCAGCGCGGATGATCTTCATATCCTCTTCGGGCAGACGAACCATGACCGCACGCTCAATGCGCTGGTCGTATTTGTCGATGGAGCGGTCGCGGCCGTAGTAAATCAGCAGGATATTGCTGAGCTTGGTCTTGAGATGCGAGCTGTCGTAGTCGAGCGAAACGGGACGGTCGTAGGGAATCATCGTCAAGACAAGACGTTCACCGGCCGATTTACGACCGTCTTTAAGTACGTCAAAACACGTTGCCTTAAGCTCGACGCCCGCCTCGGGAAAATCCGGTCGATCATCGCTGTTGGCCTTGTAGCCAAAGTAACGCTCCTCGATCAGGGTTCCCATACCGCCCTTATACTTCTTGGATCCAAAGTCCTTGGGCGCGCTCTCCCCTTCCGGCGCAATGCCAAGCTCAAGGATATCGCGAAACGTCATCCCGTCGAGATTGGCAGCATATCGCTCAATGCTTGAGGGGTCAGAAAAATCAGTATCGTCAAGCATGCGCTTGAAATCGAGGTGCTTCTTGGACATGGGGTACCTCCGAACGTCGCAGTTAACCTCATGGTAGTTCAGGGCAGCATATTCCTCCATGAAATTGAGGTCTTGATCTTGTCCGCTCGATCGGTTATTGTTGTGAGCACCATAAACGGACACAGCAGCGATTGGAGAAACGTGTCTGAGATTAACATTGCCGAGCTTTTTGCGGGCGTCGGCGGATTTCGTCTGGGTCTTGAAGGCTATGCCGACCCGCGTCATCCCGAGTTTTACATGAAGCCCGCCGGCCCCTTCCATACCATTTGGGCCAACCAGTGGGAGCCGCCCGGAACCAAGGCGCGCCAGTTCGCAGCCCGTTGCTATATGGATCGCTTTGGCGAGGACTCTGTTGTTAACGAAGACATCAATAAGGTGCTTGAACAGGCTGAAGCCGGCGAGATTGAAATCCCTGATGTGCAGATGGTCGTTGGCGGCTTCCCTTGCCAGGATTACTCTGTCGCACGTCCGCTTAATCAGGCACATGGCATCGAGGGCAAGAAAGGTGTCCTGTGGTGGGACATCTACCACTTCCTCGAGATGAAGAAGCCGCGCTTCGGTCTCTTTGAGAACGTTGACCGTCTGCTCAAGTCACCCGCATCTCAGCGCGGTCGCGACTTTGCCATCATCTTGAGCTGCCTCGCCGATCTCGATTACACCGTTGAATGGCGCGTGGTCAACTCCGCGGAATACGGTTTCCCCCAGCGCCGCAAACGCGTTTACATCTTCTGCGAGAAAAACGCCGGCGAGGTGGACCTTGTTGATCGCATGCACAACGGCGTTATGGCGAAGGCCTTCCCCGCCATCTATCCCGACGAAATGACGGAGCTCGATGTCTTGCCCGACCCTTATGAGAACTCGACTCGCTTTGGCGTTGGTCAAAAGACCTCTCAGTTTAAGAATGCCGGCGTCATGCAGGGCTGCCACATTCTGACCTGCGACTTCGCTGAGGATTATCACGGCCAGCGCCGCGTGCTTGGCGATGTGCTTGTCGACGAGGCAAGTGTTCCGGAGCAGTTCTACATCTCTGACGAAAAGCTCCCCGACTGGCGCTACCTTAAGGGCAGCAAGCGCGAGGAGCGCACCAACAAAAAGATGGGCTTTACGTACACGTATTCCGAGGGAGCCATGAGTTTCCCGGATGCCACCGACAAACCGAGCCGCACCATCCTCACCGGCGAGGGAGGCACAGGCGCCAGCCGTTTTAAGCATGTTATCGAGTGCCCCGACGGTCGTTTCCGTCGCCTCGTTCCCGACGAGCTCGATCAGCTCCAGGGATTCCCCAAGGGTTGGACGGATACCGGCATGACTGACGGTCATCGAGCCTTCTGCATGGGCAATGCCCTGGTCACGGGTGTCCCCCATCGCATCGGCGAGGCCATGGTTGAGGTGTACGGGCTGTAGCCAAACCGCTTTGGGCATAAAAACAAACGAGGGCCAGTTCAAACCAGAACTGGCCCTCGTCTTTTGTCTAAGTTACTGTAGCGTTTGCACTACTTGGAATCAGGCACGATACCGACCAGGCTGACTGTTACGTCAAAGGTCGGGCTGCCTTCGCCAACATCGAGGCCAGACATGTTTTGGCAATCGTTGTCGGTGCCTTCCATCCAGATGACGACTTTAAAGTTAGTGCCATTGTAGCCAACGTGAGCGAGCATCTGAGCATCGCCCGTCGGCCTTACGTAGGAGTCGCCGCTTCCGGTTGCTCCCCAGTTTTTGTTGTTCTGATCGACCATATTGCCACCGTATACATGAGCGTAGGACGGTGCCATGGTCACGGAAAGGCTGTCAGGGTTCACGCAGCTCCAGCCCTCGGTAGCGGAGACATCATTTCCCTTACCAGTCGGGAGGACGGGAGCATAGACGACCTGAAGTTTATCGTCGATCAACAGGCCCACGCGAAGGCTGCCTTTGATTTTGTTAAACCATTCTTTCGAAGCGCCTTCCGACGCTGTCACGACAACGGGACCGTTCGAGCCGCTGTTATCGAGATAGACGTCAGCCTCGCCAGTCTGGTTGATCGTGTAGAGCGTATATTCCGCCATCGTATAGGCGTAATAAGTCTCGGTATCTCCCTTGAGCGTATAGGAACCCTCACGCCGGTCAAAAATCGTCGCCCTCTGATAGCCACTTACATCTGTACCGTTCCACGATTTTGGAACATGCCAGTTAAGAGCATCGTTCGTTGAGGACGGACTAATTTCATGACCATGACTTGCGGCGGTCGTTTGGTGATCGCTGCCGTCATGAATGGCATCTGGACCAGAAGCAATTTGGAGGACCATTCCGTTTGCCTGAGCGCTAACGGTACTGGTGGCACCCTCGACCTTTGTGTTCGAGA
Source organism: uncultured Collinsella sp. (assembly GCA_937925735.1). Taxonomy (GTDB): domain Bacteria; phylum Actinomycetota; class Coriobacteriia; order Coriobacteriales; family Coriobacteriaceae; genus Collinsella. Next base: position 19,156 of record CALAMK010000040.1, on the reverse strand, counting down.
CGAACCAGGCGTACGTTGCAGAACCAAGTGCAACTGCCGCCATTACGACAGACAGGGCTGCAACTGCAAACTGTTTTTTCATCTGCTTAACGCTCAACGGAATTCCTCCTCTCTAAAGAAAAAGGCGGGGGACAGTTCTCCCCCGCCTCGTTTAGTTGCTTAACGTATTACTTGTTATCGGTCTGAGTAGAGGTAGCGGTGAAAACAACGTTGATACGCTTGGAAGCCTTTTTCAGGTTCTCAAGATTGTTTGTAAAGACCTGAGTATCGTCACCATCGTAGAAGACATACATATCGACCGTAGTTTCCGATGTGGACGAAACCGTTTCAGCAAGCTTTTTGTTAACGTCAGAAGAGGCCTTCACACCGTCTTTGCCACAGAGAACCCAGTTTTCTCCACACTTTACAAGAACACGAAGCGCGCTATCAAACTGACCATTATCCGATCCGTCATCTTTGATAGACGCCTCCGTAACAACAAGATTCTTAAGATCAGCGCCCTTCGAGCCAATCTTAAATGTGTTCTTTACGGCATACTGTCCAAGAACGGCGGCCTCAGGCGAGCCCTGAGCCTCCTTCCCAGAAGCGGGAACAAGGCTTGCGCCATCAGCGCTCATATCACTTTTATCGGCGCTGGCACCGAATGCGGTATAAAAATTCCCGGCAGTTGCATAAACGGCAGCTTCGTTGACGCTAGCCCAGTGGGCAGGATAAAGCGGAGTGTCCTTCACGTTCGACTGATCAGCACGCTGATCGGTTTTAGTGGGGCTGATGCTGCTTTCGTCATAGATATACATGAACGCAGAGTTCGACTGAGCAGAAATCTTGCTCGTGGTGGCGTCAACCTTATTGTTGCTCACAAACCATGCGAAGGTGGCGGAGCCGAGGGCTACGGCTGCCACGAGCACCATGGCGATGGCGGCGCCCATCTGCTTCTTTAATGCTTTGGTATCCATACGGACCCCTTTCTTTCCCCATTCGTCCCAGATGACCCCCGAGAAGCCCGGAAGGGGAGCCCGCGCTTTCGTGTTGGATGTTGCTTGCCCATCCTTAAAAATACGGATTTGAGAATACCATAATTCTTACGATTTCCTTATGAGTTTTCGGCAGCCTACATTCCGGCAGATTCATAGGTCTACCTCGGGCTATATGTGGTGCTATGTGAACATCGTTTACCTTATTTGATCTCTCTCCCGCAAAGTCATAAGCCCCTCTTAAGCCTTGCAACCGCAGCGCCACGCCATCGCATACATTCACTCTCCGCCGAGCTTCGCCCTAGCCCTTCTCCACTCGCTATACTGGTGTGGCACGTGTCATTTTTGCCTGCTAAACGGGCTATTTGTTGGGAGGGCTCATGCCTGCCGCCAATCAACCCAAGGGAAGCGTTTCCACCGGATCGATTAAGCCGGTGACGCGCAAGGCCGTCCGCTGTCAGCGCGAAGTCGCCTGGCTGGTCACGCAAGCGGCCGGTAAGCTCGTCGCCACCATCGACGACGTCAATGCGCCCACGCCCAGCTTTGTGCTGGCGACGGCATTGTCGTACACCCGCAAGCAGGAGCAGGCCGCTCAGGACCGTGGCACCGCGATCGACTACAAGGCCGTCATGGCTCCCGACCTCGCGAGCTTCTGCCAAGCTGCGGGGCTGCCCGCAGCACCCAACGCGCTTTCGGACGCGGGCTACATGTTCACGCTTTCGGGCGCGGACCTCATCCGCGACCTCTACGCCTACTGTAGTGACCTGGACGAGCGCATGGGAGACACGGCCCAGGTCAAGCCGGGCTACGCGATCAAGCTCGCGCTGCGGTTGTTCTTGCTGGACGACGCCTCAGCCGCCACCGCCTCCGACGGCAAAACCTCGGCATAAGCCGTCACCAAAAGCGCCGGACCGGAAAATCGATTCCGGCCCGGCGCTTCTTCGTTCTACTTGTCCCCGTCCCCTGCGGGCGAGTTCTTTTGGTTGCGGCGGTTACTCCAGGTGACGTTGTGGTCCTTGTAGTAATCGGGTGCCTCGTTGCCGCTCGCGCTAATGGGGTCGTTGCCAGTGAGGGTATCGGCAATATCCTGCACGAACTTAATGAACAGGCTCGAATCGTCGGTCTCGGACGAATCGAAATCGAAGCCGAACTCCACCGCGCCGCCAATAATCTTGTCCACGCACTCCGGGTCGTCGCCGTCCAGCCAAATGACCACGGTGTACTTGTCCACGTCGCCCACGCGAAAGTTGTTGTGGCTGATGGTGGTCACCACGTCTTTGGACGCAAACGGCTCGGTGTTGGGCTCGGGGTTGCCGTCGGCCGCGGCCGCCGCGTAGGTCGTAGGCTCGCCATTGCGGTACACGCGCACGCGCGCCGCCTTCTCCACGCCCTTGCTGGCGCTGACCACCTTGAGCTTGGCGCTGTAGCCCAGGTCGGTCTTGCCGGCGTTGCGGATATAGAAAGTGTACGCCACGTAGTTCTTGCCGTTGTGGCTGCCGTCGATATCGTCCAGGTTGTCGGGCAGGTCCTCGGCAGCGATATTGGTGCCGTTGTCCACGGCGTCGGCCGCCAGGCGCGCGGTGGCGTTGTTAAAGTCACCGTTGTCGGCAATGGCCACACCGCGGCGGAAGAGCTCCAGGCGGTTGAGGTTGATGGTGAAGTTGCCCATGTTTTCCTGCATAAACGACAGCGCGAACAGCACGCCAAAGGCAAGCGCCAGCACTACGAGGGCCTTTTGCAGCTTGTCCATGCGCAGCAGCGCCGCGCCGATGCGCTCCATGCGGCGCTTGGGCATGTACATGGATACGACCGCGTCGGGGTCAATGTCGTCGAGGTCCTGGTCGGCCAGCGCCTGCTCCAGCTCCTCGATGCGTACCACGCCGCGCAGGTCGCGCTTGGGCTTGGGCTTGCGTTTGGGTTTGCCAAAGCGCTTGCGGGAGGTGGGAGCCTGCTCGGGCACGGAGTCCTCGCCGGATGTGTCCTCGGCATTGGCGCTGGGCGCGTTCTGCGACGTGTCCCCGGCCTGGCCCTCGGCCAAATCCTCAGCCAAATCCTCGGCAGCTTGATCTTTGTTGTCGTTACGCTTGAACAGTGCCATGGCGATCAGATCTTATATTTGGTGCGAATGTAGCCGACGTATTCTTTGACGAGCTCGCGCTCTATGTCGTCGGCATAACGGAACTGCAGGCCGCAGACGTTGCGGTACAGGCTGCCCTTGGGCGCGCGGCGCACCCAGCACACGATGCCCAGCTGCTCGGGCAGCTCGTGGCGCTCGCCCTGCAGGCGGATCGTGGGCATTTGCACGGCCAGGGCCTCGCCCACGTCGGGGTAATCGTTAAGGTAGATGGCCAGACCACCGGCCGAGACGTCGATGGTCATAGCGTATTCGGGCTCGGAGGTCGGCGCGTTGTCGCGCTGGTAGGTCAGACGCATGGCGACCTTAAAACGCTCGTCGCGGCGCTTGACAAAGGTGCGCTGCTCGGCGACTTTACGCATTTTCCAGTAGGTGCGGATGCCCTTTTTCTCGACCGACTCGGGGTAGCCGGCCAGCACGAACGTCTCCTCGCCCACTTTGTATTGCAGCAGCAGCTTTTGGTTTTCGTCCATGATGAGCGGCTTGCCGGCGAGCATGGGCGCGCTCATAAGAAAGTACGCCTCGTCCAGGTTCTCTTTGTACGTGGCGAGCATGTTGAAGTCAGTTTTTTGGCCCATGGGCACGTCGAATGCCACCTGAAGCTTGGTCCCCGGCGTTATCTGCTGCTCTGCCATGTTTTCTCCCCCAGTCGCGGGCGCCGATATCATCGTCGTGCGCGATGCACATTGGGCTATTGTAACTGCTTTGCCGCAGGTTTCGACGTGCAGCGCATGAAATGGCAGGATGGTGGGGGCCTAGCGCACTTTGGCTCGGCAGCGGGCACAGCGGGCACCACACGAGCGTGGATTATTGGACAGTCGGAAAATCCACGCTCGTGCAGTAGCCGCAGTCGCCGCCATCGACATTCGCTAGCGCATCTGCTCTGCACGCCCTGTTAGTCGATACTTGCGGTTACGGCTCGTCGCCGCGGCCGTAGGCTCTAGCTTGCCCTGCGCGATAAGCGCATTGACGCGCGTCCTAACCTGGGAGACCGTAAGCCCCGTGTGCTCTGCCAGCTCGCGCGTTCCCAACTCGTCATAGCGCTTTAGGGCCGCCATGATCAGGTCCCCACCATGATCGACCTGCTCAACCTTGGAGCGATAGAGGACAACCTTAAACCGGTCAAAACCAGGGCAAAACAGGGGCTCAGCCAGACCGTGCGCACGCATAGCATCGAGCATCATCGGAATACCCGAACCGTTACCCTCGGCAGGCGAGCCCGCGCCATCGGGCAACGGGACAAGCGACATGAGCTTCACGAGCGTCGCGTTGCGGCACCGCGAGCTGCCATCAAACAAGTTCTCACGAGTTTTTCCGCCATAAAGGCCACCGGGGTTCACCACCTCGATACGATCGTCAAAAACGTCGACGGCGATCGATTGCCCACAGAACCGATCTCCGTATTCTCGGTGGATTACGGCGTTGGCGATTGCCTCGCGCAGGACCTCCTCGGGAATCTCCAGCGAGTCGACACGCGAGACGCCTTGGATCATCGAGGTTCGCCGCAAATTCTTGGCGACTGCCGCGACGGCATCCGAGATCATTTCGCCCAACGTTCCCTCGCAGATCGTACGGTCCATGAACCTCAACGACCCCGCCGCGCCCTTCTGCGTTCCGGCATAGACCGCCACATCGATAAAGAGCTTGGGATAGAACTGCTGGGGATAGGCACCCGCGGCCAGGAGTCCGGCCTTAGTGACATTGCCCTGGGAGTCGAGGAAATTCAGGCGCTCCAGCTTCGTTTTCTTGTCCGGCGCGCCGCGCATCGCACGAGGTGTCAGTGAGAAAGCACGCCCTATCGTGCGGTCGACCAGGGCCTCGTCAAAATCGCCTGCGACCGCGCCGGGCACTGCATCGCGATCACTGGGGCTCGTCCGCTCATACGATGACAAGGACAGGACCTCGGTCGACGAGAGCGGAACATCTTTATCATCGATGCGTTTGTAGCTGCCGCCTTGAGCGCCCCGCTCTATGACATAACAAGGCTTGCTCGACGGGTCGAGCTCCTCAATCGTGATGACCAGAACCACGGTGCCCTGGAGCTCCACGCGTTCAATGGTGTATTTGGGCGGATTGGCCAGTTTTCCGCGCCCGCCGGCATCACCCATGCCCGCTACGAATTGGTTGAGCACCTTCTCGGTCTCAAAGTTCTCAACCGGGACAAAGCCCGCGCGCTCGCTCACGCCGAGCGCGATAATTCCGCCAGCGGTATTCGCGAATGCGCTAACCGTTTCCCATACGTCGCGGGAAAGCGTCGTGGCACTCTCCTTGACCTCGACGTTAAGATCGTCCGAGCCCATGCGCCTTAAAGACTCGAGCAGACCGGTCAGCTCGTTTTCGTTCATCTGCATGTCCTTTCGCTCGGCCCGGCGGAGAATGCCGCGAATAGATTTCCTTCGTCTCTCAGTTATCTCTCGTAATTATCTCTCGTCTTTCTGCTATCTCTCATATTAGAGATAAGTGAGAGATGAAAGATAAGATGTCTGCCATCTGTTTCATTTAAACATGTTTTTACTGGTAGAACAATCAGTATTGAGACAATACCATGATTGCTTGTCTCTTTGCTAATCAGTTATCTCTCATATTTATCTCTCGTCTTTCTGCTATCTCTCGTATTAGTGACGAATGAGAGATGAGAGATACGTGGGTGATGGGCGAGCGTGGATTTTTGGACGGTCGGAAAATCCCTCAAACAAAAAACGGGGCCGGCCTTACGCCGAACCCCGTTTTCAAACGGTCAGTTAGTTATCCAACGCGCGAGCATAGCAGTCAAAATTACGCCGCCGCGAACACTCCCAAACCCGTTCCGATGATGCAGATCGCAAAGATGCCCAAGATGATCCAAATGGTCTTGACGCCCTTTTTGTACAGGGCGACGCAGGCAAAGGTTGCCAGCAAGGGCAGCAGACCGGGGAAGATCGAATCGAACAGATCCTGCAGGACAATCTCCGAACCACCCACGTCAAAGGTCAAAGCAGTGGACAGTGAGACCTGTGCCGCAATCATGGCGCCGATAACGGTCATTCCGAGGACACCGGCAGCATGCGTCATGCGAGACATAAGGTTGTTCTCTTCGGACTGCTGCAGGAACTTGGTTCCCAGGTCGTATCCCAGATGGGCGGCGACGATACGCGTTGCAAAGTTAATCACGGAGTAGATGAGCGCGTACACGATGGGGCCGAGCGGGTTGCCCGTCGAAGCGATGCCAATACCAATGCCGGCGGCGACCACGCGGAACGTACCCCAGTAGAACGAATCGCCAATGCCGGAAAGCGGTCCCATGAGGCCGACCTTCATGGCGTTAATCGAGGACGTGTCGAAGTTCTTATCGGCAGCCGCCTGCTCTTCCATCGAAACCGTAAGGCCGGCTACAAACGGAAGCACATGAGGCGTGATGTTAAAGAACTCGGTATGGCGATCGAGCGCCGCATAGTAATCGTCGTCGTTGGGATAGATCTTTCGCAGGGGCTTCTGAATGGTGTACATGAAGCCCATTGCCATCATCTTGTCGTACGACTGCGAGCACTGGCTCGTAAACTGGCGAAGGAACATGCTCCGATACATATCGGGGGTCATAATCGCGTCCTTCTTGGCCTCCTTGAGGTCGGTGTTCTGGGTAGCCATTAGAAGTCCTCCTCTTCATCTGCAGCAACCGCCTGCGGACCGGACGAGCCCTCGCGGAAGGCCAGGAGCAGCGCGACGCAAATGGCAGCTGCGGCGACGCCGACCACGTCCATCTTGAGGTAGATGACCATAATGAAGCCGATGAACAGCCAAGGAAGCAGCTTGTTGTCGCCCATGGTCCTAATAAGAAGAGCGAAGCCGATGCAGACCATGACGCCGGACGCAACGTTGAGGCCGTCCATCACAAACTGCGGAATCGCGTTAAGCGCATTGTTGATGAGGTCGGCACCAAAGAACAGCGAGCAAAACACCAGCAGTGCAGACGGAATGCCAATCGACAGCGGCACGATGGTCAGATGGTACAGATTCGCCTTAGCAAGATCGCGATTTGCCAGAGCGGTCTCAATCTTCTTGCAGGCAAAGGCGCCCGGAACGGCGTAGCAGAAGTTGCGCCACACCTGAAGGAAGACGGAGACGGGAAGGGCGAGCGCGACGGCAGTTGCCGTGCCCGTACCCGTAATGACGGCAAACGCGCAGCCAAGCACGCCGGAGGCATAGACCTCGGGAGGAACCGCCGCGCCGACCATGATGGCGCCCATGAACATGGACTCCAAAGCAGCGCCGACGATAACGCCCTGCTGGACATCGCCAAGGATCAAGCCGACAAACAGGCTTGTAAACAGCGGACGACCAAGCATCGTAATGCCAAATAATTGCTCGTCCATGGACGCAATAAATGCGACCAGTGCAACTAGAAGATACTGGACAACCATTTCGATCAACCCCAGAAACAGGTCTGCAGGCGAGGCATTCTGCGCAGCTCGCCTGCCGACAACCGCAGCAATTTGAGAGGATTAGTAGTTCATCTGGTGATAGTAACGACGCGTGGTGAGCGGGTGGTTACGGACGTGCTCGAGATGGCAGCTCAGACGCTCGGTGATGGTGTAGGTGACCATCGGGGAGACGATCTTGCGGAACTCGGGGTCGCTGAACGGCAGCTCGACCTCGGCGGTGTCGAACTTGTTCACGCGGACATGGACGCCCTTCTCGTCGGCGAGCATGTGGGTGAAGTTGTCCACGCGGTCCATGAGCTTACGGGTGTCGTCCTCGCCGTAGAGCATGATGAGGCTCGTGCCCTCCTCGCACAGTTCGATGGTGCCGTGGAAGAACTCGGCGGCGTGGATAGACTTGGTCTTGATCCACTGCATCTCCTCGAGGATGCACATGGCGTAGTCGTAGGCCTCACCCCAGAGCATGCCGGAACCAATCACCATGTGGTAGTCGGTGTCCTTGAAGTCCTCGGCCATGGCGGCGCAGCGCTCGTCCTGAGCGTCCTTGGCCTTGATGAGGTAAGGAGCGATGTTGCCGAACTCCTCCATGAAGGTGTCGTACTTGGGGAAGGCGCCGGCGTTCTTGAGGAAGCGGGCGACCAGCGTGATCTGGTAGGTGTAGATGGCCTCGCACAGGACGTCGTCCTCGGCGAAGCTGAAGAACTTGTAATCGGCGTACTCAGTGGCCGGGGTGTTGTCGTTGGAGACATACATCAGCGTGCGGGCACCCTGCTCCTGGCAGAACTTGGCGGCCTCGATGATCTCGGGGGTGGTGCCGGTACGGGTGGAGAAGACGCAGACCGAGTCCTTGTTGAAGGTCTTGGGCGGGCATGCGAGGAACTCGGCGGCAATCTCGCAGTGGACGTCGACGTCGGCCGTGGTGGTCTCGACCCAATACTTCATCGGGAGCGTGTGGGCCCAGGTGCCGCCGCAGCCGATGAAGAAGATGTTGGAATAACCCTGCTCGCAGACCTCGTCCACGGCAGCCTCAATCTGAGGACGGAGAGCGAGGGCATCGCTCACAACCTTCTCGTAACGAGGCTCATCGAAATTGAACATCCCTTACTCCTAACTCACTTGGATGAACCCTTCATTCATCCCATGACGTTATAATACTTTATATAACTAACTATGCAAGAACTATTTCAGATTTTTTTGATTTTTCTTTAATAAAAAGCCCGCCGATCAAATGATCGGCGGGCTAAAGAAAGGAGGACCTAGTTAATAAATGCTAGACAATGGCATGTTTCCAGCTAGAAAACGTCCTTGGCAAGTACCTTTGAGTCATTGGGAACCTGACGGATTTCGATAACCACGCCATCGTTGACAAGCTCTTGGATATGCTCGGCATCGGTTTCGGTCGCAAAGATCGCGGGGGTCGGATGAAGCGTGGTCTCGGGAGACTTTCGAGTTCCGCCCAAATTGATCTCCTTGATGTCTTTGCAACCCTTAGCAAGGCGATAGGCATCCTCGATCGTCTCGACAATGATAAACAGCGAATACTTGTCGGTGACGCCGCTGTTGAGCGCCTCGATAGCAGCGTCAACATCCTTGATGACGAGTTTAACGCCGCTGGGGCGGGCGAGCCTCAATGCGGCTTTTCTCATGTCGTCTTTTGCCACGGCGTCGCTGGCACACAGGATGCAATCGACATCCAGCGCATGTGTCCAAGACATGGCGACCTGGCCGTGAATCAATCGGTAATCAACTCTCGTAAGCTTAATCATCAAAATCATCTCCACACGTAATAAAGGTAATGACAGGGTTGAATTATTCGTTGAAGCTTCGGCTAGAACTCTTCTTCTTCGACATCGGCAAGCATGTCCGCCGCCTCACAAAGCATGATAAACGAACGTGATCCCTCGACCGCGGCTTTGGCCTTGTCCGCATCCAGGGAGTCCAGCTGTGTAGCCATTTCCACCAGCAGCGGCAAGTTCATTCCGGTGATCAACGTAAACGATCCGGCGGTCTGCCTCTGAATGAATTCGTTGTTTACAGAGCCACCAAAGATGTCAGTCACGACAAACCAAGAGTCGGCAGGGTCCTTCGACTCCATCCAAGCATCGATAAGCGCTGCGACATCCCTCGTGTCGTCATCGACATAGGCGCACAGACACTCGATTCGGTCGTTGGCGCCCATCAGGATCTCGAGAGAGCTCTTCATACCTTGGGCGAGATAACCATGACTCGCTAGCAATATCTTATTCATAGTTCTCCAATATCAATAAGACGTACTATATTGTCATAACAAAGTATATTAGCAATCTACCCCTGCGCGGTGTGTCAATTTTCCAAATCCGCGAACGGTAACAATTAGTCGGTAAATCGACCAATCTATCTCTAATTTACAAGTAGAACTTCAGTCGCTCGGTGCAGTACACCTGACGGGAGATGAAAAGCGGCTCGCCGCTTGGAGCATAGCGCCTGTCGACAAACAGGAGCAAAGGGGAGTCCAGCTCCACGTTAAGGTATGCCGCCTCGAGCTCGCTCGCATAGCAGACCTCGAGCGTACGCGTGTTGGGACCCATCTTGATCCCCTGGCGATCGAGTACCGCCATCAGCGAATCATCGAGGGACTCATGCTCCAAAAAGGAAAGCGCAGCGGAATAGCTATTGGTTTCCAGCATCGTGGGCTTGCCATCCACAAGGCGCAGACGACGACTACGCAATACCTTTTGGCTATCGTCTACGCCCAGGAACTTCGCGTCTCGCAGGCTTGGGAAGTCCCAGCCCATTTCGAGAACCCTGGTAGACGCCTGTTTGCCCGCAAGCTGGCACGAATGGGTAAAGCTCTCACGGTCGTCCGCGGCATACATCTGTGTGTCCGGCGAAACGAACGTGCCCTTGCCGCGGGCCCTCTCAACAAGCCCAGCATCTTCCATTTCTTTAATTGCGGAGCGAACCGTTATTCGGCTCACGCCAAATTGCTCGATAAGCTCCGCCTCGGTCGGGAGCTTATCTCCCGGGCGGTACGTGCCGTTGGCGATCGAATCAGAAAGCGCGCGGGCAATCTGTTTGTACAGGGGGATAACGCTATTTGCTTCAACCATATCAACCATACCTTTGCAAGGAATCAGCAGTTTATAGATAAATGACTTATATTGTATTAGAACTTTTTAGGAGTCCATATATTTCCTAAATGATTCGGTAAACGGGGTGTTATTTAACTTTAGCGGGGTGCAGCGGCTACCCGCGGCATTCGTTATCAACCTAGCTAGGCTAGTCAACCCACATCGTCTCCAGTTCGTCGCAGAGCCGCGGCCCCATATGGGTATACTCTCGAGGATTCGACTCGATTCGCCCCCGCTGGGGCGTCAAAGGAGACTGCATATGCCCACCACCTCAACCGACCCGCGCGCCGCTGCCGCCGCGCTGCTGGAGCCTGGCACCACCTGCCATGGCTTTGCCGTCGAGCGCCGCGAGACCGTGCCCGAGCTCGACTCGGACGCCTACGTGCTGCGCCACACCGCCTCGGGCGCTCGCCTGCTGTACCTGGCATGCGACGACGAAAACAAGGCCTTTGCCATTGGCTTTAAGACGCCGCCGGCCGATTCCACCGGCGTGTTCCATATTCTTGAGCACTCGGTGCTGTGCGGGTCGGCCAAGTTTCCCGTCAAGGAGCCGTTTGTCGACCTGATCAAAAGCTCCATGCAGACGTTCCTCAACGCTATGACCTACCCCGACAAAACCATCTACCCCGTCGCCACCACCAACGAGCGGGATCTGTACAACCTAATGGACGTGTACCTGGACGCGGTGTTCAACCCGGCCATCTATACCAAACCCACCATTTTTGAGCAGGAAGGCTGGCACTACGAGCTGGACCTGCCGGAGGGCGGCGAGGGTGAGGGCGGCGACAGCTCCGCGAGCCTGCGCGAGGGCACGCTGCGCTATAACGGCGTGGTGTTCAACGAGATGAAGGGTGCGCTGTCCGACCCCATGAGCGTGCTGGACGACGCCGTCAACGCCGCGCTCTATCCTGACACCGCCTATGCGCACGAGAGCGGCGGCGACCCGCGCGCGATTCCCGCGCTCACCTACGAGCAGTTCCTGGACACGCACGCACGCCACTACAACCCCTCTAACTCCTACATCACGCTCTACGGCGACCTGGACGTGGACCGCGCGCTGGCATTTTTGGACGAGCGCTATCTGTCGCAGCCGAGTGCCGCGAGCCGCCGCATGGACGCTGCTGTTGCCGCCGGCGAGGACCCATCCATGCTGGCGCCCAATCCGCTGGGCGTGCAAGCGCCCGTGACCTGCGAGTATAAGCGCGTCGAGATGGCCACCACGCCCGAGAACGCCCTGGTGGGCCTGGGCCTGGTGCTGGGCAGCGCGCTCGACCGCAAGCGCACGATCGCGGCGGATATCCTGTTCGAGGCGCTGCTGGGCTCCAACGAAGCGCCGGTTAAGAAGGCCATTCTGGCCGCCGGCCTGGGCGGCAACGTGGTGAGCTACACCGCGGCCGAGAGCCTGCAGCCCTACGAGCTCATCATGCTGCAAAACGCGCAGCCCGGCGTGGCGCGTGAGCTGCGCCGCGTGTTCCAGGACGCCTGCCGCGACCTGTGCGAGCACGGCGTTCCGTGCGAGCGCCTGGAAGCTATCATCAGCAGCAACGAATACGATCTGCGCCAGCGCGACTACGGTATCGCCGACGGCGTGGCCATTGCGTGCGACGCGCTGAGCACCTGGCTCTACGATGACGACGCCGCGACGCTGGCGCTCAAGTACGGCCCGGTGTACGAGGAGCTGCGCGGCGAGCTGGACGGCAGCTACTTTGAGGACCTGCTGCGCGAGCTCGCGTTGCAGAACGACCACATGGCGCTGGTCGAGCTGGTGCCGGTGGACGCCGCCGAGGGTTCGGAGAGCGCCGAGACCGCCGAGCTGGCAGCCAAGCGCGACGCCATGACCGATGCCGAGCTGAACGATGTGGTCAAGCGCACGGCCGCGCTGCGTGCCGCACAGGAGGCAGAAGACACGCCCGAGGCCAAGGCCACGCTGCCGCGCCTGCGCGTGTCCGACATTGGCGAGGCGCGCCCCGAGCCGCCGCTGGTCGTGGACACGACCGCGCCCATCCCCTGCCTACGCCACGGCATCCCCACCAACCGTCTGGCCTACGCCATGCAGTATTTCGACCTGAGCTGCGTCGCGTTTGAGGACCTGCCCTATGTGACGCTGCTCTGCCGCCTGCTCAAGCAGCTGCCCACGCGCGAGCATTCGGCCGAGGAACTCGACAACCTGCTCGCCGGCAAGCTGGGCTTTTTGAGCTTTACGACCGAGGTCATGACCCAGCCCGACGTGGACGGCGTGCGCCCCTATCTGCTGGTGAGCGCCGGAGCCCTATCCGAGAAAATCGATGCGCTGGCGAGCCTGCCGCGCGAGGTGTGGTCGAGCACGCTATTGCTCGACGCCGACGCCGACGCCGACCGCGTGCGCGACGTGCTCACGCAGATTCGCATTGGGCTCGAGCAGGGCTTTATCAACAACGGTCACTCGGCGGCGCTCGGTCGCGCGATGAGCTACAGCTCGCCTTCGGCCGTGGTGCGCGAGCAGCTTTCGGGCGTGGATTTCTATCTGTTCCTGCGCGATCTGCTCGACCACTTTGACGAGCGACTGGATGACCTGCGTGCCAAGCTTGCCGAGCTGGCAGGCCGCATCTTTGTGGCCGACGGCTGCCTGGCGAGCTTTACCGGCAGCGATGAGGACTTTAACGCGTACTGGGATGCCGCGGGCGACCTGGGGCTTGGCGCCGGCGACGGCGCTGGCAGCGGCACGCTCGTGGTACCGGAGCCGCGCGACCGTCGCGAGGCTTTCGTTATCCCCAGCGACATCTGCTTTGCGGCAAGCGCGTGCGACCCGCGTCGCCTGGGCATCAACGTGACGGGCGCTTGGGCGGTTGCCGCCAACGCGCTCTCCTACGACTACCTGTGGAACGAAATCCGTGTGAAGGGCGGTGCGTACGGCTGCGGATTCCGCGCGGCCGGCGAGCGTCAGGCGGCGTTCTACACCTACCGCGACCCGGCGGTCGATCCTTCGATTGAGCGCGTGGAACGCGCGGGCGAATGGCTCGGCAGCTTTGAGCCCGACGAGGCCGCCTTCGAGGGCTTTATCGTGAGCTGCGTGAGCGGCATGGACGCGCCCGTGAAGCCGTACGCGCTCACCAAGCGCCGCAACACGACCTACCTGGCTGGACTCGATCCGCATGCCCGCGAGGAGCGCCGCGCCCAGATGCTCGCCGCCACGCCAGGTGAGCTGCGCTCGCTCGGCGCCGATGTGACGCGCATCGCAGCCGAGTCGCCAACCTGTGTCTTTGGTGGCCGCGACGTCATCGCCAAGAGCAATGCCGGCTTTAACGTCGTCGAACTGATGGGCTAACGCACAGCAAAGGTAGATTTTTGGGACATGCCTAAAAATCTACCTTTTCTTTTCCGCCGCTTGGGCGGGGCAGGCGGTCTGACTTCGGCCCGCCTGCCCCGCCGGTTTGTCTCAATCTGTAACACCCAGACGAAGATATCGGCTCCAGATGTTACAGATCGAGACGTTTCCGAATGGCGCCGGCTCTTTGTCTCGATCTGTAACAGCTAGGCCCATTTTTGCCGAGTTACTGTTACAGATTGAGACAAAGAGCCGCAGACACCCGCCCTTCAGCAAAAACCACCCAAAGGTGTCTGTCCCTTTGGGTGGTTTGCGAGCGAGCTGCTACTTGAGAAACGGGTTCAGCCTGGCTGCCAGCGGATCGAGCTTGTACATGGTTGCAAAGCACTCACGACCATAATCGGAGTCATTGCTCCAGCTACCCTGGTCGACGTCGTACTCTGCATCCAGACGAATCCACTCCTCCGGCTTGTTCTTCTCGTGCTTGCTGCAGAAGTAGCGCTGGTACTCGACCTCGTGCTCAAACTCAAACTCGGCATCCGAACCGCGGCCGGCATACTCGTCGACCGACGTCAGGTTGCCGTGATCGTCGTAGTAGAACTCCGCATAGCCGCCGCGCTCGGAATCGATCCTGTCGAGCTTTCCGTCGCTGTACGAATAATCCACCGCGGCATACGAGTTCAGCGAGCCGTAATCGTTGCCGTGCGAGTCATATGCCACGGGCGAGATACGCGAAATGTTGCCGTCCTTGTCATACTCATAGCCCGCGGTGATCGTCCACCTGGTGCCCACGGTGTCGCCCTGGCAGTCCAGCGTAAAGGACGTCACGCGATCCTTGTCGTATCCGTACGAATACACGACCGTCCGAGGATTGGCCGGGCTGGTATCGGTGTTGGTCACCATGTTGCCGTCCTGGTAGACATACGTGCTCGCGCTCTCGCCGTAACCCGCATGGGTCGTCTTGTTGATCAGGTTTCCGTCCGCGTCGTAGGCAAACGTCGTGGTGCTCGACGAATCGCTAATATCGGCATCGCAATCGATGCGCGTGACGTTACCGTCAGCGTCGTACGTAAACGTGTTGACGTTCTCGTAACCGCCCGCCAAATCTTCCTCAATCTCAGAGATACGATGCGACTCATCGTGCTCGACGCTGTAGCTTACGCCGCCACCTTGCTTGACGGCAGACGTGAAGCCCGTGACGTAACCGTTCTCGTCACGCTCGATCTCGTAGATATCGCCGTACTGGTCCGATTTATCGGTGCCTTCATAGGACATCGGCAGCCACAGCTCGTCAAGCTGTGTGTCCTTAATGCCGCTAACCTTCGTATCCTGCGGCAGTTCCAACGTGGCGAGCTTCTTTTTGCCCGAAAGATCGACGCTTTTGAGCTCCCCGGCATTTGAAAGATCGAGCTTCTCGATGTTGTCGCAACCGTCCAGGTTAACGACGGTGACATTACTCGCCGAGTTAAGCTCGACGGTCTTAAGGTCGCCGCAGCCCGAAAGGTCCAGGTTGACCAGCTTGTCCCCGCCGGATTCCACGCTGACGATGTTGGGGAACACCTTGCCCAGGCCCTGCGTCGACGTGACGCCGTCCAGCTCGACCGACGTCACCGCCTTGGCCTCGTCGCGTGAGATGCGGCCGTCACCGTTGGTGTCGTATTTGGTCGAGACAAGCGCACGCATGCCGCTGTCCGGAAAGGTCTTTTCGTCAATTGGAGTGGTCGCAATCTGGGCGAAGTAGAACAGCGCTCCCCCGCCGACACCCGCCGCCACGGCAAGCACCGCGGCAAGGGCGATGAGGGACTTCTTGGAACGTTTGCGCCGCACGGGCTGCTGCACGGGCACGTATTGCTGGGGAGCGGGCGCGGCAGGCTGGGGTTGCTGCGTGGCCGCGACCTGGTCGGGTGCTACGGGCGCGCCGCATACGGGGCAAAAGAGGGCCTCGTCGACAAGCGGCGTGCCACACGAGCGACAAAACATGGCGGACTCCTTTCGGTTCATTCCTTCTACCATGAAGGTAAACCCAAAGCCGCAGCCCTTGTTGCGCAACATTCAGCCCAAACCGCCGCAAAGGGGACAGGCACCTTTGTGGTGGTTTGGGGTGAATCCGTCGCGTTTGCCCAGATAAAACCTGCCAAAATAAACCTGTCCCTTTTTGGTAGGTTTGGGAGATGAGGCTGGGATGGATAAGGCCGAGTTGCGGCGGGCGGTGATTGCCCGGCGCGATGCTCTTGATTTGGATGTTCAGGCGGCGAAGTCTGCTGTTGTATGCGCGCGGCTTGTTGAGCTGCTGGATCGCTTGGATGCCGCGGCGCCGCGCACCGTTGCCGTCTATGCCGCGATGGGTTCCGAGGTCGACCCAGCCGCGTTTGCCGCTGCGGCCGCCGCGCGCGGCTGGCGTGTAGCCTATCCATGCATGCTCTCGGCAACAGACGCCATGGCTTATGGCCAGCGCATGTGCATGCGGGCAGCCTCTGCCGGCAATACGTCCGAGGCCCCGTTTATCGCCCACCCTACGCGGGCCTTCGCAGCCACGGACATCGACGGCAGCCGCTTCCCCACCGTGCCTGCCGTGGCTCTCGACATGATTATCGTGCCACTCGTAGCCTTCGACCGCACCGGCGCGCGCCTGGGCTACGGCGGCGGCTGCTATGACCGCTACCTGCCCACGCTCTCGCCCGCATGCCAAATCATCGGCATCGCCTTTGACGAGCAGCGTGTCGACCACGTTCCCACCGACGCCCACGACCTGCCGCTACCCCACATCATCAGCGCCTAACGGCTGGCGCACCTCCCGACGGCCTAGTGCTCCTCGCCGGCGCGGGCCAGGTCGTAGGGCGTGGTCTGGTAGACGTAGTAGTTGAGCCAGTTGGTGTAGAACAGCTGAGCCTGGCTGCGCCAGACGTTGCGCGGCTCGGCAGTGGGGTCGTCACCTGGGAAGTAATGCGCCGGCACCTCCGGGTTGAGTCCGCGCTTCACGTCACGCTCGTACTCCAGACGCAGCGTGTCGGTATCGTACTCGGGATGGCCAAAGACAAAGAAGCGGCGGCTGTCGGTCGACTTGACGATGTACAGGCCCACCTCGTCGGACACGGCCACGACCTCGAGCTGCGGCTCGGCCTCCACGTCCTCGCGGCGCACATCGGTGTTGCGCGAATGCACGGCATAGAAACGGTCGTCGAAGCCGCGGACCAGCGGGCTTTGCGGCTTCACCAGATAATGCTCGAACACGCCGCTCGCCTTTGCCGGCAGGTCGTGCTTCTGGATACCGTAATGATGGTACAGGCCGGCCTGTGCGCCCCAACAAATGTGCAGCGTAGAGTGCACATGCGTGGTGGACCAATCCATGATCTGGCAGAGCTCGGGCCAGTAGTCGACCTCTTCGAACGGCATCTGCTCCACCGGCGCGCCCGTGATGATCAGGCCGTCATAGTGGATGTCGCGGATGTCGTCGAACGTGCGGTAGAACGTCTCCAGGTGGCCGGCGCTTACGTGCGTGGCCTCGTGCGTCTTGGTGCGCAGCAGGTCCACCTCCACCTGCAGCGGCGTGTTGGAGAGCTTGCGCATGATCTGCGTCTCGGTGGCGATCTTGGTGGGCATGAGGTTGAGGATGAGCACGCGCAGCGGACGGATGTCCTGGTGCAGCGCGCGGTACTCGGTCATGACGAAGATGTTCTCGCTCTCGAGCTGCGCGGCGGCAGGGAGGGCGTCGGGAATACGAATGGGCATGGATGCTCCTTACGAGTCAGTTGCAGCTATGGTACAACGAGCGGCCCCATCCGCGCGAGCACATCGCCCAGTGATGCCGTCTGCGGCCCAAATCACTCCAAAAGTAGAGATTAAGGCATGTCCCAAAAATCTATGGCGCTTTAGCCTAGCAAAGTGACAGCAGGACGCTACAATGGTTCGACGCGAAAAACTCGGCCGAAAGGATACATATATGTACCAGGCGCGTAAGATCGGTGTGGTCGGCCAGGGCCACGTAGGAGCACATGTCGCCAACAGCCTGCTTATGCAGGGCATTGCCGACGAGCTGTACCTGTGCGATATCAACGAGGCCAAGGTGACGTCCGAGGTCCAGGACCTGCGCGACTCCCTTTCGTTTGTCCCGTATAACACCAAGATCGTCAACTGCTATGACCACTACGAGGAGCTGGCCTGCTGCGACGTCATCGTCAACGCTGCCGGCAAGGTCGCGCTGGCCGCTGGTAACCGCGACGGTGAGCTGTTCTTTACCACCGACGCCGCCCGCACCTTTGCCAAACGCATCGTCGACGCCGGCTTCGACGGCATCTTCGTAAGCATCTCCAACCCCTGCGACGTCGTGTGCACCGAGCTGTGGCACCTGACCGGCTACGACCCCAAGAAGATCATCGGCTCGGGCTGCGGCCTGGATTCCGCCCGCCTGCGCACCGAGATCTCCAAGAAGGTCGGCGTGAGCCCCAAGTCCATCGACGCCTACATGATCGGCGAGCACGGCTTTAGCCAGCTGGCTGCCTTTAAGGCCGCGACCATCGCCGGCAAGAGCCTCAACGAGCTTCAGGCCGAGAACCCCGACAAGTACGCCTTCGACCACATGGAGGTCGAGGAGCTCGCGCGCAAGGGCGGCTATGTGACCTACCAGGGCAAGCAGTGCACCGAGTACGCCGTCGCCAACTCCGCCGCGCGCGTCTGCGCTGCCGTTCTGCACAACGAGCACGCCGTGCTTTCCGCCTCTACGCTTATGACCGGCCAATATGGTGAGGAGGGCATCTTTACCTCCCTGCCGTGCGTGATCGGTGCCGAGGGCGTCGAGGAGGTCTACACGCTCGACCTGTCCGAGTACGAGCTCGAGGGCTTCCACAAGAGCTGCCAGCACATCCGCGACAACATCGCCCAGCTCGACTGGTGGGACGCCGAGGCCTACGACGCAAAGTAGGCCGCTGGCTGCCGCAACCTTGCGAATCTAAGCGCGATACTAAGCGGGCCGCGCCGGAAATCCCCGGCGCGGCCCGCTTTTTTGGCTCACGCAGCGCCCTTGCGAATCGAAGGTGAATACTTTTCCGCGAAGTGAACGAGCAAAAACGAGCCCCCGAAGCATCGACACTTTTCAGACACCGCGGGGGTGCGGACAGAAAGTTGGACCGCGGGGCGGTCCGGACTGGAGGTTCGCATGTACAGCAGGGAGAAGGTCGAGCTCTTCCTCCTGGCGACGGAGGACGGCATGGGGCCCACCGCCG
>CALAMK010000039.1:0-25708 GCA_937925735.1 uncultured Collinsella sp. | reverse complement strand
CTGCCGCCGACGGTCACCCACTCGCCTGCCGGGTAGGCCTTTTTCTGGGCGGCCCTCGTCTTGGCGTCGTAGGAGAACCACCACCTGCCGCCAGACTGCACCCACGAGCCCGTCACCGCCGGCGCCTTTGCGGCCGGCTGAGCCTCGATCTTGAAGGTTGCCGTCCTCGTGCCCGTGTAATTGCCCTTGCCCGTTATGGTGACCGCGGCCGTCCCGACGTTGACGTTGCTCGCGTAGGAGAGCGTGTAGTCAGTTCCCTCCCTCAGCGTGCCGTAGCCGGGCAGCGTGACCGTCGGCTTGGGCGTGAGCGCCTTGCCGGTGTAGGTCTGGGTCGCGACGCTCACCGTCGCGCTGGAGATCGAGCGCTGGACTATGGTGAACGTCCTCGTGACGGTCCCCGTGCAGCTACCCTTACCGGTGACGATGACGCTTGCCGTCCCGGCACTGGTGTTGTTCTTGTAGGAGAGCGTGTAGTCGGTGCCCTCCCTGAGGGTGGTCGACCCCACCCTGACCGTCGGCTTCGGCGTGAGCGCCTTGCCGGCGTAGGTCTGGTTGGCGATGCCACTCACCGTCGCGTTGCTGATCGATGTCTTGGTTGGCTCGGTCGAACCGCCGGAACCCGTATTCCCCGAAGAGCCGTCCGGCTTCTTTTCGATCGTAAAAGTCGTACTCTTCGTGCTCGAATAGTTCCCCTTGCCGGTTATGGTAGCCGTCGCCGTGCCGACCTCAACGTTATTGGAGTATCTCACCGTATAATCGACATTCTCAACAAGCTGCCGGCCGCCATAGCTCACCTGAAGCTTGGGCTCGAGGGCGCTTCCCGTATATTGTTGATTCGCAATCGAGGCGATGCTCGCGTTGTGTATGTACAGCCTGTTGATGGTGAAATACCTCGTCGCCGAGGCAAAATAATTGCCTATCCCCTCAATGGTAATCGAGGCATTGGATCCGGCATTGACATTGTTTCCATAGGAGATCCTATAGTCCCTGTCCTTGACGAGCTCCGTACCATTGACCGTAACCGTCGGTGTTGGCGTTTGCTCCTTGCCGGAATAGTCAACATCTCCTATGTTTGATATCAGTGCGCTGGTAATGGAGATTGGAAGATCCGATCCATCGTATGTCACCCGAAAAGACAAGTTATCGTCAGCATATGCAACGACAACCCCAACGCCATCTCCCCAACTCTCCTGGCCAAGTTGATGAGCGACAAGGTTATAGATGACGTTCTTGTAACCAGCCGGCCACCCGTTGTTGACTACGGGAATGGTAAAGCTCGACTCGCGAGCGTCGAGATGCGTTTGCACACTGTATGTTCCGCTGACTTCAAGATAAGGGGCAGTGTAATTTGATATCTCGCCGGATCTAATAAAGTAGTTGTCTTCGTAGGACGAGGCATCAAACGACGCACGATCGGGATACCCGACTAAATAATTACCATCCCATCGCTGATGAACCAGCCCCATGATACCCGAAGGCAATGCAAAGTAGAGACGCTTCAAATCAATGTTAGGGAATGTATAGCCCGGATCGTTCCATGTCGTGTCGACGTTGTACCATTTTCCGCCGAGCTTCACACCGGTCCATACATGCGCATCTCCATAGCTGTCGACGCGCCTCGTTTCGATACCAGCTCTGTTCAAGAGGCGTACATAGGCATCGTGATAGGCTTCGCAGTCTCCAAGCCCACGGCCAAAAACGCCCTCGGCACTTATGTACGTGTACGTATTGTCATATTGCGTGTTGTCGACAACCCAGTCGTTAAGCCACAGAGCCTTCGCATAATCACTTGTGTCGCCCTGTTCCATGCACTCGCTATTGCACTGCGCGATAACTTCATTGATGATGGCGTCCATCGACTTGAAATCGGCGGATTCCGGAATAGTGAAGGTCATCGCAAAGCGGGTATGGTTTCCCCCGTCGTTTTCTTGCGCATTAAACATAAGCCTGTATGTGCCCGCTAGATAAAGCGGTATTTCGAAATAATTCCGCTCGCTAAAGCTACTCGCCGAAGCTTTCGATATATCGATGATCGAAGACCAGGAATTTGAAGACTCCCCCGTATTTATCTCGAAACTGTAGAGCCTGTATTTCAGGGGTTTCGTATTACCTGAAACGTTAAAAGTCAACCTCGTAGTAGAGCCTTTGACGAAGTTCGAATCGTAAGAAACCGTCGCGCTAAGAGATGTCGTGCTTGTCGGCGTTTGCATTGCGGGGACGGTCACTAGACTTGTCGATGCAGGTTCGATTGCAGCCGCATTGGCAGAGGCAGACGATTCGGATTCCGCTGGCACGGTTGCTGCATCGGCGGAGACGGACGGCTCAGGTTGCGGTGACGTAGTTGGTTCTGCGTCACCAGAGACGTCCTCGGGAACTTCCGACGCGTCATCCTCTGACGGCGTGGCCTCCATCACATTGGCGGAAGCGCTTCCCCCATTCGCGGGCTCGGCAATAGCGAGCACCGGAGTCAACGCGAGAAGCAGGCTGAGCAGCACAGATACGAGCGCCGTGCCGACGAAGCGCCTATTGAGCTTTTCCATTCTCATCATCGTGCACCACCAACCCTCTGGCTCTCGCGATGACATCCGCCGATGCTTCTGGCTGCGCCCAAGCGGCTTATGAGCGTCTTCATACAGTACGGAGGCATGATAGCATCCGCGGCCTTGTGGTTTGGGTAACGGCAGCGTGTCAAGCGGACTTGCGAGCCAAACGAAGCAGCGGCTGGTGCAGCGAAAATAATCAGAAAGAAGAACTCGACTTCAAAAGAGTTCTGCTTATTGAGCTAAGCGTTGTCACATTTAGAGTCTTCAATACACCAATTAGGCGCCCGTAGGCGCCTCAATCATGACATCATTACGAGTGACCCAGATGATGACAATCGAAATCGGCATCATGAAGGAACGAGCATGACCAAACACGAAGGACGCCCCACCGCAACCCGCATCCTCAAGGCGTTCTCGAAACGCGAGTATGCCGAGCAGTTCCTCGACGGAGCGCTCTACATGAACACGCTGGCCCATTTTCGCTGGAACGGGACGGACGATCAACGCGACCCGCTCGAGGGGGCAAGCGCCTTTGTCCTGCCGAGAAGCATCCCCGCGTTGCCCGATGATCTACAGGATATCCAGGCGCACAAAACCGCCATTCTGCCTGCAGGGCTAAGCTATGCGAACATCTGCTGCTTCTTCATGCAAACGGCGCGGCTTGGGCAAGACGGGACCTGCATGGAATCGCCTCATGCACCGGACAATCTCGGCGGCCATTACGTCGCGATCGACGATTTCCCGGCATTCGTGGACAGGATCGACCTTGCCGCCAGGCTTCATCGCCTTCACTACTACTGCGCACCCGTCTCGTATTGGGACATCGAGCCCGTGCCCGGACGCGAGAGGAACGCGCATAGCATCCTCCTCGTCAATCGCGAACCGTTGGACGCAGATACGGTGTTCCCCGATGGCGTGCCCGGCTTTCCCCATGACGTGTTCTACAAGAACAAGACGTACGCCCCGCAGATGGAATGGCGGATCGCGTTGTACCGGGGAGTCAGAGACACGGCGGCCTACCCGCTGAAGGTCGGGGGGCTGCGAGAGATCGCACATCTGGTGATGCCGGACGAGCTCGATGCGGACACGCGCTCCTGCGCAAGCCTCCCTCATGCGTGGATTACGAACCTGGAGGGCGGGAACACGACGCGCAGGGAGTTCTTCGACGAGCTGTACGCGCTGGAACCGGACAGGTTCTATGTGGCCATGAGCGTGGGGTGAGAAGGGTGCAGAGATATCAGAGCCCCATCACGACCGTCAGGAGATGGTGCGCCCGATACGCTGTTCGAAGAGCTCGGTTCCGAAACAGCCGAGGAGCGCGATTCGGACTCGATAACTGTGTACATCTGTTAAGGCTCTCACGTCAAGAAAGCGCATGTGTCCATAGGCATACAGTATAAAAGAGGAGCACATTAAAATCACTTCTATCAATTACGCATCACTATCCTATGAGTGCGGCAGATAGTACAGTTCAAAGTTCAACTTGATTCTTTCCATGTTGCTTTTTATGAAACTTCAAGTACTGCTCTAAAAGATTGTCAACCCCACAAGACGCTCCTAGAAGCTAGACCAATCAAAGTCTCGGTTATGCAAGTAGGAAGAAACTCTATTTTGCGATGTTTTGCTATTGACAAAGAAGGGAAATCGCATGCCGGAAGAAAACGAAGCACGCCATCTAGATATCTATAAAAAAGCATTTTGGGAAGAAAGCTGCGACAAAAGAACACTTTCCCAGCACAAAGTCATTTTGTTAGAGTATATCGCAGAACATTCCGGATTCATTACTCTTGTTATTTCCTTTTTTTCATTCTTCCTTAACTATTTGTTCTATGCATCTCAAATTGGAAACGCTTTATCTAAAGGCGCGGATTTGTCTGCTCTTGAGCCAGAGTTCTCGATTTATAGATTAATTCTATGCATTGTTTTTGCTTCTATCATCTTCCCAACGAACTATCTTTCGTACAAAGGAATTAAAGAATACGGGCACTATGAGAGCCATGCTTCAGCTCATCCATACTGGCTAATAGAAAAAATACTAGGATCTCCACCTGTATATAATTATCTTATTCACCTAATTTATGTTTTCGCATCGATAATTAAATATGTAACATATAGTTTGTTTATATGCTCTTTAATCATTGCTCTTGATTTCTCCTCAGATAATTTTCCATTTGTGATTCTTCTGTTCATTGCCTTAGTTATCGTCCTCGCTTCTTTGATGGCAATTGAGCGATTACGTAAAAGTAGACCCGCGTTAGGAAGCTTTCTCATAATAATTGGGGCATTTATAGCGTGTTGCCTACTCTTCTTCGTGATCTTTCCTTACACAAAATTCCTGGTAATACCAAACCTGGCTTCCTTCACTGTTTTGTTCGCAATTACATTCTATGCCTTCGGCCCTTTAATCAGAGCGGCACGATGGATTCAACTAAAAACAGCAAACCGAGACAGAGAGGACAGGGGGCGTGTTTCGAATCACGCAGGCAGTAACGATTGCCCAGACCTGCCGGGTAATCATGGAGATTCGATGCTAAACCACATTAAAGGGATACTGACCTCCTTCATTGCCCTGTTTTGCATCATGACGTTTGTGTACGTGTTTATAGGATACGCAGCGAATGCTCCTTTTCAATGAAAGCATTCGTCTGATTGAAAAGCCGAGACGGTCCAGATGGGACATGTAATGGTTGCCTCTATGTGCGAAATACTGACTATGGCAAGATAGAGCGTTCCTTGGAAGGGGCAATTTCATCGAACGTGACCCCTCCCAAGGAACAAGTGTGCCAACAATTGATAACCACAAGGCCATTCCTGCGGAAAACGGCATCAATGAAGTGCAGCACTTGCAAGTTCACAAACGCTATAGCTCGCTCCAACACATTTTCATCTGCCGGCTTAATTCCACATTTAGCCCCGCAACAGCGGCTTCGTTTGCGTCAATTGTCACCAGATAGCTTTCGTTAATATTGGGCATTGCTTCGCTACGTGATTTCTCAACTATCGTCTCTGCGTTCTTAAGATAGTTTTATACACGTCGTGCGTTTCTCCATAATAATCCCTTGTAAAGAGCATGCATGGATCTCAAATCGCGAAGAAAGGAATTACAATTGCGATAACCAGCCTGAGAAGGCATTTCACCGCCAAACGAAATATCGCATAAAGACATCATCGACGGATTCTCTCGCGAGCTTTTTGAGCTCGTTATACATAGCACCTTCACCAAATGTTACGATGGACTCTGGCATGATCTCGTCTCTTGTATTGGTTCGAATTCGACACCCAGATCATGCTGGGGGCTTGGGTTGCGCTTTCCTGATTTTGAACTGCTCTGCCGCAAGAATGGCAAGAGCAACTCGCTACTCACGCCAATGGAGGAAAAATGTCTATAGACTGCATTTATATTAAACATCTCTCCTATCAGCATTCCGGTCCGGTCAATTCGCTCGAGCTTGACGCTGATTTCCATGAAAATGGAAACCCCAAGCCAATTGTTTTTGTCGGTGCAAATGGAAGCGGTAAAAGTACTGTTTTGTCGGCAATCATTGATTCCATGTATGAGATTGCCGACAAAGCCTATAGTGATGCATGCGAAGCTGAAGGGATAGGTCATCAGTATTTCAAGACAATTGCCCCTCAAGAAATATCAATCGGTGAAGCATTCCAAACCATTAGGATTGATTATACAAATTCACGATCTTTCTTATTTAAAACAGGAGAGTTGGAATTTGACGAATATAAGAAACAGACCGGATTTACTGATAATTCACTAGACTGGCGCAAAGAACGAAACAGCAAAGCAAACTCCTTCACTAAAAGTGAATCCGAGCACATGTTTTCCAGTCAGGTAATGTGTGGTTTTTTGTCAAATCGCCACGAAAAACCATCTTGGATGGGCGGACTGTATTATCAACAGCACAAGTATTTTGGACCATCCGTCCGTCCTCAATTCGCAAACCAACTTCCAAATAGAATAATTGTTGAAGAGTGCGTCTCTGATACTCTTGAATGGTTACTCAACATTATCACTGACTCGCGCGCGGATATCGATGCTGTTGGAGGCAATCTTCGTATTATCCACACCCCTAATATCGCTAGCACTTTAGCCTTTGGAAGTGCTCGTAAAAATATTGAAGCCGTTTTATCAAAAATAATAGGAAAGGAGATATACTTCGATCTTGGTTATAGAAATACCGGCTCTTCGAGATTCAACATCAAACATCATGGCTCTGACACCATTGTTTGCCCCTCGCTTGATTCATTGTCAACTGGCCAGATTATTCTTTTCGAGCTCTTTTCAACTATAATTCGCTATGCCGAAAATAACGATTTGAATAGCAGTATCGACTTAGGCTCAATCTGCGGAATCGTCATTGTTGATGAAATTGACTTGCACCTGCACAGTTCATTGCAGCGAACCGTGCTCCCAGAATTAATTAGGATGTTTCCCAAAGTTCAGTTTATTTTCACAACACACTCGCCTCTCCTTTTGTTGGGACTTGAAGAGAACCTCGGATCTGATGGCTATTCCTTGATTGAATTGCCCTCTGGCAACTCAATTGATTCCGAATCCTTCAAAGAGTTTGATGTCGCATATGACGCGTTTGCCAATTCAAAAAGGCACATGAATGAGATTCGCAGCTATGTTCAATCGAATCACGCCATTCCATTAGTTATTACAGAGGGAACCACTGATTGGCGAATACTAAAGGCTGCCAAAGAAAAGTTGAGAGCCGATCATCCCGAGCTATTTCAGCACGATTTTCGCTTCTTGGAATTCAGTTCCAAAGAAGGCGCTGAGTGCATTTGCGAGATGGGTAGCAAGCAACTCAAAGCCACGTGCATGACTCTCTCTCCCATGCCCATGGCAACTCACGGCATGGTAATAGCTCTCTTTGACAGAGATGAAAATGATATTGTAAAAAAGATGGACGATACCCCATTTAAGAGTTTTTCAAATGGTGTATATAGTTTTGCCATTCCTGTTCCAGCTCATCGGCAGGATTCTCCAAAAATATCAATAGAGCAATTGCTGACTGATTCCACAATGAAATCGAAGGTCATCGGATCTGATGGAATCGAAAGAAGACTCTACACATCTGATGAA
Source organism: uncultured Collinsella sp. (assembly GCA_937925735.1). Classification (GTDB taxonomy): domain Bacteria; phylum Actinomycetota; class Coriobacteriia; order Coriobacteriales; family Coriobacteriaceae; genus Collinsella. The sequence goes on along the minus strand of CALAMK010000039.1, from coordinate 18,061 downwards.
TTCGATCAATATGGTCGCTGCATTGCGGACAGCGGTCTTTTCGTTAAAGATAGGAATCCTCATGAATCCCACACCAAAATTATTGATGGAGGCGCAACAAAAGTCTTGAGATGTACAACGGAGGATCAGAAAAACTATGCACTGAGCAAAACTGCCTTTGCTGACGCAATTTTGTCCGGGGACGTTAAGCTGACTGAGAAAGATTTGGAGTCGTTCGTTCCGATATTTGAGACGATTCAAAAGATTATCGAAACTGCACCGCAGAATGAATGAGTTTGAAGAAAAACGCGTTCTCTCTGCATGCCCTTCAGCTCTTCCTTCCTAATACTGAATTCAGAAAGCCATAGCATCCTCTCTTGATGACTTATTTCTCTAATTGGATGTGCGGACGTTTCCCGTATCGCTAGACTTCTTCTGTATTGGTTCCGACTCATTCAGCCTAACGACTCCTTGAACTTTAACTCATTATATTGGAATGGAGAATTGGATGTTCGTCCGAGGATTTGTCCTTGTATACGGCGAGCAACCCCTGTTGACGACCTCGACCTCGTACCCACGAACCACGAACCTATCACCGAAGCAGCCCAGCATGGGCGATAGATGGCACTTCCCACGCGGAAGACCAAACTCCGTCATGCCGGTAAACCAGAGGGCGTTCGACGCACCTGCGTGAAACCTGTGCCTTATCGAACCTTCGGGGACATCCGGCATCTCACCCGCATACGAAGAGCATCCTCTATCTTCTTCAGACAGATGACGCTACGGCCCTTCTCGGCCATGAACCTGCAAATAACCTTTCTCGACAAGTCGATTGACTTGTCGCCCTGCCTCGGGATGTGGATGATGTTGCGGTATCCCTACATCCAGTTCGCCACCCAGAACTCCTCGACAATCTCGCAACACTCTTGAGGCAAATGTTATGTCATATTTATACGGACTAGGCCGCTCGCTCATTGAAGAAATTACAACCTTTTGCCCAAATAGGCCAGAAACACTACTTGCGTTGTTGCCAGCAAAAAAAGAGCGCGAAAACGCAGATCAGGAATTGAGTAAAGCCGGAGACGCGCAGAAAGCGGCTATGCTGTTGAAAACAAAAGAGGCTGGCTACGCCGTAATCAGGCATGCTCTATCGCAAGCGCACATGCCGGAAGCCGTCGACACGATTCTCGCATTCGCCCTTACCATGCGAAAAAAACGAATGGGACATCACTCGTGACATCGATCCTATGGAAATTAAAATTCGCAACCCGAGGGACAGACTCATACTCAACCTTCTCGAAAAGGAGGGCGCACTCGCCCCGGGCGAAATAGCAAAGCGTTTGGATATACCACGATTGACGATTACCCGTCGCATCGGAGGCTTGGCCTTGTAGAGCGTCTTGGAGCCCCAAGTAGTCCCCAGGCACAGTGCATTCGTGCGTATTTGAAGAAGAAGTGAACGGGGCAATACTCCATCACTGGTAGTGTCCCGAACGTTATCGGGTTCATAGCGTTGTGAGTGCTTTGCAGAGTGCCGAGACCGAAGAAGGACAATTGTATTCGCTAGGATAGAATCGGTACTTCGCTAGCAAGTGCCGACCACCCCGATCGGCTATGGTCGAATCGTTTTCAAAAAACAGAGAGGCCTGAACAATAGTGCGTCAGAAGAAAGCTAGGGATTGTCTTTACTGTGCGTATTCATGCTGACGCTCTAAGTATTCATCTAGCGTCAGTACGTTTTCGTCTCCCGCTAAATCCTGCAAAAATAATCTAAACGCGGCTTCCACAGGAACCGTAACAAAAAACACAAGGCGTTTTCTAGGCCTAGAGCAGCAAACATAGAAGAGATTTCTGTTCCTTTCGTACGAGGAGCGCTTTTTAGGATCGCTAGGCTCTCCTTCAAGAATCATCGGAGCATATTTCTCAAATTGATATAAATTCCAACCTTTGCTGATTACGAATATGACATTGTCGTATTCCTCCCCTTTTACTCCATGCTCTGTGGAAAAGAGAGATTCTGGCTGGCAAAACTCGATAGCATTAATAAACTGCGAATACTCAATGTCAAGAAGCTGTCCTATAGTGACGTTCTCGTTGTATTCCAACGTGGGACATTGCATATACTCATGAAAATGCTCCCTGACTTTTGGAGGAAGGGGGACAAGATCACTATACAATTCCAACGTTTTTAATACCTCTGCGGCACTAGCTTCTCGAGCTTTTGCGAGAGCGCTGCTGAGACAAAGCCATCTTGATTTATCCGATTTACTTGTAATTAAGCATCTTTTAGTTTTCAACGTTTCGGACAGCTGGCTCATGCTCGAGTTTTTCAAAGCCCCGTGAATTGGCTCAACGACATCCATAAAGAAACATAGAATAGGGTCATCCTTGTTCTTCAGGCCATCGCCTAAAACAGCCAGTAAATCTCCATATCCCTGGTGATTAGCAAGAATTCTGTGGGTGAGCATCAAAGTTTTCAAAGACTCATTTCCTGGAACCGTCTCTCTAAAACAGGCGCAGAACTCCTCAAGACGTCTATTGAACTCTTCTGTCGGCAAATCATCCTTAAAAGAACCTTTTTGCTGCCGTTTCCCCGAATAATCATTATTGATGATAGCAAGAACCTCACCCTCATACCCATCTATAGCAGATATCTGTTTATACTCAGGCCGGATTTGATTTAGCAATTGAACAATGCGCGGGGCAGACCTAAAGTTAGATGACTTCTGAATCACCGCAAGCGCAGCGTGTTCTATTGCGCCGCATGCCTTGTTGGTTTGATAAATTGTCTGCCACGCATCCCCAAAAAAACCGAACTGCGGACCGCAATCGGCTTCGATAAAGTAGTTCAGAAATTGATCAATTATGGGTTTATAAGAATCCTGATATTCATCAATCAAGATAATTGGATACGAATCCGCGAAAGTCCTTCGAAACTTCTCCTCATTCAGCAGGTCACAAAATAGAGTGAGAACATCATTGTGGAATAAATACAGTGTTCCATTTTCCACAAATCGGTGGCCTTCTGTATACTCGACCGATTTTATTTCATTAAAATCGATTTCACCGTTAGCAATAATATCACCCTCTTGAATAATCGCCCGGATACGATGTTGAAATGGTTTTATTGCGCTCCACACAAATGAGTGGATAGTCGAGACAGCAATGGCTTCCTTATCGTCTAGCCTCGAGTCGATTACATCAACAGCAGCATTCGTATATGTTATACAAATTGCTTGTTGATGCTTTCTTTTCAGGTCAGCAGCTTTATGATCTTTTATCCAATCAACTACTTTTATCAGTGACGTAGTTTTCCCGGAGCCTGCACCAGATTCCACTCTGAAACTCTTGCCGCCCTCTAACATTGATATGATTTCTGTATTTACTTTATCAGCCTCGGCCTCGGCTTTAGCGGAATTCAGCAACTTTTCCTCTCCCAAACCAATCACTCGCATCCTAGTTGCTTTGGCAATTCAACCAGACAAGACCATCGCTAATGTATTGTGGGACGATATAATCAGGGTGTTTTAACAACAACCTGAAAGCAAATTCGCTCTTTTTTCCTTTAAAAGTCAAATCGGTTTCATCACAGGACTCGTCCAAGTTAAAGATGCCGCGATTAACATTACGGATTGCTTCTTCTAGAGAAGGCCCGCAGAGTCCATCTTCCTCAGTTTGGAATTCGATATGGAAGTTACCAATGCTTTTTGACTCTGCGCCAGCGCCCCTGATTTCTTGAATATCAAGATGACCGTCATTTGCAATACCGGCTTTTTTTGCCCACCACTTTATGGTCGCATTAGATGTTGTCACGGCATCCTCGAAGCTTGCTTTCTTGCTGTCTTCACCTACGGGATCAATATCAGTGATTATCAAGCAGGGTATCTCCAAAAACTCAACTAGGGGGGCGAAAATATGTGCATATGCGCCCCCTACTTCTATCAACGTGTAGTATTGGTTAGGAAGTTTGTACTCTGTAGAACCAAATAGCCCTCTGTCGTCGCACTTACTAATCATATCCGGTATTAATATTCTCTCTGAAATTCCCTCTACTATGATTGCTTTATCAGCAAAGAAAAGATCGCACCTGCTAATGGTGAGATACTTTCTGATGAACTCTATATTTGCAGCATTTTCCTGAGCAAAATTGTTGAGATCCTTAAAATGGACTCCATTATATGTTCTTTTTGCATATCTAATCTTGGAAAAGTCAGTCGTATTGGCGATATGAGATGAATGCGATGTCAAAACAACTTGAACATTCACTCCAGAAATCTTATCGAGATAATCATCTAAAAACTTTGCAAAAGCCTGCTGAAGCTGAGGGTGCATATGCGACTCGGGTTCCTCGATAAAAAGCAACGGCACGCAGGCGCCGTCGTTTTTTCCAATTTGGAGGGCAAACAGCTTTAGACTAATTTCAATTTTGATGAGATTTTTATATCCCAACCCATTATGAGAACCAGGAAGGATATCTTCCATGTCCCCATCAGAATACCCCAGGCTCGATTTGCTTCCGATATGGTCATTAATATCGAGCTGAGTTAAAACCGCAAGCTGAGGTTCCTCAACATTTGGATATCCAAAACAAATAGTATCATTAACAAGTTCGCTTAGGACGCCGTCACTTGCGTCTTGCAATATTTTATTCGCATCAGATATTTCTTTACGAAGCTGCTCTATTTTCTCTTCTGATTGGGGAGGAAAGCCATTTTCATTCTTGTCGAAAAAAAGATTAATTAGTGATTTTAGGGAGTCGTATTTTTGCCTGGAATCTTCGCCTAAGACACGCTCTGCTGAGATTACTTCAAGCGGAAAAAGTTCCTTCAGGTCCTTAGCAGTTCTTAACTGCATATCTTCGTGATCGCATGGATTGATTGCATAGATATTCAGATTAAAAAGCTCTGAGAACACTTTTGGTAAGACAGCCCGAAGGCCTTCTTCGTCAATATTTCCGTTTGTCGAATCAATGCAAGCGGAGAATTTTTCCCAAATCTTTTCTTCGCTTAGCGTGATATCGTACTTCCCCCATATAAGCGCAGTCGTAATGTTGGGGTCAACATCGATGATAAAAGGGCGCAAGCTTCCTAAATCAGCATTTGAGTCTTCCTCTGAATAATCAACTTCAAATTCTATGGATGTAATGGGTATTCCATTACAAAAATCATCGTATGACTTCTCCTTTTTAAGAAAAGAGCTAAGTAAATCTAAAACTTGCCCCCTATGCATAAGCGGATAATCATCATATTTCAGCTTTCCGTTTGCCGAACTGCCTTTATCCAGAACCTGCTCAACGAAGCGCATTAATGATGTTTTCGCAGAGTTGTTTCGTCCAACGATTAGAGTCGATTTCCTATCCACTCTTAACTCTGCATCGATAAGCAAGCGATAGTTTTTGACGTGAATTTTTGAAAGATGCATTTTCTCTCCATGACTGACCGGGGCATTCGACAAGCTATCGATTGTCCATAGATTATATATTTAACACTATTGACGTGCAGCTTATGACGCAAAAGCTAAAAGATATGATCGTCCACAGTTGATTGACATCCGAAACGAAATGCTACAGAACCAAGCGCGACATTTGCACTTGCTTTCACTCCATCCGCGCTTTCGCTTCCTCGAGTCAGCCCGCTTCGCACATGCGCACGCTCACTTATCCTCGAAGATCATATAATACTGAAGGGCCATGTAATCGCCCAACACGTCCGACGTTCGGCGACCCCTTCCCGGAGACTATCAGAGTCCCCTAACCCCACCCCTACTTCGCCTCCAGCAGGCGTTCTGCGTGCGCGAAGTCCTCCAGGTCGTCGACGTCGACGGAATGCCCGACCGACATGACGAACCCGACTTCGTTGTCGTTGAAGCTCGTGTCGAGGGTGATCTCGTCCGCCTCGTTGACATAGATTGCGCCGTTCGTCCGGTAGACCGGTGGCATCTCCTGGCGCCTCACGGTGCCGTTGACGCCCGGAAGTAGCGCGTGGCGCATACCGTCATCGTCTATCGTGCACATGTGGATGGGATGCTCCGTCACGGGCATCACGGCGACGAGCGAGCCCCGTCCTTCCGCGCTGCACAGGACCTGCATCAGCATCGCATTTGTCATCAGAAAAGAGCTGGGGTCAGATTGCTACGATCCGCTTCGTCCCCTCCCTACCCCCGCAGTCTTCTCGTCATCTGATTCGATCCCACGCGGCTATCTTTGCCGCAGGCTCCCCAGCTCACTCATTCCGTGACGGATAGCGCATTTCCGGGGGCAAATTCGAGTATCACGAGACGGCCGTGCGCGAAGCATCGACAAGTGGCCTTATGCACCAAGGCTACTCATCTAAAGGGAGATGACCTCGAATTCAGGTGAGTCTGTTTCCGGATAGACCAGAAGAGCAAATTGAAGTCCACGACCCGAAGGACAGGTTCATACTCGGCCTTCTCGAAGGAAAGACTTGGGCCAGGCGAGATGATAAGCGTTTGGATACACCACGATCGACGATTGCCCGTCGCATCGGAGGCTTATATCGACAAGGCCTTGCAAAGCGTCTTAGGGGAGGTCCCAAATAGCCCCCAGGTACAATACATCCGTGCATACTTGGAGAAGAGACGAGCAGGATAACACCTTGTCACTCAGCACTTTCCATTACAGAGATTCCAGAAGAGAATAAAAGCGCAATCATTCTGAGATATCAATTCGAATCGGAAGAGCACTTGATTGCCTTGCCCGCACTCCTAAGTCCGTCGAGCAGCCGCACAGCGAAAAGGCTGTGACCTCCGCGAGCCTGCCGCGATACATGCTATCGATAAGAAGCCATCGTCATGTAGGGATATTATTCAAAAATGCCTCATTTATCCCAAAACAAAAATAGTCCTAACCCATATCGGTAAAACATACTAAACTATGCAGCCAGCTGACTTCATCCTCAACGTCATAACGGAGACACAGTATGAGCAAAGGCGTCATCAAGCAGCATTCGTTCCTCGAAGAGGTATGGCTTAACTACAAGAAACTGTTTTTGAGCTTTACCGGGGTATTTGGTTTTCTGGCAGGCGTGCTGGGCACATATGTCGTCTTTTTTGAACAGGACAAAAGCAGGGATACATATACGCTCATCCTAATTGCAATGCTAATCGCCTATCTGACTGCAATTCTCGTTGCGCTGATCTGCTCGATATACGCTGCCAAGAAACGCATGCTCGTGCAAAACGTGACGCTCAGAAAGAGAGGGTATATCGAGTCTGTCGAAGGGGACTATGTATCGACAGTCGACATGATTATCAACAGGTTTGCGGAAGAGGGCGTCGCCACTGGAGACATCTGCTGCGTAATCGGTCTTAATCAAATAGCTGATTTAAAGTACACATCCGAAGGTAGCGTCATGGAGGCTGTACTCGAAAGGCTCTCGGGCAGAAAAGACCTAGACAGTGCATTGAAAACACCTATTGTAAAAGAGTTCCAAAAAGGATAAAGAAAGCCGTGAAAACACTCGAAGACGATGCCTTTGAAGGCAGGTGTTCCGTTACAAAAAAGAAGTGCATTAGGTTTGGAACATGTCTTGCTGTCGAGCTGCCACTTATTTATGGAATGGATTCGCCGGAGAACCCAATAGCTCTACTCGTCATGCAGTCCCACCCTGACTTCAAATCAGGAAACAATTCAAGAGACAGAAACATCATTTCTGGCCCCAAGTCAATCGACATCATCCCCAACGTCTTTTCGGCTGTAGAGGAATTGAAAATCTCTCACCTAATCATGCCCGCACTGGGAACCTACCGGTTGGGCAATTCGACCCAGTCCGTAATCGGGAGTATCGTATTGCGTTACCTCTCCACTCTTCAATCTGCCGTCCGCCCCTTCAACATGACAATCACTCTCAGGAAAAGTGATCTGGACCGCAGCGGCGCGAGCTTGTCGCAAATCAAACGCTACGTGCGTGATGCGGCGGCTCTGTTTAAATGAGAGGGGGACTTTTCTGCTCTATAAGACTACGAGCAAGCACGGGGGGCAATCAAAGAGCTGACAATTTGCCGCGCCTTGGACGCCCTCGGGAAATCAGCCCCTTCTTTGAACTATCTCGATATTGCGTGCAAAAGAAAAGGGAATAAGGGGGCTGCGGAATCATCAATAGTTGCGGTGTCCATTATGAAACAGAGGAGAAGCGACGGAAGAAACAGGCTGGTGTCAAAACCTGCAGTGAACAATCTGAGGGAAGTCCAAACCTTGATTGCATACAGGAGAAAGAAGCGAAATGCCCAGACAGCCGCCCTAACGATAACTCGCCTAAGTCGAATTCGGGACATCCAAAATCTCTTTACCTCAGAGGAATCGAATTCTTGGATATCTGCATGAACAGAAGGAACGAGATTCTTGCCCATCAGGGCATAGACAATGAAGACTCTTTCCTCATCTGGGGCGAGGGCGCGAAAGACCGCACAGGAAACCTGACCTTAGCATGTAGCCTGAAAATCAATCTTTCCACTTCTGCAGACGAAGACTTGAACGATCGGTATATAAAATTCACTAACTGCGCATTCTGCCGCCTGTATCATTGCGACAAAGGCAAGGTCCAAACGAGGAAAGCCATTCGCAAAGCAAGCTGGCGAAAATGGCGCGAACGAAACATTCCGCTTATCGGAAGATACAACCCAGAATGTGCCTGTGAGAACGTCAGAGATAAACAACAACATATATAGCTGATCGAACGCCTGAATTCCAAAATTTGACATCTATAGGAAAGGCCACACGAAAGTTTTTTCAAGTGATTAAATCTGCCCAGCCTCTGCGTCCACTTGCAATCATCGTCACCATGCTATCCCGATTCTATTACTCACTTATCGGTACCAACTTGTCCAGTGGCTTGGAAACACTGTTTTTTGCTTGCATCTTTGTCTAGATTTCTAAAATACTTTTCCCTCAAAGACGAGGTGTTAGAAACGAATTTCAAAAAATACTGTCCTAAAAGCACACAAGACTCATCTCCTTCAAACATGCCCGCGGATTCTCTGACCGCACGCATCTGTTCATCTGCCTTATAATCTTTAAGGTTTCTGCCATATCACTCGCTTCAATTGGACGCCCTTGCATCATTACGACAAAATCATCCTTGGCGCAGGGCTTTACGGGCTCTACGCGGCGGAGCGTTGCGGACGTCACGGACAGTCCGTTCTTGTCCTCGAATACGACAATGAGCCCTTCTCGCGCGCGACCTACACCAATCAGGCACGCGTCCACCAAGGCTATCATTATCCCCGTTCGCTTCACACCGCCCTGAAATCTGCTCACTGCTTCCGAAGATTCAACGAAGATTACGGATTCTGCATCAACCGGTCCTTCAGGCAGGTCTATAGCATCTTCTCGGAGATGTCCTGGACGAATGCCAAGCAGTTTAAGGATTTTTGCGGAGCCGCCAAGATTCCCTGCGAAGAAACGCAGCCTGCACGATTCTTCCGCAGCTGCCTCGTCGATGCGGCATACGTCACGGAAGGACACCCGCACGTCGCCCGCATGCTGCGCGATTACCTAATCATGTAAATTAGCCCTCCCCCATCTTCTATAATCCCCCTCATGGTCTTTTCATCTTCCATATTTCTCTTCGCATTCTTACCGCTGTTCCTTGCGGTCTACTTCCTCATGCCCAAACGCGCAGCCAAGAACATTGTGCTCTTGGCATTCTCGCTGCTGTTCTATGCATGGGGCGAACCAGTCTACGTCTGGCTCATGATCCTCTCCATCGCCTTCAACTGGGCTTTCGGTTACGTCATTTCAAGATGCAGAAAGGCAACAAGCAAAAAGCTTCTGCTCATCCTTGACCTTGCTCTCAATATCGCCATCCTTGGCTTCTACAAGTACGAGGGCTTTCTCGCACATAACATCAACCGCGCTATCGGCGAGGAGTTCATAGCCGAGCTCGATCTTGCACTGCCCATCGGCATCTCGTTTTTCACCTTGCAGGCAATCACCTACGTCGTCGATGTTTATCGAGGCAAGGTAGATGCACAGAAAAACCCACTGTACCTTGGCATGTACATCGCAATGTTCCCGCAGCTCGTCGCGGGTCCCATCGTCCGGTATGCCGACATCGAACACGAGATCGACAACCGCAAAGTCACACTCGCCGGCTTCACCCAAGGCTTGCGATTATTCTGCATCGGCCTGGGCAAGAAGGTGCTCCTCGCTAACACAGCCGGTATTCTCGCCGACTCCCTTTTGCCGCGCAGTGCCTCCGAAATTGGCTTCATTGGTTGCTTCTCAGGCGTAGCTGCCTACACCTTCCAAATCTACTTCGACTTCTCGGGCTATTCGGACATGGCCATCGGCCTGGGCAAGATGATGGGGTTCGATTACCCGCGGAACTTCAACTATCCCTACACCTCCAAGAGTGCGACCGAATTCTGGCGACGCTGGCATATGTCGCTTGGGAGCTTCTTTCGCGATTACGTCTACATTCCGCTCGGCGGCAACCGCGTCTCTACCCCGCGCTTCATTTTCAACATGATGGTTGTATGGGGACTCACAGGCATCTGGCACGGTGCCGCCTGGAACTTCCTTCTCTGGGGTTTGTACTGGGGTGCCCTAATACTCCTCGAGAAGTTCTTCATGCTGCGTGCCCTCGACCGCCTACCAACCTTCATCTCGCATATTTGGTGCATCGTGCTCTTCTTCTTTGGCTGGCTGCTTTTCTCCGTAACGGGCCTCTCGAACGTTGTCGAATGGACCAAGGGAATGTTCGGCGCCTACGGATTACTGGGAACGTCGACACTCTGGGAATTGCAATCCTGGAGTTATGTTTCGCTCATTCCCGTCATGATCATCGGATCGCTTCCCTGGGCCCCTTGGCTCCGCAAGAAGCTCGAAGCATGGGCAGAGGGTAATTCACGTCGTCATGTAATGGCAGCTCCCCAAAAGGGCAATAGCGCCGTCCCGCCTTGCCAGGCAGAGCCGGTATCGTATATCAGCCCATCAAGGGCTCATGTCGTGACAGTGATTAATCTTGCAGTTGATCTTGCACTTTTGGCAATTCTGGTTTTTTCCTCGATGTCGGTAGTCTCGAGTGGCTACAACCCTTTCATCTACTTCCAGTTCTAAAAGCGGATCGCAAAACACATGGGTGTGCTTGCACGCATCCCGCTCTTGAACGGTCTACACACGTTCGACCACGCGTCAATCATGAAAGTAGTTGGGATAGCATTGACGCAGGTAGCCAAAAGCACTCAAACATCCGACAAAATATACGGTGTCAGCACCGGTCTCCTGCAGGCGATCGTTCAGCGTCTCTTCACCCTCATATGCGCCATGCATGTCCAGGTACGTTGCAGTAGATGAGTGGTTTTGCGCCACCAGCCACTGGAACGCGGACGAGTACGAATCCCCAACAACCACCACCGGACCCGAGAGGTCCTTGCCGGAATTCCTGATTACGCAATTTGCCGAAGGCCCGTACCATTCATGGTAGAAGTTGAACTCTACCGGCAAGCTCTCGTCTTTTAGACCAATCTCGCCCTGCTGCAACAGCGGAATCGAGCCATCCACGTAATCAGCCAGCATGCCTGACGTGTCTAGCAAGGGCTCGGATACGGGCTCATCGAGAAGATCCAGACCAGAGCGTGCCAGCGAGCCATTGATTTCAAGACCACTCGTGTTAATTACCGACGATGCCTTAAAGCCCTCACGCGAATCAAAGGCGAGAGCATTATATGTTTCGGACGCCCCGTAACCATTCCAGTGATGATCAGTCGTGTAGTAATTCGCAAAGTAATCATCAAGGGAATCATTCTGAAGATAGGCGAGACGAATTTGCTCAGAGGAGCCGAATCGACTCATGAGGTACCCATATGCGTCATTGGTACAAAAATCCGTCTGCATGTAGGATGATGCCGGGTTGAGCGCCGAATACTCCGATATGTCCGCCAGACAGATACGCACATTCATATCGGAATGGTTTTGCATCCATCCCTCGAGTCCATCGCAAAAGGCGACAAGATCACTCTTCAGGTTTTCGTTTTGAGTCATCGGCATGTGCATGAGCGCATCATGACTAGGTATATACAGTATTTCGCTATCGTAGAAACTCGGGTAACAGTCATATCCAAATGCAATGTTCGAAAGCGATATGGCATCACGCTGAAGGGCGGCGGCATTCAGAATTGCCACGGATTTCGCCGGGATATTGCCTCCGATATAGTCCTCCATATACTGCTGTGTCTTCTTTGCGGTAAAGCTTTGCATAGATATGGGCGGCTCAAACCGTCTAATTGCCTTCTCGCCTGTCAAGTATTCTGCTCCGGCGTTCGCAGGCAAGTCACGTATCTGGGGATAGAGTTCACAAAACGCAATGTAGAGAATGGGCCCAGCGAGAAACAGGATGCAGATAATGCTGAATATCTTGTTGCGCATAGCCTGCATGACTTCCCTTCGATAACGAACAGGAACGGCTTTCTTGTTCAGAGCCATCTCGATAGTTTATCCTATGCGAAAGCCCAGCCGGCCTCCATAAAACGCATTATTTGCTCTGGGAATGATGATCTTGAAGAAATCGTCGCCAATCAAACACGGTAAGCTCATAGCTATGGTCGTGGCCCTCATGACAGCCATGACCCTCGCTTTGATTTACCAAGATACCCAGTCCCCTCCCCATGAAGATGATTACGTCGTAGGCGTCTTCTCGGACAATAGTCAGAATCATTCCGAAATCGAAAGCAGATACGAGCTGTTACGGAACTCGATTCTCGACACAAGCGACGAGGAAAGCGTGCGTAATTCAATTGACTGGTTCTTTCAAAACTCTCATCAGGAAATTGCAGTGCTGCTAAGCAGCGAGGTCCTAAGATACAAAGGACATGGCCAACAAGACGCGGATGGGGCAAGGACAATTCAAACCCTTGCCCAATGGCTTCTCGATCACAAAGACGATGACAACGATGGAATATACGGATGGGGCCTCATCCGATCCACCCGAACTTTCGGACGTGAAGCCACCAATCCGGCATTCCATGAATATGCAATCGAGATAGTGCAAGTTCTGGAAGCGCTCATGAATGCCGCAGATACCAATGCACTCAGTCAGAAGACGAAGGACGAGATAAGAGAGCTGGCAGTTGAGCTCGCAGTACAATGGAGTACCCAGTATTGGTCGCAAAATCCCGATGGAGGCGGGTTTTACTGGTACAGCACGGCAGAGACAGACGCCATCGAATGCGTGAACATCTCTTCGATAATGGCGGGCATCTTCTCTCGAGTGCTGAGCGAGTGCGGCAGCAGCTTTTCCGAATCCGAATACGTCACCGTCTTGGATCGGATAAACAGAACCATGTACGCAGTCATAGCAGGCGCCCATCAGAAAGACGATGTCATATTCTGGGGCTATTCAACCCAATCAAAGCAAATCAACGATGTCGTACATGTCGGATTCATCATCGAGGGTATGGAAAACTACCGCCGTTATATTAACCAGGTATCCATACCGTGGGACAGCGAGGAGTTACTATCTCTACTGACAAGATGCTATGACCGCAATGCAGGCGTTCTTCTCGACTATCCGCCCCAGCTGAATCTTGAGTATCAAGTCGAAGCCAGACTGTTTTCGTGCGGCGAAATCTTGCTGCTTCTCGAAGACACCAACGATTCGCTATCTCAAGGCGTCATTTCCTTTATCGACAAAAAATATCAATGCTGGGATAAGCAAATCGGCGGCTATGTTGATCCGACAATATACGGATACAGCACAAGCGAGCTTGCCTTCGTGCTACGAGGGCTTGCGTCGTACTTATTTGCCTAGCAGAGTCACGATTGTCTACGCGCGATCTGGCTCTCTTTTTCCCTTCAGCACACGCGCGACGTGAACGGCCTTGACTCCGGCTTTGATCACCTTGCCAGTAAGTTTGTCCGTCTTGTACTCATAATGTTGATGACCTTCCGAATGAATGAGTGATTCGAGCTCATCTCGAGAGATATCCATCTTGTCGCAAATCATCTGCTTGACTCTATCCATGTACGCTTCCTCGTAGAGAGGCTGAGCCAACTCTTCCATCGCCTCGTCACGTGTCATCTGACCCGAAACAATCATGCTCGACAAATGCGACGAACGCTTATCGTCACCAAACTTCTCCGGCAACCAGCAAAGCTGCAAAAAGGCCGTCAGATAGTTTTCGAGATGCTTTCGTCCGTAATACTGGAACCCGCAATACTCCTCTAGCTCCGCAAAGGCCCTATCTCGATTGTAATCAACATAGTTCAGCGGCTTGGGCGTATTAAGCTTATGCACCCATCGATCGGAGACGCGCTGCATATCAGAGATGAACTTGAGTTTGTCGATGGGTTTCTCCCCAAAACGCTTGTGGATGTCCTTGATGTTCACGACGTCGTAGGCAGGCCAGGAATTACCCTTCTGAAGGATGGACTCGAGCGCGAAATTGCTTCCGGATAGGAAGTCGGAAAGCTGCTGTTCCTTCGCAAAATCGTATACGGCGGCAAAAAGCAGATTGTCCTGCGGGATGGCGAGATTTGGCACTCCCGCCCTCATGTATGCCAACGTCAAAGCATTGAATTGCTCGTCATCGGGAGAAACCCTAACGAGCTCGATCCCGGTTTTCTCGCAGAGCTTCCGGATATTCTCGGATGAGATTTCGGTATCGTATCCATCGTCAATATGCACTGCCGCAATCCTGAGGCCCCATTGGCTCGCTCCGAGATAGGCGAGATAGGAACTATCCAGACCACCAGAAAGGCCCATGACACAATCAAAGTCGCGCCCTTCGCCCTTTTTCTTCAGCTCCTCGACAAGGGCTTCAAGACGGCGTTTGCCCTCGTCGTTGGGAAAATACATGGCAGGCATGATAGCGAGGGCATCCGTGCAGTAATTGCACACGCCCTGCTCGTCGAACGTAATCGTGTCGTCCACCGCGTCGCTCATGACGCAGCGGGTGCATCTCCTTATTTCCTTCAAAGCCCTGTCCCTTCAGTTCACCCACATAGAAAACGCAACAGAAGCCCCAAGCTGCCGACAATTAGCACGAAAACAACTGTTGTGATAAGAAATTTAGCATAGCAGCTTTTCATACATATGAAATCTAGCGTCAAATCTGCAATTGCGACAAGACAACTGCCAACGGCATAACATGCCAAGACAGACAGCAGCGAATCGAAGAAGCATATTCCGATGACAAAACTCAGCACAATCACCGAAAGAGAAACGCATGACATGATTAGATTCGTCCCCTGCCTATTTAAGGCGACTCTGCAATAGCTCATGCATGTTGTGCAAAAGATGAAAACGTATTGAAAAGATAGCATTGCCGCAATCGTTCCAGCTTCTGCCCATTGGCCTCCCAATACAAAGGAAAAAACCGGCTCGCCAAAGGCGATGAGAATAATAATCAGAGGAGCAGCGGCCAGGTATATCTTCTGGACAAGACCCAGACTGAACTTTGCAAGGCGCTTCGTGTCGTCATGAAGATCGACAGCAGTACGAAAATAGACTTGATTGACAGGAGAGGCGATTAGGCGCGAGGGAATGCCGAGAATCTTGTTCGACATGGAATAGCTGCCGAGTGACGCGCTGCCAAATGTTGCTTCGAGAATCTGGTTGGGCGTTTGCTGGGCCAGCGTCTCAACCATGTTCGACGGCAGCTGGAAAAAAGTGAACTTCTTGTACGTAACAAATACTTGCTTAAAATCAGCCCAGCAGATTCGCAGAAACGGATTGATTCGCGCAAGCATCTGAGCGCAGCAAACCGCATTGCCGGCAATGCCGGCTATGATGAACCCCCATGACCCCCAGCCAACCAAGCCAAGTGGGATGGTGATCACCAGCGTCGCGCTTGCGGAGATAATGGAGTTCCAGAACAGTACTTTGTACATGCGCATGCGGTTGACAAAGATGCGAAGCAGATTGGACGCGTTAAGAAACAGCAGGTGCGCGGCCAAGGCAAGCAAGGAGAGCACATAGGGGTCGCCGAAAGAGAAGACCTGTACCCAGGGGCTCAATATGACGAGAACGATTATCGACAGGCAAAGGAAGGCGCCCATGAATAGAAAGGCGGAGTTGAATACGAGTTTTGCATCATGATCCTCATCGGGAACCATGATTGCGGACCCCAAACCAGCCTGGGAGACTGTCGCCAAAATTGCAGCAACAGACACGAAGAGGGCGTACTCGCCATATGCAGACGTCGTATATATCCTGCTCACTATAGGAGTCGTCAAAAGGCCTATTACCTGGCCAAGTGCCGTTCCGGACATGAGCACGAGAACGGCCGAGACAAACCTATTTGCACGTATCTTCTGAATAAGCTTGCGCATTACCCTTGCGTTTTTCACTCCCCATTGGGCGAATTATCGCGATGCAGACTCCTAGCGTCGCCCAAAAGTAGTCCCATTCCAAATATGTGCCAGAAACTAGAAGCGGCATAACACCTAGCATAAGCATAATGCATAGATAGCTACGTTCGAGTTCTGTCCCCTTGCTAAAACTTTTCCAGATAAGGCATGCAAGACCTACGAGAATGACAGTCCCAACGACAATTCCAAATTGTAAAAGGATTTCTAGAAAAATGTTATGCGGATAATTGCCCGCAATGGCCTCCGCTCCCTGCGCCGAGGCAAGGATGACGCAATCTTGACCAACCCCAACGCCCAAAGGCGCATTCAGAATCGCACCAAGAGTCATATCGGCAAATGAACTTCTCCCGTCGTCGACAAAGAGGACATTCAATTCGTAAAGACGCGCAAGTCTGACGCTAAGCCCGTTTTCACCCATAACCGTCATGAGCAATGACATAACGGACTCAAGATTAACGAGAACGAAAACTGCAACAAACACGATGAGGAGGAAGAGCGCAAATCTGAGTTCGGGAGAAAAGCGCTTGGGCAAAATACACGAACCGATAAAATACACAACCGCAATTGCCAAAGGACCTCGCGCACCTGTCGAAAGAAGCAAGCCGAATGAAACTATGGCCGCAATGATGTAGACAAAGAACCGTATGCGATTCGTACTATGGAAACAGTGATATTGAAGAATGATGGCGGGCGGCAGCAGCAAATATGATAGCCATTGTGAATAGCTTTTTGTATCAAGAGTCATGAGCTGGGTGACCACCACAAAACCAGCAGCGAGCGCAACAAGTGCGGCGATCCCCATAGCGTCAAGCAGTTCTTTGGTAGGTTTGCATGCTCTAAACAAGATATAAAACGGAAGTGCACTCAATGCAACGCCCTGGAGTAAATCCCAATAGTAATCTTGAATGACCTGGTCTGTTGAATTAATCAATGCGGAAATAGCAATCAAGGCAAGTAGAAAAACGAACGGGACAATCTCTTGCCAGGGAAACTCGAATATGACGCTCATTACGAAACGCAGCAAAACGACCACAAGCGGAAGGTAAACAAGCGCCAGAAGGGGATAGTACAAGACGTCAAGATTGAAGAAGAAGGGCGCCTGAATCACTGCCTTAATAATATTAACGAGTATTTCTTTGACGAGGGGAAACGCAATGGCAAAACATATGAGCTGGATTGCGTAACGCTGCGTCTGAGACGATATGAAAGTCTCGGGTGATTTACCCGCACGACCCCAGCTATATGTCGATAACCGCGAAACACTACCTTTCATGTTAATCGATGACAGATTCATAATGCTCAGACCCAATTACGCGAACGCCCTCTCGTAGGCATCCCTCAGAACCGCCTGCTCCCTCTCCCAGCACAGGTCGCCCTTTGCCTCCTTCAATCCCTCCTTGCACGATCGCCTGAGCGCGGCATCGTCGCGCATGCGCTCAAGGCTCGAGGCAATCGCGTCGACATCGTGCGGATCGACGGTCAAGCCTATGCCGTACTCCCCGACGATGCGGGAGAGCTCGGGGAAGTTCGCCGCGATGACGGGCACCTCGGCCTGGATGTTCTCGAAAAACTTGTTGGGTAGCGTAAAAAAGTGGTTCTTGGTCACGTTCTGCAAAACGACGAGCCCCACGTCCGCCGCGGCCACGTGGCTCTCGAGCACGCCGCGATCGACCGCCGGGTGGAAGAGCACCCTGTCCGCCACGCCGCAGGCGTCTGCGAGGGCCCTGAGCTCGCCGGCGTAGGCGTCGTCCCCGT
>CALAMK010000038.1:0-40895 GCA_937925735.1 uncultured Collinsella sp. | reverse complement strand
CTCGTGTACTATCGGGATGGGCGCATCAAGAAGTCCCTCGGGTGGCTGAGCCCGATGGAGTACCGCAGGAAGCTTGGATACGCCTAGGCGCGGTCCAAGAAATCGTCCGCACCCCCTTCAGTCCTTATTTCACCGCAACTCAGGGGGGATAAGGCGCTAGTGCTATTCGAAACGAGATTCCAGACTCGATAGTCCATTCAACGTAAGGTCGTTGGCGACCGCCGAGACGCGCTCGATGGGAACCGAGCCGTCCGACAACGCCCACGTGCGATAGATGCCGATAATGCCGGACAGCAAAAACGCCAGGTAGTAATCGAACATCTCATCCTTTAGACCCTCGGGCAGCAGATCGCGCTCAGCGATCTCGTGCTCGAGCGGCACACGCAGACGAGCCATAAAGTCGTCGAGCGGAATGTTTTCGATCAACTGGCGATTGAGCACCAGGTTGTTGCACAGCGCCTCGTTAACGGTCTTGAAAAAGGACGCCGCAGCGCCAAGTGCGCGCTCGTTGGTGTCGCCGCCCATGGAGGAAAGCGTCTTCTCGACTGAATCGACGATCATCTCGACCACATCGACGGCAATGGCGTCGAGCAAGCCGTCGACCGTGCCAAAGTGCACGTAGAAGGTCTTACGGTCGACATTTGCCTCGCGCGCGATAGCGCTCACCGTAATATCGGCCAGGGGCTTTTCCATAAGCAGTCGCTCAAACGCCGAAAGAATCGCATTGCGACTGCGGACGATACGACGGTCAAGGCGCGGTTTGGTGGTAGCCATAGACGTGTCCCCTTCATGTCAACAGCCCACCTGTAAGTCCTCTACATGTGGGAGATAATCAACGTAAGAGGATTATCCTACATCTCACATCGCAATGACGAGCGTCATCAAGAACGCACGACTCGCCGACCGGGCCCTAGGATCGCTTCTTTTTATTGAGCGCCGCCGGGGAAACGCGAATGCCGTCGCCAGTCTGGCGAACGTAGGTCTGGCGTGCCGGCTTAGGGGCCACAGCAGGCTTTTGAGCACGTTGATTGGGATCAACGGTAACCTGGCACGCAGGATGTGCCTTAACGGGCGTAGAGGGCGTCTGAGGCGTGCGTCCGAACTTTCGCATCACACGGTCCCAGCGTGCATGGATACTCTCGTTATGAGCGCTCTTAAGGCCCAGCAGCGGGGCGGCCAAAATGGTCGGCGCGATAAAGGTGATCAGACGCCACAGCAGATAGCCGGCAGTCGATGCCGTGCCAAAAAAGTGACCCAAAAACAGTGCGAAGCCGCCCTCGGCGCCACCGGTGCCGCCGGGCAGCGGAACGGCGGAGCTCAGCAGCTGGACAAAGGCACTCGCGGCCATGACCGAGAAAAAGTCGACTTCGTGGTGGCCAAAGGAGAGCATCAAAAAGTACGGAACCAGGTAGAAAAACGCCAGCTGTAGCATGGTGATGACAACTGTGAGCAGCATGGAAGAAAAATGGCCGGCAGAGAGTTTGAATTTCTCGGAAAACGAGTAGATCTCGCCATCGACAAAGGTGCGCCAGCCCTCGATCTTTGTGGCCGAGACGCCCACGCGCTCGAGCCAATTGATGATGCAATGGGCGACGCGCGTGACGGTCTTGGGCATCAACGCAACAGCAAAGATGCCGAGTAGGATGCAGCAATGCCCGCCAAAGCTAAAGACGCACAGCAGCGTCATGTCGCCATAACGCTCGGCGAAAAACGGCATACGGGCGAGCAGCAGAATGGCACCCCATGCCACCAAACCAAATTGGTACACGATAAAGCGCGTGAACTGCGTGGCACCCGCCTCGCCCACGTTTTGGCCGGCTTTGGTCAGGCGGTAAATCTGGGCAGGCGTAGAGCCCATCATCATGGGCGTCAGGTTGCCAAAGAAGATGCCGCTCGCCTCGACCGAAATAAGGTCGCGGATGCCGACGGGCGATTCGGGGTCGAGCCAAACGGCGATCGCGTACGCCACGATGCCAAAAACAAGATACAGAAACATACAAAAGCATGCAGCAAAGAGCCAGGGCATCTGAACGCTGGACATAGCGGCCCAAAACTGCCCCATCTGCCCGGTCACGACCAGATAGACGATGTAGCCGATCAGCACAACGCCGATGAAGATGGCGCCGCGACGCGCGCTCTTGTTGTCATCGCCGCCAGAAACCTCGACCTGGGGCTTTGGGCTATGCTGAGAGGACTCCGTCATGAGGCTCCTTCTGACCGTCAAAGTATCTGGCCTATTGTACCCGTATGGGAGATGAGCAAAACGTAAAGCAATGGGGCAAATGGGATTAACAGACCAGACCACTTGCAATAAAAAACCCGGCCTTCATACGAAAGACCGGGTATCTAAAACATGGTAGCCCGTACCAAATTCGAACTGGTGATCTCCGCCTTGAGAGGGCGGCGTCCTAAACCGCTAGACGAACGGGCCATAAGCCTCAGCAGAAAAGAATTGGTAGCCCGTACCAGATTCGAACTGGTGATCTCCGCCTTGAGAGGGCGGCGTCCTAAACCGCTAGACGAACGGGCCACATGACATCTGCACTGCCGTGCTGCGAGGAAATATATTACGGGACAAAAAACGCGAGCGCAAGAAGAAATTCCAAATTGCCCAAATTTTGTCAGGAGGTTATGGAACACGCAGGTCAGACGGGCAGTTAATTTGGGACGGTGCTATTTTAGCTACATCTGCCAAAATCACTAGCGGTTCGTCCGATTCCCAGCAAGGGTAGCTAAAAAAGCCCCGTCCCAAATTAACTGCCAAAATAGTCTAACCCAGGTGCAGATGGGCCAGAAGGGCTTCGCGCTCGTTGGGAACATTGTCCTCGATCACAGCGTCGAGGGCGGCGTTGAGCAGCTGCCCCAACTCCGGCCCGGGCTTGACGCCAGCGCGGATCAAGTCGCCGCCGTTGATGGCAAGCATCTTGAGCGTATAGGGCTCCCCCGCCTCAAGCAGGTTGTGGGCGAGCGAACGCATCTCCTCGATTGTCTCGACGTAATAGAAGCACGACGGCGCCTTGCCCAGCGTATCGGCACGTTTAAGGTCCATGAGCTCGTCAATCAGACGCGGCGTGTCGATGCCCTCGCCCGAAAGCGCGCGCATCATATTGAGCAGGCAGGATCGCTCGGGACGCAGCGGCTTGTCATGGTACTTGATTAGCAGGCACACGTCGCGAATCAAATCGTGAGAAAGCGCCAGACGATCCATAATGGCGCGCGCCTTCTTGGCGCCAAGCTCGGGATGACCGTAGAAATGGCCGCTGCCCGCATGGTCGACCGTAAAGCAATCAGGCTTGGAGACGTCGTGCAAAAACGCTGCCCACATTAAGCTCGGCGAAGGCTCCACGCCATCACACAGTGCCAACTCCCCCGCTACCGTCAACACGCGAGCGATATGCTCGTAGACATTAAAGGCATGATAGACGCTGCACTGGTCAAAGCCCCTTCCCGCAGCAAGCTCGGGCACGGCGGCGCAAATAAGCTCGGGGTAGCGCAGCATCGCGTCTCCCCCATGACCGGTCGAAAGAATGCCTTCGAGCTCAATGCCCACGCGCTCGCGAGCCACGGCATCGAGCAGCGGCGAGCACTCGGCAAGCGCCTGTTTGGTCTTAGACTCGATCATAAAATCCAGACGGCAGGCAAAACGCACCGCGCGCAGCATGCGAAGCGCGTCCTCGTTAAAGCGACGCTTGGGATCTCCGACGGCACGGATAAGTTTACGCTCAAGGTCGCCTTGGCCATCGTAGCGGTCGACAAGACCACGATCGGGATGCCAAGCCATGGCATTAACGGTAAAGTCACGGCGCGCCAGATCGTCCTCAAGCGAAGCCGCACGCTCCACACTCTGGGGATGGCGGCCATCGGTGTAAAAACCGTCCAAGCGATACGTCGTGACCTCAATGCGCTCGCCATCGCAAATGGCCGTGATGCCGCCAAATTTAATGCCCGACTCAACCACAGCAATGTCAGCCGACTCGAGCGCCGCCTTGGACTCCTGCCACAAGCCGCTGCAGCACATATCAACATCGTGGCTGGGGCGCCCCATCAGGGCATCACGCACCCAACCGCCAACATACCAAGCCTCAAGACCGGCTGCCTCGAGCGCACGCAGGACACGGATGGAGGCATTGGTCGGCTGCGTACCGTTGAGCGAAACATTGCACATAGCTATGGCCTCCTGCGCCTGCAAACGTTAATCGATGATTCTCAAAAAGTCTAGCAAGAAACGAGCATGCGCGCACATGCAATCGTATCGTCGATTCGAACGAACGGGACAGTAAGCGCCACATGCGGCCAGAACGCAAAAAAACACCCGCCTCGGAGATCCAAAGCGGGTGTTCGACAACGACATATCGATGCGGCTAGCAGACCTGGCGAACCTCAATGTGCTTCTTATATTCGTCCACCTTGGCAAAATCGCCCAGACCGGGGCACTCCACCACGTTGGCGCCGGTGGCCATCGAGAGGCGCAGGGCATCCTCAACACGCTCGGGAGCGTCGTGCCACACGGACAGGAAGGCGGCAAGTGAGGAGTCGCCGGCGCAGACCGTCGACAGCAGCTTGACCTCAAAGGTGCGGTTGGCAAACCAGATGTGCTCTCCGTTGGAGAAGTACGCGCCAGCGCCACCCAGGGTCAACAGCACGTTCTTAGCTCCCTTGGCGTGGAGCTCGGCCATCGCACCCTTGACGGACTCGTCGTCGCCACCGCTCACCTTAATGCCAAAGATGTCGAGCAGTTCATCGTCGTTGGGCTTAATGAGCAACGGCTCCATGGCAATGAGGTCGGCCAGCTGATGGCTCGAGATATCGAGCACGAACTCGGCACCTTTTGCCTTAACACGGCGAAGTACCTCGGCCAGGAAACCCTCGGAGGTGTTGGGGGGCAGCGAGCCGCTAATGACCAGGCAGGTCATGTCGTCGAGCGAATCAATGAGCTCAAACATTTCCTGCTCGTTGGCAGCATTGATGGCAGCGCCTGCATTGACCATGTTGTACTCGGTGTCGGGACCGGCGTTGAGGAAGACATTGACGCGCGTGATGCCGTCGGTCCACACGGGCTTGACGGGCACGCCCAGGGCCTCGGCGCCCTTGACGATAAACTCGCCCGAGAAGCCGGCAAAAAAGCCCAGAATCGTGGTGTCGACGCCATAGTGATCGAGGGTGAACGAGACGTTGAGACCCTTGCCGTTGGGCGTATAGACCGCGTTGCGCGTACGGGTGACGGTGTTGGCGGAAAGACCGTCGCAGGCAATGTTGTAGTCAATGGCGGGATTTGCAGTGAGCGTGTAAATCATGTAAGTTCCTTTCACAAGGCAACGTGTTAGTGAAAGTATATTCCACGCTTCGGGAAAAGACCATAGCAACTCGGCGAACGGTGTAGAACGCGTGCAGGGCGGCGGGATGACGGGCAAAAGAAACAGGGGCCTTGTCCTGTCGCTCGCCCACAATATACAAAAATGGCACCCCGGCCAAAACCGGGGCGCCATAGAACCACGAATATGTCGTGTTTCGTTTACTTGCGATCGAGCTTGCGGACAGCAACGCGCTTGCTGTACTCATCGACGTGACCAAAGTCGCCAATGCCCACGGACTCGGCAACGTTGGCGCCGGTGGCCATAGCGAGCTTCATGGCCTCCTCGACGTTGTCGCGATCCCTGTACCACTTGTGCAGGAACGCGGCGAGGGTGCAGTCGCCGGCGCAGACGGAAGAGACCAGCTTGATGTTGAACTCACGCTTGGCGTACCAGATGTCCTCGCCGTTGGAGAAATAAGCATCGCCGCGGCTACCACGGGTGAGCAGCACGTTCTGGACGCCGGCGTCGTGGGCGAGCTTCATGGCAACGCGAACCTCGTCGTCGGTGTCGACCGGCACGCCGAAGATGGCCTGCATCTCGTGATGGTTCGGCTTGATGAGCAGCGGCTTCTTGTGAGCGAGCTCCTTGAGCTTATCGGAGGACAGGTCCAGGACAACGTCGGCGCCACGGGCCTGAGCGTGCTCCATGACCTGAGCCAGGAAGTCGGGCGTAGCTTTGGGAGGCACGGAGCCAGAGACGATCAGGCACTCAAGGTCGCCCGCGGTGTCCAGGATGTCGTAGAGCTCCTTCTGATGCTCCGGCGTGATCGGGGCGCCGGGATTAAGGATGCCGTACTCGTGCTGGCCATCGTTGACGTAGGTGTTGATACGCGTGATGCCGTCGGTCCAGACCGGGCGGCACAGGCAGCCCAGGTTCATGACCTCCTCGACGATGAACTTGCCCGTGAAGCCGGCGAAGAAGCCGAGAGCGACGGTGTCGACACCCATCTTCTTAAAGGCGAAGGACACGTCGAGGCCCTTGCCGTTAGCCGTGTAGCTGGCCGAGCCGGTGCGGACGTTCTCGTCGGGCTCGAGCGGAGAGCTCGAAACCGTCATGTCGACAGCCGGGTTAGCGGTTAGCGTGTAGAACATTTACAGTACCCCCTGTATATGTGAGGGCCGCGTGGCCGGCCCATTCCAACCACGCGGTTACCTCTGATACCAAATTAGCGAGCTGCGGACTCGAGCAGTGCCTTGACCTCGGCGGCGGTGTTGCAGGCGAGCGCCTTCTCGGCAAGCTCGTCGCACTCGGCCTTGGTCCACTGGCTGATGGTCTTGCGGGCGCGCAGGATAGACGGAGCGCTCATCGAGAACTCCTCCAGGCCCCAGCTGATCAGCAGCGGCTCGAGCAGCGGATCGGCAGCGGCCTCGCCGCACATACCGACCATGATGCCGGCCTTCACGCCGCTCTCGATGATGTTCTTGAGCGAGCGGAGCACGGCGGGATAGTACACCTGGTACAGGTTGGAGATGGTGTCGTTGCCACGGTCGGCGCACATGGTGTAACCGATCAGGTCGTTGGTGCCGATGGAGAAAAAGTCGGCGACCTCGGCCAGACGGTCAGCGAGCAGCGAAGCGGCGGGCGTCTCGACCATGATGCCGACCTCGATGTTCTCGTTGAACTTGCGACCCTCTTCGATCAGCTCTGCCTTGCACTGCTCGACGAGCTCCTTGACAGCCACGACCTCCTCGACGCAGGTGACGAGCGGGATCATGATCTTGACATCGCCGAAGGCGCTGGCGCGCAGCAGGGCGCGGAGTTGGACCTTGTACTGATCGGGATTGGCCAGGCAGTAACGCACGGCGCGGAAGCCCATGAAGGGGTTATCTTCCTTGACCATGTGCAGGTACGGAATCTCCTTGTCGCCACCCACATCGAGCGTGCGGATGATGACCGGAGCGCCCTTGAGTGCGCTGGCGACCTTGCGGTAGGCGTTGAACTGCTCCTCCTCGGAAGGAAGCTCGGCAGAGTCCATGAACAGGAACTCGGAGCGGAACAGACCGATAGCCTCGGCATCGTGATCAAGCGCGTTGGGCACATCATCGGGGTTACCGATGTTGCAGGCGATGATCTTCTTGATGCCATCGGCAGTCACGGACGGCTTACCACGGAAGGCCTCGAGGGCTGCCTTCTCGGCAGCGAAGGCCTCGGCCTTGGCAGTGTAGGCGGCGAGCGTCTCCTCGTTGGGATCGGCCTCGACGATGCCCTTGCCACCGTCGACGACAACGGTCATGCCGTTGCGCAGCGCGGTGCAGCTGTTGGAAACCGAAAGGACAGCCGGGATCTCGAGGGCGCGCGCGATGATTGCGGAGTGCGACGTGCGGCCACCGGTCTCGGTGACGATACCGGCAACGTGGGCCTTATCGATCGTGGCGGTCATAGACGGCGTAAGGTCGTGCACGACAACAACGGTGTTCTCGGGCAGGACGGAGAGGTCGACGACCTCCTTGCCCAGCAGCTCGGCCAGAATACCGGTGCGGATGTCAGCGATGTCGGCCGCGCGCAGACGGAACATCTCGTCGTCCATGGACAGGAACATGTTCTCGAACATGGTCGAGGTGTCCATGAGCGCCTGCTCGGCACAGGTGCCACCGTCAATGGCGGCGTTGATGGCGTCGGTCATGCCCGGGTCCTGAGCCAGGACAATGTGTCCACTCATGATCTCGGCCTCGGCCTCGCCCACCGTCTCCTTCATGTGGTCGGCCTGAGCCTGGGTCTTCTCGCAGAAGACCGAAAGAGCGGACTGATAGCGCTCCTTCTCTGCTGCCGAATCAGCAACCTCGTGCGGCTCAAACGTCAAGTCGGGATCGACGGCAACCATGACGGTGCCGATACCGATGCCCTCGGAAGCGTTGACTCCCTGATACATTCCCATTCCTCTCTCCGTGTCATGTGATAAAGCGTTTTGCCATATCCATGACAAAAGAGCGCAGCTACCTTATAACAGGTCACTGCGCCCCCAAATATGAACTTAGTTGTTCAACATGCGACCCGTTTGAGTTCTACTCGCCAAGACCGCTCTTGATGAGCTCGATGGCAGCAGCCAGAGCCTCGGCCTCGTCAGCGCCGTCGCACTTGACCTCGACCTCGGTGCCGCAAGGGATACCAGCAGCCATGAGGGCCATCGGGGACTTGCCGTTGACCTCCTTCTCGGGGGTGACGACCGTCACGTCGCAGGCGTACTTGCCCATGGTGGAGGCGAAGAGACCAGCAGGACGCATGTGAAGACCCTGAGGATTAACGAGGGTAGCCTTCTCAGAAACCATAATTGACTCCTTTTTGTGTTTAACCCCTGCCAACCATGCGACAGGAGCCATACTCACGACGTTGTATATATTAACTCACATCAAACTGTTTTTCATTGTGTTTCGCACGAATTATTGGACGGATGTCGTTGCTGGCCGCTTGCTCGCCCACAGAGGGCCGGTCGCGGCCTGTGAGATTTCCTGCTCTACAGTCCTGCTCGCACGAAGAGCACATTAAGTGCTCTTCGGCTCGTGCGGAACTCGCGATAAATCTCACAGGCCGCGACCGGCCCTCTGTGGGCGAGCAAGCTGCGAAAACTCGATCGGTCCAGAGCAATATCGTGCGAACGGAATTCTGGCTGAATATTTGTCCGCACGGACGATCCGATAGACAGGCCGCGCTATCCCCTTCTTCTAAGTTGCGGTGAAATAGGGACTGAATTTGGGGTTGAATCGTTTAAACAGTCCCTATTTCACCGCAACTTATGAGAGGGATAGAAAAAGGCGGGGACTCCTGGTGGAGTCTCCGCCTTATATACAAGGGGCGATGTTACTCGCGAGTTGCGGGATTAGACCAGACGGGCGTTGATCGTCTTGGCGATCTCGGCGGCGTCGGTGGAACCCTTGACGGTGGCACGGAAGCCCTCGTCCATGAGCGCCTCGGCGACCTTGGACAGGATCTTGAGGTGCGTGGTGCCGGCCTGGGCACCGGGGATGAGCAGGGCGATAGCCACGTTGACGGGAGCACCGTCCATGGTGTCCCAACCGGTCACGCCAGAGTCGTCCTTGACGACGATAACGGCGGCCTCGGTAATGGCATCGGACTTGGCATGCGGAATAGCGAAGCCCTCCATCATACCCGTGGTGCCCTCGGCCTCGCGAGCCAGGAAGGCGTTCATCACGGCATCGGCGTCGCCAGCGACACCGGCCTTGACGGCCTGGTTGGAGACAAAGCTCAGGGCCTCGTCACGAGAAGCGAAGTTCTCGGCAACAAAAACGTTCTCGACCTTCACGAAGTCGGCAGCCTCGGCCTTGGGAGCCTCGACGGCAGCGGCCTTGGGGGCCTCGACCGGCTTAGCGGGAGCGGCAGGAGCGGCCTTCTGGCTCTTCTCGAAGTCATACTTCTTGAAAGCGACGAACAGGATGCCACCGACCACAGCGCCGATGAGGATCGCGAGGACCCACAGCGGACCGTTCTCGACAACGGGCAGGACCAGGAAGCCACCGTGGGGCGCCGGATCGTGAACGTTGAACATAATGGTCAGGATCGAGGCGATGGAGGAACCGAGCATCATGATGGGCATGACGGGCCAGATGTTCTTGGTCATGAACGGAATGGCGCCCTCGGTGATGTGGGTGCAGCCAAGGATGAGGTTGACGACACCGGCGTCATGATCCTCCTGGCTGAAATACTTCTTGCCGACGATGACGGCGAAGGTGGTGATCAGCGGCGGAACGATACAGGCGGCAGAGACGGCAGCCATGAAGTTGGTGCCGAAGTTATAAGTGTCGGTGCCGACACCAGCAGCCAGGGCCTCGGTGAGCATGGCGGTACCGGTGACGTAAGCAGCCTTGTTGACCGGGCCGCCCATGTCAAAAGCGCACATGCAGCCGATAGCAAGACCCAGGACAACAGCACCGGAGGCAGACAGGCCCTTGAGGAAGTCCATCATGGCGGTGTTGATGGCAGCCATGGGGCCGGAGATGCCGAGCATGACCAGACCGACAATCAGCGTGGAGAACAGCGGGTACAGGAAGATGGCCTTGAGGCCGTCCAGGTTCTTGGGCAGCTTGGCAAAAACCTTCTCGAGCAGAAGGATGACATAGCCGGCGAGGAAGCCGCCGACAATGCCGCCCAGGAAGCCGAAGCCCACACCGGTGCCGCCAGCATCGATCATGTGTGTATCGGCGTTAACGGGCAGGCCCTGGATGGCGATCATACCGGCAACAAAGCCGGGGACGAGTGCCGGGCGCTTGCCGATGGACTCGGCGATGTAGGCGGAAAGCACGGGAACCATGAGGTTCATGGCAATGCCGCCGATGATCTTGAGCATAGCGGCGAAGCTGTTGTAGTCGGCAGCCGTCGAATCGAAGGACGTGATGCCCCACAGGAACGAAACGGCGGTCAGAACACCACCAGCAACGACGAAGACCAGCATGTGGCTGACGCCGTTCATAAGGTGCTTATAGATGATGTGGCCGATGGATTCCTTCTCCTCGACCTCATCCTCGACATCGGCAGCAGCCGCAACCGTGTCGTCGCCCTTGGCGGCGAGAGCGCGGTCGATCAGCTTGCCGGCAGCCTCGACGGACAGGGCCTTGGAAACACCAACGGAAACCATGGGCTTACCGGCGAAACGCTCCGCCTGGACATCCTTGTCGGCTGCGACGACGACGGCCTTGGCGCCAGCGATCTCGCTCTTGGTGAGCTCGTTCTCGACACCGACCTGGCCATGGGTCTCAACCTTAATGGTCAGACCGCGCTCGGCAGCTGCCTTCTCCAGCGCCTCCTTCGCCATGAAGGTGTGCGCAATGCCGGTCGGGCAACCGGTGGCGGCGATGATGTCAAACTTAGCCATGTGTCCCTCCTTCTTGAGTACTGCGCCCGCAGGCGCTCCCCTACACGCGCTTCCATGCGCGTTTTTCAACACCTGAAAGATACCAACCCACCGCTTTTATGAGAAGCAATACGGCTCATTTCTCCGGTGAAAGGTTCTTTCATAACCGTAAACGGTCGATGAAAGTTTACCATCAACTATTGAAACGGCAAGGTGTATCTTGTAACTGAAAATGCCCCTATACTACGACATTACATAACAAGTCCGATTTTTATGCCAGCCAGGAGCCGTCCCATGTCCGATAGCAGCAAGAGCGCACTCTCCCTTATTAGTATGCACAGGGGGTACAGCGAGTCCGAGCAGCGCATTGTCGACTATATCCTAGAGCACCAGTCCGAGGCCCCGCGTCTGACAGCCGCCCAGCTTTCGCGCGCCGCTGCAACCTCCGAAGCAACCGTCTCGCGCTTCTGCCGCAAACTGGGTTTTGGCAGTTTTCGCAGTTTCCAGTTTTCACTAGCGCGCGATCTGGAAAGCCAGCGCAATGAAGGCCTCACCGACGAGGTCTCGCTCGACAATATGGAGCAGAGCCTCAAGAATATTCTCGCTGCCAAGGTCAGCGAACTCAATGCGACTATCGATGGCATTGATCACAACACGCTGACAGCCGTCGTGCACGCGTTTAAGAACGCAGGGGCTATCGAGTTTGCAGCCGTAGGCAACACCAACGCCGTCGCGCTCGACGCGACATTTAAGTTTTCGCAGCTGGGCCTTCGCTGCATGGCAAGCACCATCAGCGAGACCTCGATTGGTTTCGCGCTCACGTTGAGCCCTGGAGATGTCATCGTGCTGATCTCGAACTCCGGCAAGTCGCGTCGACTGAATCGCATGGCAAAAGCGGCTCGCGGCTGTGGCGCCACCGTTGTCGTCATCAGCAGCGACAGCAAGTCGCCGCTTGCTCGCCTGGCCGACTACACCTTTAATACCGTGAACCACGAGGCACTGCTCACCACTGGTGACTTTGCGTTCTCCAAGATGAGCGCCACGATGATCATCGAGGTTATCTACAACTTCCTGCTGCCCGAAATCGAGGACGCCCGAGAGCACATCAGCTTCTACGAGGAGCTCATCCAGCCGGATAAGGTCGTGGAGTAGACTTTATAGGGAGTCGTTAGTTGCTTGTCGCATGAAACTATGCCGATTTACTACGATGAAATCGCAATGTGTGACCACATCGCGATTTAAAAGAAAACCGCAGGCGTTCTACCTGCGGTTTTCTTTTTACAATTTTAGCTGTGCTCGAGCTACGCCGATTCATCGTAGTAAACCGGCATAGTTTTTGACGGTCGGGCCAGACGGGCAAGTGGCGAGGCAAGGATTACTGATATTTTGCCCCCCAACACCGCCAGCTCGTTCTAACCTCGAGCCTCATCCAGCATCTGTCTGGCGTGCGCTAGGCTTGCCTCCGATTGATCGCCGCTCAGCATACGGGCGATCTCTGCGGTACGGGCGTCCCCAGCTACCTCATCCAGATGCGTTTGGGGAACGTCGCCAGGCTCTTTGCTCACCACGTAGTGTTTGTCGGCCATGACCGCAACCTGTGCCAGGTGCGTTACGACAATCACCTGATGCGTAGCAGCGAGATCTGCCAGCACGCTCGCGAGGGCTCGCGCGGTAGAGCCGCCGACACCGGCATCGACCTCATCAAAAACCAGCGTGTCGACGCCGTCCGCGTTACCGAGGACAACCTTGCTCGCCAGCATAACGCGGCTCAGCTCGCCGCCCGACGCAATGCGGCGCAGGGGGCGCGGCGTCAATCCGGCACCGCTGCGGTACAAAAGCTCATAGCTCGAAGGGCCCGCCGGCGTCCACTCGGCACGCGGAAGATCGCGCGACTCCCAAACGAGCTCGGCGTCGCCCATCTCCAAGCGCGCCATCTGACGGCCTACCTCGTGGCAAAAGCGAGGGGCTGCGGTATTCCGCACGCGTTTAAGCGCCTTGGCAGCAGCAAAAAGCTCGCGTTCGGCGCTCCCGAGTGCCTCGCGTGCCTTCTTGATCCGCTCATCACCATCATCGACCAGGGACAACAGCTCTTGTGAGCGATCGCGCATGGCAAAGACATCGTCCATGGTGGGCCCCCACTGACGCAGCAAGCCCTTAAGATCGGAATAACGCTCGCGCATACGAGCCAGCTCGCGCGGATCGAAGGCGACCCCATCGCGATAGGCGCGCAGCTCGTTAGCACAATCCTCGAGCGAGATGCAGGCATCCGAAAGCGCATCGGCAATGTCGCCCAGCTTTCGATCGACAGTAGCCATGCGAGAAAGCTCCGCCACGGCACTGTTCACGGCATCGAGCGCTCCCCCTTCGGCAGCAAGCGATGCATGGGCATCGTTGGCCGTGGCCACCAACACCTCGGCATGCTCGGAGCGCGGCAGCAGCTCCTCGAGCTCCTCGTACTCGCCTGGCTTGGGGTCGACCTCGGTGATACGCTCGAGAGCAAAACGCGCTTCCTCGACGCGACTCCCCTGCGCGCGTGAGGCTTCCTCCACACGGCGAAGCTCCTTGGCGGCGGCACGCGAAGCCTTAAAGCAGGTGCGATACATCTCGAGCGCCTCAAGCGCCGCGCGCCCAGCCCAAGCATCGACCATGGCAACGTGGTGCGCCGGGTCGAGCAGGCGCTGGTGCTCGTGCTGACCGCAAAGATCCATCATCACGCCGACGCACTCCGAAAGTTCGCGCACGCTGGCGATGCGGCCGTCAATTTTTACACGGCTGCGGCCCTCGGCAGAAAGGCTGCGCTGCACGGTGAAGCCCTCCGTGTCGTGCGGGCCATCAAACAGGCGCGCCTCGACGCTGGCAAGTGCCTCGCCCTCGCGCACCGTCGATGAATCCGCGCGCTCACCCAAAATGAGCTTGAGTGCCGAGAGCAGCGCGGTCTTACCGGCGCCGGTTTCTCCGGTCAAAACCGTAAGGCCCGTGCTCGGAACCAACGTCGCCTCGCGAATGAGTGCAATGTTGGAAACCTGCAGCTCATCGATCATGGCGCACTCCGTAGAACACGCGGCTCACCGAGTTATAGAAGCTCTCGGGGCCGTAATCCAGCAGCAGCACATCGCCGGGACCACGGCGCACAGCCACGCTCTCGACCGTGCCATCGCAGGTAATAAACTGTCCATCGATGGCGATCGCCGGAACGCTCGGGCGGTCATCGGACATAAAAATCTCCACGACATCGCTCGGCGAAGTCAAAAAGGCGCGAGCCTGAATGGTATGCGGAGCGATGGGCACACAGACCATGCCCGTGTAATCGGGGCTGACAATGGGGCCGCCGGCGGAAAGCGCGTAGCCGGTGGAGCCGGTCGCCGTCGAAACGACGACGCCGTCACCGCGCAGGCGGTCGATATGATGGCCGGACACCGTGATGTCAAATTCGACCATATCGGACAGGGGCCCGCGCGTAAGCGCCATATCGTTGAGGGCAAACGTGCGCACAACATCCTTCGTGCCGTCTTCGCGAACCGAAACAATATCGGCGGCGATGGTGGCACGGCGGCTCACATGGAGCTCGCCGGACAGGGCATCGCTCACGACCTGCAAAATGTCGCGCTCCTCGGGGCTCGCGGCCGTCAAAAAACCCAAATGACCATAGGAAAGACCCAAAATGGGAATCTCACGGTAGTTGAGAATGCGGGCGGCACGCAGCAGCGTGCCGTCGCCGCCGAGCGTAATAACCAAGTCGGCATCGTCAACATCGGGCGCGCTCTGGATCTTGGAACGCTGGTCGGCAGCCCATGCGACCTCGTAGCCCTGGCGCGAAAGCCAAAGCTCGAGCATCAGGCCGCTCTCAACCGCCTCTTGCTTGTAGAAATTGGGAACCAGAAAGACCTTCATAGCGTTGCAGCTTTCTCGCTCAAAACCGATACCTGGGAATGCAGCTCATCGTCGGTGCGTTCGCCGGGGGCAAACCTCGTGCCGTACAGGAAAAACTCAACGTTTCCTTTGGCGCCATGGATGGGCGACACGCACACGTCGCGCGGGAACAGGCCCTTGGCGGCAAAGAGCCCAATCGCCGCCACGAGCGTATCACGGCGGACGGCTGGGTCGGTCACGATGCCGCCCTCGCCCACCAGCGCAGCCGGCGCCTCAAACTGGGGCTTTACGAGCGTGCAAAACGAACCCGAAGGCTTGAGGCACTCCATCACGGCGTCAATGATATTCGCGATACTCGTAAACGACACATCGCACACGGCCAGATCGATAGCGCCACCGTAGCCAAGCTCGGGCAGCTGAGTGACGTTGGTGCGCTCGTGGAGCGTCACGCGATCGTCTTGGCGCAGTGACCAATCAAACTGGGCGCGACCCACATCGACCGAAACGACCGTGGCGGCGCCACGCTTGAGCAGGCAATCGGTAAAGCCGCCCGTGGAGCAGCCCACATCGAGGCAAGGAAGGTCCGTCGGATCAATCCCAAACGCATCGAGCGCGCCCTCGAGCTTGAGCCCGCCGCGCCCCACGTAGGGAATACGACCCTTCACGTGCAACGGCAGGCCGGGCGTCACCTTAAGACCTGGCGAGGTCAAACGCTCGCCGCCGCTCGAGACCAAGCCGGCCATAAGAGTGCGAAGGGCATCCGCGCGATCGGCGCAGATGCCCTGTGAAATCAGTTCGTCATCGAGACGCACACGTTTCATGAATGCCATCAACCATTCGTATCCGGAGACGCGGCCTGGCTATCCTTGGATTCGTTTGCCGCATCCTCATCGTATTCCTGCTCGAGCTTATCCGCCTCGCGAGGCGTCAGCTCAAACTTGTCGACCATATCGACCGCACGGGAGCCCAGCTCGATCGCCTCGTCAAACAGATCGAGCGAACGCTCCAGGGACGTATCCTTGGAGCGAACGGTCGCGATAATCTGGTCCAAGCGGTCCGAGATCTCGTCGAAGTTGCGGACGGAACCCTCTGGCATGGCTACTCCTCGACGGTACCGGTCTCGACCTCGGCGACCTCGGCATCCTCGTCGAGAACGCCGGCCGCAGCCTGAGCGGCGGCAACCTTGGCGGCAGCCTCGGCAGCCTGGGCCTCCTCGCGGGCACGGTCCTCGGCCAGCAAATCCTGATACAGGTCCTCGCCCGGCAGCTCCTCGCTACGAGCGATCTTGCCCAGCACGCCGTTGACAAACGACGCGGACTGGTCGGTGCCATAGGCCTTGGCAAGCTCGACAGCCTCGTTGATCACGATGGCATCCGAGACCTCCTCGTCGGTGAGGAAGCGCATCTCATAGACGGCGATGCGCAGCAGATTGCGGTCGGCACCGGGCATGCGCATAAGATCCCAGTTCTTGGCGACGGAGCGCAGGGCGCAGTCGATGCGGTCGATGTGCTCGTAGGCACCGCGGCACAGCTCCAGCGCGTAGGGGTCGAGGGGACCCTTCGAGATCAGGAAATCGCCCTCGAGGACGCGCTCGAGCGGGCTGTCCGTGGCCTCGGCCTGGAACAGCAGCTGCAGCGCCTGACTGCGGGCAAGCGTACGCCCGCGATAAACCTTAAGGCTCAAAGGTTACTCCTTGGGGAAAACGAGGCCGTCGATGCAAACGTCAACGCGCTCGACCTCGACGCCCACCTGGGCGTCGATGGCGGCAACCACGGCGGCGCGAACAGCCTCGGCGAGTTTCTTGAACGGATAGCCAAAGAACACCACGACGCGCACGGTAAGCGCGAGCTTGTCGCCGATGACCTCGGCCTCGACCGCCGGCTCGGAAGCCGGGGCCTTGGACGAAAGCATCATGGAGACAAGGTTGGTGGCAAGGTCCTTGACGCCCACGGAGGCGATGCCCTCGACATCCGTGACGGCGCGCGAGACGATGGCGGTCAGAACATCGGGCGAAATGCCGATGCCGTCAATCTTGATTTCCTGGGGCATGAGTCCTCCTAGAAGAGTTGGTTGCTAGACGCGGGAGACGAACTTGCCGTCGCGGGTGTCAACCTTAATGACCTCGCCCTCGTTGAGGTACATGGGGACCTGGATGACAGCGCCGGTGTCGATGGTGGCCGGCTTGGTGGAACCCTGGACGGTATCGCCCTTGAAGCCCGGGTCGGTCTGGACGATGGTGGTCTCGATGAACATCGGCGGGGTCACGCCCATGAGCTCGTCGTCGGCGAAGAGCAGCTGGCAGGTGTCATTCTCGCGCAGCCACTTGGCGTTCTCGCCCACCATATCCTCGGGAACGGGAACCTGCTCGTAGGACTCGTTATCCATGAAGATGTAGTCGGCGCCGTCGTTGTAGAGGTACTGGAACTCACGGGTGGTGAGCATGACGCTCTCGAACTTGGTGCCGGCGTTGCAGGTGTTCTCGACGACGCGGCCGCTCTTGATGTCGCGGGTCTTGTAGCGCACGAAAGCGCCGCCCTTGCCCGGCTTGACGTGCTGGAACTCGACGATGGTGTAGACCTTGTCCTTAATGCGGAGACCGAGGCCGTTCTTGAAGTCGGCGGTAGAGATAGTAGGCATAGCGACCTTTCTTGTTATTGGCTAGACGCACAAACGTCCAAATTACATACGAGCGAAATTATACACTTGCAGACGGCGGCTGCGGCGAGCGCATAAAAAGAGAACGCGGGACGCCCGAATCGATCCGGACGCCCCGCCTCCAAAAACCCAAATGGATGGTTTAGCAATCGATAATATGCAGGTCGTGCGGGGTCTTGGTGAAGGGCTCATAGCCGTTCTCGGTGACGACGCCGTAGTCCTCCAGGCGCACGCCGCCCACGCCGGGCAGGTACACGCCGGGCTCCATGGTGATAACCGAGCCGACCTCGATGATATTCTTGCTGCGATTGAAGTTAGGCAGCTCGTGGATGTCGATGCCCACGCCGTGGCCCAGACCATGGTTGTAGTAATCGCCATAGCCGGCATCGCCGATAATCTTCTTGGAAAGCTTGAAAATGTCGTTGCCCTCGACGCCCGGATGGATAGCGGCGACGCACTCCTCATGGGTGCGGCGCACGAGCGCGTACAGGTCGAGCTGCTCCTGGGTGGGCTCGCCCATCACGACGGTACGAGTCATGTCGGAGCGGTAGTCGCAATAGCCCGCACCGTAATCCATGAGGACAAAGTCGCCCTTCTCGATCACGCGGTCGCTCGGGACGGCATGCGGGTTGGCGGTGTTGGGACCGCTCGCGACGATGGAGCCAAAGGCCAGGCTGTCGGCGCCGTTGGCGAACATAAAGTTCTCGAGCTCGTTGCGGACCTGTTTCTCGGTCATACCGGGCTTAATAAAGCCGAGCATGTGCTGGAAGGCGGCATCGGTGATCGACTGCGCGTGGCGCATGAGCTCGATCTCCTCTGCATCCTTGATGGCACGCATCTTGCGGATGTCGTCATGCATCAGCGGCAGCATGCAGGCAACGGAGCGGTCCTCCAGACCACGTTGAATACCCTGGTAGAAGTTAATCTGCATGTCATCCTCGACGGCGCAGACGCGGCATTTGTTGGCCGCAATCTTGCCGGCGACCCAGCCGGGGATGGTACCCTCGTCCATGTCGTAGACCCAGGGGCTGCCGGCGGGCGTGTTCTCCTCAAAACTGTTGAGATAGCGCGAGTCGGTGTGGAACAGGCACTGATCGGCCGTAATAAACGCGGCGTGAGGGAACTCGAAGGTGTAATCGAAGACGCCCTTCACGCCCGTGAGCCAACGGAGATTGGCCTCGTCGCGCACGACGATGGCGTCGTAGCCGCGCTCGGCCATCAGGGCACGGACGCGCTCGATACGACCGGCAGGACCGGCAGCAAACTCAGACATGCAGATTCCTTTCTTGTTGTCCTCATAAAAGTGGGACGGGTCCCGATCGAAAGACGGATTCGCACGCGATCCGCAACCGATTGAAAACCCGCACCTCAACATGATACGAAAGACGATGGATGTCAATAAAACTTAGAGAAGTTCTTTGCGAGAAGCCAAGTAGGCGTGAGCATGGCGCTCAAGAACCTCGTCCTCAACGCTCGTTAGACGAATGGCGCCAAGTGCCGCGGGCAGCGGCAACATACTGCGGTTCGAGCGGACAAACTGCTGCCTGCGGAACTCCTCGATATATGCGGCGGGCTCCAGATCGAAGGCAAACTCCTCGATACCAAAGTCCTCCAGGCAGTCATCGACCTCAAAGACGTAATCGACATCGAAGTCGCAGGCATCATGTGCTAGGCGCGCCTCAAAGCGCATACCTTCGGACAACAGCTGGTAGGCAGGGATCTGCGAAGCGGCATCGCCCAAGCAGGCGCGCAGGGTACGCTCCCCCGTCTTGCCAAAATCGAGCGCATGGCGGGCGCTCGGGTTCGTGGCCATCAGTACGTCCTTGCGGGCAGTCTGAGACCACTGAACGGCATTGACGAGCGCGACTTCCTCGCCAGCGAGAATCTCGGGGACGGTCTCGGTAAACTGATTCCAACGGGACTTGCTGCTCGAAAGCATGGTACCAACAAGTACCGCATAACCGAGCTTGAGGTCCTCGGGGTCCGCTTCGCGAACAAGTTCGAGGTCACACACGACCAAGCCCGGCTCGGGACGGAACGCGATAGCGGGAAGCGCATTCGCCGACGAGGCGACGAGTGGCTTCATAGTCGTCGCGACCGTGAGCATGGCGTCGAACGTCGTCGGCAGCAAGGCGCACTCGGTGCGACCGCACCACTGATTGGCACACCAGCAAACGACCGAGCAGGTCGCCGTGTCGCCGACAGCGACAACGAGATCGTCGCAGGTAATGCCGTTAGCCGACAGGGCGCCAAAAACGGTATCGGCATCGGCCAGCGTAGCACCGGCAGGCGAAACCTCGAGGACAAGCGGCGACACGGCAAAACCGGCGTCGACCAGCGCATGCTCGACAACCTCGCCAAAACGCTCGGATGTAGCGCTGTTCCAAACCACCATCGCCCGCTTGGGTTTGCCCACAGCCGAGGCAAACATGCGCGACAGCTCGCTAAACGCGTCAAAGCCGACGCGAACATCGACGCTGCGGTTTTGGAAATTGATAAGTTGACGGCGAATCATAGCAGTCCACGCTCCAAAAGCATCTCGGCACAAAGGTAGGAAACGTCCTCGAAGGACTTGTTGCGAATATCAAGGGTAAGATCGGCAGCTAGACGATACAACGGACGGCGATGCTCAAAGAGCAGCGCCGCGTACTCGGGCGAGCGGAAATCGGGACGCGTGTCGGAGCGGCGGATCTGGCGCATCGAATCCTCAAAATCGCC
This sequence comes from uncultured Collinsella sp., assembly GCA_937925735.1. Classification (GTDB taxonomy): domain Bacteria; phylum Actinomycetota; class Coriobacteriia; order Coriobacteriales; family Coriobacteriaceae; genus Collinsella. The sequence goes on along the minus strand of CALAMK010000038.1, from coordinate 20,495 downwards.
CTCGAGGTACACACAGGTACCCATCTGGTGCATGAGCTCGATATTGACCGGCGTCTCGACAATGCCGCCACCGCACGAAACCAGCAGGCTGCGCTCGCTTTGGAGCGAACGGAGCGCCGAGGTTTCGAGCTCGCGAAAGCGCTCCTCGCCCTCGGTTTCAAAAATCTCGGTTACCGATTTGCCGCAACGGCGCACGACAAGGCGGTCGGTATCAATAAACCGACGCTTGAACATCGTGCCCACGTTGCGTGCGAGCGTCGATTTGCCCGCACCCAAAAACCCGATAAAGAAGATATGGTCGCAGCCGTGCTTGGTGTGCTGGGACATGACGAAACCTATTCCTCGCAGGGAAGGTCGCGCAGGGCCCGGCGCTCAAAGATACGGAAGATCTGCGTATACCACAGGTCCTGAGTTGCCTGTGGCTTTACCAAGATCGTGTCGACGCCGGCAAAGTTACCGCTCCACACGTCCGTGTACAGCTGGTCACCGATCAGCACAGCCTCATCGGCCGTGGCGCCCAAGCGCTTAAGACCAGCCTTGAGAGCAAACGGTGCAGGCTTCATGGCATGGCTGATGGCCTCGAGCCCCAGCTCGCGTGCTGAGCTCATGACCTGGTCGCGATGCCAGTTGTTCGACACCATGCACAGCTTAAAGCCCTTGGCACGAGCGGCGTCGAGCCAGGCCGAGACGGCAGCGGGAACCTGCTCGGTATCACGCGGCACCAGGGTGTTATCGCGGTCGAGCAAAATGGCGCGCTTGCCGTCGGCCCACAGGGTATCAAGGTCGATGCGGTCGACCGAGGCAACATATCGTTTGGGGCTGAAAATCCTCATGTTTAATTCCAAGACTGTTGGTGCTCTTCGTAGGTCTGAGAGAAATACTCCTCGTCCTGCGTAATGTAGAAATACAGGTCATCGGAGTCGGTGGGCTCAAGGGTTGCCTTGAGCGCCTCGAGTGACGGAGAGCAGATGGGCGTGGGCGGCAGGCCCTCGTGCTTATAGGTGTTATACGGGCTATCGCTCTGCAGGTCGTCGGCGGTAACCTCGCCGCCGGTGACATACATCATGGTCGCATCGCTATTGAGGTAGCGCAGACCATCGAGCTTGCCGGCAAGACGGTTGTAGAACACCGAGGCGACATGCGCGCGCTGCTCGGCGTTGAGGCCTTCGCGCTCAACGATGGAAGCGAGATTGATGATGTCGTAATCAGACATCTCCACGCCGTAGCGCTCCTTGATTTTGGCCTCGCAACCGGCAAAATCGAGCGACTTGTACTCGGTGTTGAATTGATCGAGCATGGCACGAATAACATCATCGGCGCTCGGTTTCTTACCCAACGAATAGGTCTTGGGGAATAGGAAGCCCTCGAGCGAATCGTTTGCAGCGCCCTCAAGGAAGCTATAGTCCTTCACATAGTTGGAGGCCTTTGCCTGATTGAGGAAGTCTTCCTTGGAGATACTGTCGTATGCCTTGGCCACGCGATCGGCGACCTGGTCAACCGTCAGGCCCTCTGGGATAGTCAGTGCATCGGAGCCCGCATTGGGGCCCTCCATGAGCTGCTGAACGACCTTGGTCGCGTCCATGAGCGTGGTGAACGAGTAGGTGCCGGGCTTGAGCGACATGTCGGCGTTGAGCTTTTTGACCGCCGCGTAATAATCCTTGGGATTTTCGACGATATGGTTCTCGGAGAGAATCGAAGCGATGCTGTCACCCGAGGCACCATCGGGAATAGTGATAGTAACCTGTTGGCCAGCAGTGACTTTCGCATCCTCACCAGCAAAAAAGCCCTTGACAGCTGGCACGACAAAGAAAACGATCGCGACAAGCGCAAGCACGGCGACGACGCCACCGATAATCATAGGCACCGGGGAGCTTTTCTTTTGGGCACCACGGCGAGCGCGCGTGTAATAGCTCGAGCGCGTGGCCGGAGCAACGCCGTGCGAGCCATGAGCATGATGTGCGTGGGAGCGTGATTGCGGTGCCTGTCCCTGCGTACGCTGGGCAGGAGCCTGCTGCTTAAAGCGGGAACCGCCCGCGGGCTGGGCTGTATGGGCAGCAGACTGCTGAGCAGGACGACGAACAGGCTGCTGGCCTGGACGCTGAGTGGGCTGAGTGGGGCAAGAAGAGGGCTGCGCCGAACGTGCGGCGGGTTGGGCCGCGCGCTGAGTCGGTTGCGTCGGACGCTGACCGGACGATACAGGGCGTGGCGCAGGCTGTCGTGTACGATTCGGCTGGCGCGGATCGAAAGCGCTAGACATGCGAAACCTCCTCGTTTTTGCGATCGAGCCACGTCTGCAAGAACAGGCTGGCGGCGATCATGTCGATCTTGCCCCTCATCTGCTTTTCGTTGAGTCCCTGCTCGCGCAGGATACGCTTGGCCTCTTGCGAGGACAGGCGCTCGTCCTCAAACTCCAGCGGAAGATCGAGCTCGTCGGCGATCTTTTGCGCTACGGCGGCAACGCGCTCGGCCTGGGGGCCAGGCTCGCCGGCCATGGTCAAGGGACACCCGCTTACCAAGATGTCGGGCTCATAGTCCTCGACCAGGTAACGGAACGTCTTGGCCATACCGGTAACCTCAGCGGTCGGAAGCACCTTGACGGGCATCGCCATCTTGCCATCACGGCTCGAGACGGCGATGCCGATCCTGGTCTCCCCTATGTCCAGCGCGAGCGCGACCACAGCGACTACTTAGGCGCCGAGCGCGGTCTTGGCGGCCGCGAGGGCATCGGCGATACCGGCAGCGTTCTTGCCACCGGCCTGGGCCATGTTGGGACGGCCGCCACCGCGACCATCGACCAGACCCGCGATCTGCTTGATCACGTTGCCGGCGTGGAAACCGGCCTTCACGGCGTCATCGGAGCCGGCGGCGAGCAGGGCCGGGGTGCCCTTCTCGGTCACGCTGGCAACAACACAGGCAACGGGGCCGGCGACCTTCTGGTGCACGGTATCCCAAACGTTGCGCAGGTCGGCGGCCTCAAGGCCCTGGAGCTCAGCGACGACGAGCTTATAGCCGTCGAGCTCGACGGCACCCTCGATGGCGCTGGAGATAGCGTCGGAGGAGCCACCGGTCAGCGCCTTCTTGAGCTTGTTAGACGTCTCGCGCAGCTCGGCCTGCAGGTTCTCCACACGAGCGGGAACCTCGTCAACGCGGCACTTGAGCGCAGCGGCAGCGGCGTCAACGAGTGCCAGGCGGTCGGCCATGTAGTCGAGGGCGCCCTTAGAGGTAACGGCCTCGATACGGCGGACGTTCGAGCCCGTGGAGGACTCGGAGATAATCTTGAATAGGCCGATCTCGGCAGTGTTGGCAGCATGCGTACCACCGCAGAGCTCGCGGGAGAACGGCTGGTCCTCGGCGCCCACGGAAACGACGCGGACGACGTCGCCATACTTCTCGCCAAACAGGGCGACGGCGCCGGCGGCCTTGGCCTCGTCGATGCCCATGACGCGGGTCACGACCGGCTTAGATGCAAAGATCTGCTGGTTGACCAGGTCCTCAACAGCCTTGAGCTGCTCGGAGGACAGGGCCTCAAAGTGCGTGAAGTCAAAGCGCAGGTGCTCGGGCGTCACCAGCGAGCCGGCCTGAGAGACATGCTCGCCCAGGACGTGCTTAAGCGCGGCGTCAAGCAGGTGGGTGGCGGTGTGGTTACGGCGCAGGAAGCCACGGCGCTCGGCGTCGAGCGCGGCGGTCACGGTAGCACCGACGGTCAGCGTGCCCTCGGCGGCGTGCGCAACGTGGGCATACAGGCCGTTGTGGTTCTTGGTATCGGAAACGGTCAGCGAAACGCCCTCGGCGGAAAGCTCGCCGGCGTCACCCTGCTGGCCGCCCATCTCGGCATAGAACGGGGTGCGGTCGAGCACGACCTCAACATCATCGCCCGCGGCAGCGGACTCGACGGACTCGCCGTTGCGCACGATGGCGACAACCTTGGCGCCTTCGATCACATCGTTGTCATAGCCGTCGAACTCGGTCGCAGCGACCTTGTCCGAAAGCTCGACCCACACATCGTTGAAGCTGCCCCAGGCGTCGCCCTTGGCATTGGCGCGAGCACGGGCCTTCTGGTCCTCCATGCAAGCGGTAAAGCCGTCCATGTCGACGTCGTGGCCGGCGGTGCCGGCAATCTCGACGGTCAGGTCGATGGGGAAACCAAAGGTGTCGTGCAGCTTAAAGGCGACATCACCCGGGAGCACGGCGCCATCGGCAAGCGCTGCCAGGGCCTCGTCCAGGTAGACGCGGCCGTTGTCGAGCGTCGTGGAGAAGCGCTCCTCCTCAGAGGCGACGATACCCTTGACGAGTGCGACGTTCTTGAGCAGCTCGGGATAGGCCTCGCCCATCTGAGCGTTGACCTCGTCGATGAACTTGGTCAGGAAGGCACCCTCGATGCCCAGCAGGCGGCCGTGGAACACGGCACGGCGGAGCAGACGGCGAAGGACGTACTCGCGACCCTCGTTACCGGGGAGGATGCCGTCAGAGATCATAAAGTCGACGGCACGGGAGTGATCGGCGATGATGCGCAGGGAGCGGCTGGCACCGGAGTAATCGTCGGCGTCATAGGTCTTGCCGCTGATCTCCTCGCCCAGCTTGATGAGGTGCTGCATCAAATCGCCGTCGTAGTTGGCGGTCTTGTGCTGCATGATGGCGGCCATGCGCTCCAGGCCCATGCCCGTATCGAGGTTGCGGTGCGGCAGCTCCGGCATGGAGCCGTCCTCCTGGCGGTCGTACTGGGTAAACACGAGGTTCCAGAACTCAAGGAAGCGGTCGCAGTCGCAGCCGGGCTTGCAGTCGGGGCTGCCGCAACCGACCTCCTCGCCCATGTCAAAGTAGATCTCGGAGCACGGACCGCAGGGGCCGGTGGGGCCGGCAGCCCAGAAGTTGTCGTCCTCGCCCAGGCGGGAGATGTGGTCCTCGGCAACGCCCAGAGAACGCCACACGTCGTGGGTCTCGTCGTCCTCGGTAAAGACGGTGAAGTACAGGCGGTCGAGCGGCAGCTTGAACTCCTTGGTGATGAGCTCAAAGGCCCAAGCGCAGGCCTGCTGCTTGGAGACGCCGCCAAAGGAGAAGTCGCCGAGCATCTCAAAGAAGGACAGGTGACGGCCGTCCTCGCCGATGCAGTCGATGTCGTTGGTGCGGACACACTTCTGGCAGGAGATCGCGCCGATCTCCTTCATGGTCTTCTTGCCCTGGTAGTACTCCTTAAACTGGTTCATGCCGGCGTTGGCAAGCAGCAGCGAGGGGTCGTCGGGAACAAGGGACGAAGAAGGATAGAGCTTAAGACCGCGCTCCTCAAAGAAGTTGAGGAACTTGGAGCGGATCTCGGCCGTAGTCATTGACGGGTAGTCAGCACTCATAGAGGGAATCTCCTCGGTTTCACATCGAAACAGTTCAAACGTAACGATATTACCATCCCGCCGCGCAAGTGCAAAAAAGAGGGCCGACATAAAGCCGACCCTACAGCGAAAGTGCACGTTATTTAGGAGTATGCGATGCTTTGAAAAAGGGTACTGTAGAATTACATATAAGATTCACCCGGAAGGAGCGATCGATGAAAAGCAAACGATTTGTCCTGAATGCACTTCTGGTTGTAGCACTTTTAGCGCTTTTGGCTTTCTCCTGCTGGTACGCAAACCAACCAGCATTTGGCTACGTATTGTATGCAGTAATGTCCGGCGATAAAGCTTATTACACTCTACGCGCAATTGACGTTCTCTTTTTCTATGTAGCCGGCCCCTTATCAATCGCTTTGCTCGCGTTTCTTGTCATTTACAACTTCAAGAAACGCTAGCGGTGCCTATTTGGAATCCGAATCGTCCATGGAGCCGTCGATGCCGGTTTTGGTATCGTCGTCCGAGTTGGAGTCATCGTCCTTGGCGAAGGGATTCTTGAAAAAGCTCGTCGCATCGGGCTGCAGGCCCGAGAGCTTGATCCAGGGATTCTCGAGCTCGGGCTTGGGCATCGCCTGGGCCTCGGGCGCGGTCTCGTTGCCGATGAGCTCGGACTCGTAAATGAACGTATCGTCTCCAAGCGCGTCGTAGGCGGCGACCGGGTTGCCCTCGGCATCGCGATATGGCGTGCCCTTAAATACAGCGCCGTCGTATGCCACGAGCTGGCGACCGGTCTCGTTCTCAAAGTAGTAGACGAAAATGCCCTTGAGGGCCGCGCACAGCGGAATGGCGATGACCATGCCGATGGGACCCATAAGTGCCGAACCAATAACGAGGGCCGTCAGGCTCATGATGGGATGCACCTGCACCGAACTCTGCATGACCTTGGGGGAAATGACGTTATCGGTGACGTTTTGAGCCACCATGGTCACAACGAGCGTCCACAACGCCAGCATGGGGCTGAACATAAAGCCGAGCACCGTGGCGATCGCCGCGCTTACCCAGGGACCGACAACCGGGACCAAGTGCATGATGCCGGTAAAGATGGCCATGAGTGCCGCGTAGGGATGGCCAATGAGCGTAAAGCCGATAAAGGCGAGGATGCCACCGCAGATGGACGTCACGACCATGCCGCGCATATAACCGCCGACCGAGCGCGAAAGAATCGCGACCATAAAGCGGTACGAGGTCTCTTTTTCCTGTCCGATGATGGTACAGACCTCGTGGTGCATACGGGGATAATCGCAGGCAAGCCAGTAGGCAAGCACCAAACCCAGGAAGATTACGAACAGCTGCGAGGCCGTGTTGGTGATCAGCGGGAACACGCCGCGACCGAGCTCAGCGGCGATTTGCGATACGTACTTGGACGCCACAGTAACCAGCGAGGACAGATTATCGTCCAGGTACTCCTTGAGCGGCGTGTTGTTGAGCGTCTTAGCGTGCGAAATCATCTCGTTGAGATCACCGCCCGCAACGCGAAGCTGCTCAGGCAGACGGCTCAGGACTTCCATAATCTGACCGAGCAAAATAGGCGACAGGATGCAGACGACGCCGACGAGCACTGCCACAACCACGATCAGCGCGATGAGCGAACCGATGCCACGACCGACGCCGTGATGCTCGAGCCAGTTAGTGATCGGCGACATCACAAAAGCGATGATGGAACCGACAGCGAGAAACTCGATAACCGGCGCCAGGATACCCATAAGGTTAAAGATGACGGCGGCGATGACAATGCAGCCGACGACAGCCCAAATGCGAAGCGTCAGAATACGGCTATCGCGCAGCGTGCGGTCGGTTTGTTGGGGGTGCTCACTCATGAACGAACCATCACTCCGTCGGGGTCGATCTTGTCCTGAATCTTCTTCAGGGTACGTCGCAGCAGGCGCGAGACCTGCACCTGCGAGATACCCAGCTTCTTGGCGATCTCGATCTGGGTCATGCCCTTCACAAAGCGCAACTCGATACCCTCACGCTCACGCGGCGAGAAATCGCGGATGGCTTCCTCGATCACCAGGCGGTCATCGGTAAAATCGAGCTCGTTGTCGTCATCGGCATAGCGGTCGAGAATCGAGGGGGCATCATCGGAATCGGACGCGCCAGGAGCCTCGATGGGCACCGAGGTATAGGCCGAAGACGATTCCATGGCCTCCAGCACCTCGTCGACGGTCACACCCAGGTACTCAGCGATTTCTTCAACCTTAGGCGAGCGCTGCAGCTCGTTAGTGAGCTTGTCGGTAGCCTGGTTGACCTTGGCAGAAAGCTCCTGCAGACGGCGCGGCACGCGCACGCTCCAGCCCTTGTCGCGAAAGTGACGCTTAATCTCGCCCAGGATGGTAGGCGTGGCAAACGTCGTGAACTCGAGTCCGCGCTCGGGGTCAAAGCGGTCGATAGCTTTGAGCAAACCCAGATAGCCGACCTGCATGAGGTCGTCGAGCGGCTCGCCGCGGTTCTTAAATTTGTTGGCAAGAAACCTTACCAGGTTCATATGGGACATGACGAGCTGCTCACGTGCGTCCGGATCACCGGTCTCTTTGTAGCGACGAAACAGCTCGCGGGTTTTCTCCTTGTCCCAAGCGGTCTTACCGCTCCGGGAACGTTCGGTCATATTAGATATCCGCCTTGAGGTCGAGGGAAAGCGTCAGGGGCGCCGCGGTCTTTTCGTAGGAATCGCACACGCTTGCCAGAATGAGCTCGGCATACACGGCAGCCTGATCATCCTCATCGACAGTCGCCTGGTCACCAAAGGTAAAGGTCATGCCCACGTGCGATTCGTCGACGTCGAATTTGATCGAAATGTCGTCAGAATCAACGGCCGTGCAGCCAAAGATGAAGGCCTCCTCGGCAGCCATACGGATGTCCTCGATACGATCGACGGACATAGAGCACAGCGCACCGACATTTGCCGCCGTCATGCGCACAAGGCGCGCGAGACGCGGATCACCGGCAACGCTCAGCGTAATGGGGCAGGTTGCTTCGCTACTCATCGCAGGACTCCTCGGAGGTCTCGGCGGGCGTATAGGTGTAATACTGAGCAGGCTTGGCTGCGGGCTTCTGCGCATCATCGTCACCAGCAGCGGCATCGTCCCCGGCTTCGTCAATCAGGACACGCTCGGTCGGCTGCTCGGCTTCAGCGGCAGCGGAAAGCTTGCGCTCGGCGTCGGCCGCGGGAGCCTTCACCTTGTTAAAGAGTTTCTGCACGGCACCAGCAGCAGAATCAGTCACGCTCGATACGGCATTGCTGGCCTCGGCCACGCTGCCCGTAACCTCGGAAATGTCGCGAACCACAGCTTCGACCTCTACGAGATTGGAGGTAAGCGCGTCGACGGCGGTCTTGCTCGACTTGAGGAGCGGCTCAACCTGCGCCAGCGCGGGGGTGAGCTCATCGACAGCGCCATCAAGCTTTGCCACCACAGGCTGAGCCTCGGCGATGGTGTTATTGAGATCGTTTACGGTCTTGTCGAGCGAATCAACGACGTCGCGGGTCTTGCGCAGTGTGAGCGCGAGCTCGATAACAGCCCACACGCCGGCAACGGCGAGCAGCAGCAGGGCGATTTGAATGGGACTCATACAAGCCTCCCGAAGGAATCGAAATACAGACGCTTTTCATGGTACCCCAAAGAAGGGGAAAGATACCCAAAGGGAATGTGCGAGGTCCCAAGGACCTACTTGGGCGCGTTTCCGCTACGGTCGCGTTCGCTTTGCTCTACGCGCCACTCTTCCCAGCCGCGGCCGGCAGGCTGCCAAAACGCACCGCGCTCCAGTCCCTCGGGCAAATAGCGCTGATCGACCCAGCCTTCGGGATAATCATGCGGATACTTATACACACCGTATTCGTCGCTGCCCGGGCGATGACGATCGCGCAGATAACTCGGCACCTCGCGCAGCCCACTTGAATGGATATCGGCCAACGCCGCATCGATCGAAGCCTCGCACGCGTTGGATTTAGGCGCCAAGCACACATAGAGAGCAGCCTGAGCCAGATTAATACGGCACTCGGGATAGCCAATGACCTCGGCAGACTTAAACGCGGCATGTGCCACCAAAAGCGCCTGTGGGTCGGCGTTGCCAACATCCTCAGAAGCCTGAATCATAATACGACGAGCGATAAACTTAGGATCCTCCCCCGCGTCAATCATGCGCGCGAGCCAATAAATCGTGGCATCGGGGTCGCTACCGCGCATAGACTTAATAAACGCACTGATGATGTCGTAGTGCATGTCACCGTTTTTGTCGTACGAAAAGCCACGGCGCGGATTGGCAATCTTCACGTCGTCAACAGTGATGGGATAGCGCTCCCCCGCCGCCGGCGCGGGCGTTCCCTCGGTATCGGGGCGCGTGACGGCAATCTCGCTCGCAAGCTCAAGCGTCGTGAGCGCCGATCGAGCGTCACCCGCTGCCAGCGTGCAAATGGTCTTAACCGTATCCTCATCGGCCGAGAACTTACCGTTCAAACCCTGCGGCGCCTCGAGCGCACGCTCAATAAGCGTGGCGATATCCTCGTCTTTAAGATGCTCAAGTTCCACCACGCGACCGCGCGAGAGCAATGCCGAGTTGACCTCGAAGTACGGATTCTCCGTCGTGGCGCCAATCATAATGACGGTACGGTTCTCAACTGCATGCAGCAAGGCATCCTGCTGCGACTTGGAAAAGCGATGAATCTCATCGATAAAAAGAATGGTGCGGCGGTCGTACGTATTCAGGCGCGTCTTAGCCTCGTCGATCACGCGACGAAGATCCTTTACGGTGCCCGTCACAGCGCTGACCTCGACAAACTCGCTCTTAGTATGGTTGGCGATAATATGTGCCAGCGTCGTCTTGCCCGTACCGGCCGGCCCATACAGAATCACGCTCGATAGCACATCATGCTCGATGGCCGCACGCAGCCACGAGCCCTTACCGACGGCCTTTTGCTGACCCACGTACTCGTCGAGCGAATTGGGGCGCATGCGCACCGCAAGCGGCGCATTCTGAAAGGAACGCTCGCGCGTCGAGGCAGAAAAAAGGTCGTCCATAGCCATCCCGTGCATCAATCAAAAACGTTTTCCACTAACAGTATACCGAATATATACGAACTACCGTTCGTTAATATAGGTACGGTGTGGAAACTTCAAGCCAGGAAATAGCTTGCTCGTCAGCTCGCAGAAATAGCCGTCCGTCATGCTCGCGATGTAATCCACCACCGCTTGATCCTTGTCGTCCTGCCAGGCATAGGTGCGATCGTAGTAGGAAAGCTGCTGCTCAATGCGCGAAATGTGATGCTTAAAGATGTAAGAGGACTCGTCGCCTTCGTTTATATCCTGCAGGCAACGGTCGTAGAGCTTTTCGAACGCCTCGCGCAGCTCCGCTTCGGAGTCGCCTTCGATGCCGCCCTTGCTATAGATCTTTACGTAGTTCTCGCGCTTGGCTCGGCGGATTTCCTCAAACAATTCCTCGCTCATCACGATGCGCGGCTTGCCATAGCTGTGCTCAACGATATCGATGGAGGCATGCGTAAGGATCCAGCTGTTGTATGCCCCACCCAGGCCATCGTCAAAAGCATCGGGCGCCAGTAGGCCCGCCGAAATGGCGTCTTGGCGATCGCGCCCCACGTAGGCAAGGATATCCGAGATGCGAACCACGCAGCCCTCGAGCGTCATGGGGCGCAGGTGCTCAATTGCGCTGTAACCTGTGGCAATGCAATCCTCAACCGTAAGGTCGAACTGGTCAAAGGAGCTCATGTCCGAAAGCTCAAACACACGCTGTTCGTACTCACCGTTGTGGCATAGCACGCCGTCGAGCGTCTGGAGCGACACGTTGCGGCCGTACAGCGCGTCGAGCACGCGGACCGACTGCACGTTATGGAAAAAATAACGACCCGTGCGCTCGTGATAGATATCGTTGAGAAAGCGCTCACCGGCATGGCCAAAGGGCGTGTGGCCCAAGTCGTGGCCTAAGCCAATCGCCTCGATCAGGTCGCAGTTGAGCCCCAGGGCACGTCCGATATCGCGCGCGATGCGCGAAACAAGCTGCACGTGCAGGCCGCGACGCGACAGGTCGTCGTTGCTGCGAAAACTAAAGACCTGCGTTTTGCCTGCATAACGGGTGTATGCGGGCAGATGCAAAATCTTTTCGGTATCGCGCATGAAGGCCGGACGCATGAGCGTGCCCTCGTCTGCAGCCCGATCGACACGTCGGATGACCTGGTCGTCACCGCATCGATAGGGATTAACGACACCCGAGGCGCGGTCGGCGGCGATACGCTCGACCAGCTCGGGCGACAACGCCGCGGGAATGCGATCCATACGTGCCTTGATGGCGGCTGTCTGTTGAATGATTGCCATGGCATGCTCCTTAAAAGGGCGCGCAAACGGTTACAGCGTACTACCCACGACCTCGATTATGGCAAATATCGGCACTAAAAACGGCAGCAAAGGCAGGGAGCGTGATTTTGCAATGAGACAGGCGGCGGCAAGGGTCAGAAGCGCAACCCCAAACGCGACGACACCACCCAAGGGATCGAGGGTACAAAGGGCAAAGAGCGCCTTGGCGTCCCCCATGCCAATGCCGGGAGCATGGCGAATACGACGCCAGAGCGACTCAGTAAGCACAAGGGCAAGGTAGACGATAACCGCAAGACCGGCGTGGTCAAGCGCCGTGTTAACACCCTTGTCGAGCCAAACGCCCGCAAACGCCGCCACCGCACACGCACCGGCAAGTTCATTGGGAAACCGCCGCTCACGGGCATCAATCGCCGCGCCAACAAAGATGCAAATCCAAAACGGGATATAGATTATCGAACACCTCCTTGGGCAGCAGCTCAAACGCAAAAACCACCACAAAGGTACTGTCCATTTGTGGTGGTTTTGATCGTAGTTATTTGGCGCCTTGCATGACCTCGTCGAGGGTAACGCTTACGGCGTGCTGCGTCGGCACCCAGTCGACCTTCAGGAACAGAGCAGCCACCGTGATGGGGATATAGCTGAACATAAAGATCGGGAAGGTAAACAGGTTGGTCACCAGACGCCACTTTTGCGCACAGTGAATGTGCTTGTACTCAAAGATGGTCGTAAGCAGCGCCAGGATAAAGAAGGTCTGATACATCATGGCGAAGGTCATAATGAGCGAAGCGGCGCACGCCTGCATCTCGACTTCGGTAGCCAGGAAGCCGTGCGAAAGACCGCCCACGACGAGAAACGTGGCATTGGCGAGCATCGAGATCAGCGATAGCAGCATACCCGGGGCGATCGTCATAAACATGTCGTAGGCGGCAAAGCGATGATAGCGGAAGGTCGATTTGACAAGATGCTTACCGTAGGTAAAGAACACCTGGTAGAAGCCCTTGGTCCAACGCATACGCTGTTTCCAGGACGCCTTAAACGTCACGGGCTGTTCGTCAAAGAACTCCGCCGGTGCATAGCCAATGCGAATGCCGTGAATGGCGCAGAACGTGGTGAACTGAATATCCTCGGTCAGCGTATGGAACTGCCAACCGTGCATGCCCTCGATCACGCTCGCCGAGATAAGGTAACCCGAACCCGAGACAGCGCAGGACGTCTTGCAGATATTACGCGCGTTGTTGAGAAAGCGCGCCTCTCGCAGATACCACGTAGCATTAGCCGCCGAGATCCACGAGCTGCCGAAGTTCTTGGAGTTGCGATAGCTCGTGACCACATGGAAGCCCTGATCAAAGGCATCGTTCATCTTGGAGACGTAATCGCGGGCGATGACGTTATCGGCATCGAAGATAAAGTAGCCTTCAAACGTATCGGGATACTCGTTAAGGATGCGGTCGAAGCCAAAGTCCATGACCCAGCTCTTGCCCTTGCGGGCAAGGTCATTGCGCTCATAAACGACAGCGCCCGCCTCGCGCGCGAGCTGCGCCGTGTTGTCGGTGCAGGCGTCGGCGACCACAAAGACCTCGATAAGCTCGGACGGATAATCCTGGTCCTTGATGGAGCGAACGAGGTTGGCAATCACAGCCTCCTCGTTATGCGCCGCGATAAAGAAGGCATAGCGGTGGAGTTTTTTGGCCTTGGGAGGCGCGACCTCGCCACGAAGAGCGCCGATGACAAAGAAGACCACCTGGTACAGAAAGCAGACCGTGAGCAGCGTGACGACAATCTGGTTGAAGATCACGATGGGTGTGTTGGTTTGTAAAAAGGCGAGCATGCAGGCTCCCAGCAACGCGTTACGTAAACAATCGTATATCTTACCGCAGGCTTACCGAGTTCAAGAAACCACCTAATACTGGCTAGGCTTCGAGCAGACCGAGCTGCGGGACAATTTCGTCACCGGCGGCAGTGCGGCCGAGCGAACGCGGGGCCAGGTCATCCAGAACCGCGGCAAGGTCCCACGGCAGCTCATCACGGCACTCAATGCGCTCTCCCGTCACGGGATGGTCGAACGCCACACGCCAGGAATGAAGGAACTGCCTGGTCAGACCCTGATCGGCGCGCGCGTCGCACTTGCCGTAGAGCGGATCGCCCACGCAGGCGTGGTTGATATGGCGCATGTGCACGCGAATCTGATGCGTGCGGCCCGTAAACAAGTGGCACTCGACGAGCGTATAGCCGTCGTCAAAACGCGTGGAATCAAAGCGCTCGAGCACCTTGAAGGTCGTGATGGCCTGGCGCGCAAAGGGGTCATCGGAAACCGCCATCTTCACGCGGTCGCGCGTCGATCGGGCAATACCAGTGTTGATAGTGCCCTCATCCATGGCGATGTGCCCGTGAACGAGCGTGATATAGCGACGGTCGAGCGTGCGCGTGCGGATGAGATTTTGAAGCGCGCGCTGGGTGTCGTCGTCTTTTGCCGCGAGCATAAGGCCCGAGGTATCGCGATCCAGGCGATGCACGATGCCGGGGCGGTCCTCACCCTGCACGGTACCAAGATGATCGATGCCGCAGTGGTAGACCAGAGCGTTCGCAAGGGTGCCGCTCTCGTGGCCGTGGGCGGGATGGCACACCAGGCCGCGCTGCTTGGAGAGCACGATGAGGTAGTCGTCCTCGTAGCGGATATCGAGGGGAATGGCCTCGGGAATCACGTCGGTCGGATCGTGCGGCTCGGGCAAGTCGACCGAGATGCGGTCGCCGGCGCGCACAGCATACTTTTTTGACAGGCAGGTCTCGCCGTTGACGGCAACGGCGCCTCCCTCGATCAGATGCGCGCAGGCAGAGCGTGTGGGACAGCCATCGTTGGCGCCCAGATAGGCGTCAAGACGCTGACCAGCGGAATCGTCGGCAACAAGAATATGGATGTCGGCCATTAGCGCTCATTCCTTTCGCGAATCTTGCGGGCACGCTCCCCACGCTGCTTGGCTTTGCGTTTGGCGCGAGCCTCATCACGAGCGTTGAGTTCGGCGGTCGCATCGACCTCGCGAGCGGCGGGGCTCAAAAACATGTAACCGATGAGCGCCAGCACGACGCCGACCGTAATGCCGATATCGGCTACATTAAAAACGGGGAAGTCGATGAAGGTGGTGGCAATAAAATCGGTCACGAAGCCCATGGTCAGACGATCGATAGCGTTGCCGACGGCGCCGCCCGCAACCATGGCCATGCCCACAACCTCAAGATGGGCGAGCTGGGGTGCACGAACGAGGTACACGGCAATAGCGATAATGACTGCCAACGCCAGCACGGCAAACGCGATGCCATGCCCCTCGCCCATGCTAAAGGCGGCTCCGATATTGCGAACAAACAGAAAATCGATCACGCCGGGGATAACGGTCACATGCAGAGCATCGCCCACGGCACGAACCGCAAGCTTGGTCAGCTGGTCAACAAGCAACACAACGAGCGCCACCCCGCCAGCAACACCCAACCGCCAACGCAAAGGCGGCGTCATATCCGCACCACGACCCAAAGAAATCCCCTACCCTCAAGAACAATCGAATTCCGTTTAACGCAGTAGATAATCATACATTGACGCAAGCAAGAAGCGACAAATCTCCCAAGAACGGAAACACCGCAGGTAGAGCATAAATGAGCGAGCAGGTCGCATTTGAGACAAGGTGACGTGAAATGAAAGGGCGCTGACCTTTCGGTCGCGCCCTTGAAATTGAACGTCAGATTGTCCAAATGCGGCCCGCGCAGCGTCGGTAGGTTACGGCGTTCTACGAACGCCGTAACCTACAAAGCGTCAGCGCAGCGCTTGCAGATATGCGCGTGGCCGTTGTACTCGCCGACAGTGGTGCGATAGTTCCAGCAACGGTCGCAGCACTCGCCCTCGGCAGCCTCAATAGCAACGGAAAGCTCCTCGCCCTGGGTCAGCTCAACATCGGAGACGATGTAGAACTCGGCCAGGTCGACGGCTTTGTCGCCGGTCAACAGCGCATACATCTCGGCGGGAACGACCGCCTTGACGCGAACCTGCTGGCTCTTGGTGAAGGTGCCGGCAGAACGGGCATCCTCAAGGGCCTTGGTCACGGCGCTACGGAGCTCGAGCGAAGCCTCGAGCACGCCCTCAAACTCATTGGCCTCGTCGACCGTGATAGGCGACTTGTACCAATCGAGCAGCGCGGCGTACTTCTGGTGATCGACGCAGCCGGCGGGCGCATAGGCCATGGCCTCGTCGACGGTGTAGGACAAGATCGGCTGCAGATCGCGCATGAGCATCGAGAAGAGCTCGGCGAGCACGGTCTGAGCGCTGCGGCGCTCGAGCGAGCCGGGCTTCTCGCAGTACAGACGATCCTTCAGGGCGTCGAGGTACACGTTGGAGAGCTCGGTAACCACAAAGTCGTAAAGCGCACGGTAGGCGCGCGGGAACTCGTAGCAGGAGTAAGCGTCGTCGACCTCGGCCTGGACCTGGGTCAGGCGGGCAACCATGAGCTTGTCGAGCGGCAGCAGGTCGGCAAAGGCGACACCGTCAGTCTCGGGCTCAAACTGACCCTCGAGCTCGGAGAGCAGGAAGCGCAGCGTGTTGCGGAAACGGCGGTAGGCATCGGACGTACGAGCGAGAATCTCGTGGTCGATGGAAACGTCGGAGCTGGTGTCGACCGAGGCGACCCACAGGCGGATGATGTCGGCGCCCATCTCGTCGCAGACCTTGTTGGGGTCGATGACGTTGCCGAGCGACTTGGACATCTTGCGGCCCTGACCGTCGAGCGTGAAGCCCTGCGAGACGACTGCCTTGTACGGAGCATGGCCGTTGGCGCCCACAGAGGTGAGCAGCGAGCTCTGGAACCAACCGCGGTGCTGGTCGGAGCCTTCGAGATACACGTCAGCCGGGTACTCAAGCTCGGGGCGATACTCGCAGACGGCCTTCCAGGAGACGCCGGAATCCCACCACACGTCGAGGATGTCCTTATCGGCCTTGAGGTGATGGCCGCCGCACTTGGGGCAGACGCAGGCCTCACCCAGGTAGCTCTCGGGAGCGTCGGTGAACCAGGCGTCGGAGCCCTTCTCGTGGAAGAGCTTGATGACGGCGTCGAGCGTGGCATCATTCATGACCTTCTCGCCGCAGTCGGCGCAGGTGTAGCTGGGGATAGGCACGCCCCAGTTGCGCTGACGGCTGATGCACCAGTCGGGACGCTGCTCGACCATGGCACCGATGCGGTTGGCCGCGTGGGCCGGATACCACTTGACGTTCTCGCGGACCTCTTTGCCAGCCTGCTCGCGCAAACCGGTCTTGTCCATCGAGACAAACCACTGGTCAGTAGCACGGAAGAGCACCGGGTGCTTGCAGCGCCAGCAGTGCGGATAGCTGTGCGTGATCTTCTTCTCGAGAACCAGGGTGCCGCGCTCGCGCAGGAACTCGATGATATGCGGGTTGGCCTCATCGGTATCCATACCGCTGAAGGGACCACCGGTGCCAAACTCCTCGCCGGTGTAGAACTTGCCGTCGTCATCGACCGGCATGCAGATGTCGGTGATGCCCTCCTTGAGGCAGGCGAAGTAGTCGTCGACGCCGTGGCCAGGCGAGTTATGGACGATACCGGTACCGTCGTCGACACCGACGTAATCGGCCAGCAGCGCCACGCCCTCAACACCGTCAAAGATCGGCTGCTTGTAGTGGATGTGGTGGAAGGTCTCAGCGGGAACCACATAGGGCTTGCCGGCGACCATAACCGGGGTGTACTCCCAGCCAAACTCCTCGCAGCACTTGGGAGCCAGGTCCTCGAGCATGACCTCGGCACGGCCATCGTGCTCAACGGCGACATAGGCGGCGCCGGGCTTAAGGGAAACGGCCTGGTCAGAGGGGATGGTCCACGGCGTGGTCGTCCAGATGATAAAGTCGACCGGACCGTCGAAGTTCTCGAGGCCGGCGGGCTTGGAGGTCATCTCAAAGCGCACGAAGATGGAGGGGCTCGTCTCGTCGGAGTACTCAATCTCGGCCTCGGCCAGCGCGGTGTGGCAGTGCTTGCACCAGTGAACCGGCTTGTGGCCGCGATAGATCATGCCCTTATCGAACATGGCCTTGAAGACCTCGATGTCGGCGGCATCGTGCTGGTGATAGAGCGTCAGATAGGGGTTATCCCAGTCGCCGAGCACGCCCAGACGACGGAAACCGGCCTTCTGCAGCTCGATGTTCTCAACAGCGAACTCGTTGCAGAGCTCACGAATCTTGGCCGTGGGGGTCTGGTTGAACTTCTCGGTGCCGAGCTTCTCCTCGACCTTGTGCTCGATCGGCTGACCATGGCAGTCCCAACCGGGGACATAGGGAACCTCATAGCCCTGCATCATCCAGTAGCGGTTGATCATGTCCTTGGAGATCTTGTTCATGGCGTGGCCGATGTGGATCGGGCCGTTGGCGTACGGAGGACCGTCGTGCAGCACGAACTTCTTGTGACCCTCGTTCTTCTTCAGAACCTGCTCGTAGACCTTGTTGTCCTGCCAGTCCTTGAGTCGCTTGGGCTCGGACTTGGAAAGACCGGCACGCATGGGAAAACCGGTCTTGGGCAGATTCATCGTCTGCTTGTACTCGTTTGCCACGGTACCCCTTTCATGTCGTGGGCGCGCACGCCCTCTGGGCACCAAAAAAAGCGCCCGTCCCTGCAAGCTGGGACGAAGCGCCACAAAACGGGCTGTGCGCCCGCAAAAGCTCTTCGCTTAACCACCCAGCTTAGATGCCCTCGCCCGCTTCTAGCGCGCTCGCATCCGTTACTCGGCTGGCCTGTATCGACGACCATCTCGGCGATATCTACTAAGACGTGCCTGTGCGGCACGTCCGTTGGGACCGCAGCTCCGGGGTGATTTTCATCGGTCGCATGCACGGGTTCTCAGCGCTCCCCGCTCTCTGTAGCATGCGGATGGCCGACTACTCGTCCCCATCAACGCTTATGCGGAGTATGCTAGCACGTTCCGCGCCGGCGAAAAACCCTCAACATTGGTTTTATACGTTCGAAATTTCTTGCGGCCATGGACCTTCTCTTGGAGCAAAATACCTGTAAGCACTTTATCGAGCGAAAGAAGGCTGCCATGCGCACAATCGGAATGAGTGATTACACCGTCGGCGAAGACTGCTTTGACGAGCTGCCCGGAGCACTGGCCGAGTACGGAGCGACCAAGGTTGCCATTATTGGCGGCAAACGTGCACTAGCCGCAGCCCTTCCCGGAATCGAAGCCGCGCTGGCAGGCACCGACGTCGAGATTCTGGAGACGCGCGTCTACGGCACCAACAGCACGCGGGCCAATATCGCCAAGGTCGTGAACTCCCCCGCTTGCCAGCAGGCAGACGTGCTTATCGCCTGTGGCGGCGGCAAGGCACTCGACACCGTCAAGACGGCGGCCATCGAGCTCAAGAAGATCGTCTTTACCGTGCCGACGATTTGCTCTAACTGCTCGGCCGCGACCGCCATTGCCGTTGTCTACAACGACGATGGATCGCTCGAGGGCTATTCGTACCCCAACCGACCGGCGCACATCTTCATCAATCCCAAGATCATAGCCGAGGCTCCGGCAGAGTACTTTTGGGCCGGCGTGGGCGACGCCCTGTCCAAGCAGCCCGAGGTCGAGTACGCCACGAGCGCCGGCAACCTGGAGCACACCGCCGGCCTTGGCCTGGCTCTTGCCCACACCTGCTCCGAGCCGCTGTTTACCTACGGTGTTCAGGGTCTTGAGGACGTTCGTCAGAATCTGTCGAGCGAGGCCGTCAAGCAGATCGCGCTCGACATCGTGGTCAACACGGGCTATGTCTCGAACCTGACCAACCAGAACGATTACTACTACAACTCGAGCGTGGCGCACGCGTTCTACAACGCCACCTGCAGCATTCCGCGTGAGGGCACCTACCTGCACGGCGAAGTCGTAAGCCTGGGCGTGCTGGTGTTGTTCGCCTACACGGGCGACACCGAGAACCTTGAGCGCTACGCCGCCTTTAACAAGCAGATGGGGCTACCCGTGACGCTTGAGCAGGTCGGTCTTTCCGAGGCCGATATCCCTGCCCTGTGCGAGTACGCGCACGCCACCAACGAGTGGAAGCAAGGCAACCCGGAGCCCTTCACCGACGAGAAATTCGCCGCCGCCATCAAAGCCGCCAACGCCTACGGTCAATCCCTCTAGTTTTACCCAAAACCACCACAAAGGGGACAGGAACCTTTGTGGTGGTTTTTTATTGCTCCAACATTCAGTTCGCACTCGAACCCGATTCTATACGAGAAAGGGTCCGGGTACGTTTTTTGTTTATCGGTAATTCTGCGGAAGGACCACTCGGAACGGTAAACAGAAACGAACAGAGGCAGAGTACCATCGTGGTGATGGTATCCTGCCTTTTGTTTGCGGAACCAAGGTCGCTTTATGCGAACTTGATCGCCACTTATATGGCGCATTGATGGCAATTGCTGCGTACGTGCGTACCGGGAGCCTGTACACCTCTGGCAAGGCGTAACACGCTAGACTTTGTTCCAAAGTCCGTGTGCTAAGGGGGCAGGGCCCTTAGAATTCCTGTGGAGTGTATACGCACGTACGCAGGAAAACAGCAAATTACGCTATATCAGGGCGTTCTTTCATTGGTGAGTATGGTATACACGGCTTAGTTCAACAAATAAGAATTTATATAAAGGAGAATATTGATGAAAATGTTTTTATGTTCGCACTTTTCAAGTGTAGGAAGTCTGATAAAGGAAGAAATTGAAAATAAAAAAGTCGCATTTATTCCAACAGCTTCGCTGCGTGAAGGCTACACCGGTTATGTCGG
>CALAMK010000037.1:0-6010 GCA_937925735.1 uncultured Collinsella sp. | reverse complement strand
TCATATGAGCGAAAGCCCGCCAGAGCGAGCAAGGTGCCTTGAAACAAGGCGGCATTGACCTTCTGGTCATGCCGCCGAAGTTGAAAGGCAGATTGCCGCTCTGGCGGGCTTGCAGCGTCGGCTGGTTACGGCGTTTGGCAAAACGCCGTAACTATCTAGCCGCCCAGGTAGGCTTTACGCACGTTGTCGTCGTGGAGCAGTTCTTGGCCGGTGCCGGTCATGGTGATCTTGCCGGTCTCGAGCACGTAGCCGCGTGTGGCGATGGAAAGAGCCATCTGTGCGTTTTGCTCGACCAGGAGCACCGTGGTGCCGGCCTTGTGCAGGTCCTCGACAATTTGGAAGATCTGTTCGATCAGAATCGGCGCCAGACCCATGGAGGGTTCGTCGAGCATGAGCAGTTTAGGGTTACTCATAAGGGCGCGGCCCATAACGAGCATCTGCTGCTCGCCGCCCGAAAGGGTACCGGCGACCTGGCGACGACGCTCCTTCAGGCGCGGGAACTGCTCGTAGACGCGCTCGAGGCCCGGAGCCACCGTTGACTTGGGCTGCGTATAGGCACCCATTTCCAGGTTCTCCTCGACCGTCATCTGCAAAAAGGCACGACGACCCTCGGGCACCTGAGCCAGGCCCTTACCAACCAGCTTGTCGGCGGGCGTATGGGTAATGTCCTCGCCCATAAACTTGATGGAGCCGGTCTTAGAGCGCAGCAGGCCCGAGACGGTCTTGAGCGTCGTGGACTTGCCGGCACCGTTGGCGCCAATCAGGGCCACGATCTCACCCTCGTTGACGTTAAAGGAGATGTCCTTAATGGCGTGGATGGCGCCGTACCAGACGTTGATGTTGTAGACGGAAAGCATCGGCTCTGCCATTTAGTTCTCCCCCTTATCCTGCTTGCCCAGATATGCCTCGATAACGGCATCGTTATTCTGGATTTCCTCGGCCGTGCCCTTGGCGATGACCTTACCAAAGTTGAGCACGCAGATGCCCTCGCAGATGTTCATAACGAGCGACATATCATGCTCGATAAGCATGATGGCGATGCCAAAGGTGTCGCGAATCTTAACGATATTCTCCATGAGCTCCGCGGTCTCGGACGGGTTCATGCCGGCGGCAGGCTCGTCGAGCAGTAGCAGTTTGGGGTTGGTGGCAAGCGCGCGAACGATCTCCAGACGACGCTGAGCGCCGTAAGGAAGCGAGCCGGCCTGTTCATTTGCCAGGTGCTCCATGTCAAAAATGGACAGCAGCTCCATGGCGCGCTCGTGGGCGGCCTTCTCGTGCTTCCAATACGTAGGCAGGCGCAGCACGCCCTCAAAACCGGAGTAGCGCTCCTGGTTGTGCAGGCCGACCTTGACGTTGTCCTCCACCGTCATGGTGTTGAACAGACGGATGTTCTGGAACGTACGGGCAATACCCATGCGGTTGACCTGGTAGACCGACTTGCCCGAAGTGTCCTCACCGTCGAGCAGGATGGTGCCGTGCGTAGGCTGGTACACCTTGGTGAGCAGGTTGAAGACCGTGGTCTTGCCAGCGCCGTTGGGGCCGATGAGACCGGCGATCTCGGTCTTGCCGATAGTCAGGCTAAAGTCGTCGACTGCCTTAAGACCACCGAACTCAATGCCCAGGTGGATGCACTCGAGCGCCGGGCGCTGACCCAGGTCGCGGTCGGGAACGATGGCGCCAGAAGGATACGGGACCATCTTGCCCTTGTTGAACTCAAACTTACTGGGCATCGGCTGCCACCTCCTTCTTGGAAGCAAGGCGGTCCTTAATGCGTGCGAAGAACGCCTTGAGCTGCGGGTTGTTGGTAAAGATCATGACCAGGATCAGCACGATGGCGTAGATGAGCATGCGGTAGTCCGAGAACTGACGGAGCAGCTCGGGAAGCACCGTGAGCAACGCCGCGGCGATGACGGAGCCACGCATATTGCCCAGACCACCTAGGACCACGAACACCAGGATGAGGATGGACGTGTTGAAGTCGAACTTGGTGGCGGAGAGCTGCGAGAAGTTACCGCCGAAGAGAGCTCCGGCAGCACCGGCGAGGGCAGCGGAAACCACGAAGGCGATCATGCGGTACTCGGTGACGGAGATGCCTACGGACTCGGCTGCAATCTTGTTATCGCGCACGGCCATAATGGCACGGCCGGTACGGCTGCGAACCAGGTTGAGTACAATCACGAGCGCGACCATAACCAGGATGGCACCGGCGAGGAAGGTCGAGTACGTCGACACGCCCGAGGCACCCTGGGCGCCCTTGATGATGGCGGTGCCGTCCTCGAGCAGGTGCAGGTCGTCGATCGTAGAGTTGCCCGTGATGTTAAAGATCACGTGCAGGCCGCGGGAGTCGACACCCACAATGAGGCAGGTGACGATCTCTTTGATGATCTCGCCAAAGGCCAGCGTCACGATAGCCAGGTAATCGCCGCTCAGGCGAAGGACCGGGATGCCAATCAAGAAGCCCAGAATGGCGGCAGCGATGGCGGCGACCACGATACTGATGATAAGGCGCACCGGATCGGAGGGAACGGCGCTCTCCAGCGCGACGGCGGTGACGATGCCCGTATAGGCGCCGACGCTCATAAAGCCCGCGTGGCCCAGCGACAAGTCGCCCGCGATACCGACGACGAGGTTGAGGGAAATGGCCATGACGATATAGGCCGTAATGGGGACCAGCTGAC
Organism: uncultured Collinsella sp.; assembly: GCA_937925735.1. Classification (GTDB taxonomy): domain Bacteria; phylum Actinomycetota; class Coriobacteriia; order Coriobacteriales; family Coriobacteriaceae; genus Collinsella. The sequence continues at coordinate 3,332 of CALAMK010000037.1, read as the reverse complement.
CGGCGATCATGCGCGGAATCATGTGGTTAGACTGCATAAAGAACACGATGGCGAACGCCACAAGGCACATGGCGTACGTAACAAAGTCGTGACGCGTCTGCTTGTCTTTAAGAAACTTCATAACGCTCACCTACACCTTCTCGGGGACGTACTTGCCCAAGAGGCCGGCAGGCTTGACGAGCAGGACGATGATCAGAACACCAAAGACGATGGAGTTGGCAAGGCTCGTGGAAATGTAAGCCTGTGCCATCGCCTCGATGATGCCGATAAGAATACCGCCAACAAAGGCACCGGGAATGGAGCCGATGCCGCCGAAGACGGCAGCGTCGAAAGCCTTGATACCAGGCATGGCACCCGTGGTGGGCTGCAACACCGGCGAGTAGGAGCACAGGAGTACGCCGGCGATGGCGGCGAGGGCGGAGCCGATGGCGAACGTCATCGAGATGGTGCGGTTGACGTTGATGCCCATGAGCTGAGCAGCGGCCTTGTCCTCGGACACGGCTCGCATGGCCTTGCCCATCTTGGTCTTACCCGTAAAGAACATCAGGCCGGCCATGATAACCAAGCAGGCGACGATGGTGACGAGCGAGACGGCGCTTACGTTAAACTTGGCCAAGAACTCCGGCACCGGAAAGGTGACGAGCGAAGTGAAGTTCTTGGGTGTGGCGCCCCACAGAAGCTGCGCGGCGTTCTGCAGGAAGTAAGACACGCCGATAGCCGTGATCAGAACGGCCAGCGGACCTGCTTGGCGTAGCGGCTTATAGGCCAGACCCTCAATGAGGACACCGAGAACCGTGCAGACCACACAAGAGAGAACTACAGATGCCCAGCCCGGGAGGCCGAGATACGACGTGGCGCAGAACGAGACATAGGCACCGACCATGATGACATCGCCGTGAGCGAAGTTCAGCATCTTGGCGATACCGTAGACCATGGTGTAGCCCAACGCGATGATGGCGTAGACGCTGCCCATGGACAGGCCGTTGACCAGGTATTGGATAAAGACCGTCATGTTCCACATCCCCCTTTCGAATAGGTTTCCAGTTGATGTATGAAACAGGGACGTTACATCGTCCCTAGATACCAAGCAAGCAGGGAAGGCCACAACCTCCCCTGCTTGGGATCAAAACCGCTCTATGTAAGGCGGCCTATTATGCCTGTACGTACTTGCCGTCGGTGATGACGTACGCCGTGGGCTCCTTCTGGACCTGCCCCTTATCGTTCCAGGTGAGCTTGCCGGTCAGACCGTCAACGGTAATCTTGAGCATAGCCTTGGGCAGCTTCTCGGAGACCTCGGTCGGGTCGGCGTCGACACCAAGACCGGCCTCCTTGAGGGCCTCGGCCACCGCGTGCACGCCGTCGTAGGCGTCGGCGGCAAACTGGTCGGGGGTATCGCCGTACTTATCCTTGTAAGCGTTGACGAAGTCGGCGTTCTTCTCGTCGTCGGCGGAGAACGGGGTCATGAGCAGCAGACCTTCGGCAAGAGAGGTGTCGAAGCCCTCAACGCCCAGGATGCCGTCCATGCCGTCGCAACCCATCATCTTGACGTCGTAGCCCATATCCTTGGCGTTCTTGAGCAGGACGGACGCCGGCGTGTAGTAGATCGGCGCGAAGATCATGGTAGCGCCGGCCTGCTTGGCCTTGGTCAGCTGGTTGGTAAAGCTCGTGGCAGAATCGTCCTTAAAGGTCTCCTCGTCGACAATCTCGAGCTTGGACTCAGCGGCCTGGGCCTTAAAGGAATCCGCGATACCCGAAGAATAGGCGTCGCCGGAGTTGTAGAACAGCACGAACTTCTCGTCCGCATACTTCTCTGCCAGGAACTTGGCAGCGTTGACGCCCTGGTTGGGGTCGGTGAAGCAAACCTGGAAGACGCAATCCTTGCCGTCAGTGACGTCCTCGGAGGACGCGGACGGGGTGATCATGAACGTCTTGGGGTCGTTACCACACTCAGCGGCAACGGCAACCGACGCACCCGTGGTGGTCGGGCCGACGAGGGCCTGCATGCCCCAGTCGAGCAGGGTATTAAAGGCGTTGACGGCCTTCTCGCCGTCGGCCTGGTCGTCCTCGGCCTTGCTGGCAAGCGGCAGCTCCTTGGTGGAGAAGTCCTTGCAGCCAAGCTCGACGCCCTGGGTAACGGACTTGCCGTAAGACGCGGCGGCACCGGTCAGCGGGCCGATGGTGCCGATCTTAAACGAAGCGTCGCTCGAAGCGGAACCGCCGTCGCCGCCGTTGGAGGAGCAACCGGCTAGAATGGACATCGCCCCCAGACCTGCTGCGCTCGCGATAACGCTCCTGCGATTCATAACAGGGTTCAATGACTTACCGGTGAGGCTCGACATGCGGCTCTCCTCTCAAATCTCGTCGGGTTTTGGTTACCCGACAGGCCATCCTTCGCCGTGTCCGGCGTTCGCAAAATAGTAGACGCTTTAGTTAGGAAAAGTGGCGGTTATTTCGACTTTTCTTTGGATTTGTTCATTTATCCATATTTCTGCGTATTTCTATTACTTTATGCAGTAAAGCCACTTTATTGTGTAAAAGCAATGTTTCCGTTCTGTTACAAGCGTCCCCGCCCTGAATAAAACAGCCTCACCGGTCGCGCTTTATGCGCGCTTAGGCGGCGATGTACTTGCCGTCCTGGATCACATAGGCCGTAGCGGGCTTTTCGACCTGGCCCTCGTCATTCCACGTCAGCTCACCCGTCAGGCCCTCGATCTTGATCTTGCGCATGGCCTTGGTCGGCTGGTTGATAAAGCTCGTGGAGGAGTCGTCCTTAAAGGTCTCGGTATCGACGATGTCGAGCTTGGACGCCTTGGCCTGCTCGGCAAAGGCGTCGGCGATCTCGCCCGAGACGGCGACGGCGGCACCGGTGGTGACGGGGCCGACGAGCGCCTGCATGCCCCAGTCGCACAGGGCAAACCTTATGGTGCAAACGTTGACAGTTTGTTACGGAAGTTCGTTTGTAGCGAGCGTGTTTCCAATGTTTCCGCAGCGTTTCGGGGGTGCTGTTTTGTGCGACTCCTGTTGCCTGGCGAGCACGCGTCCTCGGTTCACGCTAGAATGCACTCAACCTTTAAGCGATTTATCCATCCATAAGATGCACGAAGGAGCTATCTATGAGCGAACCCCTGCGCACCGTGAACGTCGGCCTCATCGGTCTGGGAACCGTCGGCGGCGGCGTGGCCCGTCTGATCAAGAGCCACCACGATGAGTACCTGGCAGCCTACGGCATCGACCTTAAGCTGACCCGCGCCTGCGCGCTTGCCTGGGAGCAGGCCGAGGCGGCAGGCATTGAGCGCGAGGCCTTTACGAGCGACTGGCACGATGTCGTCACC
>CALAMK010000036.1:0-31872 GCA_937925735.1 uncultured Collinsella sp. | reverse complement strand
GACCGAACGAGGGTATGGGGGCTCGTTCGGCCAGACGCACCGCCGCTGTTTGTGATCCGCTTTCCTCCGTCTCTTTCGAATCACGTGATCTGTTGGGGACGGAGGAAAGCGGATCATTTCGTAGGCCCGTGGCCGCCTTGGAAACCGTAGGCCCGTGGCCGCCTTGGAAACCGAATGATGGTACGAGCATCCATTCGGCTTCCAAGGCAGCCACGGGCAGAACGGGGCGAACGGAAAAGAGCGACGGGCGTCTACTCCCCCGCCACGCTCGCGCGCAGCTTGGCGGCGATGGGCTCGGATTCCAGCAGGAACACGAGCATGACCACGGAGCACGCCAGGCACACAATCCAGGTGCTCGCAAAGGAGCCCGTGGCATCGAACAGCACGCCCGAGACGATGGCGCCCACGGTGCCCAAGATTGCCTTGAAAGACAAGGGCATAGGCCTTATGGCCATGCCCGCAGGCTTGAAAGACAAGGTTGGGCGCTACCGGTGGTCGGCGATATAGCCCAAAGCGACTGCCGCATAAGCCGCGGCGCCGAGCGGCAGCTCGGCATCGCTAAAGCGTGCCTTGGGATGGTGCTGAGCAAAATGCTCGTCCGTATCAGTCGCGGCAGCGCCCACGGTAAAGTACGCACTCGGGATCTCGCTCGAGATCAACGCGAAGTCCTCGCTCGCCATGGCGTGGAACAGTGGCAGGAAGGCGGACTTGGGCAGCACCGCGCCCACGTAGCCAAGCGACGCCTGCGTCATATCGTCATCGAGTACGAGCGGGGGAACATCCGAGAGCGTCTCGATAGTCGCCGGCGTACGATAGGTCGTGGCAACACCTTTGACGACCTCCGCGATGCGGGTCTTGAGGTGCTCCATGAGCTCGACGTCGAAGCCACGCAGCGTTCCCTCGAGCACACAAGTGTCGGGGATGACATTTGCGGCCCGACCGCCGGCGAACTTGCCAACGGTCAGTGCGACCTCCTTGGCCGCCGGCACTTCGCGAGCGATGAGCTCCTGAAGCGCCAGGTGCACATGGACGCCGGCCGTGATGGGGTCGATGCAGATCTCGGGGCTCGAGCCATGGCCGCCCTTGCCCTGAAGCGTAATGCGAAAACCGTACACGCCCGAGAGCGCCGGGCTGCCGTAGAGCACCAGGCCAAGCGGCGACTGGCTATTGACATGCATGGCAAAGGCAGCCTGGGGACGCGGGTTCTGCAACAGACCGTCGGCGATGGCGGCGCGGGCACCCTCAAAGGTTTCCTCGCCCGGCTGGAACAGCAGTTTGACGGTGGCATTGGCGTCGACAAGCTCGGCCTCGCGGGCCTTGAGCAGGCGCGCCGCACCAAGCAGCGCCGTCGCGTGCATATCGTGTCCGCATGCATGCATGCAGCCGTTCGTAGAGGCGAAAGGCTCGCCTGACTCTTCGGCAACGGGCAGGGCATCCATGTCGCCACGGAGCATGATGACCGTACCGGCCTGTTCGTCCGTGCACGTACCGTTACCCCGCGCAGCAGCTGCTGCGCCGGCACCGATTAGGCCAACGACACAGGAGCCGTCAACAAGCACGGCATAGGGAATATCCAGCTCGTCCAGACGCGCCTGGATAAAGGCGGACGTCTGCGGAAGGTTGTTACCGAGCTCAGGCGTTTGATGGAGATCATGGCGCCACGCAGCGAGCTCGTCTGCAAAAGCCTGAGCTTCTGCAACAAGACCGTCACCGATAGCGGCCTGCGCCGCCGCGGTGGCCTTGGGCGCTGATTGCGGTTGAAGATCGGACAGTGCTGGTGCCATAGATGCCCCCCAGTAACGTTTTTGCAGCAAGCACTTTGATAGCGTAAAGTGCAAGGTATTACTTTAAGGGTGACGCATAAAAAATGCCGCCCCGGGAGGGCGGCGCAACAAGTTGTTTACAATTGCGGGCGCGGCTTTTTGCGCAAAAAATCGAAGTGAGTCTCGCTCAAGATAATCGACAGGAAGATAAGTACGAAGCCGGCGAGCAGGCGCGAGGTGAGCGCCTCCCCCATCAGCAGCACCGAAAACAACACGCCCGAAGGGGACTCCATCGAAAGGAGCAGCGAGCCCGTCGAAGCCGGGACATGCGCCAAGCCGACGTTTTGGATGAGCAGAGCCACGCATGTGCAGCCCACCGAGAGAAACGCCATCGCAGTGATAAAGCTCGGCGTCCACACGGACAGAGGCGCTTGGGTCTCGAATGGCAGCGACGTTGCCAGGCTCAGCACGCCGTTGCCCACAAACATCCAAAACGTGATGACGTTGATGTCCATTTTGCGACCGTACTTGGCGGTCACCGCCATCTGGATGGCGAAAAAGACCGCACCCGCCAGCGTAATGACGTCACCGATGTTGAATTCAACGCTATCGAGGGCCACCAAGCCAATGCCCGCCAAGCACAGCAGCGCCGCGCCCAGGTTATAGCGGGTGAGTTTTTCGCCGCTCAGAAAATAGCTCGCGAACGGCACAAGGATGCAATACGTGCCCGTCAAAAAGGCATTCTTGCCCGCCGTAGTATGTGCCAGACCGACCGTCTGCAACGCATAGGCCGCCCACATGAGCACGCCCATACTCAGGCCGACGATCAGGTTACGAGCATTGAAATGTGCAATGATGCGTTTGTGGAAGACGGCAAACATGACCAACGCCGCAGGCAGAAAGCGCACGTAGAGCAGTTCAAACACCGGGATGGTGTCGAGCGCGTCCTTCATAGTGGTAAAGGAGTAGCCCCAGATAATCGCTACCGAAAGCAGTAGAACTTTCCAGAACAGCGGCGAACGAGCACCGGCACCGCGGGAGGTGCCGCCCGCACCCAGGTCCTCGCGAGCAACAGGGCTATCGGGCAAGTTTTCGATTTCGTTGGCAGCGTATTGGGCCATGGAACATCCTCGCACTCAATCTGGGCGTGGTGTCCGCACGCGTATGGCTGCGTGCCGCCTCATGGTCAAATAAAAACGGGGCGCACCGGACCCCCGGCACGCCCCGCTACTGTAACAACAACCAAGCAGCCCACGCAATCCAGCCCGCTAAAGTATCGACTTGAATAACCTCAATGTTCCGTCAACGTCAGCGAAAACGGCCCCAAGCGAGCAAGGTGACGTGAAATGAAAGGGCGCTGACCTTCTGGTCGCGCCCTTGAAATTGAACGTCAGATTGCCGCTTGGGGCCGTTTGCAGCGTCGAGCAGTTACGCGGTTTGGTAAAACCGCGTAACTAGATTAATTTGGTTGATTCCAGCTTTTCGATGATCCAGTCGTTGGCTTTGATGACCGGGCGGCGGAAGACGACGCCCAGGGCCAGCGACGGAATCAGGTAGCTCGCCAAGATACCCAGCTCAATCCAGTACTCCATATGGTAGGCACCGGCCATGGCGGCATGCATGGCGTTGATGCCGTGGGTAAACGGCAGGAACGGGTAGATCGCCTGGAACACGGGACCGGTCATCTCGATGGGGAACGTACCGCCCGAACCGCCGACCTGCATGACCAGCAGCACGACGGCGAGGGCCTTGCCGATATCTCCAAACGATACCGTAAGCGTGTAGACGATATTGGAGAACACGAGACTCGCGACCCAGCCCGCCAGCACAAACTGCAGCGGGTCGTCGCACTGAATGCCAAAGAACAGGATGTCGCCCGCACACACGAGCGTTGCCTGCAGCAGAGCCAGACCGCCAAAGAACAGGTAGCGACCCAGGTAGATCTCGTGCAGGCGCACGGGGATGAGCTCGTTGATAAGCTCATCGTCAACCGAGACCTTCATCATGGCCGCCAGAACAATCGAGCCCACCCACAGCGACAAAATCGTATAGAACGGCGCCATGGCCGAGCCGTAGTTGCGGATTGGATAGACCGGCTTGCGATCGAGCGCAACGGGGCCGGAAAGCGACACGGCGAGGGCATCGGGGTCGCTGCCAATCATTGTCTTAATCATGGCCAGGTCACCCGATATCAGAGCGCTATCAAGCTCGTCCTTAAAGGCACTGATCTTGTCCGACGCCTCGCCCAGCTGATCGGAAGCCTTGTTGACCAGCTTTGCAGCCTTGGAGAGACCCTTCGCGAGCGAACCAGAGGCGTCGGTCAGACCGCTCACGGCGCTATCCAAGTCACCCGAGATACCGTTCAGGGAATCCAGAACGCCCGAAATGGTCTTCTTGAGCTCTTTGGCCTTAACCGAGAACGTAGAATCGTAGTCGGACTTGGCACCCGAGATACCCGCCTTGGCATCGGCGATGGCCTGGTCGACCTCGGCACGCGAGTTGTTGACCTCGGCCATGCTCTTCGTGAGCGACGTCGCGATGTTCGTCAGCTCATTGGCATTGTTGCGGTACTCAACGGCGATTCTGCCCAGCGACGTCGCAGCGGACTTGAGGCCGTCTTTGAGCTTGTCATCGCTCACCTGGTCGGCAAGGCTGCGGAGCTGATCGGTCATCTTATCGATATCCTTGGCGCGCGCATCGAGGGCCGCAGCGGCATCGTTGAGCTGGGACACCGTAAGGTCAACATGCTGATTCGCGGCATCGAATGCCTTCGCAAGCTCGGCGGACACGTTGTCGAACGAGCCCGCGCTTCCGTCAATCGCCGCGTCAACGGCATCGTTGGCGGCCTTGAGCGCTTCCTTGGAATCATTGATGCCGCTCTTGGCGTGCTCCATCAGCTGCTTCGTCGACTCATCGACAGTGCCCGTCTGCTTGAGCATGCCGCCCGCCGATGTCAGCGAATCGGACGTAGAGCTCAAAATGCCCGCGAGCGACGTCGCGCTCGCCTGAACGTCCTGCAGGTCCTCGACCGAATCGCCCAGCGCAGAGGACAGATTGGCGATAAAGTTGCTCACCTGGTCGGTGCTCATATAGTCGAGCAGGCTGGACACGGTTTTAAGACCGATGGTCGTGATGGTCTTGGTAAAGGTCTCGTTGACCTGACTCTGGACGGCGCTCGAGCCCTTCTCGGTCACGATCTGTGCGATGGCGTTGGCCTTCTGGTTCTCATAGAACTCGATATCGGCGTGCTTCACCTCGGTCGAGAAAAGCGTCATCATATCGGCGCTAAACGTTTTAGGGATAACGACGGCTGCGTAGTACGCGCCTGACTTAACGCCCTCAATCGCCTTATCGCGGTCGTTGAGGACGACCCAGTCGAAGTTTTCGTTGCCGCGCAGGGTGGAGGTTACGTTTTCGCCCACGTTGACCTCGACGGGAATCAGATCGCTCTCGTAGCCCTCGTCGGTGTTGACCACGGCGATCTTGAGGTTGCCGGTGTTGCCATACGGATCCCAGCTTCCGGCGATGTTAAACCACGCGTACAGGCATGGCACGATGATCAGGCCCATCACGACGACCATGCCGATCACGGAGCGAGACACATTTTGGACATCGCGCTTAAACAGGTGCAGGATGTTTTTCATTTATGCCTCACCTCCTTTAGAGTGCTTGCCGAGCGGGGTGGTGTCCCCGTCGTTTCCGCTTACGTTGTCAACGCCGTCGGCATCTTGAGCCTTACGATGCGCACCGATATGCGGCAGACGGCTCGTGGGCTGTTCGCTGTCCTTGGTGCCCCGCTCGCTGGCGTTGAGACCAAACATGCGACGGGCAGCAGGGATGGCAGCCGTGTGCTCGCGCATCTCGCGGCGCAGGTCCTCGTCCGAAAGCGCCGAGATACGCATCTGGGTATTGAGGCTCGCTCGGATATATTCGATATTGATCAGCCAGCCGCAGATGGCAATAACCGAGATGATCCAAATGACAAGCAGGATGATCTTGCCGTTATTGTCGATATCGAGAACCGTCGACAGGACAAAGAGCAGGACCTGAACGCCCACCACGGCGGCAAAACCGCCCTTGATGTAGTACGGGTAGCGATGTTCAAAGGCGACCGCATGATCGAGCAGTTCGCGACGGTACGAATCGGAATCGAGCATGACGCGCATGGCCGTGCGCAGCGAGTAGCGCTGGCGCGGCAGGTCGTTGGACTCGCAAATCATCATACCGGTCGTGGAGAGCTGTTTATCAAAGAGCAGGTTAAGGTTGAGCAGCAGCGGACGCAGCTGCAGGCCGATAAAGAGCGCCACGATCAAGAACACGCCCAGAATGCACAGGTTAAACAGGTAGTTGAACGAATACATGCCGCCGACCGTCTCGCGCAGCAGATTGATGCCGTAGGTAAAGGGCAGCAGCGGGTGCAGCCACTGGAAGAAGCCGGGCATCATCTCGATGGGGTACATGCCCGACGAACCCGGGATCTGCACGATGACGAGAATGACGCCGATAGCCTTGCCGATATGCTTAAACGTGGTGGACAGCGCATAGATGATATTGACGTAGGTGAACGAAATGGCGATGCCGCCCAGCACGAACAGCAGCGGGCTGACGCACTGCACGCCAATCACCAGATCGCCTACCGTAACGATGATGGCCTGCAACGCGCCCAGGATCACCATGAGCAACCAGCGGCCAAAGTAGCCCTGACGCGCCGTAAAGCTGCCAACACCTTCACGGTCGACCTCGAGCTTGTAAATGGCGATGAGCACATAGCCGCCCACCCAAAGCGCCAGATTGGTGTAGAAGGGAGCGATGCCCGAGCCAAAGCTCTTGACCGGATAGATTGACTTGGACGTCAACTCAACCGGAGACGCCATGAAATCTGCCACGTCATTGACATCGACGCCCATCAGATCGGCCAGCTCGCCCATGGACTCGGAGGTCTGCAGCGCCGCGATGTCATTGGCGGCGGTTGCAAGCTTGTCCTGGACCTTGGCAAGCGAGGAATCGGTCTGGGACAGCGTGGTCTTGGCCTGGCCGAGCGTAGCGCTAAGCTGCGCCAACGTGCCGCGCGCATTTGCAAGTGTAGGTGTCATACCCGAGACGATACCGGTCAGGTCGCCCGAAACGGCAGCAAAAGAGTCGAGCGCGCTCGAGGCCTTCGGCAGCGCGTTTTGGCCCAAGTCCGTCTGGGCTTGGCCAAGGTTGGTCGCACCGGTATGAATTGCGTTATTGATAGCGTCACTGGCACCCGAAACAGCCGCTGCGTCATTCGCCATGGCGCTCGACTGCGCGGACAGACCGTCCTTGATGCTCTGAAGCTTTTCATTCTGCTCTCGAAGCAAATCGATGGTCGATACAATGCGCGCGTCAATTTCCTCGGAACCTGTCGACGTGTCATTGGCGAGAATCTCCAAGTGCCCGATAACGGCCTTATTGTGGTCGATCGTCGCTTGAAGAGACTCGAGCGAGTTGTCGATACGGGTGGTCGTAGATGTGACCGCGCCCGTCAGCTTGCCGATGGCAGCGTTCGCAGAGGCCGACGTCTTGGTGAGCGCAAGGCTGCCTTCCGAGAGCGCCTTGGAGAGCGAGGTGATGGAGTTGCCCGCCGTGGTGCGAGCTTCGCTCAGCAGGTCGTTGCCCTGGGAGATCGCCTGCGTCAGCGACGGTGCCTGGCCTTGCAAGCCGGCAAGTGCCGCATCAGCCGAGGCGATAGCGCCACTCGTCTTATCGATGGCGGCATTCATATCGCCAATCGAATCGCGCACCTCGCCCAAGGTGTCGGACGCCTCGGACACCGAACTTGCCAGCGAGTCCTGAGTCTGGGTTGCCTTGTCCTTTAAATCGACACCGGCATCCTTGGCGATACCGGCAACAGTCTTGCCTACCGTAGAGACAAATTCCGAGTTGATCTGCTCCTCGATGGTGTTTGCACCGGTATCGGTAACCTTGGGCGCAATGGCGCTCTTCTTCTCATTGACGTAGTACGTGAGCTTGGGCTGATGGTAGTTGCCGTCGAGCATCGAAACCAGGTTATCCGAGAAGTTCTTGGGAATCACGATAGCGGCATAGTACTCGCCGCTCTCGACGCCCTCCTTGGCATCGGCCGTCGAGTCGACGAACGTCCAGCCCAACTGATGATTCTCCTTGAGCTGGTCGACCACTTTGTCGCCAGCGTTGAGCTCACCCACCAAGTCGTTTTGGGTGCCTCGATCGTTGTTGGCGATAGCAATCTTGATGCCTTGGGTGTTTCCATACGGATCCCAGTTTGCCACGATGTTATACCAGGCATACAGCGAGGGAATAACGCACACGCCTAGGGTAACCACCAGGGCGACGGGGTTCACAAGCAGTCGCTTAATGTCGCGCTTAAATATCGCAAAGGACACCTTTGCATTGGATAGTTTGCTGCCGAGACTCACGCTTGGACCATCCATCCTGTCGTTAAATCGAATCGTACTATCGACAACCATTGTAGTAGGCGCTTTAACGTCTCAAAGCACAATGGTGTTGAGTTTTGCGGGTAGCAATATACTACGAAGATGAGTTAACGTACAGATGTACAGTATCTTTAATTTCAGCAGGTCGCAAAACCACAACCCGCACAAATTAGCAATTCAAATAGTCATTGGGGACGTTCTTAAATGACTAGTCAAACAAGAACGCCCCCAACGACTAGTTTGGACCACGGAAACGCCGATGTTTTGGCGCAGACAGCGAAAGCCCGCCAGAGCGAGCAAGGTGCCTTGAAACGAGGCGGCATTGACCTTCTGGTCATGCCGCCGAAGTTGAAAGGCAGATTGCCGCTCTGGCGGGCTTGCAGCGTCGACAGTTTACGGCGTTTGGTAAAACGCCGTAACTACATAAGGTTGCAGACAGCCGCCGCGAAGGCCACGGGGTCCTCGGGCAAAACGCCCTCGACCAGCAGGGCCTGGTCATAGAGCAGGCCGGAGTACTGCTTGATCTTGTCGGTGTCGCCCGCCTTCTGGGCAGCGACGAGCTTGGCAAAGACCGGGTGCTTGGCGTTGAGCTCGAGCACGCGCTGGCTCTTGGGCATACCGTCGGGCGCGCCCTCGGGACCCTTCTGGAGCACCTTCTCCATCTCGAGCGAAAGCGGGCCCTCGGTGGTGATGCACGCGGGAGCATCGGTCAGGCGCGCAGAGACGGCGACCTTCTCGACCTTGTCGCCGAGCGCCTCCTTCATGGCGCTAAAGAGGTCCTCGTTCTCCTTGGTGGCGTCCTCGGCCTCCTTCTTCTCGTCCTCGGTCGCCAGGTCAAGATCACCGGTCGCGACGTTCTTGAGCTCCAAGTGACGATCCTCGACCTCGGGCTCAGCACCGTCGGCAACGGCCTTCTCGGCAGCCTCGCGGGCAGCATCGTCCTCGTAGATCTTGGGCATATCGGCGGCAACGTACTCACGCATGGCCTGGAACGTGAACTCATCCACATCCTGCGTCAGCAGCAGCACGTCATAGCCGCGGTCGAGCACGCCCTTTACCACGGGCATCTTGGCCAAGCGCTCACGCGAGTCGCCGGCGGCGTAGTAAATGGCCTTCTGATCCTCGGGCATGCCCTTGGCATACTCGGCCAGGGTAATCATCTTCTGCTCCTTGGCAGACCAGAACAGCAGCAGGTCGGCGAGCTCATCGGCCTTCATGCCATAGCTCGAGTAGATGCCGTACTTAAGACCGCGGCCAAAGTTCTCAAAGAACTTCTCGTAGGCCTCGCGGTCGTTGTCACGCATATCCTCAAGGTCGGCGGTGATCTTCTTTTCCACACGCTTGGCGATGGCCTTGAGCTGACGGTTCTGCTGCAGCGTCTCGCGCGAGATGTTGAGCGACACGTCGGCGGAATCCACGACACCGCGGACAAAGTTGTAGTAGTCGGGCAGCAGGTCGTCGCACTTCTCCATAATCAGCACGTTGGAGCTATAGAGCGCCAGGCCCTTCTCGTAGTCCTTGCTGTACAGATCGAACGGGGCGCGACCCGGCACAAACAGCAGTGCATCGTACTCAAGCGTACCCTCGGCATGGAAGCTGATAGTGCGCGCGGGATCGTCAAAGTCATGGAACGTGGACTTGTAGAACTCGTTGTAATCCTTCTGCTCAACATCGGAGCTGCGCTTCTTCCAGATCGGCGTCATAGAGTTGATGGTCTCGAGCTCCTGGTAGTCCTCGTACTCGGGCTTGTAATCCTCCGGCGCGTCCTCGGGCTTGGGCTTTTGACGGCTCTTGCTCACCATCATCTGGATCGGGTAGCGCACATAGTTGCTGTACTGCTGAATCAGGCTCTTGAGGCCCCACTCGGTCAGGAAGCGATCGTAGGTCTCGGCCTCGCCGTCGGCGTCGAGCTTCTCGTTCTCGCGCAGCGTCAGGATGACATCGGTACCGTGCTCAGCACGCTCGCCATCCTCGATGGTGTAGCCCTCAAGACCGTCCGACTCCCACACATGGGCGACATCCTCGCCATAGGCGCGGCTCACGACCTTCACATGGCTGGCGACCATAAAGGCCGAGTAGAAGCCCACGCCAAACTGACCGATGATGTCCACATCGGAGCCCTGCTGCTCGGCGTTCTCGGTCTTAAACTCCTCGGAGCCGGAATGGGCGATGGTGCCCAGGTTGCGCTCGAGCTCCTCGGCGGTCATGCCAATGCCGTTATCCGAGATGGTAATGGTGCGGGCGTCTTTATCAAAGGAGACGCGAATAGCCAGGTCGCCCTGGTCGAGCTTGACGCTCGGGTCCTGCAGGCTCTTAAAGTTGAGCTTGTCGACGGCGTCGCTCGCGTTAGAGATAAGCTCGCGCAGGAAGATTTCCTTATTGGTGTAGATGGAGTTGATCATGAGGTCGAGCAGTTTTTTGCTCTCGGTCTTAAATTGACGCATGTGCAGTCCTTTCGCGCTATCCCCGTCCGCAAAAACGGCTCGGTTGCCCGAGCCGCATCGCAGACCTGCTATGTTCAGACTTAGATTTTATAACCCATTAGCGCGCATATATACATACGGAATCGAAAAACTGTATGTCCAAACGCTCCGATGCGCCAATTGCCAAGGAGTGTCCCCGACTGCCGGCAGAAAAGGAGCGTCCCTATCTGCTATCTACGCGCTTGGCCATCCAGACATGGGGTTGGCCCTCGTCTTCGTAATCTACCGGGGCAATTTGCGTGTAGCCCGCCTTTGCATAGAGCGGCAGCACGTATTCCTGCGCATGCAGCTTAATAAGCTTAGCGCCGGCATCGCGTGCACACGCAGCGCTGGCCTCGACGATCGCACTCGCCAGTCCGCGACGACGCATAGCCGGCAGCACGGCGACGCGCCCCATAATGTAGGTCTCCCCCGCCGCAACGCCTTCGTCCATGTCGCATGCCGGCAACACCGGGGCCTCTGCGTCAGCCACGCGCTCAAGCTCTTCGGGAAACACGCGCGAGCAACCGGCAAGCTCGCCGTCTACATAGAGCGTCACATGAATGCAGTTCGGGTCCTCGTCGATAGCGTCGAACTCGTTTTCGTAACCCTGTTCGTCCATAAAGACGGCGCGGCGCACCAGCGCCGCATCCTCAAAGCATCCCGTCTTAATTTGAATATCCATGGTCGCCCCTCCGTTCAAAGCAAACGTTAGGGACAGATTTTAGCGAAAGTGAGCGCCTCGCACGCTAAACTTGGCCCGCGCCTTCGCCAGGCAGTCGTAATGACCCACGTTATGGGCATCGCTCGCGATGAAGCTGTACAGGTTCTGATCGAACAGGCGCTGCGCCGGCTTTTTCTCGCGGCCAAAGCGGCCACCGGCGATAAAGTCCGCCGAAGCTTGCAGCTTGCAGCCCATATCGACCAGACGCTCCGCCACACTCACATCCTTTTGAACAGCGCGATATCGCTCGGGATGAGCGATGATCACCTGGTAGCCGCGGCATTGCAAATCGTAAATCGTACTCTCGTACTCTCTAAACGCATAGGGATCAGCATGCGTCGAAAGCTCAAGCAGAAACTCATTGGTGCCATCGAAATGCAGGTATTCTGCGGCGTCGATGCCCAGCTCAACGAGCTTTCGGTGGTTGACTTCGAAGCCCATCTGGAGCGGAAAACCGTCAGCGTTATCACGCAGCAGCTCAAAGGCATCCCACATCTTGTCGTAATCAAAATAGGGATCACGGCAGTGAGGAGTGCAAACGATTCTGGTTACACCGGCCCGCTTGGCAGCCTCGAGCATCGCCAAGCTCTCATCGAGATCGGCGGCGCCGTCGTCTACACCCGGCAAGATATGGCAATGAATGTCACGCATAGGTCGGCCTTAATCAACTAAACGTTTGCCCGGTTGGTGAAGATGCCCTTTTTGGAAGTGCCCTGATCGGCGGAGCCCTTCTTAACCTTCTTACCGTCCTTGGTGTAGTAAGAATAGTAGTACTCGCTGGTCTCGGTCTCACAGTAATTCATGACGGTACCGATGAGCTTGACCTTCTCGGACTTCTTAAGCTGGGCGATAGCGTTGAGTGCCTCTTCGCGCTTGGTAAAGTCCTCGCGCACCACAAACAGCGTGCCGTCGGTCAGGCTGGCAATCTCGGCAGCATCGATGAAGGTGCCGACCGGAGGAGCATCGAAGATGACATACTGGAACTTAGCAGACAGTGCCTTGACCAACTTGGAAAAGCGATGAGAGACGATGATGTCTGCAGGATTGGGAATATGCGGCTCGGCATCGAGAAAGTAGAAGTTCTTCTGACCCGTCTCGACAATTGCCTGGTCAATGGAAATCTGCTCGGAAAGGACCGCATAGAGTCCGCCGCGCGAACGAACGCCGAGCATATCGGAAAGGGACCTGCTGCGCATATCGGCCTCGACCAGGAGCACGGACTTGCCGCTCGTGGCGATTGCCTGAGCAAGGTTAATGGCAACCGTAGACTTGCCCTCGTTGGGAATCGAGGAGGTAACGGTGATGGTGCGAATGGGGTCGTCCACGCTCGCAAAGCGGATGTTGGCCAGAAGGGTCTTGGCGGCATTCTGTACAACGAGCTTATCGGTGTTCTTTGCCTTAGCCATGCCTATTTACCACCTTTCATAGCCGGAATTCGGCCAACAACGGGAATACCCAGGAGCTCTTCTGCCTCTTCGGCACCGCGGATGCGGGTATTGAGCATGTCTGCCAAAACGACATAGGCAACTGCGATAAAGATACCGGCGAGGAACGCAACGGCGACGTACAGCGCGCGCTTGGGGCCGCTGGGAGCTTCGGGGGTCTTAGCCTTATCGATAACGTTGATGCTCTGGGCAGCGCCAACGTTCTGAGCGACCGTACTCACCGAGCTGGCCATGGCCCTTGCCACCTCTGCCGTCTCCTCGGCATCGGTACCCGTCACCGAAAGCGTGATGACGCGCGTCGTGGTCTCGGAGGAAACGGAAATCTTGTAGTCGTCCAGATCGGCGAGACCCAGATCCTTGGCAGCACCGCCCTTAACGCTATCGCTATCGAGCAGCGTGGCGATATCGTTGGAAAGCATCTGGCTCGCCGAAAGATCGTTGTAGCTCATCTGACCGCTATCGTCGGTCTTGGCGAGAACGTACATGCTCGTCGTGGCGGTGTAGGTGTTGTCCATCATAGCGAAGGAGACGACGCCCATGGCGATCGCGCAGACCACCGGAAGGGCAATGACCAGCTTGAGGTGCTTTTTAAGCAGCTGGAACAGTTCAAGAAGGGTCATGCAGCTTGCCTTTCATTTCCCTAGTTCGTATCGACAAAACTGCTCATATGATATCGCATCTTTCTGCCATGTCCGAACTCTATACATAAGATACAGCACATACGGCAATGTTGCGCAATAATAACGCCGCATCGGCAACCCCGGTGCGGCGTCAAAACAACACGTTTGCTGCATTGCTACGCAAATGATTCGTCCTGCTGTACGGGAAACGTCACCGTGATGGTAGTCCCCACACCCAGCTCGCTCGATAGGTCGAGCGAAGCATGATGATACACGGCGGCATGCTTAACGATGGCCAGACCCAAGCCTGTTCCGCCACGTGCCTTGGAGCGGCTCTTGTCCACGCGATAGAAGCGCTCGAACACCTTGCCCTGCTCCTCGGGCGCGATGCCGATACCTGTATCGGCAACCGTCAGGTACGGATGGCCCTCATCATTGGTCCCACATCGAAGCGTAACCGTGCCACCGGGCTGGTTATAGCGAATAGCGTTACTGGCCAGGTTATAAATCAGCTCATCGATCAGGCGCGACACACCTTCGATCACCACGGGCTTCGTCTCGTGCCCAATGGTCACATTCGACTGCCGGGCAACCTGCTCAAGACGCTGTTCCACCGTCGTAATAGCGCGCGAGAGCTCAATGGGTTCCGTGGAACCAATAGGCACTGCCTCGCCCTCGGATGCTCGCTCCGCCTCATCCAAGTTGGAAAGCGTGAGGATGTCGTTAACGAGCGCTGCCAGGCGGCCCGCCTCGCGATAGATGCGACCGCCAAAGTTGCGCAGATCGTCCTCGCCCTCAACCATGCCGTTTGCAATAAGCTCGGCGTAGCCCGAAATCGCGGTAAGCGGGGTCTTGAGCTCATGAGTGATATTGGCCGTGAACTCACGACGCATGCGGTCGTTATCGGCCAGCACCGCCATCTGGCGTTTAAGCTCCTGGCGCTGCGACTCAATGCGCTCGAGCATGGGAACCATCTCGGCGTAGGCATGTTCATAGCTACGGCGCGGATGGTCCAAATCGACCTCCTGCAGCGGCGCAATGATGGCACGGGATTCGCGACGCGCAAGGAAAAACGAGAGCACCGCGCCCGCCACCGCGATAAGCAGCATCGGCGCCACCAACGAGAGCAAAATCGCCGCAACGCCAGGCTGAGCCTGTGCCAAACGAACGACCTGACCGTTATCAAGGGCGACGGCGCGATATAGCATAATCTCGTCGAGCGTGGCGCTCGAGCGCTCCGCGGAGCCCGAACCGCTCTCAAGGGCCTCAACGACCTCGGGGCGATCGCCATGGTTGGGCAACGTGGAAGGAGACGCCTCGTTGTCGTAGGCGACCGATCCATCCTTATTGATCAGCGTGATACGAAGGTCCTCGCGATCGAGACTTCGCAAAAATGCGATGGGTTCCTTCTGCTCGTTTAAGGCGGCGGCAATAAGCTCGGTTTCTTGCGAAAGGTTGGCACTCGTGGCATCTGCCAAGGTGTTTTGCACGAAGAACGCGCCCAGCACCGTAAACGCCAAAATGACGGACATAGCGCAGACAAATATCGTCGCAAACACGCGATGCGAGAGCGTGTGTTTTCCCTGAGGGGCAAAGACCACGGACTACTCCTCCGATGCTGCTGCCGCAGCGACGGCATCTTCAGTATCGCTACCGGCGGAAGGCTCCGCCAGGCGATAGCCCACGCCGCGCACCGTCTCGATAGCGCCGGCACGCTCGCCGAGCTTTTGGCGAAGCGTCTGCACGTGCACGTCGACGGTACGCGAGCCGCCATCGAAGTCCCAGCCCCACACGCTCTGCAGCAGCGACTCGCGGGTAAAGACCACGCCGGGCTTGCGCATAAGATATTCGAGCAAATCGAACTCGCGCAAGGTGAGTTTGAGCGGCTCGCCGGCAACGGTCACTTCGCGATGGCTGGGCGAAAGCACGATATCGCCCACGCTGAGCACATCGCTTGCCTGTTTGACCATGCCGCCGCGGCGCAGCAGCGCACGGCAACGGCTGGCAAGCTCCATGAGCGAAAACGGCTTGGTCAGATAATCGTCGGCACCGCCATCGAGCGCCATCACCTTATCGAGCTCGGTATCCTTGGCAGTGAGCATCATGATGGGCACCGTCGCCGTCAGGCGGTCGGCGCGCAGGCGACGCATAATTGCCAAACCGTCGGTATCGGGCAGCATGATGTCGAGCAGGACGGCATCGGGTACCCGTCGCGCCACGGCGGCCTTAAACTCGCCATCGCACGAAAAGCCTTCGGCCTCGATTCCCTGCTTGCGCAGTGCATAGACCGTCAAATCCCTGATGTTGTCATCGTCCTCGACGTAATAGATCATGTTGAACCCCTTTGCGGCCGGCATGACCGCATCTTAACCCTAAAGGTACCTTTACTAGATGGTATCAGCCAAAACGTCCCGTTAAATAATCCGCCGTGCGCGGGTCGGTGGGATTTTTGAAGAGCTGAGCGGTGGGTGCGTGCTCCACCAACTCACCCAGCAAGAAAAACGCGACCGAGTCGGAGATGCGCGCCGCCTGCTGCATATTGTGCGTAACGACCACGAGCGTACAGGTCTCTTTGAGCTCGCAGGCCAGCTGCTCAACCACCAGCGTCGACACGGGATCGAGAGCGCTCGTGGGCTCGTCCATCAGCAGAATATCGGGGTGCACGGCAAGCGCGCGGGCGATGCACAGACGCTGCTGCTGCCCGCCCGAAAGGCCCAGCCCCGACTCCTTGAGTTTGTCCTTGACCTCATCCCATAGCGCAGCGCGACGAAGAGAGTCCTCGACCAACTCATCCAGAACGGCGCGGTCGCGCACGCCCATGCCGCGTGGACCATACGCGACGTTGTCGTAGATGCTCATGGGAAACGGGTTGGGGCGCTGGAACACCATGCCCACGCGCTGGCGCAGGCGGCAGATGTCGTAGTCGCCCAGGATATCCTGGCCGTCGAGCGCGATCTTACCCTCGATGCGGCAGTCCTTGATGTCGTCGTTCATGCGGTTAAAGCAACGCAGCAGCGTCGACTTGCCGCAGCCCGAAGGACCGATAAACGAGGTGATCTGCTTGTCGCGAATCTTGATGGATACGTCCTTGAGCGCGTGGTGGTCGCCATAGAACAGATCGAGGCCCTCGACGTCGATGCGCGTCGACGAGGCGGCAAGATCCTGCGCCGTGGGACGAGCCGCGTCCCCGACTTCGCGCTCGTGCGCAGCCTCGGCTTGCGCCTCCATTAGCTCCTCGAGCTCCGTGGGCTCCATAGCCGCAGCAGCCGTCATACCGCATACCTCCACATCGATATCAATTCAGCAGTATCGATAGTAGAAATCGCGGCTCATATGCACGTGAGCGCATTGTCAGGTGTTTGTAAGGGCGCCTACGCTACGCGGCAGGCAGCTCGATGGTAAAGACGGTATGCTCGGGCGTCGATTCGCACGCGATGGCACCGCCATGCGCGCATACAATCTCCTTGGCGATGGCGAGGCCCAGCCCAGCACCGCCGCGATTGGTCGCACGCGCTGCATCCAGGCGATAAAACTTCTCAAAGATCACCTTGAGCTTAGCCGCGGGAATCGGGTCACCATGGTTAATAAAGCGCACGCGCACGCCGCCGTCATCTTGGCGTCGGGCCTCGATCGTAATGGTCGAGCCTTCGTAACTATAGGCGACGGCGTTTTTCATGATGTTGTTGAACACGCGCGCCATCTTGTCGCCATCCACAAGCACCGTCAGGTCCTCGTGCACATCAATCTGTGCTTCCTTATGCTGTTCGTTGAGAATGGGATAGAACTCATCGGCGACCTGCGCCAGCAACAGGCTCAAGTCGACGTAGCCGCGCGTAAGCACAATATCGTGGAAATCAAAGCGTGTAATGTCGAAGAACTCCTCGACAAGTGCGTCGAGCCGATGTGCCTTGTCAAGCGCCACGCCCGTAAAGTGCGCGCGCTGCTCGACTGGCAGCTCGGGGGCCTCCTGCAACAGGGAGAGGTAGCCCACCACGCTGGCGAGCGGCGTGCGCAAGTCATGCGCCAGGTATGTGACCAAGTCATCCTTGCGATGTGACTCGTCGCGTAGGGCCTGCTGCACCTTACGCTCGCGATCGCGCACGCGGTTGAGCGCACCCTCGACCTCCAGGAAGTCGCCGTCGATGTTATCCCAGGCGTCAGGATGATCGATCAGGCGGTCCTGGATACGGGCCGCAAGCACGCGATCGGCATGCTGTTCCCCTTGCTCGTAGCCTTGGTAATACAGTGCTCGGCCACAAAAGAATAAGACGCACACGGCAAGCGCCAAGACAAAACCAAGCATGTTGAATACAAAGCCGGCGTCAAAGAACACCGGCTCGGCAATGCCGCCAAGCGCCATGGCGCCAATCGCCAGCGTGATTACCCACGCGGCACCGCCAATCACCACGCAACGGCGCACGGTTTCGAATCGATCGATCAGCAAAAACCCGATAAGCAAAACTGCCAAAATGCCAGCGATGTTGTCGATACCGACCAGCAGCAGGCTCAGCAAAAAGAGCAGTACCGTCGCGAGCGCGCGGTTGTCGACGACCGCCCTCACGTATTCAAAGAGTCGATCGGGCACCTCGAACGCCTGTCTATCATCTTTTGTCATATCAAGATCCTCACAAGCGAAAAGCGTTATTCGATGATGTAGCCGACGCCCCAGACGTTTTTGATAAAGCGCGGTTTTTGGGCATCGTCGCCAATCTTTTCGCGCAGGTGGCGAATATGCACCATCACGGTATTGTTGGAGCCGGGCATAAAGTCCTCGTTCCACACCGCGCGGAACAGGTCCTCCACGGGCACTACGCTGCCGCGATGCTCGGCCAGATACAGCAAGATGGAATACTCGATGGGCGTGAGGCGCACCGGCGCACCGTCCACTGTCACGGCACGAGCGTCGCGATTGATCTCGAGACCGTCGAGCTGAATGACCGGAGACTCAGCCACCTGCACTCGGCTACCGTAGCTGGTATAGCGGCGAAGCTGGGCGTGGACGCGCGCAACAAGCTCCAACGGGCGGAACGGCTTGACCACGTAATCGTCCGCACCGAGCGAAAGGCCCTCAATCTTATCCTGCTGGGCATCACGAGCCGTCAGCATAATCACGGGATAGGTGTGGCTGGCACGAATCGTGCGCAGCAGTTCAAAGCCGTCGATATCAGGCAGCATGACATCGAGCAACGCCAGATCAAACTCTTGCTCCAAGATTGCTTTGGCCGCGTCGGCCCCGCTATAGGCAATCTGAACATCAAAGCCCTCTTTTGTAAGGTAGATACCGACCAGGTCGGCGATGGCCTTCTCGTCATCAACTACCAAAATGCGCTCATTCATGCGTGCTCCTCTCGCGCTCCATTATGCCCGAGGCAGCGCGCGCCACACACAACAAGCGCGGTCGTTTAAGTCGACCTTAAGCACCTATGCGTCCGTTCGGGCGCAGACATGGGCCGCGCGCGCCCGCGCACTGATTGTCCGCGCCGGTAAACGATATACTTTGAACTCTAAAGAGACCATCCCGTCGAAAGCGAAATCTGTGAAGACCCTTAGTTCTCTTGTAAAGCGCTCCGCGCAACTGACCGCCGGCATTGCCTGCGCTCTCGCCCTTGCTGCCGGCGTGCCGTCTATCGCCAACGCCCAGGTGCTTACGACTGATATCGTTTGCGGCAAGACCGCCGACGCCCGCGGCATCACGGCCGAGAATCTGCCCGATATCGATGCGACCAACGCCATCGTCATGAGCAAGGACGGTTCCGTCTATTACGCCCGAAGTGCCGACGAGCAGGTCAAGATCGCCTCAATTACCAAGGTGATGACCGCGATCCTGACCGTTGAGAACTGCAAAATGGACGAGAAGATCACGGTGAGCAATGCTGCCGCCACCGTAGGCAACTCGACCGCCGGCCTGCTCGAAGGCGACGAGCTCACCGTGGAGCAAGCTCTGCGCGGCCTGATGATCCCCTCGGGCAACGATGCCGCCATCGCGCTTGCCGAGCACGTGGGCAAAAAGATCGACCCCAAGACCAAGGACGCCGTGGCCACCTTTGTAAAGGCCATGAACGAGCGCGCTCAAGAGCTCGGCTGCACGGGAACGCTTTTTGAGAATCCGCACGGTCTGGACTTTGATGAGTGGGCCGGTAACATGCACTCCACCGCGCACGATGTAGCCCTGATGATGCAGGAGGCAATGAAGAACGACACGTTCCGCGAAATCGTGGCGAGCGATGATTCCTGGATTGAGGTTACGGGCGCCGACGGTTCCGACCATTCGCATTCCATGGATACGCACAATGAGCTGCTGGGGCAGGACGGCAATATCGGCGGTAAGACCGGCACCACCGACGATGCCGGCTATTGCTTTACGGGAGCCTACAACCGCGATGGCGACGAGACCTACACCGTCGTCTTGAACTCCAGCACCACCGATCAGCGCTTTGCCGACACGGCCGCCCTTGCCAACTGGTACTACGACCACAAGGTGACGGTTGCGATCGCCAACACGCAGGAAAAGACCGCCAACGGCAATCCGCTCATCGCGCGCATCAGCCAGACCGACTGGACGGACAAGACGATCGATGCCACGCTCGCCGATCCCGCAGCTCAGGCGACCGTCTTTGCGCTTGCCGGAGAGGTGACCGAGAAGGTTACCTATGATGACCTTTCGGGCACGGTACATGTGGGCGACAAGGTGGGTAGCGTGACGCTCAAGCAAGACGGCACCAAGATCGCCGTCATGGATTTGGTTGCCGACGAAGAAGGCTCGGGGCCGAATCCCATTGAGTGGCTCCTTGTAAAACTCGACCGCTTGGGCCGCCGCATCGACAACCGCCCACTTACGGCAGAAAGCGAGACCATCGCCAAGGCGCCCGAGGTGTAGGGCTGGGGGAACATTACATTTGAGATTGGAGAGGCGTCCAACGGGGCGCCTCTTTTTGAATACCTCTTAAACGGGATGCGTCAGAATCACCAAAGCGACATTGCTAGCCGTTTACCTTCGCTGTGTCTTTTCGGACCTTGAAAACGGGTCCACCGGGCATGCTAGTAGATCCTTTCGACCTCCTTGGTCAAGGCCCTGAAAAGATCCCCAGCTGAGGGGTCTGCCCCAGGACACAGCGATTGCCAGGCACCCGTTTCTCCGATGGTGCCCGCACTCGTCATAACAAGATCGTCGCTCCGCCTGCGAATGGAGACACTAACGGAGCGGCCATTATGGAACCCATGGATATCGACTTTATTTATGCGCCCATCAGCTAGATAACTAATCATGACATTGATGCTGTCACCATACTCCGGCAATTCGAAGCCGTGGGAATCCATCAATAGCTTCACATCCTGATGGTAAATGCGGGCCTCGACGACATTCTTGGGCATTTTCCCCGTCTTTGTTGGAGAGCAAAAGCTGATGCTTGGCTCCTCTTCGCTCATGCCTCGGTCAAACCTAAGCATGCACGGGCATACCGACTCAATGGTTCGCAAGGCGTCCGCCGCGACCTTTTCCTCGGTAAACATCTCCACGTCGATGCCGTTTTCTTCCATATAGGCACGGTTTTTACGTTGAAGCTCTAGCCGAGCCGCAGCCTCCCCATCTCCACGCTGTTCCCAATTTCCGGAGTCGGCGACATTTCGATCGAATGTAGAATCAACGGAACATGGCGCTTGCTGTTGAGTCGGATCACTGTCGCCGAGACGCCTTAGCTCGGAGCGTCTCATCAGTAGTGTCACAATATCAAACAGCCAACCAAATCCAAAAAGGCCAAAGGTAAAGAGATATAGAAAGAAGCTACCCCACATCCGTGCATACGCCCTATGAGCGCCCGACCACCCAAGAAGGAAGCATAGCAAAAGCGCCTTGTTTGCCCTGTCAACCGACGTAATCTCTCGAGTGAGAGATTTCTGTTCAGGCTTCGCCAAAGGTGTAATTTCATGCGATGAAACAGTAATTGAGGACGTCCTTGACGCCGAGCTCCGAGCGCCTGATTTAGCAACGGCGCGAGCGACATCCCCAACTCCGACGGTCGTTCTGCTGTATACGGCATTGTAAGCAGCCTTCTTCGGATTTTTGATCCACCCCATGCCCTTCTTACCATAGCCGGGGATTATCGCCCGCCTTACCGCGCGCTTCGCTCTGCCGGTCGTTCTTGCCTTGAGTGATGTCTTTAGATTCGGCTTACGCAGCCCGACCTTTACCATATTTCTACTCCATCCCCTCGGAACCCCACACCGGGGTGCACGAGCACGCCTGGGTCTCCCCGTTTTCAAGCGCCCCGTGTTTGCCTAATGTTCACGCCCTTTCGGACTCTAATCCCCAGCCGCCATTCTTGATAATAAAAAAGGGCCCCAAATGGGACCCTTCTTCAAAGTCATACTGGCGGAGAGCTGGGGATTCGAACCCCAGATGCCCTTTTGGGGCATACTCGCTTAGCAGGCGAGCACCTTCGGCCTCTCGGTCAGCTCTCCGTAACAGCCGTTCTATAGTAACCAAACAGCCGAAGTTGGGCAAGGGGAATTTTGAGGCGTTTCCTCTTTTACCTCTCTTTTACCAGTAAACGTCTCAGTCAATCATCTCAATCTGTAACATCTGCAGGCCGTAATCCCCTCCAGATGTTACAGATTGAGACAAAGATACAAGGACGGCCCCAGCGACAGCGCGGACAGCCCATTCTTTATTAGTCCTCTCGAACGGTCTCCAACAGATAATCGCGCATGTACGGAATTGCAAACGAAACACAGCCATAGCCCGCGGGCTCAATCAACCCCGCATCGATCAGACGCTTGCGATATGACCCAACTTTGTTCGCCGACAAACCCATCTTCTTGGCGATATCGCCGTTGGCGATATCGCCGCCCTCGCATTGAGCCATCGCCGCGAGATACTGAAACTGCCGTTCCGACACCCTGCGCAGCGCTGGGGCAATCACCATAGCATTAAAGCTATCAAGAGCCGCCTGGATACCCTTACGAGCCGCCTCTTCGCTCACACTCTCCGCCCCACTGCGCGCAGCAACCTGCCAAGCGTAATATCCGACCAGCTGGACCATAAAGGGATAGCCTGCCGAAGCTTTTGTTAATAGCTCAGCGGCACCTTTGTCGAGCTCCTTGCCCGCTCGTCTCATCGTATCCTCAAACGATCCGCCAACTTCAAAATCGGAAAGCCGAGTAAGTTCAACATGTTTGGCTCGCTGAAGGAACGTCAACGTATCATCCACCACCACGCCATCTACCGATGTCGGCAGCCCGGCGAAAGCGAAAGCGACATTCGCTCCTTGGCGAATCAAGAGCTGCATCTCATTGCCTAGCTCGCGCATTTCCTCAGTTGAGGCATCCTGGATCTCGTCGAGCGTAATGAGCAGACCACCGCGCTTCGCAGCATCGTACATCGCCTCGCCCAGATGAGAGGCCGACTTCGACATCTCCATGGAGCCAAGGCTGACCCCTAAAATCGATGGGGAAATCGAGATTGATTCAAGACGAACGTTTCGCTGCAGAGCCTCGAGGATTCTATTGCAAAAACCAGCATTGGAGGCAACGTCAACGACCTCGAATCCTTTTTTGCGTGCAAGGTCACCCAATGCATTAAGGAGCACCGTTTTACCTGTGCCTCGGACGCCCGAGATGCGCATGAGTCGATCGGGGGCACCAGGACCATTCTCAAGAGCCTCGGCAAAGTCATCCAAAACAGTGTCCCGTCCGATAAGCTCAGGCGGATTCATGCCCGCCGTTGGCTTAAAGGGGTTAACAGCTTTCGTCATTCTGCCCTCCTCTGCTAGTTTTAACAACTTTAACAAAGTTTAGCAACTTTAGCAGAGTTTAACAGTTTTAGCAGGCTCGGCGGCTTTATGCCTTACCGATCCTGCCGGGTCCTCCCGCCCGCGCCGATACAAATAGCGCAGTGCGGCCCCTCTATATCGCCCCTACCCCAGCGAGCGACTGAGGGAGCCGAGCTCATCGTTGCCCATGGTGCGCCACATTTGGAAGATGCAGACGCGCGCCAGGAAAAAGAAGCCGTTATCGACCAGCTGCACGGCGGCATCCGCCAGCTGGTTGGTCACGGCGGACACGGGAGGCAGCTCGAGCCCGGCCTTACGGATGGTCTCAACCGCATCCTCGAACGTCGGCGGCTCATTGACGCCCATCTCGTTCATAAGGCCCTGCATTTCTTCCAGCGCGCTACCACCCGACTCCTCGCCGCGCGGCACGAGGCGGTAGCACGCCAACGCGAGCTCGAGCTGGTCGCAGTTCCAATAGGCAAACGCCAGACGATAGAACAGATAACCGATTGCGGAACGGTCACTGGCAATGCGCAGGCCGTGGCGCGCCACCTCGATAATCTCGTCAAAGCGCTCCAGGCGCGCCAGCACGTTGATGAGCGCAAAGTGCGACTGCATGGACGAGCGAGCCAGATCGTAAAGACGACGCACCTCGGGCAATGCCCGTTCAAAATCCTCCTGCTCGGCGTAATAACTGCAGATCTCGTGCTGGGCAAAGTACAGCGCATCGGGAGCACGCAAAATACGAACGGAGCGGTCTTCCTCCATTACCGGCAGCACCATGCGTACCAGCTGGTTGTCGCAAAACTGCGTCTGGACCGGACCCGTTGCCAAAAGCTCGGCAACGGCACACTTGGCCTCCAGCTCCTCAACAAGACGGGAGAAGCCCTCAAACGCGCTTGCACGGTCAACTTTTGCCTGCTCGCGCAACTCAACGACGCGCGCCACATACGGGTCATCGTCCATCTCCATGACCTCGAGCTCATCAGCCGTATCGGCAAGCAGCAGGTCGCGCAACGCCGGCGGCAGCGAACGGTGGTCGTCACGCGGGCGAACGTGAACCTCCGCAGGCTCAATCGCATCCGGCGCATCCGACTCATATGCCTCAAGCATGCGCTTGCACGGCATATCGTCCATATCCATGCTCTCAAGATCCTTGGCGACAGGCACGCAATTGGCCAGATAGGCCGCACGCCCAAAGGAATATGTTACAATGACGCGCTCGCCCTGCTCGCCGTCGGGAGCCGCAATCTGAACATAGCAGCGCGCAATGCAGGCACCTGCGGCAAAGCAAGCCGCTGCCAGCGTAAGCGCCACGCGCGCGTCGTGCTCCGCGGCCCAAATCACACGCGCGTTCTCGTCCAACTCGCGCCAGACATCCTCCTGAGCGTCGTATTCACGCTGTGGCATGGCATCCACGACAGAGTGCCCAAACCGAACGAGCATAATCCCCTCGGCAACGTTTGCCCGATAGGTATAGTCGAGCCGTGTGACCACGTTAAGCGCCTCGACGATACGCGCGAAGCGGGTACGCACATCCCACTCACCGCCCGGCTGGCAAGTTACCGTTCCGGGTTTGCCCCACGGGTTGTCGCTCGAGGTCGTATCGAGCAGTCGGGGAACATCGTTGGTTGTCTTGGCGATATGCCACGCATCAAAGAGCGCGCAGCCCTCAAGGCTCGGCGAGGATGCCGCGGGGACCAATCCAGCCCCGATGCGCTCAAGGATGCCGGAGAGGCGGTTGAGACGGCACTCGATGGCAAGCAGCATGTCAATCTCGTCCTGGTCCAGCAGGCTACGATCAAAATTGAGATAGAACAGCTTTGAGCGGTCGATGCGCGCTAGGCTCATTTCGGACTTGGCAGCAATGGTGCGCAGGCGGGGCAAGTCGATCTCGCTCATAAGAGCGGCGGCATAGCGCTCGATACCGCTCGGATTCTCGGCATGGTCAACACGGTAAAGCAGCGTCTCGATAGCATCGGGGAGCGGTGCCGTGTCAAAGCCCAAAAACACCTCGACCGGCTCGGGCAACTTTACGAGTTTGATCTTGTCGACAACGTTTTGCATGTCTACATCGAGACCGTCGACGCCCGTCGTGTTCGCAAGAGCGCTTTCGGAGTTGGCAAATATCACGTAGCGCAAGAACATCGAGGCCATGAACTCGCCGTAAGGAAGGGCGCGGGTCGAATTCCATGTCTCGTGGTCGGACTGCTCGCACATGGGGCCTTCGGGAGAGCCGGCAGTTCGCGCACACGCGCGCATTGCACCGTTAGCTTCCCTCACCATAATCTCGCCAATACTGGAATCGGACTCGTGAAGGACCAGCTCCATGTCAGGGTCCTCGGGCAACGGTACTTCCCGAACAGGGCGGTCAACCTTATAAACCTTGCCCGACACGCTCACGTAGCCCAAGAGCGATATGTGAGTTTTGCCGACGAATTCGACGACATAGCACGACTCTTTGGGGTCCTCGCCAAAGACTTTCCAGACAACACCATATGAGCGCCCCGCAGGCTGCTCTGGCATCGATGGAAAACGCTTTTTGGGGTCGAGAAACCTGAGCTTGTATGTCGGACGCTCTGCCACGAAATATCACCCTGATCAGTCGTTGAAAGAAGGAGTGGTCGCGGATGGGCCGCGACACCTACTCGGAATCTTACACGAGTCGATAAGAAATAGTCTCCCGCGGACGGCGGCGCACGATTCCAGTCGAGCTTCTGGTGTCGAATGCCGCCATAAAAGAAAAGCCCCCGTTACCGGAGGCTTTCGATTTCAATTGGTGCGGCGTATAGGATTCCGCGCATCCGCTTCGCGGATCCGCACCGGCTTCGCCCGCCTGCCGGCGCGCTCGCCCGCTCGCTACGGACGCTCCGCGTCCGCTTCACGCTCGCGCCTCGACCGAGGTTCGAATCCATGGGATGCCGGCGTAAAAGAAAAGCCCCCGTTGCCGGAGGCTTTAAGTTCAAATGGTGCGGCGTATAGGATTCGAACCTATGACGTTCTGATTCGTAGTCAGACCCTCTATCCAGCTGAGGTAACGCCGCGACTTGTTGATTATTATGCACATGGACTGAATAATGGTCAAGCATTTTTTCAAAAAAAGTTATTGAATTTAGTTTTTACTCATTTGGAGGGCTTGGTGCGATCTTCGATGCCTCGCGATATAGAAGAGCAGTCGTTGTTGGGAGCTTTAAAGTCTATTGGTGCGACGTATAGGATTCCGCGCATCCACTCCGGCTTCGACCGAGGTTCGAATCTCCGCAATGCTCCCATATAAGAAAAGCCCCCGTTGCCGGGAGCTTTAAAGTCAATTGGTGCGGCGTATAGGATTCGAACCTATGACGTTCTGATTCGTAGTCAGACCCTCTATCCAGCTGAGGTAACGCCGCAACGCACGGATTATTATGCACGCGAGCCCCCGATGGGTCAAGCGACAATTTGAAAAAATTTTACGGAGTGGTGATTAGGCTGTTCACACCCCGACCGAGGTTCGAATCCATGCATGGTTGCCATAAAAGAAAAGCCCCCGTTGCCGGAGGCTTCAAGTTCGATTGGTGCGGCGTATAGGATTCCGCGCATCCGCTGCGCGGATCCGCGCCGGCTTCGCCCGCCTGCCGACGCGCTCGCCCGCTCGCTACGGACGCTCCGCGTCCGCTTCACGCTCGCGCCTCGACCGAGGTTCGAATCCATGCGGTGTTGCCATAAAAGAAAAGCCCCCGTTGCCGGAGGCTTCAAGTTCGATTGGTGCGGCGTATAGGATTCGAACCTATGACGTTCTGATTCGTAGTCAGACCCTCTATCCAGCTGAGGTAACGCCGCAGCGCAAGACATATAAAACCACTTTAGTTAGTTGGAGTCAAGCACAATCTCAAACTTTTTGGAGAATATGTTCCTCACGCAGCTCCGCATGCGCCAATGTCCCCCATACGATCAATCGGTTTTTCAACTACATCGAACCCAGCACCGAGCTCCCCCCAGAAGCGACCGCACCCGT
The DNA here is from genome assembly GCA_937925735.1 of uncultured Collinsella sp. GTDB lineage: Bacteria > Actinomycetota > Coriobacteriia > Coriobacteriales > Coriobacteriaceae > Collinsella. The sequence continues at coordinate 4,660 of CALAMK010000036.1, read as the reverse complement.
TGGGCACAGTCGTAGTCAGCAAACGAGATGCTCAGCATTCGGGCCACCTGATTAGAAGTTCCAACACCATAGAAGTGCTCAAGGACAACAAGCGCCTCATGCGCCACAAACGTCTCGACCACATGCGGCGACTCCTCATAGCACCATTGCGTCAATGGCCCCTCACTCGTCTGCCGAACCACCAAGCCACCCATACCCGACGGCTCGCACGTTACCAGCAGGTGCTCCCCGCCCTCATCGCTCTGGAACAAAACAACCCGCTCGTCGAACAGCTCCATCACATCCCCTTTCTCTTGCTCTTAGCTAGCAAAAGCATAGCAGGTAAATGGCTGTATACAGAACGTTTGTTCGTGTGTTTTCTATCGAGCTGTCCGCACGGCATGGTATAGCCGTACACAAAAAGGGCGCCCCTAAAAGGAGCGCCCTCGCAAATCGCCTATGCAGCTAGCTTACGCGACCGGCTCGATCTTCTCGAGGCCGCCCATGTAGGGACGCAGAACCTCGGGGATCGTGATGGTGCCGTCGGCGTTCTGGTAGTTCTCCAGAATGGCGGCCATGGTGCGGCCAGCCGGCAGGCCGGAACCGTTGAGGGTGTGCAGGTAGCGCGAGCCCTTGAAGTTCTCGGGGTCGCGATACTTGATGTTGGCGCGACGGGCCTGGAAATCGCCGCAGTTAGAGCAGGAGCTGATCTCTTTGTAGGCGTTGTAGCTCGGCAGCCAGACCTCGATGTCGTAGGTCTGACGGGCAGAGAAGCCCAGGTCGCCGGTGCACAGGCTAATCACGCGATACGGAAGGCCCAGCTGCTGAAGCAGGAACTCGGCCTCGGCGGTCATGCTCTCGAGCTCCTCGTCGGACTCCTCCGGCTTGGCAAACTTGACCATCTCGACCTTGTCGAACTCGTGCTGGCGGATGATACCGCGGGTGTCGCGACCAGCGGAGCCGGCCTCCTCGCGGAAGCAGGGGGTGAAGGCGGTGTAGCGGCGCGGCAGGGTATCAGCATCGAGAACCTCGCCGGCGTGCAGGTTGGTAAGCACGACCTCGGCGGTGGGGATCAGGAAGTTGTCGCCCGAGACGTGATAGGCGTCGTCCTCGAACTTGGGCAGCTGACCCGTGCCAAACATGGTCTGACGCTTGACGACGATGGGCGGCCACCACTCCTTAAAGCCACGGCTGGTGTGCGTGTCAAGGAAGAAGTTGATGAGGGCGCGCTCAAGACGGGCGCCGGCGCCACCGAGAACGGTAAAGCGGCTACCGGAGAGCTTGTTGCCGCGCTCGAAATCGAGGATGTCGAGGTCGGTGCCCAGGTCCCAGTGCGGCTTAAAGTCGAAGTCGAACTCGCGCGGGGTGCCCCAACGACGGCGCTCGATGTTCTCGTCCTCGTCCTTGCCGTACGGCGTGGCCTCGCAAGGGATGTTGGGAAGGTGAGCCATAAAGTCGTACTGCTCCTGCTCGAGAGCGGTGCGGCGCTCGGCCAGACCGTCAATCTTCTCGTTGACGGCGCGCACGGCCTCCTTGGCGGCCTCGGCCTCGTCCTTCTTGCCCTCCTTCATCAGGGCGCCGATCTTCTTGGACTCGGCATTACGCGTGGCCTGGAGCTCCTCGACCTCGGTGATGACGGCACGGCGCTCGTCGTCGAGCTCGAAGAACTTCTCTCGATCCCAAGACGTCTGGCGGTTGGCCATGGCGGTATCGATGGCATCGGGGTTCTCGCGAACAAACTTGATATCAAGCATTAGATCCTCCGGCGATATACATTCCATTTAGGTTGCAACCTTGTACATGTATGGGCAAGTATATACTTATGAGCGTTTACGACCCAACCCAACTACGCAAGAAGGCACCCAATGGACGCAGTTTTTTCCTTTTTGTTTGGCACCCGCACCGGTTTTGCCATCCTTTTCGCCGGCGGCATCCTACTGTTTGCGATTCTTGCCTTTGTAATGGAGAAGCGCACCCATAAGATGTATGTCGACCGCGGCCCCAAGGACGAGGACGATCAAGACGGCTTCTGGGACTAGCCTGCCAAAAAGAGACAGGCTTATTTTGGTCGGTTTTATCTGGACAAACGCAAGCGCCCCGCCACTGGAATTGATCCAGTTGCGGGGCGCTTTTTGCTCAAGATACAAAACCGCAGGAAAAACCTGCCAAAATAAACCTGTCCCTAAATGGCAGGTTTTACTGGAGGGTGGCGTCGATGGCCTTGACCAGGGCGCTGCGCATGCCAGCATCCTCGAGCGCGACGACGCCCTTGATGGTGGCGCCGCCGGGTGAGCATACGGCATCCTTCATCGCCGCAGGATGCTGACCAGTCGCAAGCTGCAGCTTTGCCGTGCCCAGCACCATCTGGCTCACAATGCGATAGGCATCGGCGCGCGGGATACCGTGCTTGACGGCCGCGTCGCCCAAGGCCTCAATCGCCATGGCGACAAATGCCGGGGCGCAACCACCCACGGTGCCACCCACAAACAGCCGGCTCGTGTCGAGCTCGACGACAGTGCCAAGCTTACCGAGCAGGTCGAGCACCACGGCACGCTGCTCGCCGTTGAGCGTAGAGGACTTCTCGCAGGCGATGACGCCCTCGCCCACCGAAACCGGCGTGTTGGGCACCGTCGAGATATGCGCGACACCCGGCAGGACCTGCTCCCACTTGACGCTATCCCAAGTCCAGGCGACCGAAAGGACAACCTTGTCGGCTAGAGCGTCCTTGAGCGGAGCGAAGACCTTCTCGATCATGTATGGCTTGACCGCAGCAACCACGATATCGGATGCAGCGACAACCTCCGCCGCATCACGACAGGCAACCATCCCACGCGTCTCACAACGCTCAACCAAGGCGTCGTAGTGGCCCGCGCAGGCGCACATATCGCTCGCAGCCACACCGGCGGCGATCCAGCCATCGGCCATAGCGCTCGCCATATTGCCAAAACCGACAAATCCGATCTTCATATCTCATAGTCCTCTCAGACACGCTCTTCAAAACGAAGGCTATTGTCCCACGGCATTGTTTCGTATTGCCGACCTATTTGTGATACGGCTCGCCACGGCTGATCTTGCAGGCGCGGTAAACCTGCTCCAGCAGCACCACGCGCGCCAGGTTATGCGGCAAGGTAATGCGTCCAAAGCTGAGCATCTCGTCGGCGCGGGCGCGCACGGCATCGTTCACACCGTCCGATCCGCCGATTACAAAGGCGATGTCGCTGTTGCCTCGCAGCATGAGGTCATCGAGACGGGCCGAAAGCTCCTCGCTCGAGCGCTCTTTGCCCTCAATGGCAAGCAGGATCACATGCGCTCGAGGCGGCAGGGCTGCAAGAATCGCTGCCCCCTCCTTGTCGCGTGCGGCATCCACGCCGCCCGCCTTAGCCGGGTCGATATCGGCCACCTCGCGGATATCCACCTTGGCATAGGCACCTAGGCGCTTGGTGTACTCAGCGCACGCGTCCTTCCAAAAGCGTTCCTTGAGCTTACCGACGCAAACGACGGTATATTTCACGCGCGTCTACTCCTTCGAATCGTTTTGAACTTTGCCGGCGGTCAGCATCTGCTCGAACATCGAGGCTGACTGCGAGAAATCGCTCGGCAGCACGACCGTCGAGGTTTTACCCGTACGAGCGAACTCCGTCATCATCTCGGACCACTGCGTAAACATGAACAGCTGGTTGGCCTCGTCGTTGCCGACACCCGTCTCCTGGATGATCTCGAGCGAATCCTTGATGCCCAGCGCGATGGCCTTGCGCTGGTTGGCGATGCCCTCGCCCGCCTTTTCCATCGCCTCGGCCTCGGCGGTCGCCTCGGTGACGCGCTTGATGCGGTCGGCCTCGGCGAGCTCCTGCGCAGCAGCGCGCTTGCGCTGGGCGGCGTTGATGTCGTTCATGGAGTTCTCGACCTCGGTCGGCAGCGCGATCTTGGTGATGAGTGTCGACACGAGGGTGAAGCCGTAGGCAGCCATCTGCTCGGACACGGTAGCGTTGACGTCCTTGGCGATGTCATCCTTCTTGGCAAAGACCTCATCGAGCGTGTAGACAGGGATGGAAGAGCGCAGGGCATCGGTGATGAAATCGCGCATCTGGTCGACGGGCTCCTGCAGCATGTAGTAGCTCTTGTAGATACCCGAATCTGCCGGGCCGGCGCCCATGTCATAGCTCACGTGGTACTGAGCAGAGACCTCAAGGCCGATGGTCACGTTGTCCTGGGTCTTAACGTCGATGCCAAAACCGTTTTTCATGGTGCGCAGACTCACCGTGGCGGCCTTGCGGTCGATCACGGGCACCTTCATGTGGAAGCCCGCGTTGACGATGCGGTTAAACTTGCCCAGACGCTCGATGATCACGGCATGCTGCTGTTCAACGACATAGCAGGCGTTGGGGAGCAGCAGCAACAAAATGATGATGGGAAGTAGAAAGCTCGTAAGAGCAGCGATAATACCGGACAACAGCATGGTCTCTCCTCTGATAGGCACACGTTGGCACTAGGATACCCGCACGAAGCAGCCACGTGACACCAACAGGAGGCCCATAACAAAAAAGCCCCCATTACTGGGAGCTTGAACTGCACCCCAAAACTTGGACGGCTTAAATAAGAACTACGCCGCAAGGGACTGGCTCCGGAACTCCTCCGGGGTCAGTCCCTTCAGTTTAACCTGGCGCCTCCTCGTGTTCCAATG
>CALAMK010000035.1:0-137555 GCA_937925735.1 uncultured Collinsella sp. | reverse complement strand
GGCGTGCACCTTGAGAACCGGATACTGCGAGGATGGACACTAACTTCAGTGTCGCATCCGGGCAGACATCGAACCATTTGAAATGGTCTAACTTGGATTTGTTTTTCGCAAGGCCGCCGAGAGGCGGCCCCGAGAAATTCCTTTTCCTATACTAGAACCATATGAATCGAACGGAACCGATCAGCGTAACAGTTGTGAGGACCGGACGGGCTCGAAGCCCATTTATTTTGGACGGAGAGTTCGATCCTGGCTCAGGATGAACGCTGGCGGCGCGCCTAACACATGCAAGTCGAACGGCACCTGCCTTCGGGCAGAAGCGAGTGGCGAACGGCTGAGTAACACGTGGAGAACCTGCCCCCTCCCCCGGGATAGCCGCCCGAAAGGACGGGTAATACCGGATACCCCCGGGCGCCGCATGGCGCCCGGGCTAAAGCCCCGACGGGAGGGGATGGCTCCGCGGCCCATCAGGTAGACGGCGGGGTGACGGCCCACCGTGCCGACAACGGGTAGCCGGGTTGAGAGACCGACCGGCCAGATTGGGACTGAGACACGGCCCAGACTCCTACGGGAGGCAGCAGTGGGGAATCTTGCGCAATGGGGGGAACCCTGACGCAGCGACGCCGCGTGCGGGACGGAGGCCTTCGGGTCGTAAACCGCTTTCAGCAGGGAAGAGTCAAGACTGTACCTGCAGAAGAAGCCCCGGCTAACTACGTGCCAGCAGCCGCGGTAATACGTAGGGGGCGAGCGTTATCCGGATTCATTGGGCGTAAAGCGCGCGTAGGCGGCCCGGCAGGCCGGGGGTCGAAGCGGGGGGCTCAACCCCCCGAAGCCCCCGGAACCTCCGCGGCTTGGGTCCGGTAGGGGAGGGTGGAACACCCGGTGTAGCGGTGGAATGCGCAGATATCGGGTGGAACACCGGTGGCGAAGGCGGCCCTCTGGGCCGAGACCGACGCTGAGGCGCGAAAGCTGGGGGAGCGAACAGGATTAGATACCCTGGTAGTCCCAGCCGTAAACGATGGACGCTAGGTGTGGGGGGACGATCCCCCCGTGCCGCAGCCAACGCATTAAGCGTCCCGCCTGGGGAGTACGGCCGCAAGGCTAAAACTCAAAGGAATTGACGGGGGCCCGCACAAGCAGCGGAGCATGTGGCTTAATTCGAAGCAACGCGAAGAACCTTACCAGGGCTTGACATATGGGTGAAGCGGGGGAGACCCCGTGGCCGAGAGGAGCCCATACAGGTGGTGCATGGCTGTCGTCAGCTCGTGTCGTGAGATGTTGGGTTAAGTCCCGCAACGAGCGCAACCCCCGCCGCGTGTTGCCATCGGGTGATGCCGGGAACCCACGCGGGACCGCCGCCGTCAAGGCGGAGGAGGGCGGGGACGACGTCAAGTCATCATGCCCCTTATGCCCTGGGCTGCACACGTGCTACAATGGCCGGTACAGAGGGATGCCACCCCGCGAGGGGGAGCGGATCCCGGAAAGCCGGCCCCAGTTCGGATTGGGGGCTGCAACCCGCCCCCATGAAGTCGGAGTTGCTAGTAATCGCGGATCAGCATGCCGCGGTGAATGCGTTCCCGGGCCTTGTACACACCGCCCGTCACACCACCCGAGTCGTCTGCACCCGAAGTCGCCGGCCCAACCGAGAGGGGGGAGGCGCCGAAGGTGTGGAGGGTGAGGGGGGTGAAGTCGTAACAAGGTAGCCGTACCGGAAGGTGCGGCTGGATCACCTCCTTTCTAGGGAGATAAATCTTCTAGAGAGATCAACTTAACTCGAATAGAGGGCAGGAGCCCGTCCGGCAGATGTCGCCCGGTACGTCCCCGCAGCACCCGGTCCCCGGGGTCGCACCCGCGTACCTTGAGAGCCGCATAGCGATAGGAGAGAGATGGAAGATACTTCTTCCAGACTCGATTCTTTTCTGCGATTTTAAAGACAGAATGATAGCAATCATTCATCCGATCCAAACAAGAAGAATTCACTTATATATGAGTGAGGAGCATCTGATCGCGAGCACAGTGAAACACACTGTGCCGCGGTATGAGATACCCGAATTGCGACATACGAGCGCTATTCATGATATCGATTAATTAGATTAGTTAGCGACACGTGGATATCCCGCGGGCCCGATGCGGTCCCGCAAGATACCACGGGCGCACGGCGGATGCCTTGGCACAGGGAGCCGATGAAGGACGCGGCAAGCTGCGATAATCCCCGGCGAGGAGCACACATCCTTCGACCCGGGGGTCTCCGAATGGGCGAACCCATCCACAGCAGTGTGGATATCCCCGCCCCGAACACATAGGGGCGGGGAGGACAACCCGGGGAACTGAAACATCTAAGTACCCGGAGGAGAGGAAATCAATCTCGAGACTCCCCGAGTAGCGGCGAGCGAAAGGGGACCGATGGCCAAACCGTCGAGCGGGCATACCCGGCAGGGGTTCCGCCGACGGGGTTGCAGGGCCGCGCATCCGGGGGCTGCCGCCCCCGGGCGCAGGTCCGGCTGGGGAGCGGAACGGCATGGGAGGGCCGGCCGCAGCGGGTGACAGCCCCGTACGCGAACCCAGACCGGACGGCGCGACGCGGTCCCTGAGTAGGGCCGGGCACGTGAAACCCGGTCCGAACCTGGGTGGACCACCATCCAAGCCTGAGTACTACCCTGTGACCGATAGCGCACCAGTACCGTGAGGGAAAGGTGAAAAGCACCCCGGGAGGGGAGTGAAACAGTACCTGAAACCGTGCGCCCACGAGCAGTCGGAGCACCTTTATGGTGTGACGGCGTGCCTTTTGTAGAATGAGCCAGCGAGTCGCTGGCGCGGGGCGAGGTTAACCGAAAGGGAGCCGGAGCGAAAGCGAGCCTTAACAGGGCGACTTGAGTCCCGCGCCGCGGACGCGAAGCCGGGTGAGCTATCCGTGGGCAGGCTGAAGCGGGGGTAAGACCCCGTGGAGGGCCGAACGCACGTCGGTTGAAAACGGCGGCGATGACCTGCGGATAGGGGTGAAAGGCCAATCAAACCCGGAGATATCTCGTTCTCCCCGAAATAGCTTTAGGGCTAGCGTCGCGCGTTCACCGCCGGAGGTAGAGCACCGGATGGACGAGGGGGCTTCGCCGCCTACCGAATCCAACCGAACTCCGAATGCCGGCGGCCCAGAGCGCGGCAGTCAGAGCATGTGGGCTAAGCTGTGTGCTCGAGAGGGAAACAGCCCGGACCGCCCGCTAAGGTCCCCAAGTTCCAGCCGAGTGGCAAAGGATGTGCGTCCGCCCAGACAACCAGGATGTTGGCTTAGAAGCAGCCATCCATTCAAAGAGTGCGTAACAGCTCACTGGTCGAGTGGACATGCGCCGACAATACACGGGGCTAAGCTGGACACCGAAGCGGCGGGATTTTATTTATAGAATCGGTAGGGGAGCTTCCCATGGGCGGAGAAGCCGGAGGGCGACCGACGGTGGAGCGCATGGGAGTGAGAATGCTGGCATGAGTAGCGAGAGACGAGAGAGTAACTCGTCCGCCGTGAACCCGAGGTTTCCTGGGCAAGGCTAATCCTCCCAGGGTCAGTCGGGGGCTAAGGCGAGGCCGGTAGGCGTAGCCGACGCGCAGCAGGCAGACATTCCTGCACCGCGCACGCGGCGCTACGACCGACGGGGCGACGGATGGGGGTGGCTCGGCGGGGTTCTGGACGTCCCCGTGATGGAGCGCGGCCCGCGGACCAGGGAAATCCGGCCCGCACGAGGGCGAGGCTCCGGACGAAGCGACTGAGCGAAGCGAGTGAGCCCGAGGTCCCTAGAAAAACCCCTAGGCAGGCGCGTGCGCGCCCGTACCGCAAACCGACACAGGTGGGTGGGTAGAACATACCGAGGCGATCGGGTCAACCATGGTCAAGGAACTCGGCACAATGGCCCCGTAACTTCGGGAGAAGGGGTGCCCGCGCGTACGTGAACGGACTTGCTCCGGGAGCGGAGGCGGGCCGCAGTGGAGAGGCCCAAGCGACTGTTTACCAAAAACACAGGACTCTGCAGAAGCCGCAAGGCGACGTATAGGGTCTGACGCCTGCCCGGTGCCGGAAGGTCACGCGGAGGGGTTAGCCGTATCGGCGAGGCCCCGAAGCCAAGCCCCGGTAAACGGCGGCCGTAACTATAACGGTCCTAAGGTAGCGAAATTCCTTGTCGGGTAAGTTCCGACCTGCACGAAAGGCGCAACGACTTGGGCGCTGTCTCGACCATGGACCCGGTGAAATTGCACTGGTCGTGAAGATGCGACTTACCCGCGGAAGGACGGAAAGACCCCGTGAACCTTCACTGCAGCTTGGCATTGGCCGCTGGTCCCGCGTGTAGAGGATAGGCAGGAGGCATCGATCCGGAGGCGCCAGCCCCCGGGGAGCCGCCCTTGGAATACTGCCCTCGCGCGACCGGCGTCCTAACCCGAGGCCGTCAACCGGCTCGGGGACCGTGCCAGGCGGGCAGTTTGACTGGGGCGGTCGCCTCCTAAAGGGTAACGGAGGCGCGCGAAGGTCCGCTCGGGACGGTCGGCAACCGTCCTTTTGAATGCAAGAGTACAAGCGGGCTTGACTGCGAGGCCCACAAGCCGAGCAGGTGCGAAAGCAGGCTCTAGTGATCCGGCGGCCCCGAGTGGGTGGGCCGTCGCTCAACGGATAAAAGGTACTCCGGGGATAACAGGCTGATCTTGCCCAAGAGTCCACATCGACGGCAAGGTTTGGCACCTCGATGTCGGCTCATCGCATCCTGGGGCTGGAGCAGGTCCCAAGGGTACGGCTGTTCGCCGTTTAAAGCGGTACGCGAGCTGGGTTCAGAACGTCGTGAGACAGTTCGGTCCCTATCCTCCGTGGGCGCAGGAGAATCGATGGAGGCTGCCCCCAGTACGAGAGGACCGGGGTGGACGCACCTCCGGTGAACCGGTTGTCGACCAACGGCACGGCCGGGTAGCCGCGTGCGGCGCGGATAACCGCTGAAGGCATCTAAGCGGGAAGCCGTTCCAGGGATTAGTTCTCCTTCCGGTAAGGGCCCAGGTAGACTACCTGGTCGATAGACGGCAGGTGCAAGGGCGGCGACGTCCTCAGCCGAGCCGCACTAATCGCCCGAGCTCTTCCGGAACCGCACCTCGCGGCCCGCGGGACAAGCGCCCATGCGCGGTCCGGGCACGAGGATGCCCCCGAGTCACCTCCCCTATACGCCATGCGGCCCCCAGGGCACGTGAGGGAGACACCCGGACACCGAGAACGGTGGGCGCCGCCCACCGGTCAGCGGCCAGAGCATGGGGGGCACGCCCGGTCCCGTTCCGAACCCGGAAGCTAAGCCCCATCGCGCCGAGAGTACTGCGGGGTCAGCCCGTGGGAGGCCAGGGCGCCGCTGACCGGTGGACGGCACCGAGCCGCCATTGGGAATGTAGAAGGGGGAGGCCTCGCGGCCTCCCCCTTTTTTCGTTTGATAGAGAGCTGTAATACAAGAACTCGCCTTCGTTTAGCTTGTCTTACTGTTTGGCTGTATTTTGAGTCCTTCTTTTGTATTTGCGCGATAATAACTCCCATTGGCGTTAGGGAGGACTTGATGTTTACCGTTTTTGTCTTGGGCAATATTGCTTCGGGTAAGTCGACCGCCTGTCGCTATCTTGAGTCTCGCGGCGCCATGCTCATTGATTTGGATGATCTCGCAAAATCGTTATATGTTCCGGGTTCTGATCTCGTTGGCGCACTCGCTGAGGAATTTGGCTGGGACATTCTTGACGAGGAAGGCGGCGTTCGTCGCAGCGTTTTAGCCTCTCGAGCTTTTGTTTCTCCTGATTCCGTCGCTCGGCTCAACGGTATTGTCCATCCGGTCCTTATCGATCAGTTGTCGCTGAGGATTCTTGATCCGGTTTGCTGCACGGTTTCGTCCCCCCGTTATCCCTTTGCGGTTGTCGAGGTTTCTGCCCCGACTGGTTTTGAGGATGCTTTTGGCCTGGCTGATGAAATTCTGGTTATCAGCGCTCCTTTAGCAGTTCGTCGCGAGCGTGCCATTCATCGTGGTATGGGGTCCTCTGATTTTGATGCTCGCTCTGCATGCCAACCTGATGAGGCTTCGCTTTGCAATCTCGCTACGACGGTAATCGATAATGCGGCAGGCGATAATTCGCTCTATGAACAACTGGACGCATGGCTTGCGCGCCATGGCTTCGGGGATGTAGCGGATAAGGAGGAGGCCGATGCCTAAGACACGTTTCTTTACGTGGTATCGCGTGGCGCCAATTGTCGTTGTGTTCGTCTTCGGCCTTATTTCGCTCGTCTACTCGTATGCCCCTGCCGCCTTCTTTAAGCCTTTGTATCCGATTGACTATGAGGCATATGTAAAGCAATCGAGCATTTCGCATAATCTTGATCCGTATCTGGTGTGTGCTGTCATAAAGTCTGAATCGAATTGGGATCCCGAGGCTGAGTCGAATCAAGGCGCTCGGGGATTGATGCAGCTGATGCCTGAGACTGCCCAGGATATGATTGCCTTGGGTCTTGTCGATGGTAGTGAGTATTCAGCCGACAACCTTAACGATCCCGCTACGAACATCGAGTTTGGCTGTGCGTATTTTTCGTATCTTCTAACGTATTTTAACGGGTCGACGGACAGCGCTATTGCCGCATATAACGCCGGCATGGGTAATGTGGATGGTTGGGCACAGCAGGACACATCGCTTCACAACGCGATTACCTTTCCCGAGACGCAGGCTTATCTGATCCGCGTCAATAATGCCTGGGTTCGCTATAAGACTCTCTATCCCGATCGGTTCGTATAGGACTAAGCCCACCGCCTGCGTATACTGCAGATGTATGAGTTAGGAGTATCCATGGCGGAATTTGAAGTAGAGCGCGTTGGCGGTGAACTTAAACGCTTTGGCGTTGAGGGCTCTGAGGTGCCATTTGAAGTCGTTTCTCCCTATGAGCCTGCCGGTTCCCAGCCCAAGGCCATTGAGTCGCTTGTGCAGGGCGTGAGGGACGGAGACCGTTATCAGGTTTTGCTGGGTGTGACTGGTTCGGGTAAGACTTTTACGATGGCCAAAACCATTGAGGCCTTGGGTAAGCCGACGCTTGTCATGGCTCCCAATAAGACCCTTGCCGCTCAGCTTGCAAGCGAGCTCAAGGAGTTTTTCCCCAATAACTCCGTAGTCTATTTCGTATCGTATTACGATTACTATCAGCCCGAGGCGTATGTGCCGCAAAGCGACACCTATATCGAGAAGGATTCTTCGATCAACGAAGAAGTCGAGATGCTGCGCCATCAGGCGACCGCCTCGCTGCTCTCTCGACGTGATGTGATCGTCGTTGCATCGGTGTCTTGTATCTATGGTATTGGCTCTCCTGAGGATTATGCGGGGCTGGCGCCGAATGTCGACAAGAAAGTGCCGCTCGAGCGTGATGACTTTATCCATGCGCTCATCGATATTCAATACGATCGCAATGATTATGACCTGGCGCGCGGTACGTTTCGCGTGCGTGGCGATGTCGTCGACGTGTATCCGCCCTATGCCGAGCATCCGTTGCGGTTTGAGTTCTTTGGCGATGAGGTCGAGCTTATCGCCGAAATCGATGAGGTCACCGGCGAGATGCTTCGTGAGTACGAGGCTATTCCTGTGTGGCCGGCATCGCACTACGTTACCGAGAAACCCAAGGTCAAGGCGGCTCTGAAATCGATTAGCGAAGAGTGCGAGAAGCGTGTGGCAGAGCTCAAGGCGACCGACAAGTTGCTCGAGGCGCAGCGTCTGCAGCAGCGCACCGATTACGATCTTGAGATGCTCGAGACAATGGGATTTTGTAACGGCATCGAGAACTATTCGCGCCATTTGGATGGCCGCAAGCCGGGCGAGCCGCCCTTTACTTTGATTGATTACTTTCCCAAGGATATGCTCTGCATCATCGACGAGAGCCATGTGACGGTGCCGCAGATCCGCGGTATGCATGAGGGCGATCGTTCGCGTAAGGTGACCTTGGTGGAGCACGGCTTTCGCCTGCCCTCGGCACTCGATAACCGTCCGCTCCGATTTGATGAGTTTGAGGCGAGGATCCCCCAGTTCATCTATGTTTCGGCAACGCCAGGTGATTATGAGCTGCGTGTGAGTCAAAACGATGTGGAGCAGATCATTCGACCGACCGGTCTACTCGACCCCAAAATTGACGTGCGTCCAGTTCGCGGTCAGATCGATGATCTCGAGGATGAGATTCGCGAACGTGTGGCCCGCAAGGAACGCGTCTTGGTGACCACGCTGACCAAGCGCATGGCGGAGGACCTTACCGACCACCTGCTCGACGCTGGCATTAAGGTCAATTACATGCACTCCGATACGGCGACGATGGACCGTGTCGAGATCCTGCGAACGCTGCGCGAGGGAAAGATCGATGTTTTGGTTGGCATCAACCTGCTCCGCGAGGGTCTAGACCTTCCTGAGGTCTCGCTGGTGGCAATTCTCGACGCTGACAAGGAAGGCTTCTTGCGCAATCGCCGTTCGTTGATTCAGACGATTGGCCGTGCGGCCCGTAATGCCGACGGCGAGGTCATCATGTATGCAGACGTTGTGACCGATTCGATGAAAGAAGCCATCGAGGAGACGCAGCGCCGTCGCGAGATTCAGATGGCATATAACGAAGAGCATGGCATTGTGCCCAAGACGGTCCGCAAGGCCATTAACGACATTTCGAGCTTTATTGTCGAGGCCGAAAAGACTGTGGGTTCCAAGGGGCGCTCGAAGGGCGACTCCCTTGGCCATGGCGCATTCTATACGCCCGATGAGTCGGGCGAGGGCGGCGTGCCGGAAACGGTGGCACCCGAGCAGACACTTGCGGAGCAGTTGGAAGAACTGCCGCATGACGAGCTTGTGCGGATCGTCGAAACCATGGAAGAGGATATGCGCAACGCTTCTGCCGCCATGGACTTTGAGGAGGCGGCGCGCCTGCGCGATGCTGTCGTTCAGATTCGGGCGATGCTCGAGGGTGCGTCTGAGGACGAGACGATCGAGCGCTTACGTTCGCAGGCCCGCAAGGGTTCCACGTTCGCATCGGGCAGAAAACGCCAGGGTGCACGGTTTAAGAAATAGCGAACAGGCCCCGAGTTCCCTGTGGAGCTCGGGGCCTGTGTCTTTTGCGTGCTGGAATTCGTGCGCTAGAGGTCTGCGATCAGGGCTTCGGCGCAACGGATGCCATCGGTAGCTGCGCTCATGATTCCTCCGGCATATCCGGCCCCCTCGCCGCAAGGGTAGAGCCCCGGGGTCGATATAGCGTGGCATTGACGGTCTCGAGTAACGGTGACCGGAGAGCTCGAGCGTGTCTCAACACCGGTGAGGACGGCATCGGGATGGTCGTAGCCACGCAGTTTTTTGCCGAGTAAGGGAATTCCCAGACGAAGCGACTCAATGATATGTTGCGGCAATGACTCATCGATTGCTGTCCAAGTCACGCCGAGCGGATAGGTGGGCTTTACCTTGCCGCATGTCGTGCTGGCGCGTTCTGCAAGGAAATCGCCGACGAGCTGTGCCGGTGCGTTCCAGTTGGAGCCGCCAAGGCGATAGGCAGCCCGCTCGCAAATGCGCTGGAGTTCTACGCCTGCAAGAGGATCGTCGCTGGGGAGATCGTCGGGCGTGACGTTAACGAGGAGAGCGGCGTTTGCGTTGCGGCCGGCGCGGGCGTTGAGACTGGCGCCGTTGACGCACAGATGGCCGGGCTCTGAAGAGGCTGCGACAACCTGTCCGCCAGGACACATGCAGAATGAGAATACGCTGCGGCCGTTGGGAAGATGGGTAACGAGCTTATAGGGGGCTGCTCCGAGCGCGGGATGACCCGCCGCGGGGCCATATTGCGCCCGATCGATATCACACTGCGGGTGTTCGATGCGAACGCCCATGGCAAACGTCTTTTGAGCGAGGGCGACATCATGGGTTTTGAGAACCTCGAATACGTCGCGGGCAGAATGACCGCAAGCAAGGATGAGATGCTTTGTGTTGATTGACTCGCTTGTCGCGTCGTGGGACGACTGGATGTCGATACCGACAATGGCGCCAGATGTGTCAGTGTGAATGTCAACGAGTTTCGTTCGATAGCGAACGGTTCCTCCGAGCTGTTCAATGCGCTGGGAGATGCTGGTAACGACGGCGGGGAGGATGTCGGAGCCAATATGCGGTTTTGCATCCCATAGAATATCGCGGGGAGCGCCCGCTTCGACGAAGGTCTCGAGGATAAGGCGATGGGCGGGATTTTTGGTTCCCGTATTGAGCTTGCCGTCCGAGAAGGTCCCCGCGCCGCCCAGACCAAACTGGATATTGCTCTCGGGGTCGAGGATGCGCTCCTTTAGAAAGAGGTCGATCGCATGTGAGCGGCGAAATGCCGGGTCGCCGCGCTCGATGAGCAGGGGTTTAAGGCCCGCTTCGGCAAGGGTCAGGGCGGCGAAGAGACCGGCGCAACCGGCGCCGACAACGACGGGACGCCCCTTGGGTGCATTCGGGACGGGGTTGGGGAATGAAGGAGCCTCGCCGTCAACCATGCGGATGCGCGAGCGGTTGCGCTCGGCGACGCGGTCGACCACTTCCTGTTCGAGTCGGGAGCTTGTCAGCTCAACTCGAAAGCTCAAAATAAAATGAACATCTCGCTTTTTACGGGCGTCGATTGACTTGCGATGGAGCTCAATGGCTTTAATCTGGGAATCCTCGCATCGCAGGGCTCGTTTGACGGCGCGTCTGCCAATAGCAAGGCAGGCGTTTTCGTCGCCGGCCTCATCGAGCGTCGCGTTGACTTGGGTGATTTCGATCATCGAGGTCTCCTTAGAGGCAAGAAAGAGGCCGTCCGGTATCCCAGACGGCCCGAATGCGTTTTTGATTATAGACTGCGCGGCTACAGGCTGCTTGCAGCGCGAATACCCGAGATCCAGGCCCACGCAAGGTTAAAGCCTCCGCAATCGGCGTCGATGTCGAGCGCTTCTCCGCAGACGTAAAGCGGGGCGCCTGTGGTGCTGTTCACGTAAAGATTGGGTGTCGAGACGCACTCGATAGATATGCCGCCACGCGTGACCTGTGCTGAGCGCTCCTCTGCCGTCCCTTCGACGGACAGTTTAAAGTGCTTGAGGATTGAGACCAGGTGGATGACATCGCGCGAGCCGGGATGGCACCGCTCGAATGCCGTACAGACGACGTGTGAGAGCTGCGGGGCGAGCATGCCGTCAAGCCAGTGGGAGTTTCGGGGCGAAAAATCGCCGAGCACGTTGACACGCTGCTCGAGCGTATCGAGCAGCTCATCTTTGGAGAAATCTGGAAAGAAGTCGATCAGAACAGTGTCGCCCTGGTTGATACGGCGAGAGAGATTGAAGGCGGCGACGCCTGAGATGCCGAAGGCACGGAACAGCACTTCGCCATCTTCTCGCCAGAGCTCTTCGTGGCTGCGCGAGAGCGTTAAGCGGGCTCGGACGCGCAGACCATCCAGAGTTCCGAGTGCCGTCCGGTCGCCGACGACTGATGCCGATACGGGGCACAGGACGGGGCGCAGGGGCGTCAAGGGAAGGCTAAACACCTCGGCGATGCCGGTGGGGTTGCCGCCCGTAGCGATAACCACGGCCCTTGCCTGCAGGGCATCGCTCGTGCGAGGAGTATCGGCTAACGCCTTTCGAAACGAACGGAGCTCCGTCTTTCGGTCGCCGTGCTTTTTGGGTTTGAGTACATGAGCGGGACGGTCAATCTGAAGCGTCCAGCCTTCGGAAGCCTTATGAGCCGCAATGACGTTAGTTCCGCAGAGTAGGGTGATGCCCAAACGCTCGCATGCATTGAGGAGTGCATCGCGAACCGACTCGGCGCGAAGGGAGCGCGGGTATAGGCGGCCTTCCTCACGGATCGTCATGATGCCCAGCGAGGAGAAAAAACTCTCGAGATCTTGCTCGGGTTGGGGGCCCATGATGGATTCGACAAAGGCGGGGCGGTTATATCGCCGAATGTCGATGGATTCGTTTGAGAGGTTGCAGCGGCCGTTTCCGGTTGCGAGCAGCTTGAGACCGCAGGCGGCGTCGCGCTCGACGACGCAGACCCTTTTGTCGACACGCGCCGCCGTAATGGCGGCGGCGAGGCCCGAGGCCCCGCCGCCGATCACCAAGACGTCATAGAAGGCGCTTGCGTTCACTTAGGCCTCGTCTGTCTTGTGCGGGGCGATGGCCTCAACGGCGGAGACGGCCTTGGGCAGCATGTCATCGGGCAGTGCGGTCTCGACTTCACCCTTATCGCAGGCCTCGGCGAGTGACGGATTGATGGGAAGCTGACCCAAGATGTCGAGGTTGTAGCGCTCGGCGACTTCGGGGAGCTTGCTCTTACCAAAGACCTCGATCTTCTTGCCGCAGTCGGGGCACTCGATATAGCTCATGTTCTCGACAATGCCCAGAATAGGGACGTTCATCTTCTCGGCCATGTTGACTGCCTTGGCGACGATCATCGAGACCAAGTCTTGCGGGCTCGTGACGATGACGATGCCATCGACGGGCAGCGATTGGAAAACGGTGAGCGCGACGTCACCCGTTCCCGGAGGCATATCGACCAGCAGGTAGTCGATGGGGCCCCACGAGGTCTCGCTCCAGAATTGCCTGATGGCGCCCGCGATAACCGGGCCACGCCAAAGGACGGGATCGGTTTCGTTTTGGAGCAACAGGTTGGAGCTCATGACCTTGACGCCGTGCTCGGAGATCTCGGGCAGCATGAGGTTGCCGAGGGCATGGACATGGCGTCCGCTCATGCCGAACATTTTGGGGATGGAGGGGCCGGTGATGTCGGCGTCGAGAATGCCAACCTTGTTGCCGCGGCGGGCGAGCTCGGTTGCGATGGCGCCCGTCACAAACGACTTGCCGACGCCTCCCTTGCCGGAAAGCACAGCGATAACGCGCTTGACCTCCGACAGCGTATTCTCTTCAAATTGCGACGGCGTTGATTGTCCGCCGGCTGCTTGTGCGTGCTCGCAACCCATGTATGACTCCTTTGTATATGTTGGGGCCGGGGCCCCGCGATGTGACACGAGCGTCATTGTACCCTCGTTTGCGAGCGGGAGTCATTTGCGATGCATTTGGGCCGAGCGTGCTTGCAATACGATGGGTCCAAGCGAATGGGCGGGCTTATTGAACTTTGCTGGCGAACTCGAGGTATTGCATGCGCTGCAGCTTGTCGATCGTCGAGGCGTATGGGCTGTCTTCAGATTCCAAGTCGTAGCGCAGCCCGTCGGCACCAAGATAGCCGGCGACATTGATGGTGGGCACATCTGACCTTGTTGCAAGCAGGGCCTTTTGATAGTCAGTGAGCGGGGCGCCGATCTTATTAAGGGTAATAGCTGCAATCTCGTTTGCCCCGACGGTGTCGTAGACGTTGAGCTCGGTATTGCCGGCGATTTCATAGTTAGCCCAGACGAAATAGGTCGACTGATAGATACGGAAAGCGTGGCTTGCCGTATCTTCCTGAGGGTACAGCTCGTCGTTGAGAGTCGTTGCGGCGCTCGGCTGATGGTCGCCAAAAAAGACAAGAACAACCGGTCTGCCGATATTGCGGAGCTCGTTGATAAAGTACTCGAGGTCCCGGTCGGATGCATTGATGCAGGTGAGATAGGTATTGAGCGCGCTATTGGCGCCCTCGCTGGCTCCCTCGACCCAATAGTTTGTCAGCTCTTCGGCGGGAACGGTGCCATAGTCGTAGCCGCCGTGATTTTGCATCGTGACGTCAAAGATGAACTGCGGGGCTTCGTCGGTTTTGAGCAGGTCGAGTATCTTGTCGTAGGTGGCGTAGTCGCATACGCCGGCATGGTAATAGGGCGCACCTTCGAAATCGCCGATTGAAAGAAAGTCTCCAAAACCCAGCTGCTGATAGATTTTATCTCGATGGTAGTTGACGGGGTTTTGCGGGTGCATAGCGGTAGTGGTATACCCAAGCTCTTTAAGGTCCTTTGCCAGGCTGTTGACGCCATTCATCTGATACAGCTGATAGGGGATTTTGCCTAATCCGACAAAGGCCGTTGTCGCTCCGGTCAAAAATTCGAATTCGGAGTTCGCCGTTCCGCCACCGGTGACCGAAGCGAGCATGGTGCCGCGAACAAGTGTGTCGGGAAGCGAGTTGTAGAATGCGGGACCGGTGTACCCGGCCGCCTGGAGCTGCTCGAAGCACGAAAGGTCGCTAAAACTCTCGTTCATGACGGCAACAATCGTCGGCTTGATTTCATTGAACTGGGCAACGGCCGCCGCGCGCTGCTCGCTCGAGCCATACGTGCTGTCGTAGGCGGCGGTGAGCTCCTGCTCGATGCTCTGCGCCTCATCGGGCGTATAGTCTTCGGGCTTTTCAATGGGCAACTCGTTGACCATTTCGGTGAACGAAGTGATAAAACCCTGAGACGCATACGTGGTGATGGGCTGCCAACGGTCAAATCCAAAATCCAGCGACTGCTCCAAGTCGATGTTGGAAAAGCCCAAGAGCCCCACAACGGTCACTAGCAGAAAAGCGCAGAGGTTAGCGGCGATTGCGGGGAAGACATGGGCGGGCGTACGGAGCTTTCGCGGTCGGATAAGCGAAAGAAGCCCCAGGGAAATCTCCAGCAGGGCGAGTGAGGTTACGATTCCTGCAGTGAAGGTGAACTCATATCCCTCACTTACTTCCATCGCGGTGCCCAATGCCAAAATGTCGCTCGGCAGGATGGCCTCGCCTTTAAACGTTATGACGAAGTGCTCGGCAATGCCAAGGGTGCAACAGACGACGGGCACGAGGGCCATGACGCCTCCATGACGCTGTCCCAGCAAATAAAGGGAGAGCAGAACCGTCGCGAGCAGCCCAACGGAAAACCCGAATGAGTTGGCGGGAATGCGATAGAACGTTTCGTTGCAGGCAATTTCGAGTGAAACGAACGAGAGCGCTGAAACAGCGGCGACGACAAGGATGTCGCGGCAAATACAGGCAACCGTTCCCGTCGCAAGATCGGTTTGGTCGATAAGTCCCGAAATCAAGGGCTCGACAAGAAGTATGACGGCGGCAGCACCGAGCGCCGAATAAGAAAGGACCCATAGGGAACAGTCCTCATTTACGAGCAATTGATTCGTAATCCATGCAGCTACCATGCCGAGCGGGATGAGGAGCATCGCGCACCAAAAGACGCGGGCAATGGGCGGTTTTTCGTTGTGTTTGATTGAAAAATACACGCGCACGACGACGGCGGCCACGATAAGGACGGCGATGAATATGGGCAGATTGGCCATGCCACTCGAAGTGATTTCAAGGGGGATATCTTCGGTCATGGACGTTCCTCTGTTACAGCAAATTAAGTTCAGTTTTAGATTACTCTAACCTTTCCACGGCATTTCGAGAAACAAAGCACCCGACACGCAAAGCAAAAGGTCTGCGAATCTTGTATTACGAACATCTGTGCGCGTTGAGTGCGTTAAACTCATCGACAGTGTGATTTGAGGTTATAGGAGGCAAGGAGCTTCCATGTCTGATTCTTCTATCGTTATCCGTGGTGCGCGCGAACACAAC
The DNA here is from genome assembly GCA_937925735.1 of uncultured Collinsella sp. Classification (GTDB taxonomy): domain Bacteria; phylum Actinomycetota; class Coriobacteriia; order Coriobacteriales; family Coriobacteriaceae; genus Collinsella. Next base: position 122,063 of record CALAMK010000035.1, on the reverse strand, counting down.
CTGCGCAATGTCGATGTTTCCATTCCGCGCGACGAGCTCGTGGTCATTACCGGTCTTTCGGGCTCGGGCAAGAGCTCGCTGGCGTTTGACACGATCTATGCCGAGGGTCAGCGCCGCTACGTGGAGAGCCTGTCGAGTTATGCGCGCCAGTTTTTAGGCCAGATGGACAAGCCCGATCTGGACTCGATCGACGGCCTTTCGCCGGCCGTCTCGATCGATCAGAAGACGACGTCCAAGAATCCGCGCTCGACGGTGGGTACTGTAACTGAGATTTATGACTACCTTCGCTTGCTTTTTGCACGCGTGGGCACGCCGCACTGTCCCGAGTGCGGTCGCGTTATCGAGCGCCAGACCACCGACCAGGTCGCCGATAAGGTCCTGGCAGCGGGAGAGGGTCGTCGTGCGTTTGTGCTGGCACCGGTGGTGCGCGGGCGCAAAGGCGAGTACGCAAAATTGTTCGAGGATCTTCGGGCTGAGGGCTTTAGCCGCGTGCGTGTCGACGGCGAAGTACGCTCGCTCGACGACCCCATCGATCTGGACAAAAAGTTCAAGCACGATATCGAGGTCGTAGTCGACCGCATCGTGATTCGGGAAAACTCTCTGGGCCGTATTGCCGAGTCTGTTGAGCAGGCGACGGCACTGGCGCACGGTAACGTGAATGTGTACATGCTGCCCGACCGCGACGCTCCCGAGGGAACCGAGGGCGAGCTGCTGGAGTATTCGCTGGCACTGGCGTGCCCGGAGCACGGGCATTCCATCGACGACCTACAACCCCGCGACTTTTCGTTCAACGCGCCCTATGGTGCGTGTCCCGAGTGCGATGGTCTGGGCTTTAAGAAAACGGTCGATGCCGAGGCGCTGATTGAGGACCCGTCGAAGTCGATTGCCGATGGGGTCTTTGGAAGCCTGTTCGGCAATTCGAACTACTACCCCCAGATCTTCGCCGCGGTCTGTAAGCACTTTAAGGTGAGCGCGGATACACCGTGGGAAGACCTACCTCCGCGAGTGCGCCGTGCATTTTTGGATGGCATGGGCGACAAGAAGATTTCGGTGGACTATCAAAAGCTCGACGGTCGTCGCAGCCAGTGGGACACCAAGTTTTCGGGCGTGCGCAATATCCTGTACGAGCGCTATACCGAGACGACCAACGAGAACACTAAGGCGCGCCTGGAGAAGTACATTCGCGAGGAGCCGTGTTCGAGCTGCCATGGTGCTCGCCTGCGCCCCGAGATGCTCGCCGTCACCGTGGGCGGCAAGTCCATTTATGAGGTTTGCTGCCTGTCGTGCCGCGAGTCGCTCGAGTTTTTTGAGGACCTTGAGCTCACCGAGCGTCAACAATTCATCGGCGGTCGTATCGTCAAGGAAATCCTGGAACGCTTGCGTTTTCTGGTTGATGTCGGCCTTGATTATCTGACGCTCGATCGTGCTTCGGCGACGCTTTCCGGCGGTGAGGCGCAGCGCATTCGCCTGGCTACGCAGATCGGTGCGGGCCTCATGGGCGTTCTCTATATTCTGGACGAGCCTTCGATTGGTCTTCACCAGCGCGACAACGAGCGGCTGATTAAGACACTCGAGCGCCTGCGCGATATCGGCAACACCGTTATCGTCGTTGAACACGATGAGGACACGATTCGCGCTGCCGACTATGTGATCGATATGGGGCCAGGCGCGGGCGTCAACGGCGGGCACGTGGTCGCCGCGGGAACGCCCGCTGACATCATGGCGCGCCCCGAATCAATGACGGGTGCCTATCTGACCGGCAAGCGAATGATTCGAGTTCCCAATGAACGCCGCAACCCCGGACGTGGCTGTCTTAAGATTACGGGAGCATGTGCCAACAACCTCAAAAACGTTACCGCCAAGATTGAGTTTGGCACGCTTACCGTCGTAACCGGCGTATCGGGATCGGGAAAGAGTTCCTTGGTCACCGATACGATTGCGCCTGCCCTCACCAACGCTATCCATCGCTCTACGCGTCCCGTGGGCCCGTTCAAAAAAATCGACGGTATCGAGTGCATCGATAAGGTGATCGATATTGATCAGTCGCCAATCGGCCGTACGCCGCGGTCGAATCCCGCTACCTATATTGGCCTGTGGGATGATCTGCGTGCGCTGTTTGCGAGCACGCCGGAGTCGAAGGCGCGTGGCTACTCGCCGGGACGCTTCTCCTTTAATGTGAGCGGCGGACGCTGCGAGGCGTGCAAGGGCGACGGCCAGATCAAGATCGAGATGCACTTTCTTCCCGATATTTATGTTCCCTGCGAGGTTTGCGGCGGCAAGCGCTATAACCGCGAGACGCTCGAGGTTACCTATCGTGGCAAGACTATCTCGGACGTACTTGACATGAGCGTGGCCGAGGCACTGGCTTTCTTTGGGAATATTCCGCAGATCAAGCGAAAGCTTCAAACCCTGTATGACGTCGGCCTAGGTTATGTGAGCTTGGGCCAGCCCGCCACGACGCTCTCGGGTGGTGAGGCGCAGCGCGTAAAGCTCGCCAAGGAGCTTCATCGCCGTCAGACGGGTAAGACGTTCTATATTTTGGACGAGCCTACGACCGGTCTTCATTTTGAGGACGTTCGCCAGTTACTTGATGTGTTGCAGCGTCTGGTCGATGCGGGCAATACGGTGTTGGTGATCGAGCACAACCTCGATGTCATCAAGGTCGCCGACCGCCTGATCGATATGGGTCCCGAGGGTGGCAACGGTGGCGGAACTGTCGTGGTCTCGGGTACGCCAGAGCAGGTTGCGGCATGCCCGCAGAGCTATACCGGCAAGTTCTTGGCGCCGTTGCTCAAACGCGATAAGGAGCGTCAAGCGCAACTCGATGCCTAATACATAGGTGTTTTTGAAACATGAGCGCCGCCGATTCCTTGCGATTCGGTGGCGCTCTCTTTGTCGAGATAGCGTATGCAGCGCAAATGGACATATACTTAAAAATTGCGTTCTTATATGAGGGAAAGGATATGCCATGCCGAAGGCCGTGAAGACGCCAAAGACCAACGCCATGCGTGAGCTGGAAAGCGCCGGCATCCCCTATGTTCTCCATACGTACGAAGACGATGGCGATGAATCAGCAGGCCTTGGCGTTGCGATTTCCGAACAGCTTGGTGAGGAGCCCGGCCAGGGATTCAAAACTCTGGTCTGTGTCACGCCGTCAAACGATCACGTTGTGTGCTGCATTCCCGTTGCCGATGAACTTGACCTGAAAGCTGCCGCGCGCGCCGCAGGGGAGAAATCTCTCGCCATGATGCACGTGAAGGATTTGCTTGCCGCGACTGGCTATGTGCGCGGTGGCTGTAGTCCTGTCGGTATGAAAAAGCGCTATCGGACGCTGATTGATGAGACATGTATCCTTTGGGATACCATTTTTATCTCGGGAGGCAAGCGCGGCTACCAGCTTGAGGTTGCACCCGACGACTTAGTTGCATTTTGCGGGGCCACGGTCGCCCCGATTACGAGAGAGGACTGAGCGATGCCGCAGGAAGAATCAAAGCGCGGGGCTCATTTTGCAAAGGGGCCGACGCCCTCGGCGTCTTCGCCTGAGTTGGCTTCGGTCGAACATGAGATTCGTAAAGCCTGGTCGGCTGCCGCCGATCCGGGTGAGACAGCGGTGTATTTGCGTGCCGCCGGCGCCGGTCCGGCGCCTTCTCGTTCGCCTCTTTCCTCGACTCGACCCGACGAGACGGCAGTGTTTTTGGCCGCTGCTCGTGCAGGCGTGGATCGGACGTCCAGCACTTTGGATACGCCTCATGCCCCGCGTCCCGATGAGACTGCGGTGTTTTTGATGGCCGCACAAGGGAAAAGTTCGCATCAGGGCGCGGCCGCCGTTAGCCCTGCAACGCAGGATGCTCCCGATGACGGCGAACCGTTGCTTTCTGATGATGAATGGTCACCGCTCGGTTCAGTTGGTCTCGTCGAAGGCGTGACGGTTGACGATGATGACGATTGGGATCCCTTGTCGTTTTCTGGTCGAGGTGCTGCCGCGCAGCAAGTCGATACGGTGTTTGGGGATTATGCCGCGTCTGGCGACAATGCGATCTTAGTCGATGATTCCTTTGCGGCGGATGTCCCTCTTTCCTCTGAGGATGAGATTGAGCCGCAGCCCGAGTCGCACATAGAATCTCAGGATGACGTAGACGATATGGGCTCGTCCGACTATTCCACGGTGGGTCGATCTGCTGGGCTTATGACCGTGCTGACCATTGTGTCGCGTGTCACCGGTTTTATCCGCACGTGGGCCATGGCTGCCGCTATCGGCATGTCGCTGCTCTCGTCTTCCTATCAGGTCGCCAACAACCTGCCCAACATGCTCTACGAGCTCGTGATGGGCGGTATGTTGGTTACCGCCTTTTTGCCGGTGTACATGGGCGTCCGCCGCGAGCAGGGGCGCGAAGCCTCAAATGAATATGTGGGCAACCTGCTTGGCATCCTGCTCTTGCTGCTGGGCGGCATTTCGGTCTTGGGCACCGTGTTCGCTCCGGGCTTTATTTGGACGCAGTCTTTCCTATCGGGTGACGGCGGGAGCATGGATACCGCCGCATTCATGTTCCGTTTCTTTGCCATCCAGATATTGTTTTATGGTCTGGGCTCAGTGTTCTCGGGCGTTCTCAACGCACATCGCGATTACTTTTGGTCGACGTTTGCCCCCGTTTTGAATAACGTGATCGTCATCGCCAGCTTTATGGGGTTCGATCCCGTCTCCGCGCAGTTCGGCGAGCATGCTGGCGTTATCTTGATTTCGCTGGGAACGACCCTTGGCGTCTTTGTTCAGATGGCGTGCCAGATTCCCGCGCTGGGCAAGCACGGCGTGCATCCCCATATCCATATCGACTTTAAGGACCCCGCACTGCGCCAGACGATTACGCTGGGCATTCCGACGCTGCTCGCCACGGTGTGCATGTTTGTCTCGACCTCCATCACTAATGCCGCCGCACTGGTGGTGCAGCCCGAGACCGGACCTTCCGTCATTGCGTATGCACGCCTGTGGTATACGCTGCCTTATGCGCTGATCGCCGCCTCGCTTTCGACGGCGCTCTATACCGAGCTATCGCATGATGCCCAAGAACAGGACTACGACAGCGTTCGCACTGGCATCTCGAGTGGCGTTGCCCAGATGCTCTTCTTCCTGATTCCGTTCGCGTTGTATCTGATTGTCTTCGCCCGCCCGCTCAATATGATTTACTGCGCCGGCAAGTTCGATGAGTCCGGCGTGGCGTTGGTGTCGGAGTTTCTTATTTACCTGGCGCTTTCGCTGCCGCTCTACGGCGTGGTCGTGCTCATGCAGAAGAGCTTCTCGGCCTTGCTCGACATGAAGCCTTACGGTCGTTATTGCCTTTACTCTGCCATCGGACAGGCCGGTACGGTGCTGTTGTTTGGTGTGGTGCTGGGCTACGGCATGCCTGCGATTGCGCTTTCGTATGTTGTCGACTATGTGATTTTGGTCGGCTGTTCGCTGTGGTGGCTGCGTCGTCGTCTGCAGGGTCTTCAGGTTAAATCTATTCTGCATGGCTGTTTCTTTGGCCTTTTGCTCGGCGGTCTGGGTGCCGCAGCGGGTGCCGGCGTTTTGTGGGCGCTCGAGAACTATGTCGGTGCGCTCGGCGGGTCAATTCTGATTACGTTGGGTTACGTATGCATCGCGGGCATGGCTTCGCTTGCCGTGACCTTTGGGCTCGCTATTGTCTTTAAGATGCCCGAGGTCTCTGCGCTGCTTCGCCGCAAGTAGGTGAATGTGGCCGGCCACGACAACATACCAACACTTGCCGAGCAGGTTTCGCGCGTTCCCACGCAGCCTGGATGTTACCTTTGGAAAGATGCCAAGGGCGATGTCATCTACGTTGGCAAGGCGAAAAACTTGCGTTCCCGTATGCGCCAGTACGTGACGCTGCAGGACGAGCGCCAAAAAATACCGCTCATGATGCAATTGGTCGCGAGCTTTGATTACATCGTTGTCGAAACCGAGCATGAGGCGCTTGTGCTCGAGCGCAACCTGATCGGTCAGTACCATCCGTACTTTAATGTGGACCTTAAGGACGACAAGAGCTATCCCTTTATCGCTATCACCAAGAGCGACCTGTTTCCGGCTATCAAATATACGCGTGAGCGTCATAAGCCGGGAACGCGTTATTTTGGTCCCTACACTGACAGCCGCGCGGCGCGTGAGACCATTGATACGCTGCGCAAGGTGATCCCGATCTGCTCGGCTTCTTGTGCGGAGTGGCGTCGATGCCGCCGTATTGTCGAGTCCCACAAGGGCGAAGAAGATATCGTCAATATGATTTGCGCGCAAAACGGGCGTCCCTGCTTTGACTACCATGTCGGGCGCGGGCCGGGCGCATGCGTCGGCGCGATTTCCCCTGCCGACTATGCCAAGAACGTCAAACGTGTCGAACGTTTCTTGTCGGGCCATCGCAAGGATGTCGTTGACGAGCTTACGTCCGAGATGACGGAGGCAGCCGAGACGCTCGATTTTGAGCGTGCGGCGCGCGTCAAGCGTCGTCTGGAAGTCATTAGGGGCCTGGACGATCGCCAACAGGTCGTTTTTCCATCGAGCGTCGATATCGACGTCATCGGCTTCTATCGCGAAGAGACTATCTCTGCCGCCTGTGTCTTTGTCGTTCGCGAGGGCCGAACGGTTCGAACTTGTGAGTTCATCCTCGATAAAGGCCTGGATGTCGACGAGGAAGAGCTTCAATCGGGCTTTCTTAAGCGCTATTACGACGAGACGGCTGATATTCCAGCCGAGATCAATCTCTCTGTCGAGCTTGAGGATGCCGAAGCGTTGGGGGAGTGGCTTGCGGGCAAGCGCGAACGCTCTTGCCATCTCCATAGGCCGCAGCGCGGCGAAAAGCACCGCCTGCTCGATATGGCTTCCAAAAATGCGCGCCATGCCCTCATGCGCTACATGATGCGCACGGGGTATGCTGACGATCGCACCAATCAGGCGCTCCTGGAGCTCGAAAGCGCGCTGGCGCTGCCTGCGCCGCCGTTGCGCATCGAGTGCTTCGATATCTCGACGTTGCACGGCACCTTTACCGTCGCTTCTATGGTGGTATTTACCAACGGCCGTGCCGACAAGGGCCAGTATCGTCGCTTTAAAATTCAGGCCGAATTGGACGAGGCGAACGACTTCGTATCGATGTCCGAGGTTCTGGGGCGTCGCTATGCTCCCGAGCGCATGGCGGACGAGCGCTTTGGCTCGCGTCCCGATTTGCTCGTCGTCGATGGCGGCAAGCCGCAATTGACCGCTGCAATTAAGCAACTTGAGGCGCTTGGCCTCGATATACCAGTTTGTGGCTTGGCAAAGGCCGATGAGGAAGTTTTCGTGCCGTGGGACGAGACTCCCGTCGTGCTGCCGACAGGGTCCGCTTCGCTCTATCTGATTAAACAGGTACGAGACGAATCGCACCGTTTTGCCATTACATTCCATCGCGAGCTGCGCGATAAGGCAATGACGGTCTCGGTGCTCGACGATGTACCAGGTGTGGGACCCACTAGAAAACGTGCTATTATGCGCCATTTTGGCTCGATGAAGCGGTTGCGCGCGGCGAGTGAGAAAGAGATCGCAGAAGTTCGAGGCGTTCCTGCCGATGTCGCAAGATCGGTCCATGAGGCTCTTGCTGCCTGGAATGAAGAGCGAGACAAGGCCTCCACAAGTGGATCTGAAAACTAAACAACCCTAAATAACTGATATATGATTGGGTGAATTTCAACCTTTTATTTCACTGTGATTGCCTGCTGGTTTCGGGTTTTATTAACGCTAAAACGTTTGACTAACCCAAGCGATAACCCTGCTATCCTGCGGGTTGACGAAGACTGATATCTCACCTCGCCGATACATACTGTCTGCAGTATCGTTTGTCAACGAATTCGGTGAACGGTAGTAAATACCGTTCAAGCGGATATACGTATCGGTCGCCGAGCGCGGCACCCAAGTTGGGTTTGTCGGTAGGTAAGGTATATATCGTCCGCAAGTTGCGCGGGGGCAAGTCTAGATGCCTCCGGGTAAGATTCTCTATTGATAGGAGAAGACATGGCCATCATCAACAAGGGTATGTCCAGGCGTTCGTTCCTCGGCCTCACCGGCAGCGTCGCTGCTGTCGCCGGCCTTGGTCTCACCGGCTGCGGTGGCAGCTCCAGCGACGAGGGTTCCGCTGCCAGCTCCACCGATTCCGCTAACCGTGGCGGCGGCGTGATTACCGCTGGTTCCGCTTACGCTCCGTCCAGCTTCGACCCCGCCAGCACCGGCTCCGCTGTTGGCCTGGGCGCTAACTGGCATGTCGTCGAGGGCCTTTACGGCATCGATTACCACGACTACAGCACCTTCAACGAGCTCGCCACCGACGATCCCAAGTCTGTGGACGACACCACTTTCGAGGTCACCATCCGCAAGGGCGCCAAGTTCTCCGATGGTACAGAGGTCACTGCTGACGACGTCGTCGCTTCCTACACCGCTTGCGCCGCTTCCGCTACCTACGCTCCGTTCTTCCAGCCCTTCGAGTCCATCGAGGCTAAGGACGCCAGCACCGTGACGGTCAAGACCAAGGTCCCCAACTTCTCTCTGCTCAAGGATCGTCTTGCCATCATCCGCGTTACCCCGGCTACCCAGACCGAGGAGGATCGCGCCAAGCAGCCGATCGGCTCCGGCCCCTGGATGTACGACTCTATCTCCGATACCGAGATCACCCTGGTTCCCAACCCCGAGTACAACGGTGAGTATGCTGCCGAGGATAAGAAGATCCAGTACAGCATCCTGACCGACCCCACCGCTCGCGTTACCGCTCAGCAGGAGGGCTCCACGCTCGTTATGGAGCTCGTTACCGCTGACGCCGTCGACCAGCTCGAGAGCGCCGGCTGCAAGATCGATAACGTTCAGGGTTTCGGCACCCGCTTCATCATGTTCAACGTCGCCAAGGAGCCTTGGAACAACGTCAAGGTCCGTCAGGCTGTCATGTATGCACTCGACACCGAGAAGATGGTCAGCAACACCTTCGCCGGCCTTGCCACCGCTGCCAGCTGCTACCTGCCCAAGAGCTTCACCAACTATCATGAGGCTTCCACGGTGTACAAGACCGACGCCAAGAAGGCTAAGAAGCTCATCGAAGAGTCTGGCATCACCCCGGGTGCCATCACCCTGCGCACCACCGACAACGAGCAGATTAAGGGCATGGCTGCCCAGGTCAAGAACGACCTCGACGCTCTCGGCTTCGAGGTGACCATCCAGACCGATACTTCGCCGGCCACCTACGCTGCCATCGACGGCGGCGAGGCCTACGATATCCTCCTTGCCCCTGGCGATCCTTCCTGCTTCGGCGCCGACCCCGACCTGCTGCTCAACTGGTGGTACGGTGACAACGTCTGGATGCAGACCCGTTGCCCGTGGAAGGATTCCGCTGAGTGGCAGAAGCTCCACGGCCTCATGGATGAGGCTCTTGCCGCCGAGGGCGACGAGCAGCAGAAGAAGTGGAACGAGTGCTTCGACATCATCGCCGACAACGCCGTTCTGTACCCCGTTGTCCACGTCAAGACCGTCTCCGCTTCCTGGGACGATCCGTCCACTGCACCCAACGGCGAGGCCCTCGATGGCTTCAAGGGCATCGGCACGACGAGCATGTCCTTCAGGGGCGTTGCGACCGTCAAGGCGTAAGACTCGCTTGAGTCTGTATGCAGGATGTCGGCCGTTGGGACCGTATCCTCATAGTTGAAACAAAGACCCGGGCGGCAACGATGTCGCTCGGGTCTTGTAATGAGTATCCGTACTCATATACCAGTTGGTCCTACCGACAAAAGAAAGGGGAGAGAACGTGAACAACTTGCTACGTTTGATTGGAAGGCGTCTTGTGGCGCTGCCGATCATGGCATTGGGCGTCACCGTCCTGGTGTTCTTCCTTATGTCGTTCTCCAAGACCGACCCCGCCTACACGGCGTTGGGTGACGGTGCCTCGCCCGAGGCGGTTGCCGAGTACCATGAGAAGTATGGTCTGGACGACCCCTGGCCCGTGCGCTACGTGCGCTATATGGGCGATTTGATTCATGGCGACATGGGTACCTACGGCGCTGCCCGCAACTCCGTTGCCAAGCGCATCTCCACGGCCCTGCCCGTCACGATGCAGCTGACCTTCATCGGTCTTGCCATCGGTGCGGTCGTTTCGTTTTTGCTCGGCGTCATCGCGGCACTGTATCGCGACAAATGGCCGGACCAAGTGATACGCGTCTTTTCCATCGCCGGCTTGGCAACCCCGTCGTTCTGGCTTGCCGTTCTGTTGATTCTGCTGTTCTCTTCCTACCTTAAGGTGCTCCCGGCATCGGGTGCTCTGCCTCACTTCACCACGAATCCGGTTGGCTATCTGGGACGTATGATCATGCCCGCTATCGCCTTGGCATTTCCGCTGACGGGCCAGATGACTCGTATCGTGCGTACCGCCATGGTCGAGGAGCTCGACAAGGACTATGTCCGTATGGCTCGTGGCGCCGGCGTTCCCGAGAAGGTCGTCGTCGGCATCAACGTTCTTCGCAATGCGCTGATCACCCCGGTCACCACCCTCGGTCTTAAGATCGGCTACCTCATGGGCGGCGCCGTCGTCATCGAGGTTATCTTCAACCTCCCCGGCATGGGCACCGCGATTCTGCAGGGCGTTCAGGGCAACGAGGCGAACCTGGTTCAGGGCGTCGTTATCGTCGTTGCTCTTGCCTTCATCATCATCAACATCGTGGTTGACATGCTCTACCTGCTCATCAACCCGCGCATCAGGACGGTGTAGATTATGGTAAAGATTCGAGAGAAGCAAACCGAGCAGCTCGAGAAGGCTGCCTCCAAGGGGCTCAAGCTCGGTGGCTGGAAGAAGATGACGCTGTCTTCTAAGATTGCCGCCGTCGTTCTGGTGCTGGTCGCCCTGACTGCGATTTTGGCGCCCCTGCTTGCCCCCTATAGCCCGGTCGAGATCTTTACGGCTCGCCAGGCTCCCGGCAACGGATTTATCTTCGGTACCGACGATAAGGGCCGCGACATTCTGTCGCGTATGCTCTACGGTGGTCGTTACTCGCTGATTATCGGCTTTGGCGCCACTGCCATGGCTCTGGTCTGCGGCTCGGTCGTGGGCGCTCTTGCAGCGGTTTCGCGCAAGTCTATCTCTGAGGCGATCATGCGTATCCTGGACATCATCATGTCCATCCCGGGTATCGCCCTCGCAGCCGTTTTCGTTTCCATCCTGGGCAATTCCGTGCCGTCGATCATCTTTGCGATCGGCTTTATGTACACCCCGCAGATCGCCCGTATCGTGCGCGCTAACATCGTGTCCGAGTACGGTGAGGACTATGTCCGCGCGGTCATCGTGTCCGGCGCCAAGGCTCCGTGGATTCTGATCAAGCATGTTCTGCGCAACTGCATCGCTCCGATTATGGTCTTCACCGTTACCCTGGTCGCCGACGCCATCATCTTCGAGGCCTCGCTGACCTTCATCGGCGCCGGCATCCAGGAGCCCACCGCTACCTGGGGCAACATCCTCGCCGACGCCCGCGGCGGCGTGCTCGCTGGCCGTTGGTGGCAGGCGCTGTTCCCGGGCCTGGCCATCATGATCACCTGCCTGGCGCTCAACATCCTCTCCGAGGGCATTACCGACGCCATGGCCGCTGCTCCCTCCGCCGCCCTGGATCCGACCGATTCCTCCAAGCGTCGCGAGGCCGACCTGCTGGTCTCCGATCCCGTTCGTGCCTACAAGGAGCAGGCTCAGTCCCTCTCCGCTCGCCTTGGCGCCCTGCGCGATGTCGAGCTCAAGCGTAACGACCGCCATGTGCCCGATGAGTCTGTCGAACCGATTCTCTCGGTCCGTGACTTCTGCATCCAGTTTGAGCATCACGGTGATATCAACGTCGTCGACCATGTCAACTTTGACGTCCGTCCTGGTCAGACCATGGGCCTGGTAGGCGAGTCCGGTTGCGGTAAGTCCATCACCACGCTGGCTATCATGGGCCTGACCGATGAGGACGAGCACCTTTCCGGCGAGGTCCTCTGGGAGGGTCGTGACCTGCTCAAGATGAGCAAGAAGGAGTGGTTCGGCCTGCGCGGTACCGATATCGCCATGGTCTATCAGGACGCCCTGTCCTCGCTCAACCCCTCTATGCTCATCTCTGCCCAGATGAAGCAGCTCACCAAGCGCGGCGGCACCCGCAGCGCCGAGGAGCTCCTGGAGCTCGTAGGCCTCGATCCCAAGCGTACGCTCGAGAGCTATCCGCATGAGCTTTCCGGTGGTCAGCGTCAACGCGTTCTGATCGCTATGGCCCTTACCCGCGACCCCAAGCTGGTCATTTGCGACGAGCCCACGACCGCTCTGGACGTTACCGTCCAGAAGCAGGTCATCAAGCTGCTCAACGACCTTCAGGCCAAGCTCGGCTTTGCCATGATCTTCGTTTCGCACGACCTGGCGCTGGTCGCCGAGGTCGCCCACAACATCACGGTTATGTACGCCGGCCAGGTTATCGAGCAGGCGCCCACCAAGGAGCTGCTCACCAACCCGATTCACGAGTACACCCGCGGCCTTCTGGGTTCCGTCCTGTCCATCGAGAGCGGTTCGGGCCGCCTGCACCAGGTGCCCGGCGCCGTTCCGAGCCCGCGCGATTTCCCCAAGGGCGATCGCTTCGCGCCCCGCTCGAGCCATCCGCGCATTGGCCTGGATACCCGTCCGGTCTTCAAGCGCGTGCCCGGCACCGAGCACTTCTATTCCGAGCTCCCCGACGAGGTGCTCAAGGCAAATGGTTTGACCCCTCACGCGGAGGTGATGTAGATGAGCGAGACCGCAGTCAACGGCGTCGAGCCGATCATCTTCCTTGATGACGTCCACGTCACCTTTAGGACCCGTACCGGCTCGATTCTGCACCCCAACCTGGTTCACGCCGTCCAGGGTGTAACGATTAAGCTCATGCCCGGACAGACCATCGGCATCGTCGGCGAGTCCGGTTGCGGAAAGTCCACCACGGCTAACGTCATGTGCGGCCTGCAGGCCCCCACGAGCGGCAAGGTCTACTTTAAGGGCAAGGACGTAACCAAGCGTACCGCCGAGGACCGTCGTCACATGGGCCGCGTCATCTCGGTCGTGTTCCAGAACCCCGCGACGGCACTCAACCCCCGCATGGTCGTTCGCGAGCAGCTGCTCGATCCCATGCGCGTCCACAATCTGGGCACCGAGGCCGAGCAGGAGAAGCGCGTCAAGGAACTCTTGGAGCTCACCGGTCTGCCCAGTTCTGCCGCCGAGGTTCTTCCCGGCCAGCTTTCGGGCGGCCAGCGCCAGCGCGTCGCAATTGCCCGTGCCCTGTCGCTGAACCCCGATGCCATCATCGCCGACGAGCCCACCTCGGCTCTGGACGTTTCGGTCCGCGCGCAGATTCTCAACCTGCTGACCGACCTTAAGAAGGAGCTCGGCCTGGCCATGGTGTTCATCAGCCATGACATCCAGACGGTCCGCTATATCTCTGACGACATCATCGTTATGAATGGCGGCAAGATAGTCGAGCAGGGCGAGGCCAAGCAGGTCTTCCAGCACCCTCAGGACCCCTACACCAAGATGCTGCTCGGCGCTGCGCCGTCGCTGCTGCATCCCAAGCTCGGCGAGTAGCCTCGCTTTCCCTCCCGTGCGCCCGGTTCCCTTGCCGGGCGCACCTCCGTTGCGATTTCGAAAGGTTGGGTTCACGAGCCATGCCAAGTGCTCAGGAGCTACAACATCAATTTGGTGAATATCGAGGCGCCATGCCCCGTCCATCAGATTTCGATCTCTTTTGGAAGGATCGCATGGCCGAGGCTGACGCCGTCGGGCTTGACTATGCGATCGAGGCGGCATCGGTCACCGATGCCGTGACCTGCCAGCTTTTCGATCTCTGGCATACCGGCATGTGCGGCGCTCGCCTGCACGCCAAGTACCTTAAACCTGTCTCGGACGAGCCCGTGCCATTGGTACTTCAGTTCCATGGGTATCCGGGTGCAAGCCGCAGCTGGTTTGAGCAGGCGTCGTTTGCGGGCATGGGCATGGCACTCATCGCCCTCGACTGCCCCGGCCAAGGAGGTCCCTCCGAGGACATTGGTGGATTTGAGGGCACGACGGTCGCGGGCCATATCGTCGCCGGTATCGACGGCGACCCGGCCAACCTCTACTATGTCCGCCTACACCAGGATATCCGCATTCTGTGCCGTATCGTTCGCGAGCTCGAGGGCATCGATCTTACCCGCGTGTATGTGAACGGCGCATCTCAGGGCGGCGGTTTGGGTATTGCAACCTGCGCGCTTAACAGCGAGCTTATCAATCGCGCCGCCATCCTCTATCCCTTCTTATCGGATTTCCGCCTGGTCTGGGATTTGGATGCCGACGACATTGCCTACGAGGGCCTGCGCTATTGGTCTCGCTGGTTTGACGAGGACTCGACTCGTATTGACGAGGCCTATGCCAAGCTGGCGTACTTCGATTCCAAGAATTTTGCCCCCATGGTCAAGTGCCCCGTGCTGTTTGGCACGGGCACGGCCGATATCGTCTGTCCGCCGGCAACGCAGTTTGCGGTGTACAACAACCTGTCCTGCGACAAGCGTCATGAGTTCTTTGAAGGCTTTGGCCACGAGGAGATTCAGGATTTTGACGATCTGATCATTCCGTTTTTCTGTGAGGGAGGGGAGGCTCATGTCTAAGTGCGAGAGCAATGTTGACGAGCTGATAGTCCCCGGGCTCGTGGGAATTCCTGGAACGGTTTCGTCAAGGCTCGCAGAATATCAGGACTGGCACGGTGATGTCCAAGCAGATGTTTCTGATTTAGAGACATGCGCTTCGAATTTTGAGATTCAAGGCCTGGCCATTACGGCAATTGACTTTGTTAACCCCTGCGCCCGTTACTCGGAGGTTTCCTTTAAGCTCGGTGACGATGCGGTCCACGCTCGTTTGATTGAGCCTGTCGGTCGTGCCCGAGTATCTGAGCGCGTGCCGCTGTGCCTGATGTTCCATGACATCGATCGGCCTGTGCGCGGCTGGCATCACATGACGAGATTTGCCGCCATGGGGTATGCCGTCCTCGCGCTGGATGACGATGTTGCTGGTGCGGACGACCTGCAGCGGGGGATTGCTTCGCCTGCTTTTGTCGAGCGCGTCCGTTGGGGCTGCGCGTTGGCGAAGGTTGCGCGCAATCTTGATGGCATGGATCCCGACCGCATCTTTGCATGGGGCGAGGGTCTTGGCGGCGGTGTCGCGCTGGCGGTTTCTGCTCTGGACGAGCGGGGCCTCGCTTGCACGGCGGTTGCCAATCCGCTTCCCGGCGGTCTCGAGGCGCTGTCGTCTCGGGTGCGCGGATCAGTACTCATGGGCACATCGCTCATGGATACCGTGAGCGATCCCAAGGGCCAGTTTGCCGTATTCAACGGTCTTGAGTGTGACCGGAGGCATATCATCTATGCCAAATACGCTCACGAGCGTATCAATGCGTTCGAAAACGAAGTCGTCGACTTCTTTAACCAAACGTTCTATCCGTGTTCTTTGGCCTAGACGGCCTGGACACTGCCAACAAGAGTGGGTGGCATAGGGTCGCCCGCCAGACAACTAAGGAGATTCTTGTGGCAACTCAGAAATTCACCGGCGTTATCCCTCCCGTCGTTGTTCCCGATACCGAAGACCACCAGCTCGACGTTGCCTCCTTTGAGCGCAGCATCAACCGCATGATCGACGCCGGCGTCGATGGCCTGTTCTTCTTGGGCTCTTCGGGTGAGGTCGTTTTCTCCACCGACGAGCGTCGTCGCCAGATCATCGCCGAGGCCGTCCGCATCGTCGACCACCGCGTGCCCGTCTTGGTCGGCATCATCGATACCGAGACCGAGCGCATGATCGAGCACGGCAAGGTCGCTCAGGAGCTGGGCGCCGATGCGCTCGTCGCCACCTGCCCGTTCTATGCCCTGCAGGGCATGACTGAGGTTGAGGAGCATTTCCGCATCCTGCACGAGGAGCTCGACCTGCCCATCTTCGCCTATGACATTCCCGTGTGCGTTCACACCAAGCTCCCCTGGAAGCTCCTTGCTAAGCTCGGCGCTGAGGGCGTCCTGGCTGGCGTCAAGGATTCCTCGGGCGATGACATCTCGTTCCGCTACCTCATTCAGGAGAACGAGAAGAACGGTCATCCGATGAGCATCCTTACCGGCCATGAGGTCGTCGTCGACGGTGCCTATCTCGGTGGCGCCGACGGTTCCGTCCCGGGTCTCGCCAACGTTGAGCCCGAGGGCTACGTTCGTCAGTGGAAGGCCGCTCAGGCTGGTGACTGGGCTACCGTCAAGGCCGAGCAGGATCGCCTCAATGAGATTTCGCACATCTGGGATGTCACCTCGGGCGTCCAGGGCTATGCCGGTGGCGTCGGCGCCTTCAAGACCGCTATGAACCTCATGGGCATCTTCGACAGCCCGACCATGCCGCGCCCGGTGAAGGCCATGACCGGTGAAAACGTCGAGGCGATTCGCAAGGTCCTCCAGGACAACGGTCTCCTTTAAAGCTTTCCCAGGCACCCGACCTCGCCGTTCAACCGTGTGGCCATGACCCATTAGGTCAATGGCCACACGGTTTCTCGGCGATCTCGGGCACCTGGAAAACCTTTACCGCGCTGTGACGGCTAGCCTGACGGCGCATTTCCTGTAGTTGTTTTTGTCTCCGAAGGAGAACGACATGGAGAACAAGTACGTCTGCTCTGTCGATATCGGCGGAACTAAGATCGCGACTGCCATCATGGAGTACCCGGCTGACGGCGGTGTGCCCCATCCCGTTTTTGAGGCTGAGGTTCCCACCGAGGCCCAGGAGGGTGGCGAAGCGGTCTTCCAGCGCATTGAGGCGTCTATCAAGGCAGCTCTTGAAGCAAATCCCGATGTCGAGGTCCTCGGAGTTGGCATCGGCGCTGCCGGTGTCGTCGACCCCAAGACGGGCGCCATCGCGTATGCCAATGAGATTATGCCCGGCTGGTCCGGCGTTCAGTTGGGGCCGCGTCTGCGCGAGGACCTCGGCCTTCCCGTTGCCGTTGTAGGCGACGTGCAGGCTCATGCTCTGGGCGAGGCCCACTGGGGCGTCGGCAAGGGCAAGTTCTCTGTCTTGTGTTTGGGCATCGGTACGGGCATCGGCGGCGCATATGTCGAGAACGGCCGCGTGATGCAGGGCTTCCATGGTGCTGCCGGCCATATGGGCCACATCGAGTGCTCGGCTGCCGCCGGCATTCCCTGCGCCTGCGGGCGTTCCGGCCATCTGGAGTCGGTTGCTTCCGGAACATCAATCGGGCGCATGTACGATGAGCGTTTTGGCCGCGTCGACCCCAGCCGTCCTTCGGTCGGCCGTGACGTGAACGACCTGTGCCGCGCAGGCGACGCAAAGGCGACCGAGGTCATTCATGACGCCGGCTTTGCGCTGGGCGCCAGCCTGGGCTCGCTCGCTAACATCCTGGACCCTGAGGTCATCGTGCTTTCGGGCGGCGTGATTCACCAAGGTCCCGATTGGCGTTCACAGACGTGGAAGGACTCGGTGCACGAGGGCTATGCCAGCCAGGCGCTCGACCCGCTTCAGGACACGCCGATTCTCATCGGCTCTCTGGAGGGCGACGCGCCGCTCATCGGTGCTGCTGAGCATCTTCTTGCTTCGTTAAAGTAAACGTATCTGCTGTAGGAGCCTCCCGAGACGACATGCCTCGGGAGGCTGTTCTGAGAAAGGTTACAGCCTTATGACCGTCGATCCTTTGATTCAATCCCTGAAGGGTAAGCTCGTCGTGAGCGTTCAGGCGTATATGGGCGAGCCGCTTCGTACGCCCGAGACCATGGCTCAAATGTCCCGCGCTTGCGAGCTTGGCGGCGCCGCCGCCATTCGCTGCCAGGGCCTTGCCGACATTGCCGCCATTAAGGGCCGCTGTGAGATTCCTGTTATCGGCCTGTGGAAGGATGGGCACGAGGGCGTTTACATCACGCCGACGCTGCGTCACGCTCGCGCCTGCGTTGCTGCCGGTGCCGATATCGTGGCGATCGACGCCACCGATCGTCCGCGCCCCGATGGTAAGACGGTCGAGGATACCTTCCGCCCGCTGCACGAGGAGGGTGTGCTCCTGATGGCCGACTGTGCCACCATCGAGGACATTCGTCGTGCGGTCGACATGGGCTTCGACCTGGTATCCACCACGCTTTCTCACGGTGTCGCCGCCATCGACTGCACCATGGCCGATGGCCCCGACCTGCCGCTCCTGCGTCAGGCGACCGAGGAATTCCCCGGCCTTCCCATCATTTGCGAGGGTCGCGTACATACGCCCGAAGAGGCTCGCGCTGCAATCGACGCCGGCGCGTGGGCCGTTGTCGTCGGCACCGCCATTACGCACCCTACGAGTATTACAAGTTGGTTCAAGGCTGCGCTTGAGGCGTAAGACGGGCCTCGTATCCGCTTGGGGCGGTATACTCAATAAAGGCAATTGATCGCGCGGGATCCGCTGGCCGGGTCCCGCGCTTATTTTAGGAGGCACACATGCAAAAGGGAGATGCCATGGATGCGGCGGAGCGCTCGGAGCGTATCCCCGATATCGTTATCATCACCGGAATGTCCGGCTCGGGCCGAACGCAAGCCATGCATGTGTTTGAGGACATGGGCTATTTTTGTATCGACAACCTGCCCCCACGCCTGATTGCCCAGCTTGCTGAGCTCGTTGGCATCAATACAGGCGTGGGCAGGCACCTTGCCGTCACCTGTGACCTTCGTAGCCAGGGCTTATTCGATGAACTGCTCGATGCTGTTGCCGCACTGGAAGAGCGCGAGATGAGCTGCGACATCGTGTTTCTCGAGGCGTCTGACGAGGTGCTGATTCGCCGGTATAGCGAAAACCGTCGCCGCCATCCCATTGCAAAGCCGGGGGAGACCACGGCCGACGCTATTCAGCGTGAACGTCTGCAGCTGAAAGGCGTTCGCGATCGAGCGGATATGATTATCGACACGAGCCGCTTGCGCACTTCTGCCTTACGTAACAAGCTTCGCATGGCTTTTTCCGAGCTGTCCGACCAGCAGCTTATGGACGTCCACGTGTTCTCGTTTGGCTTTAAGCATGGCATGCCCGTTGAGGCGGATATCATGATCGATGTTCGCTTCTTGCCCAATCCTTTCTACGATCCCGAGATGCGTACCATGACCGGTCTCGATAAGAAGGTCTCCGATTTTGTCTTGGACCACCCTAAGACCCAGGAGTTCTGGAAGGCCTGGACCCAGCTGCTCGATACGGTCATGCCGGGTTATATCGCAGAGGGCAAGCCGCAGCTTTCCATTGCTATCGGCTGCACAGGCGGACAGCACCGTAGCGTCGCCATTGCCGAGGCCACGGCCCGCTACCTGGAGGGTGCTCAGTATCATGTGAGCATCTCCCACCGTGACCTGTCGCGTGCCAACACGAAGGCATAGGTTTACATGTCGTTTACCGCTGAGGTGCGTGACGAGCTTGCGCGCTGCGAACCAGAATGCGAATACTGCGATTTGTCGACGCTTGCGGCGCTAACGCGTGTGAGCGGCACGCTTTCGCTGGCGGGCTCGGGACGGTACCGCTTGACGGTCGCGACCGAGACGGGTGCTGTGGCGCGCACGATGATTGCGCTGACGCATCGTATCCTTAAGCTCAAGACCGAATTCACGGTTCGTAAGTCGGTCCTGCACAAGGTGCGAAACTATCTCATCACCTTGCCCGATCAGCCCGATTTGGATAAGGCTCTGGTGCTGCTGGGCATTCTCGACCGTAGGGGAGGGCTCGTTGCGGGCGTGCCGCGCCACATCGTCGCCCGTCCTTGCTGCAGGCTCGCCTATATTCGCGGTGCGCTGATTGCCGGTGGCTTTGTTGCCGACCCGCGTGGCGATTTTCATTTGGAGATCGCGGTTCAGGGCGAGGAGTATGCAAAGGGACTTTGCAACCTTCTGGAGCAGATTGGAGTTCACGCCCGCGTCAATGCGCGTCGCGGCTCGTATGCCGTGTACATCAAGAGTGCCGAGGAGATTAAACGTCTGCTACAGCTGATTGGCGCCAAGCGCAGCGTTGCCGAGATTGAAGAGGCCCGCGCGGTTAAGCTGGTGAAGAACGACGTGAATCGTCGCGTGAACGCAGAGCTTGCCAACCAGACCAGAAGTGCCGGTGCCGCCCAACATCAGCTTGCGCTCATCGATGAGCTTGATCGGCGCGGTTTGCGCGAAACGCTGCCGGACGCTCTGGCAGTTTTTTGTGACTTACGCGAGCGTTACCCCGATCTCTCACTGCGAGATTTGGGGGAAATGGCCGACCCTCCTTTGTCGAAGTCGGCCTTGTATCACCGTGTTTTGCGCCTTGAAAAGCTCATTGAAGCAAGCAGGTAGTTTAACGCAATAGCTTTTATTGTGGTTTAACTGCTGTTTTATACGTTAAAGCGTTTTAACGCAAATTTGATTTTCAATTTCGAGCATTCTCGTGAAATTCAAGTCAAAAAAAAGGTATATTAGGCGAGTGGTTAGTTTGTGGGCCTCAACGGCGGGCGCTGTAGCTTGCGGGGGCCTTACGAAAGGAGACACAATGGCAGTAAAGGTTGCTATTAACGGCTTCGGTCGCATCGGTCGTCTGGCCTTCCGTCAGATGTTCGGTCATGAGGGCTCCGAGATCGTCGCTATCAACGACCTCACCTCTCCCGATATGCTCGCTTACCTGCTGAAGTACGACTCCACGCAGGGCAACTATGCTCGCGATCACGAGGTCGTTGCTGGCGAGGATTCCATCACCGTTGACGGCAAGGAGATCAAGATCTACAAGGAGGCCGACGCCAACAACCTGCCTTGGGGCGACCTCGACGTCGACGTCGTTCTCGAGTGCACCGGCTTCTACACCAGCAAGGCTAAGGCTCAGGCCCACATCAACGCTGGCGCCAAGAAGGTCGTCATCTCCGCTCCGGCCGGCAGCGATCTGCCCACCATCGTGTACAACGTCAACCATGAGACGCTGACCGCTGAGGACAACATCATCTCCGCTGCTTCTTGCACCACCAACTGCCTCGCCCCGATGGCCAAGGGTCTCAACGACTTCGCTCCCATCGTGTCCGGCATCATGACCACCATTCACGCCTTCACCGGCGACCAGATGCCGCTCGACGGCCCGCAGCGCAAGGGCAACTTCCGTCGCTCCCGCGCCTGCTCCGAGAACATCGTCCCGAACACCACGGGCGCTGCCAAGGCCATCGGCCTGGTTCTCCCCGAGCTCAACGGCAAGCTCATCGGTGCCGCCCAGCGCGTCCCGACGCCGACCGGCTCGCTGACCAACCTCTACGCCGTCGTTGACAAGAAGGTCACTGTCGACGAGGTCAACGCTGCCATGAAGGCCTACGCCGAGACCATCCCCGATACCTTCGCCTACAACGAGGACCAGATCGTCTCCCGCGACATCGTCGGCGAGACCCACGGCTCCATCTTCGACGCCACGCAGACCATGGCCTCCGACCTCGGCAACGGCCAGACCCTGGTGCAGGTCACCTCTTGGTACGACAACGAGAACTCCTACACCTCCCAGATGGTCCGCACCATCAAGTACTTCGAGAAGTTCGTTGCTTAATTTGGCTTTTAGCGAATAGCTCGTTGAGCGTCTAAAGAAGGGCGCGGCCTCATAGGGCTTACACCCTAGGGTCGCGCCCTTTTTATAGGAAATCGTCTGCCGTAATGGGAGGCAGACACGTACGAAAGGTAGAAGCAAACATGGCCTTTACCAAGAAGACCGTCCGCGACATCGATGTCGACGGCAAGCGCGTTCTCGTCCGCGTTGACTTCAACGTGCCTATCAAGGATGGCGTCGTTGGCGACACCACCCGCATCAAGGCTGCCCTGCCCACCATCAACTACCTCGTTGAGCACAACGCTCGCGTCATCCTCATGAGCCACCTCGGCCGTCCCGAGGGCACTGGCTTCCAGCCCGAGCTCTCCCTCGAGCCCGTCGCCAAGAAGCTCGCCGAGCTCTCTGGCCTTGACGTTGCCTTTGTTGCCGACACGTATGGCGAGAAGGCCGCCGAGGCCGTTGCCGCCGTCGAGCCGGGCAAGGTCCTCGTTCTCGAGAACGTCCGCTTCGATAAGCGTGAGAAGAAGAACGATCCCGAGATCGCCAAGAAGCTCGCTTCCTATGGTGACGTCTTCGTTCTCGATGCCTTCGGCACCGCTCACCGCGCCCAGGGTTCCGTCGTGGGCCCCGCCGCTTACCTGCCTGCAGTCGCTGGCTTCCTGCTCGAGAAGGAGGTCGACACGCTGACCGGCATCTTCGCCGAGCCCGAGCGCCCCTTCGTCGCTATCGTCGGCGGTTCCAAGGTTTCCTCCAAGATCGGCGTTCTCGATCACCTCATCGACTCCGCTGACACTCTGATCATCGGCGGCGGCATGGCCTACACCTTCTTCCTGGCTCAGGGCCTGTCCGTCGGTCAGTCCCTCAAGGAAGAGGACTGGGTCGAGCGCGCCGGCGAGATGCTCAAGAAGGCCGAGGAGAAGGGCGTCAAGATCCTGCTCCCCATCGACAACCGCGTTGCTGATCACTTTGGCGAGGACGCTGTCCCCGAGGTTGTCGCTTCCGACGCTATCCCCGACGACCGTGAGGGTATGGACATCGGCCCCAAGACCGAGGAGCTCTACGCCGAGGCTGTCAAGGGTGCCAAGACCGTGTTCTGGAATGGCCCCATGGGCGTCTTCGAGTTCGATAACTTCGCTCACGGCACCCAGGCTATCGCCGAGGCTGTCGCCGAGGCTGATTGCACCTCGATCATCGGTGGTGGCGACTCTGTCGCAGCCGTCAACAAGTTCAACCTGGCCGACAAGATGAGCTGGATCTCTACCGGTGGTGGCGCTTCCATGGAGCTCGTCGAGGGTAAGGCCCTGCCCGGAGTGGAGGCGCTTCTCGATGCCTAATCGCACCCTTCTTATCGCTGGTAACTGGAAGATGAACAACGACGTCGCCGAGGCCGCCAAGCTCGCCGACGAGCTGGCTCAGGCTCTGCCCGAGGTTCCGGCTGGCGTCGAGGTGCTCGTCTGCCCTCCGACCATCGACATCACCACGGTTCATGACCGTATTCAGGCTGCCCCCATCGCCCTCGGTGCACAGAACGTGTACTGGGAGGCCAAGGGTGCCTTCACCGGTGAGTCTTCTTGCGACATGCTCAAGTCCGCTGGCTGCACCTACTGCATCATCGGTCACTCCGAGCGTCGTGATTACTTCCACGAGACCGACGAGGATCAGAACAAGAAGGCCAAGGCCCTCGTTGCCGCCGGTCTTGTTCCTGTCTTCTGCTGCGGCGAGTCCCTTGAGGTCCGCGAGGCCGGCACCTATGTCGAGCACGTCGTGAACCAGGTCAAGGCTGGTCTCGAGGGTCTCGAGATCACTTGCCCCAAGCAGGTCGTCGTCGCCTACGAGCCCATCTGGGCCATCGGCACCGGCAAGACTGCTACCGCCGAGGACGCTCAGGAGGTCTGCGGCGCTATCCGTGAGACCCTCAAGGAGATGTTCGGTGAGGAGCTCGCCGACGGCATCCGTGTCCTGTACGGTGGCTCCGCTAAGCCCGGCAACATTGCCGAGCTCGTCGCCAAGCCCGACGTTGACGGCGCCCTCGTGGGCGGCGCTTCGCTCAAGGCTGCCGACTTCGCCTCTATGGTCGTCAAGGCAGGCGAGTAGGACATATGGCACAGCGTCATCTTCCTGCACTCCTGATCATCATGGATGGTTGCGGCCTGGCTCCGGCCGATGGCGAGAACGCCGTCGCCGCTGCCAAGACGCCCTTCCTCGATAGCCTGTACGAGAAGTACCCCCACACCACGCTCGGTGCTTCGGGCGAGGACGTGGGTCTTCCCGATGGCCAGATGGGCAACTCCGAGGTGGGTCACCTCAACATCGGTGCCGGCCGCATCGTGTTCCAGGAGCTTTCGCGCATCAACAATGCCATCAAGGACGGCTCCATCGCCAAGAACGAGGTCTTCGTCAAGGCTATGGACGATGTCAAGGCTGACGGCAAGACTCTCCACCTCATGGGCCTTATGAGCCCTGGCGGTGTTCATTCTCATATGAGCCACGTCGAGGCTCTGGTCAAGATGGCTGCCGAGCACGGTGTCAAGACCGTTCGCGTCCACGCCTTCATGGATGGTCGCGACGTTGACCCGCAGTCCGGTGCCGGTTACATGAGTGAGTTCTGCGCCTTCCTGGCTAAGATCTCCGAGGAGACCGGTTGCGACGCTCGCGTTGCCACCGTCTCGGGCCGTTATTGGGCCATGGACCGCGACAACCGTTGGGAGCGCATCCAGCGCGCCTACGACGTCATGGTCAACGCATCCGATGCCGATACCGACCCTGTTGCCGGTATCAAGGCCTACTACGAGAAGGATCCGCGCGGCGACGAGTTCGTCGAGCCCTTCGCTGCCCACAACGAGGGCATCCACGAGGGCGACGCGGCCATCTTCTTCAACTTCCGTCCCGACCGCGCTCGTCAGATGACTCGCGTGTTCACGGACAAGGAGTTCGACGGCTTTGAGCGCGAGCAGATCAAGCTTTCGCACTTTGTGACGATGACCGAGTACGACCCGACGTTTGACGTCGAGGTCGCCTTCCCCAAGACGTTCCCCGAGAACGTTCTGGCCGACGTTATCGCCGCCAATGGCCTGAAGCAGCTGCACACCGCCGAGACCGAGAAGTACGCCCACGTGACGTTCTTCCTCAACGGCGGCATCGAGGAGCCCAAGGAGGGCGAGGAGCGCGTGCTCGTCGCTTCTCCCAAGGTCGCTACCTACGACCTGCAACCTGAGATGAGCGCTCCCGAGGTTACCGAGAAGCTTGTCGCCGCCATCAACGAGGATCGCGCTGATTTCTACATCGTGAACTTCGCAAACTGCGACATGGTTGGTCACACCGGTGTCTTCGACGCTGCCGTTAAGGCCGTCGAGGCTGTTGACGATGCCCTGTCCAAGGTTGTCCCGGCGATTCTCGCTAAGGGCGGCTTTGCGCTGATTACCGCCGATCACGGCAACGCCGATCACATGTTTGACGTCGCTTCCGACGGTTCCAAGCATCCGTTCACGGCTCACACCACCAACCGCGTGCCGTTCATCATCGTTGATGAGAAGGCACAGCTTACCGGTATCGAGGACGGCCGTCTCTCCGATATCGCTCCGACTATGCTCACCATGGCTGGTATTGAGCCTTCCGCCGAGATGACGGGTCGCGTACTCGCCACCGAGGCCTAATAGAAAACAAATACCGTTTTCTAGTAAGGGGGTTGTCCACAACCGGACAACCCTCTTTTTTGCGCTATTTCTACCTCGTCACCAAATGGCTGATGGGGGAGTGCTGGGGGTTGTGGTACAGTACTGGAGTTTGAATTGTTCTATTAAGGAGCTTATCTATGGGTCCGTTTCAGATTCTTCTGTTTGTCGTTTGGGCTGTCTCTGCCGTGGCGCTGACGATTCTCGTCCTGATGCACTCTGGTAAGGGCACCGGCGTTTCGGATATGATCGCTAGCTCGCTGTATAACTCCAGCTCTGCCACGGGCGTCATGGAGCAGAACCTCGATCGCCTGACGGTAATTATGGCCGTCGTTTTTGCCGTGTGTGTCGTCCTGTGCATGTTCTTCTTCCCGCAGGGTATCGTCGGCTACTAAGCACGAGCCACATAAATACTTGAAAAGGGTTCCGCAAGTGCGGGACCCTTTTTGTTTACATATTTGTAACAGAGCCAAAATATCCCCACATACTTCGCCCAACTAAAGAAATTCTCGACCGTTGACCGGAATTAGCCCCAAATCGTGCATAAAATGCGCTACTGTATTGCGAAACGTTGGTTCGTTGTGCATAACCAGCCATAGCAACGGGCGGCGTTTTGATGGTTCGGATCGGATTGTCTCGACATGTGTCCGACTGAACATTTCTTTGTCCTATCTCATAAGGAGGATGGCATGGCTGATTCTATGTTCCACCAGCCCGTTATGGGTCGTCGCGCCTTTGTCGGCGGTACCCTTGCTGCGAGCTCCATGGCTTTTCTTGCCGCATGCGGCAAGAAGGGCGGCGACGCTTCCGGTTCTGAGTCCGGTTCGAAGCTGAACTTCTACATCAACAACCCGGTCTGCATCGACCCCTACAATGTCCAGGAGGACCAGGGCACTCAGGTCGAGTACCAGCTCTTTGATGCTCTGACCTCTTACGACGCCGAGAAGGGCGAGATTGTTCCGCTGGCTTGCGAGTCCTTTGAGTCCAACGACGACGCCACCGAGTTTACCTTCAAGATCAAGAAGGCCAAGTTCCACAACGGTGACGACGTTACCTCCAAGTCCTTCAAGCTCGGTTGGGAGCGTCTGGTCAACACCAAGTCGGCTGTCGCTACCGAGTACGGCCCTTCCGAGGTCTCCTATCACCTCTCCATGGTCGAGGGCTATGACGATCTGCTTGCCGGTAACGCTACCGAGCTCAGCGGTGTTACCTGCCCCGACGATGAGACCCTCGTCGTCAAGCTGGCTTCCGCTTACGCCGACTTCCCCTTCGTCGCCTCTCACCCGGCTCTGGCCCCGGTTCCCGAGTGCGCCGAGTCCGATGTCAAGAGCTTCTACCTTGCCCCGGTCGGTAACGGCCCGTTCATGATGGACGGCAAGTGGGAGGATGGCCAGGAGATCAACGTCAAGAAGTTCGACGATTACTATGGCGACAAGGCCAAGATCGATGGCATCCACTTCCAGGTCATCAAGGACATGGAGACCGCTTACAAGGAGTTCCAGGCGGGTAACCTCGATGTCTGCGACGTTCCCGTCGCTCAGATTGATGCCGCCAAGAAGGATCGCGGCGTGTCCAAGGACGGCTACACCATGGGAGACGGCGAGCGCATGCTGCTCGGCGCCGAGCCTTCCACGTACTATCTGACCTGCAACACCACGGCCGAGCCGTTCAACAACGCCGACCTGCGTAGGGGTATCTCCCTGGCCATCAACCGTGAGGCCATCTGCAAGACCATCTTCAAGGGTACCCGTACCCCTGCCGACGGCATTGTTCCTCCGGGCATCGATG
Organism: uncultured Collinsella sp.; assembly: GCA_937925735.1. Taxonomy (GTDB): domain Bacteria; phylum Actinomycetota; class Coriobacteriia; order Coriobacteriales; family Coriobacteriaceae; genus Collinsella. The sequence continues at coordinate 95,043 of CALAMK010000035.1, read as the reverse complement.
GCTACAAGGAGGGCGCATGGGAGTTCTGCGCCTACGATGTCGACAAGGCTAACGAGTACCTCGACAAGGTTGCTCCCGCTGGCGCTAACGGCGATCGTGGCATTAGCGTGACCCTTTCCTACAACCAGGACGGCGGTCACAAGGAGATCATGGAGTCCATCATCGGCGACCTCGCCAAGGTTGGTGTTACCGCTGTCTCCGATACCCCCGAGTGGTCTGCCCTGCTCGAGCAGTATCAGAACTTTAACTATCAGTTCGGTCGTCTGGGCTGGATTGCCGACTACCCGATCATGGACAACTTCCTGTATCCGCTGTTCCACTCCGACTCCCTCGGTGGCGACAACCGCTCTGGTTACAGCAACCCCGAGTTCGACGCCAAGGTCGACGAGGCTCGTACTATTGTTGACGATGAGGAGCGCGTCGCCAAGATGCAGGAGGCCGACGCAATGGTCGCTGCCGACTGCCCGGTCATCCCGATTATGTTCTACACGCACACTGTCGCCGGCTCCGATCGCATCAAGCACCTCTATGTCGATCCGCAGAAGCACGCCGATCTGGGTACCGCTGAGCTCGCCTAAGAGTTTGCAGCTTCCGTGAGGGTCAAGTATTTACGTAGACCTCATGGGAAACATACAGTTCTCCCTAACCTGGGGTAAACTGGCTTATGGTAATTTTGGGATGCCGGTCTGGCGATCGGCATCCCATTTAGGTTAATCCCTAGATAGGGGAGTGGTATGGGTAAGTACATCGTTAAACGTGTGCTTCAGTTCATCCCGGTGTTTTTGGGCGTTACGCTGATTCTGTTCGCCCTCCAGAATATCGTGCCGGGAGATCCGATCAAGCTGATCGGTGGAGACAAGGCTCTGTCCCCCGAGGTGGAGCTTCAGCTTCGCGTTCGCTATCACCTGGTCCAGACGGACGAGGACGGCAACGCGATCCTTGACGAGAACGGCGACCCCGTTCAAACGTCGCTCGTGGACCGTTACTTGTATTACATGAACGGTCTGCTTCATGGCGATCTGGGCAATTCGTATCAGCGCAAGCTGCCGGTTACGGATATCTTTGCCCAGAAGTATCCGTATACGGTCAAACTTGCCGCGTGCGCCATCGTGCTCGAGGCAATTATGGGTATCGGTGCGGGTATCATTTCGGCGGTAAAGCGTTATTCCTTCTGGGATATTTTGGTAACGCTCACCACGTCGATCCTCGTTGCGGTCCCGGCCTTCTGGCTCGGTATGTTGCTGCAGCTGTTCTTTGGCGTCATCCTCAAGGACGCCACGGGCGGTGCAATCTCCATGCCGATCTCGGGTGCCGGCGGTTCCAGCTCTCAGTATCAGGATTGGATGCACTATGTGCTTCCGACCATTACGCTGGCTTCGGTTTCGACCGCTTATGCTGCGCGCATCATGCGCTCGCAGCTGCTTGACGTCATGAACCAGGATTACATCCGTACGGCAAAGGCCAAGGGTCTCTCCAATCGTGCGATCATCATTAAGCATGCGCTTAAGAATGCACTCATCCCCGTCGTTACCTATATTGGTGTCGACTTTGGCGGCATGCTTTCGGGCGCCATCCTGACCGAGACGGTCTTTAACTGGCCCGGTATCGGCTATGAGGTCTATCGCGCCATTAGCATGCGTGACTGGCCCATCGTTATGGGCGGCGTTACGCTCATCGTCGTCGTCGTCATGGTGATCAACCTGCTCGTCGACATCAGCTACGCATTCCTCGACCCGCGCATCCGCCTTGGCGGTCCGTCGGATAAGGCCTAAGGGAGGTACGTCTCATGCAGGAAACTGATTCTCAGTCTCAGGAGCAGGCTACCGCCACCAAGGTTGCATCTGCTCCCGCCAAGTCCCGCACGCTGTGGGGCGACGCTTTTAAGCGTCTTCGTAAGAACAAGCTCGCCGTTATCGGTGTCTGCTGGATCATCATCGTCGTTGTGGTTGCCCTGACCGCAGATCTGTGGGCTAAGCCCTGGCTCGGTTCGCCGACGGCTTCCGATTCGACCACCATGGCCGAGACATCGCTACTGGCTCCGTGTGCCGAGCACCCGTTTGGCACCGATGCCCTCGGTCGCGACATTCTCGTCCGCGTTATCTACGGTGCACGCGTTTCGCTTTCTGTCGGTATCATGGCCACCGCCATCTCCACATTGATCGGCCTGGTCATGGGCGCCCTGGCCGGTTTCTACGGCGGCATTTGGGATACGATCATCATGCGCTGTGCGGACATCTTCCTGGCGTTCCCGTACGTGCTGTTCGTTGTCGCCATGATCGCCGTTATCGGCCGTGGTCTTCAGAACGTCTTTATCGCCATCGGCATTCTTGGCTGGCCTTCGATTGCGCGCGTCTTCCGCTCTGCAATCTTGACGGTCAAGGAAAACGACTATGTTGATGCAGCGCGCGCGATGGGTGCATCTGATGCTCGTATCGTCGTGCGTCACATCTTCCCGAACTCCGTCGCCTCCATCGTGGTCTACGCGACCATGAACATTGGTGGCGCCATTCTGACCGAGTCCGCTCTGTCCTTCCTCGGCATGGGCGTTATTCCGCCTACGCCTTCGTGGGGCTCCATGATTCAGGACGGTCAGCAGTATCTTCTGACCGCTCCCTGGATGATGATCATGCCCGGTCTGGCAATTCTCTCGACGGTGCTCGCCTTCACCCTGCTGGGTGACGGTCTGCGCGACGCCCTCGACGTCAAGATGAAGGACGCATAAGGATGAAGAAGAACAAGAACTATGTGGACCTGAAGGACCAGCCGGTTCCTGAGGGCCAGCATCTGCTCGAGGTCGATGACCTTAAGATGTATTTCCACACCGAGGATGGCGTTGTTCGCGCTGTCGACGGTGTCTCCTACACGCTCGATCGCGGCGAAACCCTGGGCGTCGTCGGTGAGTCCGGCTCCGGTAAGTCCGTGACCGCCATGACCATCATGGGCCTCATCTCGATGCCTCCGGGAAAGATCGAGGGCGGTGACGTTCGCTATCGCGGCCGCTCCATCCTCGAAATGACCGAGGAAGAGATGCAGCACATTCGCGGCAACGATATCGCGATGATCTTCCAGGATCCTATGACCTCCTTGAACCCGGTCTATAAGATCGGCAGGCAGGTGGGCGAGGGTCTTCGTCTGCACCGTGGCTACTCCAAGCAGGAGGCGCTCAAGCGTGCCACCGAGCTTTTGGACCTCGTGGGTATCCCCGAGCCCGAGAAGCGCGTCAATGAGTATCCGCACCAGTTCTCTGGCGGTATGCGTCAGCGAGTCATGATTGCCATGGCCCTTGCCTGCGATCCCGATATTCTGATTGCCGACGAGCCCACGACTGCCCTGGACGTTACCATCCAGGCTCAGATTATCGAGCTCATGCAGGAGATGCAGGAGAAGAACGGCAACGCCATCATCATGATTACCCATGACCTGGGCGTTGTCGCCGATATGGCCGATAAGATCATGGTTATGTACGCCGGCCGCCCCGTTGAGTTCGGTACTGCTGAGGAAATCTTCTACGAGAGCCGCCACCCCTACACCTGGGGTCTTATCCGCTCCATCCCGGAGCAGGCAATCGAAGAGAAGAAGCCGCTGACGCCGATTCACGGCAACCCGCCTTCGCTCATGAACTTGCCTGAGGGCTGCGTCTTCTCTCCTCGTTGCCCCTACGCGACGGACAAGTGCCGCAAACAGCGCCCTGAGCGCGTTGTCACCGAGTCCGGTCACTATTCTGCGTGCCACTATTCCGGTGACCCCGAGTTCCTCAAGAACGCTCCTGAGACGTCCCGTACGCGCAAGGATTCCAAGAAGGGAGGCGAGGCGTAAATGGCAGACAATAACGAGCGCACTCCACTGCTGAAGGTCGAGCACCTCTCCAAGGAGTTTCCCGCAGAGTCCGGCATGTTCGCCAAGCGTTTTTCCAAGCGCGTCGTCTCTGCTGTAAACGACATCTCTTTTGAGATTTATCCTGGCGAGACCTTTGGTCTGGTTGGCGAGTCTGGTTGCGGTAAATCCACCACGGGCCGCACTATCATGCGTCTGACCAAGCCGACCGCCGGCAAGGTGTTCTTCCAGGGCAAAGATGTTGCCGAGATGAGCAAGCATGAGATCAAGGACATGCGTCGTGAGATGCAGTTTATCTTCCAGGATCCTTATGCTTCGCTCAACCCTCGTATGACCATCGGTGAGATTGTCTCCGAGCCCATGACCATTCATGGTGTGGGTACCAAGGAGGAGCGCATTGAGCGCGTCCGTGAGCTTCTCGACGTCGTTGGACTGAACCCCGAGCACATCAACCGCTATCCGCATGAGTTCTCGGGCGGCCAGCGTCAGCGTGTCGGTATTGCCCGCGCTTTTGCGCTGAAGCCCAAGCTGATTATCTGTGACGAGCCGGTATCCGCTCTGGATGTGTCCATTCAGGCCCAGGTTCTGAACCTGCTCAAGGAACTGCAGGACAAGTTCGGTACCGCGTATCTGTTTATCGCACACGACCTGTCCGTCGTACAGCACATCTCCGATCGCGTTGCCGTTATGTATCTGGGTAAGATGGTCGAGGTTTCGGACTGGAAGACGCTCTATAGCGAGCCTCACCATCCGTACACGCAGTCGCTGCTGTCTGCCGTGCCGGTTCCCGATCCGGATATCCAGAAGACCCGTAAGCGCATCATCCTTGCCGGTGATCCGCCGTCACCGCTGGATCCGCCGACCGGTTGCCGTTTCCACACGCGCTGCCCGATCGCGCAGGGCATCTGTTCCGAGAAGCTTCCTGAGTTTAAGGAAGTTGCCCCGGGCCACTGCTGCGCCTGTCACTTCGCCGAGCCGTTCCCGATCAAGGAATCGCACATCGACCTGTAGTCGGTTGTTCTCGTCCGGGCCCGTGCTGGATTTAGTTTTCAGAACGTCCTCGACCATGGAAACCCCCTTATCCTGCTCCTTCAGAGCTGCGGATAAGGGGGTTTCCTGGTCTGCGGAATGTTCTGAAAACTAAATCCAGCACGGGCCCTGTGTTGCCACTGCAGGGGGGTTCGATTCCTTGATCGCTCACTTTATCTAATATGAAATTTAGTGAGGCCGGAGCTTTAGCTCCGGCCTCCGTATATAAGGGCTCGGCTTAGCCGGGCCGCCAAATTTGCATCAGCCCCAGAACATGTTTGAGAACGGTGCATGGAGTGTGTGGCCGTAGGTCCCGTATCGGTGTTGCCTCCCGGCGCATTCCGCAGGGGGAGCGATATTTTGCAGCACGAAGTGCGTAGCAAAATATCGCTCATGCCCGAGGACGCGCCGGGAGGCAACACCGATACGGGACCGGACATACGGATCTACCTGCGCATTTACAAATTCGTAAACTTTTTTCAAAAAAGTGCTTGCACAGTTCTCGAATCATAGGTTATTATCTTCCTCGTTGAACGCGCGGGTTCAACAAAGCGAACCGCGAATCAACAACATAGCATGTCGGAGTGGCGGAATTGGCAGACGCGCTAGCTTGAGGTGCTAGTGACCGATTTTTGGTCATGCGGGTTCAAGTCCCGCCTCCGACACCATCGCATTTGAGAAGCCTCTTCGGAGGCTTTTTTGTTACCGATAGACGGTGAGGTTCACGATGGAAACGCTTGAGCGCAATGAGTGGGCGGACGTTGCCCAATTGGTCGAGATCACGAGCGATGCTGTCATTATCTGCGAGCTCGACGGAACCATTTTGCATGTAAATAATCGCTTGCTCGACTTGATGTGCGAGGAGCGTTCCGATGTGATCAACGGGGACGTTAAAGACCTCTTGTACTCGTCGGCTTTTGAACGCGCGACAGAGCATCGGCTTCCTTTTGAGACCAATGGAACAAAGAGCGAGTTGATGCTCAAGTTAAGTGACGGATCGTTTATTCCCGTCCTGGTTTGTGCCGGCTCGGTTACGCCGCCTCGAATCTTTGGCCGCCGTGCGCCGCGCGTTCTGGTGGCACTCCATAGCATCGAAGAACAGTATTCGCACGACCGTCAGCTCAAGCGTGCGCTTTCGGAGCTTAGAGTGGCGAATAAGCGTCTCTCGGGTACATTGTCGGTCATTATGAGCACGGTGGGCTCCGATGAGCTGCCCAGTTTGTTAGATATCGTTTTGAACCAGCTTGTAGGAACGCTCGATGCTTCGGGTGCCGCTATCTATTTTTCTGAGAGCGGCGGTTTTAAGCTTCGCGGTGTCTCCAAGGAGCTGCACGACAGCTACCTGCCCGAGTTTTTGCCGTATGGCGCTGGCATTCCGACGTATGTTCTTCGCGAGTCGCGTGCCTGTCGCTTGTCGATTCAACAGGACCTTGAGGGTGATAGGGCTGCCTCCGGTATGTTCATGGACCTGGACAATCGTTCTAAGCACCTGTTGCGCGTGCAGGATATGCCTCCGTACCGCAGCGAGATCTGTCTTCCCGTTTTTTACGGTACGCAGATCCTTGGCGTGCTGGAAGTTGGTTGGAAGCGCCCTCAGGCACCGCTCGCCTATGACGTTAATGTACTCGAGGTCATTTGCGATTACCTGTCTATCCAGCTGGTCGGCATGGCATCGAGCCTTCGCTCTCGTCGCACGGCCGAGCTTGGCCGCTCGCTCAATGTCTTACGTGATGAGTTGTTTACCTTTCTAGACGATTCCGCCGCGGCTACCCAGGCTATATCGTCCGAGATTTGCAATATGCTCAACTGTCATTTTTGCCCTGTTGAGTATGACGCCAGTCTGGGCTCCTATGTCATAGATTTTGAAGGCGGCAGTCGCGTTGCTTTGCCGGACGATCCCGAGAAACTTTTCTTTTCCACGACGGCGCCAGCGGCACGTTTGGGGGTTGGCTCTGATGGCTTTGAGGCGTCTGTTTTGGGCGGCACGACTGCCGAGGATCTTAAACACGTCCGTATAACTCGCGTTGACGAATCGATGCCTATGGGAGGCTGGCTTAGGGCGCATGGTCTGCCTTGCCAGGGTCTCTACGTCGACACCGGCATCGAGGCGGGGCGCCCGCGCTCTGAGGGTGATGGCAAACACAGCAACGACGCGATCGTTCCTGCTTCTGTTGCGAAAGGCCCGACGACGCGCGCGCTTCTGCTTCGTGACGGTAGTCAAGAGCCGATTGATGACCTTGAATATGACTACTTGGTGCACTTGGCGCATGACTTTGAACTGATCTACGAGGGCGAATCTCAAAAGCGCGAGGAGCGCCATATCGCTCAGACCCTCCAGATTGGCATGAGAAATTCGCTTGGTGACGTTCCGGGTATCGCGACCGATTCGGTATACCTTTCGGCAACGAATTCGGCGTTGGTTGGCGGCGACTTCTATACTCTTGTCCGTCTTCCCGACGATTGCGCCGTTATGATTTTGGGCGATGTATCCGGCAAAGGAATCGAGGCGGCGTCGATGTCAGCGCTCGTCAAGACGGCGCTGACGGCCTATGCCTGGGAGGGTGCTGGGCCCGCCCGTATGGCCCGCTCGCTCAATAGCATGCTCATGGGCTTTTCGAGGGTCGAGACGTTCGTGACGGCGTTTATCGCCAAGATTGATCTTAAAGCGGGTCGCGCTACCTACTGCTCTGCGGGACATCCTCCCACTATGGTCATTAGGCCGTCGTCGACGCCGCTTGGCGGCGGAGAAACCCGAGGGGGAGAAGTGGAGCTCCTTGGGTGCCAATCGGGCGTGATCGGTGCCTTTGAGAGCATGGTGTACGAGACAGGCGTGTTTACGTTCGCTCCTGGTGACATGCTATTCATGTATACCGACGGAGCAATCGAAGCACGTGATCGCTCGGGTGCTTTCTTTGGCGAGCAGCGCCTTCGTGACCTTTTGCTCTCTGTCTCGGGTGAGGGTGTATCGGGAATCTGCGGTAAGGTCTTGGGAGAGCTTGACCGCTTTACCGAGTCGGCGCTGGACGATGACATTGCGCTGGTTTCCCTTGAGTTTTTACGGGGTCGATCGTAGACCGCGATACTTGACGGGCAAAATCTGCGCAGCTGCAGATATGTATGCATCGAGCGAGCTCTTTTGGGGAACCATGGTCGTATGAATGAGTGGAATGACATAGCGGTTTTGACGCCACCGGGTGATGTCGACATCGCCTCGGTGTCCGTGCTGCGTCCACGGTTGGATAATCTGATCGACCGGGGCGTGCGTCGCGTTGTCATCAATTGCCAGGCCGTGGGCTTTATCGACTCGACGGGTTTGGCGTTTTTGCTTACACGTGCCAGAGAGCTCATGAGGCGAGAGGGCCTGCTTTCGCTCGTTAACGCCTCCGATGAGGTCATTCGCTTTTTGGAGATTGCCCGACTTGTCGACATCCTTCATGTTGCGGGTCCGGCGCGTGAGTCGATTCCCGCTATTCCGGTGGGAGAGTTGCCACGATGGAGCAAGAGCGTCGAGGTCCGACAGGGTATCGAGAATCTTCCATACTATCGACATCGCATCGCCGAACTCCTTGAATCGCTTCCGTTGCGCCGCGACGAGCGCTACGATGTCGCGTTGGCGTCGGGGGAGGCGCTGGGTAATGCCTATGACCATGCGGGCGGTATCGGGTGCGTCCTGACGGTTCAGGCCTATGGCGATCGCGTCGTGGTTGAGGTGCTTGATCGGGGTGCCGGCTATTCTATCGATGGAGCGAGCGAACCGGTCGCATCTGAGGAACGCGGCCGTGGTATCAAGCTTATGCGTATGCTTGTCGATAACGTGGAGGTTGCTCGTCGCACAGACGGCACCGGCACGCGCGTGCAGATGGTGAAGCTATTTAGCGGAGCACTGGAATCGCGTGCCTAGCCAATCGCTTTAGCGCGTTTAGCCACCAAGAACACGCGGCCGGCAACTTTTTTGAAAAAAGTACTTGCGTCTTTTGGATAACTCGCGTAAATTAATAACCCGCAAGCGGACATGGCTCAGTTGGTAGAGCACAACCTTGCCAAGGTTGGGGTCGCGGGTTCGAGCCCCGTTGTCCGCTCCATTGCATTTCCGGACCGTTTAGGCGGTCCTTTTTCGGCGAAGTGGCCAAGTGGTAAGGCAGAGGCCTGCAAAGCCTTTACCCCCGGTTCGAATCCGGGCTTCGCCTCCAGGCAACATCCGGGCGCTCCGGCGCCCGTTTTGTTTTACATATGCGGACATGGCTCAGTTGGTAGAGCACAACCTTGCCAAGGTTGGGGTCGCGGGTTCGAGCCCCGTTGTCCGCTCCAAACGCAGCAGCCCGACTACCACGGTAGCCGGGCTTTTTCGTACCCATCGCATGGGCTCGAACCCGAGAGGGAGCGAGCGTTAAGCAAACGCGGAGCGTTTGTAGCGAGCTGGCGAGGTCGCCGGCAGGTGGCCGAAGTCGGTGCGGATCCGCGAAGCGGATACGCGGACGCCCCGTTGTCCGCTCCAAGCGCAACAGCCCGACTACTACGGTAGCCGGGCTTTTTTGTACCTATTGCCTGGGCTCGAACTATTTTCAAATTATTCGAAAATAGTTCTTGCATTTGGGTGGATCATCCCGTATATTAAATCCTCGCAGGCGGACATGGCTCAGTTGGTAGAGCACAACCTTGCCAAGGTTGGGGTCGCGGGTTCGAGCCCCGTTGTCCGCTCCATTTGGGCGTTTAGCTCAGGGGGAGAGCGCTTCCCTGACACGGAAGAGGTCAGAAGTTCAAATCTTCTAACGCCCACCAAATGTTCGCAGCCCAGAGGCTTTGCTTCTGGACTGTTTTGCTATAAGTGCGTATGCCATCAAATTATCGACAACGGTCGCTTTATCACAGTGCAATTGCTGTCCAGCATAATTTGCCATCATTTGCCTTTTGGTTTCGTGGGGAGATGATTATTTTGATCATAACCGTGCATGTCGCCCGCGTTTCCATGGTTGACCCCTGTGCGATCGTCGATCTTGCGCGGATGGCGCCTCATTATGCCGCTCGCGCCCTAGACGATGACCTTCCGCTTTCTGCTCGTCGAGAAGCTGCCGGTGTGGGTGCGCTTCTTCGTGACGTTTTGGGTGTCTACGAGGACGTCCAGCTTGTGCGCTCTTCGTTTGGTAAACCTGAACTTGCAGATGCCAATGCCCCTTCTATTTCGATTTCGCATGCCGCCGGTACGGTCGTTCTTGCTGTTTCTGAGGCCGCTCAGTTATCTGGAGGGCCTATAGGCGTAGACATTGAGTTGATGGATGAGGTATCGCCTCTGGCGGTTAGTCGAATGGCAACCACCGAGGAACGTGCATGGATTGACGCCGCAGGCAATCAGCGGGAGCGTTGTCGTCGCATGTGCCAGGTATGGACACGCATCGAAGCCGTTCTCAAAGCGCAGGGGAGCGGTTTTTCGGTTGATCCCAGCAAGGACGGACTGCCCGACGGCTGGAACGTTTCGTTCACCGAATACGATGGAAGCGTCATCTCGTGTGCCGCGCACTTCGTGCCCCAAATCGTCCTCAAAGAGCATATCTTTCATGTAGGATAGGGCTGATTGCCAACAGGGGAGACCGTTATGCCGCTAGATGCAAAGAACGATATCAGCGCCCGCATCGAGGATGCCGTCTTTGAGCTTATGGGGACGACACCGGTGCAGGCGATCAAGGTGACCGATGTACTGAGGCTCGCGCACACCTCGAAATCGACGTTTTACCGCTGCTATCGTTCTGTCGACGACGTTGTTAGGCGATTTGAGGACGATCTGCTCCACAATATGCAAGATATTAACGACGTTGCCCTTGAGGCGCGCTTTGGTGACGCTCAGCTCGATCCGACGCCGACGATGATCAGGCGTATGGAGATTCTACAGCGCAATCGTTCGAAGGTGCTCGCGCTCAACAGCGAAAACGGGGACCCCGTGTTCACGCATAAGGCTACGGTTTTCATGCATGAGTATTTTCGCGACCGTCTGCGCTCAACATTTTCTGACGAGACCGATCTTGACCTGTATCTGGCCTTTGCGCTCGCGGGACATCACAACCTTGTCCAGTATTGGCTCGAGGTCCGTCCCGATTTGGAAGCGCGCACCGTTGCTGCCGCGCTCAATCGCATGTTCTATGCGCCGCTGTTTGTCGACGATGCGTCACGCCACTGGCACCCACGCATCCCCGATTTTGAAAAGCCGCTCGGGTGAACGGCTGATTTTTAGGTATGAACGGTTGCGTAGGTTGCGGATTCAGGGCAATTCAGCCCTATGAATCGATTTAAGTATGGCCATTTATCTGCTATTTGGAACTCCTAGCCCCGATGTGTCCCATATGATGGGACACATCGGGGCTTTTTGTCTCACGCGTCTCGTTTAACCCCTCGTAAACTAAAGCTACGTTCAAAAGAACCACTGCAGTAGTTCAACGTGTGACGGCACAGAAAAGCCGCGAGCGCTCTCTCACCTTCGCTCGCGGCTGGACTGCGCCATCATTCCGTACACCTTCACATGATTAGGATGTGATATTCAGTGGTTACGCTCGGAAAGAACATGCGCAGCGTCTCGATTGTAGGCGTAGGCTGCACCCCGTTCAAGGATTTTGAGGAGCATCCCGAGACCCAGGGTATTGGCGAGGGCGAGGCGTTTGGCTATGCAGCCCTCGAGGCAATTGCCGATGCCGGTCTTGAGCCCCGCGATATCGACTTTTTCTATCACGGCAGCGCCAATCCGTATCTCGTTGGCGATTGCATTACCCCAAACATGCAGGTTGCCGATTGGTTTGGCGTTCGTGCCAAGGGCTCTGTCCATCATTCCGAGGCTTGCTGCACGGGCTATGTTGCCCTTGAGCAGGCCGTGATGGCAGTCGCCTCCGGTGCCTACGATGTTGTCCTTACGGGTGCCTGCGATTTGGCTTCGACTCTTCCCGTTGAGCATATGCCTTCCCATATTCGTCAGGACTTTACGCTCGACGTCATGATTCCCTCGCTTGATAAGATCTATGACCGCGCTTATGGTCGCCCGCTCGATGGCGCCTTTGGCGTGTCGTTCGACAACTGGATCAACGAGTATTCGATGCAGTACGACCTTACTGCCGATCAGATCGATGACGCCCTGAACGGCCTTACCAAGAGCCTTCGCCGCGGTGCCGTCCTGAATCCCCTTGCCTGGTACGAGACTACAGTCGAGGAGGACGCGAAGGCAGCTGGGTTCGATACCGCCGACGAGTATCTCAAGAGCATGTACAACCCGCGCGTTACGCAGTACCTGCGCGTCACCGGCTTTGAGAAGAAATGCGACGGTGCCGCAGCTGTTGTCGTGATGCCCACGGAGAAGGCCAAGGCCATGGGTGTCCCGTATGCACCTATCGAGGTTCTGGGCACGGGCGCCTCTGCCGTCGAGGCCGGCCTGCTTCACAACGAGCATTGGGCTACCGAGCTTGCCGCCAAGCAGGTCTACGACCTTACCGGCGTGAGCCCCGACGAGGTCGACCTATTTATGTGCAATGACTTCTTCCTGGCTTCCGAGATTGTCTCGGCTGAGGAGTGCGGCTATATTCCGCGCGGCGAGGCTTGGAAGTACGCAATCGATGGCCGCACCGCTTTTGACGGCGATAAGCCCATCAATCCGCACGGTGGCCGTTGCAACTTCGGTCACGCTCATGGCGCATCGGGCATCGCCGATATCGTCGAGGCCGTTAAACAAATGCGCGGCGTCGCCGGTGCCACCCAGATGAAGAAGGTTCCCGAGACGGCTTTCCTGCGCGGTTTTGGTGGTTCTCAGAACGTGCGCTGCCAGATCCTTCGTACCGTCGCCTAAGCGACCGCGGTTTTCGATTTCCCATAAGGAGTATTCTCATGCAACTCAAAGATATGGAGCCCGTGGTCAAGAAGTTCTACACGGGTCTTGAAGATGGCATCTATTGGGCGCGCCAGTGCCCCGAGTGCGGAGCCGTCGAGTTTCCGCCCCACCTTGCCTGCAATGCCTGCGGCTACCACAAGACCGATTGGGTCCAGGTTTCCGGTCACGGCCATCTGATCGATTTTACTCTGCCTGGTCCGCAGAACGACAAGCCCTACCTCAAAGAGTATGGTAAGTACGCCTACGGCGCCGTCGATATTGACGAGGGTTCTCAGTACACCTACGTCATCTACGGCATTACCAAGAAGAAGGCCCCCGAGATTCGCGCCAAGCTCATGGCGGGCGAGACCGTTGGCGTCCATGCCAAGGTTATCGACCGTCCGGGCTACAAAGAGCTTACGTTCGAGCTTGACGACTAGGTTTTCACCCCTGTAACAATTCGATTCCTCTCTTAGGCCACGGCGGGACCCATGTCTCCAGCCCGCCGTGGTCGCCCCTCTTTTTCGATTGAAAGGCACCATCATGAACGAAGAACTCACTCAGCAGATCTGCGATTTTGCCAAGTCCGCTTACAACTATGACGGCGATGTGACCCCCGAGACGACGTTCGAGACCCTGGGCAAGGGCTCGATGAAGATGATCGCGCTGACCTCCATGATCGAGAACGAGCTCGACGCCGAGGTTCCTGTGCGCGAGGTCATGGTCATGAAGACCATCGGCGAGCTTATCGAGCGCACTGCCGAAGAGATGGAGTAGCTGCCATGGACCTGATGCAGACCCTGCGCGAGCAGGCTGCCGCCAAGCCTATGCGCGTTGCTTTTCCCGAGGGCGAAAACGAGACCATGATGCAGGCGGTCGCAAAGATCGCTGCCGAGCATCTTGCCGAATGCGTGCTGGTCGGCGACGGCGGTAAGCTCAAGGAGCTTGCCGATGAGCGTGGCATCTCCCTTGACGGCATCGAGATTGTCGATGTGACCGACGAGGAGGCGAACGCCGCCTGCTGTGAACGCTACCTTTCTCATCCGGATTGCAAGTTTAAGCCCAAGGGCGCTGCGCGCCGTATGACGCGTCCGCTTGAGCGCGCCCTGATTTTGCAGGTGCTCGGCGATGTCGACGTTATGTTCGCCGGTATCGATAACGCCACGGGCGATATTATCCTGGCGGGTCAGACCATCGTCGGCCTTGCCGACGGGGTGGACACCGTGAGCTCGTGCGGTATCGCCGACATTCCCAACTGGAACGGCGGCGAAGGCGGCCTTTTGGCTTTTGGCGATTCCGCCGTTTGCGTTGACCCCACGAGCGAGGAGCTTGCCTCGATCGCGATTTCGTCGAGCGAAACGGTGCGCTCACTGACCGGATGGGATATCCGTTGCGCGCTGCTTTCGCATTCGACTGACGGTTCGATGGACAATGAGCTTGTCGAAAAGGTGCGTCGTGCTCGCGAGATTGCCAACGATCGCCGTCCCGACCTGGCCATCGACGGTGAGTTCCAGTTTGATTCGGCGATTAACCCCAAGGTTGCGGCCAAGAAGGTACGCCGTGAGTCCGCTGTTGCGGGCCAAGCCAACGTGGTCATCTGGCCCGATATCAACGTGGGCAATATCGGCGTCAAGATCATCCAGAATCTGACCGGCGCCAATGCCTACGGCCCCATGCTTCAGGGCTTCAAGAAGATTGTGTGCGATTGCTCGCGCTCTGCGCCCGTCGATGAGATCGTCGGCAACGTGGTGATGAGCTGCGTGCGCGCCCAGGCGCTTAAGGAGGCTTAAGGTATGTCCGATAAAAAGACTCCCTGGCGCGTTCTGGTAATCAACCCGGGTTCCACTTCCACGAAGGTGGGCGTTTTTGAGGGCGATGAGTGCAAGCTCAGCAAGAACGTTGCGCATGATGCGAAGGACCTTGCCCAGTTCGACGGGGTTTCGGCTCAGATGCCGTATCGCTGCGATCTGATTCTTGGAGCACTGGGGGAGGCGGGCCTAAAGCTCGAGGACTTTGATGCATTTGTCGGTCGCGGCGGTGGCTTGCTTTCGCTGCCCGGTGGTACGTATGCCATCAATGAGGTCATGCTCGAGCATGCTCGCGTTGGCGCAAATGGCATTCAGCACCCGGCACAGCTGGGTCCCCAGATTGCCCATGAGTTCGCCTCAAAGACGGGAAAGCCCTCTTTTGTGGTGAATCCTCCCGATACCGACGAGCTGTGCGACCTCGCACGTATGACGGGCATTAAGGGCGTGTATCGAAACGTGCACCTGCACGCCCTTAATCTCAAAGAGACCGCCATCCGCCATGCGGCAACGCTCGGTCGCCCCTATGATGAGTGCAACTTCATCGTTTGCCATATCGGCGGCGGCATCTCTATCTCGGCTCATCTTAAGGGCAAGATGGTAGATGGCAACGACATCGTCGGCGGCGAGGATCCCATGGCGCCGACGCGCTGCGGATCGGTTCCCGCGATCGAGGTCGCAAAGTACACTGCGGAGCACGGTCTTGATGTCGCCCGCGCCCATTGCATGAAGACCGGCGGCTTTGTCGATCTTTTGGGTACCTCCGATGCCATCGAGGTGTGCGATCATGCCGCTGCGGGCGATAAGGCCGCAGCTCGCGCCTGGGATGCAATGATCTACCAAATCTGCAAGTGGATTGGCGAGATGGCTTGCGTGCTGAAGGGCGACGTCGACGGCATCTTGCTCGGAGGCGGCATGGTCCACAGCAAGGAGCTCGTTGCCTCGATTGAGGAGTGCTGCTCTTGGATTGCCCCCGTATCGGCTTATCCCGGCGAGTTTGAACTCGAGGCGATGGCGTCTGGCGCCTGCCGCGTGCTCGATGGCGTCGAGGAAGCGCTCGTGTACAGCGGAGAGCCCGTGTTCACCGGATTCAACGACTGATAGTGCTGTGTTTGGGGCGGCCGATGGTGACGTCCGGACGCCCCGACCCTTTTTCTAAGTGTAAGGATGGATCATGGATAAAACCAAGATCAAGTACCTGGTGGGCATTTATGCTGCCGCCATGTGCATTATGGGCATGTTGGTGCCCGTCCCCATCGTGGCCTCTGTTGCGGCGGCGTTTCCCAACGAAAACATCGCTGCCGTCCAGATGATCATCGGCATCATCCCGTTGATGATGGCGCTGTCCGCCATGCTCGTCTCTTCACAGCTCGCCTCTCGCGTGTCCAAGAAGAAGACGACGCTTGTCGGTCACGTTATCGTGATGCTGGCAGGCGCCTCGGTGCTGGTGTTCCACGACTCACTCGGCCAGGTCTTAGCGGCTTCTGCTGTTATGGGTCTTGGTCTCGGCGCCGTGCAGAATTCAACAGACGCTCTTATCGCGGATTACTTTGGTGGCAAGCAGCGTTCGTTTGTCATGGGCATCTACTCCACCTTTGTCGCTCTTGGCGGCATTATCTGGACGATGGTTTCCGGCATCCTTGGCTCGGCCGAGTGGTTCCACAGCTATGCGGCCTATTTCATCATGATCGTGTTTATCATCATTGAGGCCGTCTGCCTGCCCGAGGGTCATCTGGAGCCCAAGCGCAAAGTCAACGTGTTTGCCAACATGCCCAAAGAGGTCGCAATTATCACGGTCATGAGCTTTGTGTTTGTGCTTACGTTCCAGCTCTTTAGCTCCAATGTCTCGCTGCTTGTCGTGGGCCGTGGCTTTGGCGGTACCGTGGAGGCCGGTCTTGCCTCTACCGTTATGACCGTTGCCGGTATTGCAGCTGGTCTTTTGGTCGGTCCGCTGTTTGCCAAGTTTAAGAACCTGGCTATGCCGATTGCGTGGGGCGTGACGCTCGTTGGCCTGGGCCTCACGCTGGTCGCGCCCGCCTTTATGGTGCTGTGCGTTGCGGGCTTTGTCGTAGCGTTGGGCAAGGAGACCTACGTGCCGCTGGAGGGCAATTTTGCCGCCGGCAACTCTGCCCCCGAGGGACGTGCGTTTAACCTTGCCATTGGCATGGCAGGCATCAACTTTGGTATGGCGCTGTCTCCCATTGTGTTCGAGGCCGTGACGTCGCCTTTCGGTGCGACGATTGACCAGAAGTTCATCGCCGGCATGATCGTCTGCGCGGCTTGTGTCGTCTTTGGCGCCATTAAGTATCGCAAACTCACCCCAGCCCAGCTTGCCGAGGCCGAGAAGATGGCGGCCAGCGGCGAGGCGGAGTAGCCGCTCGAGTAGTTGCTTTGCCGCACATCATGTTTTATCGGGGCCGCCGACATATGCCGGCGGCCCTCTTTCTATCATTGACTTTGAAAGGTTTACGGCTATGAAGCTACCTGTCAACCGCGTTATCGGTATTCTCAACGGCTTCTTTAACCCGCTATTGCTCTGCGCGTTTCTCCCCATCATTGAAGGGGCGTCTGGTTTGGATCTGACGAGCCCCAAGGGCTTTTGGGGGCAACTTATCGTGGCCACGGTGATTGCCGAGGTTCTGAGCGCGCTTCCGCTGTTTGGAAAGACGGTTGGCATGTGCCTGGACTTTTTTGGTTTTGAGGAGGGGAGCGCATCACGCAAGATCGCCGGTACGGTCATCGGTGCCACGCTTCTTTTTATGGTGATCGGTTTTGGCGAGATTGCCTTCCAGGGAGGATTCGGAACGATTGAAGGCCGTACGTTCTTTGCGCGCGGGACAGGCCTTGTCACAAAGGGGTGGGCCTTCGTGGTTATCGCCGGTGTGCTGCTCGATCCCTTTACAGCGGCTCTCGGTCGCATGATAGCTCGCGAAGAGAAGAAATAGCTCCTCGCATATCGAATGCCGGCGGACGGGGCGCCGGGGCTGTAGTCTTCCGAGCGTTTGCAGTCCTGTCGCTCCGTCCGCCGGCATTCGACCGCAACATGTTGGTCAAGGACAATCTTTTGGATTCTTTTGGCGTGAGCGGCTTGGTTTTGGTGCTATTTGGCGACGGCACGGTTGAGGGGGTTTCAAAACTGCTGTGCAGGTAGTTGGGTTGATAACGTTTTAGCAGTCTGCCAAGAGGCCTTCATTTATAATGCGTCTGCAAATTGACCAATTGCTTTGACCTGCTGAAACACTATATGTTGTGTTTGACCTAAAAAAAGAATACAGGATATAGATGCCTCTTTGTCGTATGATAGATGACGGACAGAGAACGAGGACCTTATTCGCCCCATTTGGATGGATCTTTGAGCCCCTTGATTGGCTGCGAGGATTGTCCGCATGAGGGCCTATGGTTATCGAGAACACAGATTGCGCAACGGCGCCGCAAGACAGGGCCAAACCCTGCCGGGCATCGTTTGGCTCTGAAGCGCAATGAGGCTACGATGCGAAAGAGGCAAGAGGATGAAGATCATCAAGCGCAGCGGCACCGAGGTTACCTTTGACATCGATAAGATCGTCAATGCGATCCGCGCCGCAAACTTGGAGGTCGAGGAAGGCTCTCGCCTTACCGACCGCCAGGTGATCTATGCGGCACAAAACGTCGCCGAGGCATGTGAGAAGGCCGGCCACACCGTATCGGTCGAGGAGATCCAGGATCTGGTCGAGGACGAGATTATGCGTCTCGACTGCTACGAGGTCGCTCGCCACTACATCATCTACCGCTATGTTCAGAGCCTGAAGCGCCAAAAGAACACGACCGATGACAAGATCCTGTCGCTGATTGAGTGCAATAACGAAGAGGTCAAGCAGGAGAACTCCAACAAGAACCCGACCGTCAACTCCGTTCAGCGCGACTACATGGCCGGCGAGATTTCCAAGGACCTGACGCAGCGCGTGCTGCTGCCCCAGGAGATCGTGGATGCCCACAACGAGGGCCTGATTCACTTCCACGATTCGGACTACTTTGCCCAGCACATGCATAACTGTGACCTGGTGAACCTGGAGGATATGCTCCAGAACGGCACCGTTATCTCGGGCACGCTGATCGAGAAGCCGCACAGCTTCTCGACTGCTTGCAATATCGCGACGCAGATTATCGCCCAGGTCGCCTCTTCCCAGTATGGCGGCCAGTCGATTTCGCTGACCCACCTCGCCCCGTTCGTTGAGGTTAGCCGTCAAAAGATTCGCGGCGAGGTCGCTCGCGAGCTTGAGGAGCTCGGTGTTTCGGCATCTGCCGAGAAGGTTCGCGAGGTCGTTGAGGATCGCCTGCGCGATGAGATTCGTCGCGGCGTCCAGACGATTCAGTATCAGGTCGTGACCCTTATGACCACGAATGGCCAGGCGCCGTTCGTGACGGTCTTTATGTATCTTAACGAGGCTCGTACGCCTCAGGAGAAGCACGACCTTGCCATGATCGTGGAGGAGACGCTTCGCCAGCGCTACGAGGGCGTTAAGAACGAGGCTGGCGTGTGGATTACCCCGGCATTCCCCAAGCTTATCTATGTGCTCGAGGACGATAACGTTCACGAGAATTCCCCGTACTTCTACCTGACCCAGCTGGCTGCCAAGTGCACCGCCAAGCGCATGGTGCCCGACTACATCTCTGAGAAGAAGATGCGTGAGCTCAAGCTGTCTAAGGGTGAGACCGCCGGCAATGGCGATTGCTACACCTGCATGGGTTGCCGCAGCTTCCTGACGCCCGACCGTTCGGGCAACGGCTTTAACAATGTTGCCAACGCGCTGAACTATGACCCGACCAAACCTAAGTACTATGGCCGCTTTAACCAGGGTGTTGTGACCATCAACCTGCCCGATGTCGCACTGAGCTCGCATCAGGACATGGACAAGTTCTGGAAGATCTTCGACGAGCGCCTTGAGCTGTGCCATCGTGCCCTGCTGTGCCGTCATGAGCGCCTGATGGGCACGCTTTCGGATGCCGCACCGATTCTGTGGCAGTACGGCGCCCTGGCGCGCCTTAAGAAGGGCGAGACGATCGACAAACTGCTCGTGGGCGGCTATTCCACCATCAGCCTGGGGTATGCCGGTCTGTATGAGTGCGTCAAGTACATGACGGGCCACAGCCACACCGAGAAGGAAGGCACGCCGTTTGCCATGGCCGTCATGCAGCACATGAACGACAAATGCGCCGAGTGGAAGGCCGAAAGCGATATCGACTTCTCACTGTACGGCACCCCGCTTGAGTCGACGACCTACAAGTTCGCCAAGTGCCTGCAGCGCCGTTTTGGCATTATTCCGGGTGTGACGGACAAGGGCTACATTACCAACAGCTACCACGTCCATGTGTCCGAGGAGATTGATGCTTTCGATAAGCTCAAGTTTGAGGGCATGTTCCAGCAGCTTTCGCCGGGCGGTGCCATCTCCTACGTCGAGGTTCCCAACATGCAGGACAACCTTAAGGCTGTCATTCGCGTGATGCAGTACATCTACGACAACATCATGTATGCCGAGCTCAACACCAAGAGCGATTACTGCCAGGTGTGCGGCTATGACGGCGAGATCAAGATTGTCGAGGATGACGGCAAGCTGGTGTGGGAGTGCCCCAACTGCGGCAACCGCGATCAGGAGAAGATGAATGTCGCCCGTCGTACGTGCGGCTACATCGGTACTCAATTCTGGAACCAGGGTCGAACCGAGGAGATCCGCGACCGCGTGCTGCATCTCTAATACCGCTCCGGGGCTGAACCGAGAGGGCCGCTTGGGCATTTGCTCGCTATTTCGGACAGTCCTGCGCAAGACGAAGGCCACATTAAGTGGCCTTCTTTGCGTGCGGAACTCATATCGAGCAAAAGCCCAAGCGGCCCTCTCGGTTCAGCCAAGTTGACGTAGTTGAGATGCAGCATGCGGTCTGCTCACTTCTCGAAGTTCTTAGCGGAAATGAGTTGACTTGCAACAACGTTTTGCTTGCGATGACGGTTGGGCTGCAACAAAGTTTTTATTGGACCTCGAACCCTATACTCGATGTTCGCTTCGTTCATTGAGTTACCCTTTGCATGAGGCCGGGACATATCGTCCCGCCCGCAGTTTCGCAGGCCGCAGGCCGAGAATGTTTGAGGACGGGATGATATGTCCCGGCCTCCCGGGAGAGTTACCTATGAACTACGCGAACATTAAGTATTTCGACATTGCTGATGGGGAAGGTGTTCGTACTTCTCTGTTTGTGAGTGGGTGCCGTCGTGGGTGCAAGAATTGCTTTAACTCCGTCGCGTGGGACTTTGCCGCGGGTGAACCGTTCGACCGTGCCGTCGAGGACAAGATTATCGACAGTCTTGACCATCCCTTTATTGATGGCCTGACGATTCTGGGTGGCGAGCCCATGGAACCCGAGAATCAGGCGGGTCTCGTTGACTTTATCGAACGCGTGCGTGCGGCCTATCCTGTGGAGTCGGGGAAGACCATTTGGTGCTTTACCGGCGACGTGCTCGAGGAACTTATGCCGGGCGGCCGTCATCATACCGAGGTGACGGACCGTATCCTTGCCTGCCTCGATATGTTGGTGGACGGCCCGTTCGTTCAAGACCTGTACGATATCTCCTTGCGTTTTAGGGGTTCGAGTAATCAGCGGGTGATCGACATGAACGCCACGCGCACTCGTGCCGCGCGCGAGGGCGTTTCGCTTTGCGACGCTGTGGAGCTTTGGCGAGACGATCCGGTCTATTCGACCCATACTATGTAGCTTGTGGCCGATGCCGGAGGGCGTGGTACCATAGCGCGAACGCAAAATCGGAAGAGTGAGGCCTAGATGGTCGATCAGGAAAAAGTTGAGACCGCCATAAAGCTGTTGCTTGAGGGCATAGGCGAGGACCCAACTCGTGAGGGCCTGCTGGAGACGTCGGCACGCGTCGCCCGTATGTATGGCGAGATTGCCGGCGGCATGGACCAGAGCGCTGAGGAGCACCTGTCCAAAACTTTTGCCGTCGCTTCGAACGATTTAGTTATCGAGCGCGACATCACGTTTTACTCGCTGTGCGAGCACCATCTGCTGCCGTTTTATGGCAAGGCTGCGATCGGCTATATCCCTAACGGCCGCGTGGCGGGTCTGTCTAAGCTTGCTCGCACGGTAGAGGTCTATGCCCGTCGTCTGCAGCTGCAGGAGCAGCTGTGCACACAGGTTGCCGATGCCCTCATGGAATATCTTGCCCCCCAAGGGGCAATCGTGCTGATGGAAGCCGAGCATATGTGCATGACCATGCGCGGCGTGCAAAAGCCCGGTACCAAGACCGTAACGCTTGCTCGTCGCGGTGTCTTTGAGACCGATCCGTCGCTCGAGGAGCGATTCTTTAGGATGCTGGGCCGCTAACCATGAGAGTCGTCAACGACTTTGCGTCGAAGACCGATGAAGGAACGTCGCGTCGCGGCTTTATGGCTTCGGGCCTGACTCCCTTTGGTGCCATGCCTCGCATTGATTACATCTGTGCCAACGGACTGTTCCGGCGGCATCTGGGAAACATTGCGCAGTTGGAATCGGGGCGTATCTTTTGCCGCCACGGTATCGACCATCTGCTGGATGTCGCCCGTATTATGTGGATCAAGAATCTCGAGGAAGAGCTCAAATTTGACCGCGAGGTCATCTATGCCACGGCACTTCTTCACGATATCGGCAAAGATGAACAGTATGAATCGGGTATATCCCATGATGTTGCAAGCGAACGCGTCGCCGATGCGATTCTCGGCGGCATGCCCGAAGACGTGGCGTTTGAGCCGGCAGATGCCGCAGCCATTAAGACGGCCATTCTGGGCCATCGAAAGCTGCGCGTGAACAGCCAGCCGCTTGAGCGTCTGCTCTATGCAGCCGACAAAGCGTCGCGCGCCTGCTTTGCATGCCCCGCGCGCAATGCTTGCAACTGGAGCGATGATAAAAAGAACCTGTCGATTCGCGTGTAGTTAGTTTGCGCGGTCGGGGTTCTAAACGAAGGAGACGATCGCGATGAGCAACAAGAAACTGCCCGAGAATGCAACCAAGACTGAAGGCGCCGAGCTCGCCCGCCGTGGAAGGGGCGAAATATCCACCGCAACGGCGGTGCCCCACGTGAGCTATGACGATCTGCGCCATGCCGACCGCATTACTATCGACGGTCTCGAGGTCTTTGCCAATCACGGCGTGTATCCCGAAGAGAACGCGCTGGGCCAGAAGTTCATCGTGTCCTTGGTGCTCTATGCCGACCTGCGCGCAGCGGGGGAGCACGATAACCTGGACGCCTCGATTGACTACGGCTCGGTGTGCCACGATGTCGATGGCTATCTGCGCGAGCATACGTTTAAACTCATCGAGGCCGCAGCCGAGGGTGTGGCCCAGATGCTGTTGCGTCGTTATCCCTTGCTGCTTGGTGTGCGCATAAAGCTCGATAAGCCGTGGGCGCCCGTCGGTCTTCCCTTGACAAGCTGCGGTGTCGAGATCGAGCGCGTGCGCTAACCGGTTCTAATACGTCTCTATGGGTGGCTGCTTGAGCCGCTGCGACAGCGCTCTATTGTTGGGGCAGTACGTGTCGAGCAGGGCGTGAAACCGCTGATTGTGGCTTGGCTCGAGCAAGTGGACGAGCTCGTGGGCGACAACCATGTCGAGGCATTCGACGGGGTAGCCGGCAAGTTCTCGTGCGATGCGAATGGCGCCGGATTTGGGCGTGCACGAGCCCCAACGCGTTTTCATGCTGCGTACGGAAACGCGGGAAACGGCGACACCCATTGCGATTTCGTATACGTGCACCATATCGCGCAGCGCCGATGTGACTTCGGACGTATAGAGCTGGTCGATGTGGGCTTGGAGCTCATCGGACGTTAGACCGTCGAGGATTGCATGCCGCTGGGCCTGTGGGCGTTCGTTCGATTTGTCGGCACCCATAAAACTTGCGAAGGTGGCCTGTTTGGGTCGCGGTGCGGGTGACGCAAAGTTGTGATCGAGCGCATCCTGTACCGTGATGGGCTTGCCCCAAAGTGCAATGATGGACGAGGGACTGAGCGGCTCTCGCGCCGTCGCCTGACGTTGCTCGCACTTGGCAAGTCGGTTGATAATCCAGGAACTGTTACGTTGAACGAATGCCTCGATGCGCTTGCGACTGGCGCCGAGCGGTGCGCTGGCGTGGACCTCACCGCTCGATGTGACGCGTAGGTTGAAGTTTTTGACGCGCTTTTTGGTAACGACGACGGAGATGGGCGTCCCATCCGGTCGGGATAGGAAAAACGTAAATTGCTGCGTCAAAAGCGGTCCTTCAGATTGGGGACGGGCCGGCATGTCGATCGTTCGGCATGCCGGCCCGCTCAAGGGATGTGAAATTAATAACGCTCAAAGAAGGCAAGCGCGTTGTCGCTGCAGAGCTTCTGCATCACGGTCTTGCCAAAATGCTTGGAAAGCATGTTCTGGAACTCGGGCATCTTGCTGGCATCGGAGAGGAAAGCAGGCACCGTGGCGCCGTCCCAGTCGCCGCCGAGCGCGATGACGTCCTCGCCGCCCAGGTCGAGCCAGTGCTCGATATGTGCCGCTAGCTGGTCGAAGGTGACGTCTGCGGCGGTCTTGTCGGTTACGTCGTTGGATAGGAACTCGCTGCAGTAGTTGAGGCCGACGATGCCACCCATGTCGCGAATGGTGCGGAACTGGTCGTCGGTAAGGTTGCGTTTGACGCCGCAAACCGCACGGGAGTTGGAGTGGCTGGCGACGAAGGGGCGCGTGGCGTGGGCGACAACCTCGTCAAAGCACTCATCGTTGAGGTGGGAGACGTCGAGTATCATGCCGGCGTGCTCCATCTGCGTAAGTGCCTCGATGCCGGCGGCGGTGAGGCCAGCGTGGGTATCGTGCCCGCTCGCGAGCGGTCCCTGCGCGTTCCAGCTGAGTGATGACATGAGTACGCCCAGGCTCTTGAGTACCTCGATCAGCGCGGGGTCCTCGGCAAAGAACGTGGCATTTTCGATGGTGTGGATGCAGGCGACCTTGCCGTCTTTGAGCGCAGGGCGAATGTCAGCGGCGCTGCGTACGTTGACCATGCGGTCGTGGTTGAGCATTGCCTGGCCGCTCATGTGCGCCATGATCTGCGCCTGGAAGCGCGCGGCGTGGGCGGTGGGAATCTCGTCGGGGACAAACGTGGCGAAGCACTGTGCCCACGGCGTGTTGTCGATCTTTGCGAGCGAGATGGCGCAGGCGTTGCCCTCGATGAGGTCGAAATCTTGCGGATGCGTTTCGTCGCCGGGGAAATAACCGTCGGTGCCGGCGGTAAAGCGCAGGTCGAGATCGAGCGTGGCCCAGCCGATGCGGTCGGCGGTGTCGCAGTGTAGATCAAATACGGGATATGCCATGGTTCCTCCGGTTGCAGCGTTTCTTTGCAAACTGTCATTGAATTGTATGACTAGGGTATAGTTAGCGCCATATGTTCATGGCGGCCCGCGTTGTGCGCCGCCCTTATTACGGAGGTTACCATGTCCAACCAGGGCAAGAAGGTCAAGACCCATTATCGCGGCACGCTCGACGACGGCACGCAGTTCGATAGCTCCTACGATCGCGGCGAGCCGCTGGAGTTCACCTGCGGTGCCGGTCAGATGATCAAGGGCTTCGACGCCGCTGTTGTCGACATGCAGGTGGGCGAGAAGAAGACCGTGCACATTCCTGCTGCCGATGCCTACGGCGAGCACAATCCCGAGATGGTTATTACCTTCCCGGCCGAGCAGGTTCCCAACATCGAGCAGATCGAGAAGGGCATGAAGCTCTTCCTGTCCACGCCCAGCGGCATGCCCGTCCCCGCCGTGGTCATCGACGTGACGTCCGAGGCCGTGACGCTCGATGCCAACCACGAGCTTGCCGGCAAGGACCTCAACTTTGATATCGAGCTCGTCGAGGTCGAGGACTAGTTGATGTCCGTGGACCTGGTAGCTACGGAGCGCTTGGGAAATCTCAACGACCCGTCCTATGAACTCCTGCTTCGTCGGGAGCTGGGTGGCGTCTTTGAGGTTGACGAGCTGCTACTCGATTGGGACCAGGCTGATGCGCGCCTGTTTGTGGGCGTGACGGAGCTGGGGCGCACGGTGAATGCCCGGCTGGATGCCACTGATGGCGAGCGTCTTGCCGACGGTGACGTGCTTGCTATTGACCGCACGGGCGCGCTGCCCGTAGCGGTTGTCGTGCGCCTGCGCAGCGCCGAGGTCTATTTGGTCGAAGTCGACCACATGGATCCGATTGTGCTCGCACATGCGTGCTGGGAGATCGGTAATATGCACGCGCCGCTTTTCCGAGGCGATTCGGACGAGCATACCGTGCGCATGTATACGCCGGTGCAACCGGTTTTGGGTCGCATGCTCCGGGGTATCGAGGGCGTTCGGCTCTCGGTGGTCACACGCGAGCTCGATGCCGGTCGACGCTTTGCATCGAGCGCGGCGGATGTCGTTGTGAGTATGGCTCCAGACTTTACGATCGTAAAGAAGGCACGCGGTTAACGTGTGTATAAGTAAGACGGACTTTGAGAGGCAACTATTCAAAGTCCGTCTTACTGTTGATGAGATGCTGTGGGGGAAAGCATATGGGTCTTGAAGGAATCAGGCTGATTGCATGCGATTTGGACGGCACGTTGCTGCATCCGGGGGAGCGCGAGCCGCGTTCCGAGGCTTTTGAGCTCATCGATGAGCTGCATCGTCGCGGTATCGTGTTTATGCCGGCGAGCGGCCGTCAATATGCGAGCTTGCGCTATCTGTTTGCCCCGGTGGCCGATGAGCTCGCCTATGTGTGCGAAAACGGAGCCCTGGTGATGAGCGAGGGGCATGCCGTTGTCAAGCGTTCCATGGAGCGTAGCCTTGCTATGGATATCGCGAATGCCGTGGTCGCCTTTCCCCATGCCGACGTGACCCTTTCGTGTGAGGGGCACCTCTATACCATGAGCGGCAACGATGCGTTCGTCGACCATTTGCGTTACGAGGTCCACTGCGATGTGGCGGTGGTCGACCGTCCCGAGGACATTGACGAGGATGTCATTAAGATTGCGTTTCAAACGCCCGAGACAGAGCAGCCGGCGGCGCTGGAGTATTTCGAGCGCCTCTTTAGCGACCGTGTCGACGTGATGACGTCGGGAACCGAATGGACCGATTTTATCGGCTTTGATTCGGGCAAGGGGTCCGCGCTTGCCGATTATGGTTGCGCGCTGGGGATCTCACCTAACGAAATGATGGCGTTTGGCGATAACGAAAACGATCGCGACATGCTCAACGTGGTGGGCCATCCCTATCTGATGGAGGGCTGCAATCCCAGCATGCGCGGTGTCAATGACCGTGTCCGCTACGTGCGCGCGGTTGAAGAAGAGCTGCGTCGTCTACTTGCTGAGTAGGCATGTCCCAAAATCTACCTACAGTTGGGGCAGAGGCCCTCGAAGATGGTGTAGTGCGAGGTGACGTTCCAGCCGATTTGCTCGGACGCCTTGGCGTCGAGTTGGGCATCGAAGGGGAGCGGTACGTCGATGACGCGGCTGCACGAGGTGCAGATGATATGCGCATGCGGCTCGATCGTGCGATCGAAGCGGCTGCCGCCCGGCGTCTTGATGGAGAGGATCTCGCCGGCGTCGGCTAAGAGATTGAGATTGCGGTAGACCGTACCGCGGCTGATTTTGTCATCCTGCGCGCGCACGGCGTTGTAGATCTCATCGGCGGTGGGGTGGTTATAGCTTTGGCGCACGGCGTCAAGAACCAGCTTCCGCTGCTTGGTGTTTCTTCTTTGCACCGCCATGCGCCTCGCCTCTTTTCTGTCAACGGTCGTAGGTAAATGATACCGTATTTAGCACACAATACTAATAACGAGGACTGAAACCGTCTTCATTGGTAAGTGGGGCTCGGGCCTGGGCGTCTGCGAGGCGAAAACGCGTTCCCATGCGCTCGTAGGAGGCATGAAGCGCCTCGAGATGAGATAGGATATTTGCCGGAGCTCCCTGTATCTCCATCTCGACTGAGCCGTCTTCCATGTTACGCACCCAGCCGGTGAGTGCGCGTGCCTGTGCGAGGTTGGTGTTGGTAAAGCGAAAACCAACGCCTTGGACTTGCCCCGCCCAGCGCAGGAAATAGCGCAGGGGAGTGTCTAGAGTGGCCTCGTCGCTTGCGAGCACAGTAAGTCTGCGGCGCAGATCGAGCTCGACGTTTGATGGTTTTTGAGGCTCTCGACTGCCGCCGGTGACGCTGGAGAAGAACGTATCGAAGAGGCCCATAGCTATGCCTGCTTGCCTGCGTCGGCCGGGAAGGTAATGCCGGCCTGCTGACGCACGGCATCCATGATGCGCAGCGAGACGAGCGTGACATCGCGGTAGTGGCCGAGCTCATGGCGTCCCGCCGGGGTCTCCCAGATCTCTTCCTTAACGTTATCGATGCCTCCGATGGCGGTGATAAAGTCTGCGAGTTCGTATTCCATGGTGTTGCTTGACTTGGGCAGATCGAGCGCGCGGCCGTTGTCGTCCTGTTCG
This sequence comes from uncultured Collinsella sp., assembly GCA_937925735.1. Taxonomy (GTDB): domain Bacteria; phylum Actinomycetota; class Coriobacteriia; order Coriobacteriales; family Coriobacteriaceae; genus Collinsella. The sequence goes on along the minus strand of CALAMK010000035.1, from coordinate 67,058 downwards.
CGCGGTGCCTCGGTCGCCGAGCCGCGTACGACGTCGCCGCGATAGTCGATGCGGACGTTGCGGGGCGTGGACAGATGGTCGATCTGGATAGTGCCACGCTCGCCTTCGATCTGCGAGGGCAGCAGGTCATTCGTAATTTTGGAGTGCGCGAGCTCGACGGAGATACGGCCACCGCCGTAGCTGGCGAGGATGGAGCCGCAGCCATCGATGGGGCCATGGGTGAGCTCTTGCGTTGAGGGGTCGAGCAGCGTGGTCATGCTGGTGAGACCAGAGGGCATGCCGAAAATCTCGACCATGGGCTCGACGGCGTAGACGCCAATGTCCATGAGGGAACCCGATGCCATATTGCAGTCGAAGATATTGGTGGCGCGTCCAGCGAGGATTTCGTTGTAGCGTGAGGAATACTTGCCAAAGCGCAGTGAGGCGCGGCGAATGGGCGCAATTTCGCCCAGAGCGTCCTCAATGGCGTGGAAGGCGGGGTCGTGAAGCGGGCGCATAGCCTCGAGGGCCACGACGCCTGCTGCCTCGGCAGCACGGAAGACCTCGAACGCTTGGGCCTCGGTGGCGCAGAAGGGCTTTTCGACGATAACGTGCTTACCGCCGGCGATGCAGGCGAGCGCCTGCTCGTGATGGAGCGCGTTGGGGCTGCCGATGTAGACGGCATCGACGTCGTTGGCGGACGCGAGCTCGTCGAGTGCGGTGAAGTTGCGTTCGCCGCTGTGTTCGGCGGTAAACGCGGCGCCGCGCTTGGCATTGCGCGAGAGCGTGCCTACGAATACAGCCTGGTCGTTGGCATTGACGACTTGGATAAAGTCGTCGGTGATCATGGATGTGCCGATGGTTGCTATACGCAGCATGTATCCCCCTCGTGCCGTTCGGTTTACAGGATGAGTGTAGCGCGAGGGGGCAGGAAATAGCGTGCGAAAACGCCGTTACAGGTCGCTCTCGTTAAACCCGGTGTCGATATCGAGGTTGGCCCCGTCGGCCGCGGTGGTGGCGAGCTCGTCACAGCGCTCGTTGAGCTCGTGGCCGGCATGTCCCTTAACCCAGATGAACTCCACCTTATGCTTGCTTTTTGCGGCAAGCAGGCGCTCCCACAGGTCGCGGTTCTTAACGGGCTGCTTGTTGGCAGTTTTCCACCCGCGCTTTTTCCAGCCGTCGATCCAGTGTTTGTTGAAGGCGTTGACGACGTATTGCGAATCGGAATGGACCTCGACCTCGCAGGGGCGGTTGAGTGCCTCGAGCGCCACGATGACCGCCATGAGCTCCATGCGGTTGTTAGTGGTCTTGGCGTAGCCACGCGAAAGCTCGGAGGTGAAGGTCTTGCCGGCGGGGTTGGTGTACTTAAGCACGGCGCCGTAGCCGCCGCGTCCCGGATTTGATCGGGCCGAGCCGTCGGTATAGATGATGACCTTCACATGGTTCCTTTCGTTGGGTACGCTTCGTGTGAGTGACCATTGTAGCGCCATGCCCGCCGCGGGCTAGCAATCTACGATTTCTACCCCGTCTTCCGACAGCTGGTCGGCATGGATGATGCGGTTGAGCTCGTCGAGGTATTGCTGCAAGAGGGGAGAGGGCTTGCGATCGTCGTGCATGATATAGCCTACGTGCATCGTTGGGGCGTCTGCCAACGGAATCGATGCCATACCCCACTGCATTTCATTGGAGAGGACACCGGTCGACAAGGTGTAACCGTTCGACGTGATAAGTAAGTTAGTAAGTGTTCCGCGGTCCGAGATTCGTATGTTGCGGTCGCAAGGGATATAGCTAAAAGGTTCCTCGGCGTAATAGAAGGAGTTTGAGGTTCCCTGCTCAAAGCTGTAGCGCGTATAGGGCGTGAGGTCGGCAAGGGACAGCTGAGGGCGGCGTGCGAGTGGATGGCGCTCGCTAACGAAGACGTGGACCGTCGCGTCGAAGAGGGGGTGGAAGCTCGCGCGGGCGTCGGCGAAGGCCTTCTGCAGGACGCGGGTATTAAAGTCGTCCAGATAGAGGATGCCGATATCGCTGCGAAATGCGCGGACGTCGTCGATGATCTGCGAGGTGGTGGTCTCGCGCATGATGAACTCGAACTTACTGTCGCGGCGGCGCTCGACGACGTTGACAAAGGCCTCGACCGAAAACGCGTAGTGCTGGGCCGAGATGGCAAGGCGCGCCTGGGGTGTACCGCCGTCCTTGTAGCGGGCCTCGAGCATATCTGCCTGCTCCACGACCTGGCGCGCATAGCCTAAAAGCTCGGTGCCGTCGTTGGTGAGCGTGACGCCGCGGCTGGAGCGCGTAAAGATCTCCAGATGGAGCTCCTGTTCCAGGCTTTTGACGGCGTTTGAGATGTTGGACTGAGCGGTATAGAGGCGCTGAGCTGCAGCGTTGATTGAGCCGGACTCTGCCACGGCAATCAGAAAACGAAGCTGCTGAAGCGTCATCGACGCCATCCTTTCAATTGCTATCTATAAAACCGATAACAGGTTAGCGCTTTTAAGTGATTGACCCGGGGAGACGATGCTCGTACTATTCAAAACACACAAAGGCGGTAGGTAATTAAGCCGACCACGGAACCGGGATGCGAAAGGAGGCCCGCATATGAATTGCTTACCAAGACGAATGCCGGGCTCCTGTTTGCGCCCGTCGGCGTGATCAGGAGACAGCGACTTACTTCTCTCTTTTTATTTACTTTTGTTCGATCAAGGAGATCATCATGAGCCAGTTTATCAACAACCCCGAGCACACCTTTGGTTTCGACACCCTGCAGCTTCACGTTGGCCAGGAGAGCGCCGATCCCGCATCCGATTCCCGCGCCGTGCCTATCTACCAGACCACGAGCTATGTGTTCCGCAACTCCCAGCATGCTGCTGACCGCTTTGGTCTTGCCGACGCCGGTAACATCTACGGTCGTCTGACCAACTCCACCCAAGGCGTCTTCGAGGACCGCATTGCCGCGCTCGAGGGCGGCGTTGCTGGCCTCGCCGTCGCCTCTGGCGCCGCCGCCATCACCTATACCCTGCAGGCTCTTGCCCAGGCCGGTGACCACGTGGTCGCCCAGAAGACCATCTACGGTGGCTCCTACAACTTGCTGGAGCATACGCTCTCCCAGTTTGGCGTCGAGACCACCTTCGTCGATGCCCACAACCTGGACGAGGTCGAGGGCGCCATCAAGGACAACACCACGGTCATCTATCTCGAGACGCTCGGCAACCCCAATTCTGACATCCCCAATATCGACGCCATCTCCGAGATCGCCAAGAAGCACGGTTTACCGGTTGTCGTCGACAACACCTTCGGCACCCCGTATCTGTTCCGTCCGCTGGAGCATGGTGCCAACATCGTCGTCCACTCCGCAACCAAGTTCATCGGCGGCCACGGCACCTCGCTGGGCGGTGTGATCGTCGACGGCGGTAACTTCGATTGGAAGGCGAGCGGCAAGTATGCGCAGATCGCCGAGCCCAACCCCTCCTACCATGGCGTCTCGTTTGCCGAGGCTGCCGGTCCCGCCGCCTTCGCAACCTATGTCCGCGCCATCCTGCTGCGTGACGAGGGCGCCTGCATCAGCCCGTTCAACGCCTGGATCCTGCTCCAGGGCACCGAGACTCTGTCGCTGCGCGTTGACCGTCATGTCGAGAACACCAAGAAGGTCGTTGAGTTCCTTGCCGGCGACAGCCACGTTGCCAAGGTGAACCACCCGAGCCTGCCCGAGCACCCCGACCATGAGCTCTATCAGAAGTACTTCCCCCGCGGCGGCGCTTCGATCTTCACCTTCGAGATTAAGGGCGGCCAGGAGGCTGCCTGGAAGTTCATCGACCACCTGCAGGTCTTCTCGCTGCTCGCCAACGTGGCCGACGTCAAGTCGCTCGTCGTGCACCCGGCTACCACCACGCACTCCCAGCTCTCTGCCGAGGAGCTCGCCGAGCAGAACATCACGCCCTCCACGATCCGTCTTTCCATCGGTACCGAGAACGCCGAGGACATCATTTGGGATCTGAAGCAGGCCTTCGCCGCGCTGGACGAGTAAGGCGACTTGTGCAAGGACCCCTTGCGACTCGATAGGTATAACTGCATAAAATGCCTGCTCAAGGCGCCTGTGCGAACAATGGTCGCACAGGCGCCTTTTTTGCATAGAGAGGGTGCAAAAACAGGGTTTTTGGCACGCTTTATGCATTCGAGTTGTGGAAAACTCCTGTTGAGAGGATGTGAGTTTTACGCAATTGACGTGCGCCTTTTGAGTAAAACCGCAGGTCGCGATTTGCTCGGGGTACTATGCAGCGCGATCGAATCACACAGCTCAAACGCAGCAAAAACGCACTACGGAGGTTTCCAGCTACATGAGGATCGATTCACGAAAACCGAAGGCCGCCGCCCTTTCTGCCACGCTTGCCGTGGCGCTTTTGGTGGGTGCCGGCGTAACCGAGGCCCACGCGGCGACGCTGTCCGACGCGGTTGGTTCCGCGCCCTCCGAGGCCACGTTGATGCAGCCCGTCGATTATCGCGGCGACGGTTTTGGCTCCATGCAGGAGTGGAACGCTTCCATGGGGGCCAAGCGCGACTCTTTGGAAGTTCGCGCTCAAATTATCATGAACATGTATGGCGACTATGCCACCGATGACGAGCGCGCCGTGCTTCAAGAATGCATCGACGGCGCGGGTAGCCTGCTGACGATGGGGGAGGTCGACGCCAAGTCGACCGAGCTCGACAAGCTGCGCGCGACGCTCGAGGATGCTAAGCGCGAGGCGATCGAGGCTGCGGCCGCCGAGGCGGAAGCCGCCGAGGCCGCTGAGGCCGTTCAGGCTTCGTATTACAACGCCGGCTCCGGCTCGTCTTACGCGTCTGCTGCGTATTACGCGAACGGCTCGGGCCTGACGCGCTCGAGCGGCGTCAATAACTATAATGGCCGCCGCGAGACTTATTACAGCAGCAACGTGTTGTATCACCACCGCACGGGCGAATGGACGCAGGATTCCGAGGGCTTTTGGCGCGATTCCGATGGTTACTACGTCGTGGCCGCGGGTGATAAGGCCCAAGGCTCCACGTTTACCGGTTCCAAGGGCGAGTGCAAGGTCTATGACTCCGGCTGCGCCGCCGGAACCACCGACTACTATACCGGTTGGTAATTTTTCTGCATCACGGATATTTGGCGGACGGGCGTCTTTACCGAGCTTTAGGGCAACGTAAGGGCGCCCGTTCTATGTATGCATTTGAGTTAACAGAGCGCTTACCGTGGCAGTACGCCGCGCATATGGGCGCGGGGCACACTAAGTCACGAGAAACAAAGTCTTTCTCGTGGAGGAAGTGGTTCCATGAACGCTCGAGATGTCGCTATTGCCGTCGTTGCCCTTTTGATCGGATGCCTTGGTCCGACGGCGGCGTTAACTGCCGGCTTGCAGTCCGCTACGGGCGCCGCTCCTGTGATTGTGGGCGCCTTGATTGCAGCGGCGTTGCTGGGAAGCGCCGGCGTGCTACTTTGCCGCGATGACGAGGACGAGGTTCCGGAATCGCAAAATAAGCCTCAGTTTTAGCCTCGAGCTAAATGCAACAGGCCTTCGCGAATGACGGAATCCTCGCGAAGGCCTGCCTGCTTGTATTGCGCGCGTCGCGATGCGGCCGAGGCTACCAGCTGCTTTCTATTTCGCGAATCCTCCGGTAGAGCCAATCGTTTTGCGGCACTTGGATATCGTGTTTGACGGCCAGGCGGCAAATGGTGCCCGCGAACTCCTCGACTTCGGTTTTTCGTTGCGCGATGCGGTCCTGCGCCATCGAGGGCATACCGGTGGGGTCGATTCCCTCGATGAGGTGCACCATCTGCGTCAGGTCTGCCTCGGTCAGCTCAATGCCCTCGGCGTTGGCGACCGCAAGCGTTTCGCGCATGGCAGAAACAAAGCAGCGACGCTGCTCGGAGCCCGGCTCCGTGGCGCTTCCGTAGGTCCCGCCGTAGGCCATGCACGTCTGGTTGATGCCGTCGTTGAGCATGAGTTTGGCCCACATGCGGTGCGCAACGTCGCTCTCGACGGTATGGGCGATGCCGCAGCGCGTGTAGAGCTCGTCGATGGCGGTGACGGTTGCGAGCTCGGTGCCGGCCGCCGCGCCAAAGCGGATTTCGCCCGCATTGGTAAAGGCGAGCTCTCCGTTGAGGAACACGGCGTCCATGCCCTGGCAAATGCCAAGAACGGTATGCTCCCAGCCAAAGCGCTCGGCAATCTTCTGCTCGCTCGTAATGCCGTTGCACAGCGAGGCGATGAGCGTATTGGGTCCCACGACGCGCTCCATAGTCTTGAGTGCTTGGTTGAGTCCAGTCGTCTTGACCGTGAGAATGACCAGATCGGCGGGCGTTGCCTCGCTGGCGCGGACGGACTTGAGCGCGCAGGGCTTGCCATTGACGGTGAGCGCATCGCCCGCGTGACGCTCAAAACGGGCGTCATCCATAACGTATTCGACGGCGTCGTTGCCGAGTGCCTGGGCGATCATACTGCCGTAGAGTAGCCCGACGCCGCCCTTGCCGATAAAGGCAACCTTGTTGATCTGCACGTGAATCATCTCCTCACAAAAAGGCGCCCGCGTGCGGAGCGCCCGGTGGATTGTATGCCGCTGGAGCATGTAGCGTGCACTGGAGGCGGAATTTAGAAGAACAAACGCATGAGAACTTATGCCGCGGGGCAGATGGCAAAAACGCGTGCGGGATATCCAACGCCATCGCGCACCTTGGGGAAGGTGCAGAAGATGACGGCGCCTGTGGCGGGAAGCTCGTCCAGATGGTCCATGATCTCGGTCTGGTAACGGTCGACCGAGAGGATGTATTGCTCGCCGGGATAGGGGTAGGCGTCCTCACGCGTGGCCACGCTCGCCTCCTTTCATCGGGCTTTTTGCTGATGTTAAAGCGGTGCCGTGACGGCCTGATTTCTGCTGCGTTACGATACGTTCTCGATTGCGATTCCGATGTGCTTCGATGACGTGACAGGTTTGTTTCGCCTTATCAGAGCTTCGATGGGGGAGGAGGGGCCGTGCAATATCGCGTTGACCCCAAAAGCGGTAACCGTATCTCGGCGTTGGGGCTGGGCTGCATGAGGTTTCCCGGTGCGCCGGGACGCCCGGATGCGAAGACAGCCGACGCCATCATCTCCCGTGCGGTGGAGCAGGGGATTAACTACCTGGACACGGCCTATCTCTATCCCGGCAACGAGGCTTGCGTGGGCGCTTCGCTTGAGCGCCTGGGCCTACGCGACCAGGTTTTGCTTGCGACCAAGCTGCCGCATGCTTCGTGCAAATGCGCGGAGGATTTCGACCGGTTCTTCGACGAGCAACTGCGCCGCCTGCGGACCGACCATATCGACTATTACCTCATGCACAACATTACCTCGCCCGCCCAGTGGGAACGTGTGGTGGCGTTGGGCATCGAGGACTGGATCGCGCGTCAAAAGGCGGCGGGGCGCATTCGCCAGATTGGTTTTTCGTATCACGGCAGCGCGGCGGATTTCCTGACGGTGCTTGACGCATATGACTGGGATTTTTGCCAGATCCAGTACAACTATGCCGGTGAGCGTTACCAAGCGGGAACGGCAGGACTCATGGCGGCTGCGGAGCGCGGTCTTGCGGTTTTTGTGATGGAGCCACTGCTGGGCGGTCGTCTAGCGGGCAAACTGCCGCCGCGGGCACGCGCTGTGCTCGATGGCGCCCGTGACCCGCATTTGCGCACTCCGGCCGCCTGGGGGCTTTCGTGGGTGTGGAACCATCCTCAGGTGACGATGCTGCTTTCGGGTATGACCGATACCGCGCAAGTGGATGAGAACGCGGCGTTGGCCGATCGGGCCCTGCCGGATTCGATGACGGCTGCTCAGCTCGATGCCATCGCACGCGTGCTGAGGGAGTTTGAAAAATCGAATCGCGTGCCCTGCACGGGATGCGGCTATTGCATGCCGTGTCCTAAAGGCATCAATATCCCTGGGTGTTTTGCTGCCTACAACGCAAGCTATGCGCATAGTTGGTTTACGGGGCTGTCTCAATACTTTACGGCGAGCGCGGTGCGGACGAACGAGCCCAAGCTGGTGAGCAACTGCGTCAAGTGCGGCAAATGCGCGCGTCACTGCCCGCAGCACATCGATATTCCCGAGCGTCTCGACGATGTGCGCCGACGTTTCCAGCCTGGCCCCGTAACGGCCGCACTTAAAGCCTTTTGCAAAACGCGCTCCTGATGCCCCTTTTATAACTTGCGGTGGAATAGTTCCTGTTTGCGGCAGAATAGGGGCCAAACAGGAACTATTCCACCGCAACTGAAGGGGGCTGTCGTGGGCCATCGGGATTCATGCGATGATTTACGTGAGGTTCGTTGGGGCGTTTTGGGCGCTGGGCGCATTTCGCATCGATTTGCATCGTCGCTCAAGGAGGTGGGCGGGGCACGGCTTGTGGCTGCCGCCGGTCGCACTCCTTCGCATGTTGAGGAGTTTTGCGGGGCGTTTTCGATTGATGCCGCGCACAGTTATGCCACGGCTGACGATAGCGGCGATGCGGCTTATGATGCGCTGATTGCCGACCCCGATGTCGACGCAATCTACTTGGCTCTTCCACATGGCATGCATGCGCATTGGGTCTGTCGGGCGCTGCGCGCGGGAAAGGCCGTACTGTGCGAAAAGCCGGCCGTTTTGAATGAAGAAGAGGCCCGTGCGATCACCTCCGTTTCCCGCGAGTGCGGTGTGCCGTTTATGGAGGCGATGAAAAATCGGTTTTGTCCGATGCATACTCGCGTGAAGGGCTTGCTTGCGTCGGGCGAGCTCGGCCGTATCGTTTCGATCGAAAGCGTGCAAAAACTCGATTATGGTGAGTCCCCTTCAAGTTATCTGCTCGATCCGTTGCAGGGTGGCTGTCTATATGACATGGGCTGCTATGCGGTCGGGTGGTTTGAGGATCTGCTTGCGGGTGCGTGCGATGTTTCGTCTCGTGAAGTTCGCTGGCGCGACGTATCGGGCGGCCGCGTGGATTGGGCCGATGAGATCCATATGAGCGTCGGCGGCATACCCATTCATATGGTTTGCGACGGCAAAGCAGCATATGAAAGCCGCTTAACGATTGTCTGCGAGCGTGGCTCGTTAGAAATCGAGCGCCTCCATCGCCCCGAGCTCGCCCATGTGAAGTACTCCGACGGGCGAATGCTCGAAATAAATGCCCCGTTTGAGGTCGATGATTTCTACGGCGAAATCCAGCATGCGACCCAGCTCATCCGGGCGGGGAAACTCGAGAGTTCCGTCATGCCCCTTGCCGCCACGCAGCGCTGCGCGCGCATTATCGATGCAATCCGTCTAGCCCTCTAGGACTTGGCGTTGACGCGTAGGGGATCATGACGCTGGCGCCCGTAGCCGTAGTGCTCGGTGGCCCGCATCTCTGATGCCCCTTTTATAAGTTGCGGTGGAATACGGTCTGTTTGCGCCAAAATAAGGCACCAATAGACCGTATTTCACCGCAATTGATGAGGGGGAGCTGGAGATACTGACGATTGGGTGTCATCTTTCGACGACGAAGGGCTATCGGGCGATGGGGGAGACGGCGCTATCCATTGGCGCCAATACCTTTGCATTCTTTACGCGCAACCCGCGCGGCGGCAAGGCGAAGGACCTTGACATGGATGATGTGGCGGCCCTGCGTGACCTTATGGTGCAAAATGATTTTGGCCCGCTCGTGGCGCATGCCCCCTATACCTACAACCCCTGTTCTGCCAAAGAGCGGGCGCGCGAGTTTGCCTTGGAGGCCATGGCAGAGGACCTGCGGCGCATGGAAGCGCTGCCCGGCAACTACTACAACTTCCATCCCGGTGCGCATGTGGGGCAGGGCCCCGACGCCGGCATTCGGATGATCGTCGACACCCTGTGCCAGGTGATGTTTGAGGGCCAGCAGACGACGGTGCTGCTCGAGACCATGGCCGGCAAGGGCACCGAGGTGGGCCGCAGCTTTGAGGAGCTGGCACTCATCATTGAGGGCGTTGCCGACAAGCGCCCCGAGCTGTCGGCCAAGTTGGGCGTTTGCTTGGACACCTGCCATGTGAATGACGCCGGCTATGACATCGTCCACGATCTTGATGGTGTGCTCGACGAGTTCGACCGCGTGGTTGGTATCGACCGCTTGCATGCCGTACATATCAACGATTCGAAGAACCCTTGCGGCGCCCATAAGGACCGCCACGAACGCATCGGTAAAGGCTATCTGGGTAGTGAAGAGTTTGGCGGCGGTATGCAGGTTATGCAAAATATTGTATCGAATGACCGCTTGCGTGAATTGCCATTTATTTTGGAGACACCGAACGAACTTGCAGGTTATGCGGCTGAAATCAACCTGTTAAGGTCGTTGCAGCAGTAATGGCTGACATAAAGTGGAGTGCTCCATTCACGTTATGGGTTTGTTTCAATCAGTTTTCTGATTGCAGATTCTTCCAAGCGGGTGCATAATAACCCTCAGTTTTTGCAGACCTCTGAATCAAACGGGGTCACCGGAAGGAGACTGATTATGAAGCTCAAGAAGATTGGCGCATTTGCCGCCACGGGCGCCATGGCGCTCGCCCTCGCACTGACGGGCTGCGGCTCGTCCAACGCCACCTCTGGTTCTAATGCCGGTTCCAGCAGCTCTGACGACGCTAAGGTCGAGAAGGTCGACGGCTCCAAGGAGTACGCGCTCGTCAAGGACGGTACGCTGACCGTCGGCACCTCTGCCGAGTACGCTCCGTTTGAGTACAAGGACGACAACGGCGATTATCAGGGCTTTGACCTTGAGCTTATCAAGGCTATCGGCGACAAGCTGGGCCTGGATGTCGAGTACGTCAACAATGACTTTGACACGCTGGTTCCGGGCGTCGCTTCGGGCGCCAAGTATGACGTCTCCATCGCGGCTATCACCGACACGCCCGAGCGTGAGAAGGAAGTCACTTTCTCCGATTCCTACTACATGGACGATCAGGCTATCGTGACCAAGGTCGATAACACCGACATCACGGCCGACAACTACAGCGAGAAACTCAACAACGCCGACGCCACCATCATCGTCCAGTCTGGCTCGACCGCCGAGGCCTTTGCCCAGGAGAACTTCCCCAAGGCCAAGATCGTCCCCTACAAGGACGCCACCGAGTGCTTCAGCGCACTGCAGTCCGACAAGGGTGACGCCGTGGTGACCAACCGCTCCGTTGCCAGCCAGCTGACCGCCGAGCAGTTCAACACCTGCCAGACCATCAAGCAGGTCAGCACCGGCGAGGAGTACGCCATCGCCATCAACCAGGGCAACACCAAGCTCAAGAACGACATCAACCAGGCCATCAAGGACCTGACCGACGACGGTACCGTTGACGCCCTCATGGCTAAGTACAACATCAAGTAAATAGATGCTTGATTGCGCGTAGGCCCTTTCCGTTTTGCGGAGAGGGCCTTTGCGCTTCTCTCGACGGAGAGCGTTTCCGTCTCGTTTTGCCGGCAACTTCTACGATAGGAGCCACCTTGTCTCGACTGAACAAAGGGGCCGCGGAGCAGCGTTTTCCACTGCCCGCCTTGCTCCAAAAGCTAGCCTGCGTCATGGCCGTGGCACTCGCGCTGGTTTGCGCGGGGGCATATGCGCCCACGACCGCCCAGGCGCTTGAGACCGCAAAGATTACCGCCCGACCCAATACCGGTTCGGGCAGCGCTGTGGTCGGCGGCACCGAGACGCGCATTACCTGGGAGGTCCAGGCCGATGCCGATGAGGAGCTGAGCGGTCTTTCGCTGACGTTTGTCGACGGCACGACGTTTGGTACCGATGACACGCGATTGACGATGCTCTCGGGCGAGGACCTCATGGATCGTACGCCCATGAAGCCCACGTGCAAGGCTGACGGCCAGACGCTCAAGATTGACTTTGGCGAGACGGCGCCTGCTGGCGGCTATTTCCGTGTCGAGGTTTACGGCGTGACGTTTCCCGTCGAGGGCGGCGATGAGGCCTTTAGCGGCACCTATACGCTCGCCGACGGTTCGACCAAGAAGATTTCCAAGATTCCTTCCGTCGAGATCAAGGGCGTGACGGCGTTCGATAACTTCCTGGCCGATCTTAAGGAGCAGCCGTGGGTCGAGGCCTGGAACTCCAATATGTTCCTGCGCCTGTTCTTGAACCCGGTCATTTTGGTCCAGAGCCCGCCGATCGTCTTTAAGGGCTTCCTTATGTCGCTCTCGATCGTGCTTGTGGCGTTTCCGCTGGCGATCCCCTTTGGCTTTGCCCTGTCGCTCATGCGCATCTCTAAATCGCGCATCCTGCGCTGCCTTGCCGGCATCTACGTGAATGTCATCCGCGGTACGCCGGCGTTTCTGCAGATCTATATTGCATTCTTTGGCCTGCCGCTTGCCGGCGTCAAGGTGGACGACTATGTCTTGGGCGTCATCGTCATGGCCATGAACTCGTCCGCCTACCTGTGCGAGATCTTCCGCGCCGGTATTCAGTCGATCCCCAAGGGCCAGAATGAGGCTGCTCGCTCGCTGGGCATGAACGCCTTCCAGACGCTGCTCTACGTCATGATTCCGCAGACGTTCCGCAATGTCCTGCCTACGTTGACCAGCGAGTTCATCCTGCTTTACAAGGATACGTCGCTGCTCGCGGCCGTGGGCGTGGTCGAGATCGTCATGAACGCCCGCACCATCGTGGCCACGACGGGCTCCATTACGCCGTATGTGGTTGCCGCCCTGTTCTATCTGGTCATTACCCTGCCGCTTGCGCGCTTGGTGAGCGGTCTTGAGGCGAGGCTGCTGGGTACGGCCGAAACCAAAAAGAAGCGTCCCACCAAGAGCGCCGGACAGGTCGTCGCAACGCCCGCCGACCATATCGCTGGTCTGTAAGGAGGTTCTATTATGAGCGAAACCAATAACTCGAACGAGGTCGTCGTCAGCATCAAGAATCTCCAGAAGGCCTTTGGCGATAACGTGGTCCTGCGCGACATCGACCTTGATGTGCACAAGGGCGAGGTCGTCGTAGTCCTGGGCCCTTCGGGTTCGGGCAAGTCGACGATGCTTCGCTGCATTAACCGTCTCGAGGAGCCCACGAGTGGTTCGATTGTCGTCGAGGGCGTGGATGTGTGCGCCAAGGGCGTTGACCTCAATAAGGTGCGTACGCACTTGGGCATGGTGTTTCAGCAGTTCAACCTGTTCCCGCACCTGTCGGTCAAAAAGAACGTCATGCTTGCGCAGCAAAAGGTGCTCAAGCGCAGCAAGGAAGAGGCCGAGAAGATTGCCATCGAGGAGCTGACCAAGGTCGGCCTGGCCGAGCGCATCGATTTTATGCCGAGTCAGCTTTCGGGCGGTCAGCAGCAGCGCGTGGCCATCGCCCGCGCCCTGTCGATGAATCCGCACGTGATGCTCTTTGACGAGGCCACGTCGGCGCTCGATCCTGAGCTTGTCCGCGATGTATTGGGCGTCATGCGCGATCTTGCGCATGACGGTATGACCATGATCGTGGTGACGCACGAGATGGGCTTTGCCCGCGACGTCGCCGACCGCGTCGTCTTTATGGACGGCGGCGTTATCGTGGAGGATGGCACGCCGAGCGAGGTCTTCGACCATCCTAAGAGCGAGCGCACCAAGGCGTTCCTGGGCAATATCTCCTAGCCGCTTTATATGACTGACATAGCAGAAAACGGGAGCTGGATGTGATCCGGCTCCCGTTTTTGTTGGGACGCGAATGTGTTTTGGCGCAGAGCGCGTTACGGGCGGAGCTCATTGCCGCTAGGCGAGCTCGGCTCCAAGGGCGCGGCAGGCCGCCTCGCCCTCATCGTCGGGGGCGTCGTAACAGATGACGGAGTCGACCACGTTGACGCCTGCCTCGTCGGCGTCGGCCTTCCAGTTGTCCATCCACTCGCCCTCGGCCCACGAGTAGGAACCAAAGAGGACGACCTTCTTATCGCCGAGGGTCTCCTTGACCTCGTCCCACATAGGCTGGAACTCGTCATACTCAAGCTCCTCGGAGCCCATGGCGGGGCAACCGAAGGCGAAGGCATCATAGTCGGCGGCCTTGTCGGCAGAGAAGTCGGCGCAGGGGATGACTTCGGCCTCGGCGCCCGCGGACGTGGTGCCTTCGGCGACAAAGTTTGCCATGGCCTCGGTGTTGCCCGTGCCGCTCCAATAGACGACGGCGATCTTGCTCATGTTGAGTCCTTTCGGTTGTGCGGCGTGCGGCCGCGGTTTGTACGTTCTATCGGGTCGCCTGGGCAAGTTGCGCCAAGTTGCAGCCCTGCTGATAGATAAAGGTGAGGCGTTGGGTGCATGCACGGTACGCATCAAACGTCGCAAGCGCCTGCTCGACATTCGTATAGACCTTCCAGGCTCCAAAGACCTTGTAGTTCTCGCCACGCTGGGCGATGAACTCGTATACGTCGTCGTAGGGGTACCCCAGGAAGTAGCCAATTTCGTGTGGAAACTCGCAGGTGCAGCCGTTGTCGCAGTGTGCTTGATGGTCCAATGCGCATCGGGTTTGGCCGCATGCGCATTCCGCGGCGTTATTGCTTGCGAGCGTGATGCGCGATGCCAGGTGCACAAGACATGCCGAGAGGTTGCCGGTGTCGTAGCCCTCCTTGGCGAGTGCCGTTTTGGCGCGCGGGTCAGCAAGGTAAGTGGCGAGTCTATTGGGCCGATATGCGTATACGAGCGCCCCGCAGGGGCGCCAGACCAAAACGCTCAGATGGATGCCGAGCGGGTTAAGCTCGCGGTTGCACTGGGCGATAACGTTGAGCAGGCGTGCTCGGCGATCCTCGATCGCCGCAGTTACGCTTGAGCCGTCTTGATCGGCATAGACTCCTGGATAGGTAAAGAGCGATGCCGGTTTGATGCCCGCGAGCGTGGGGGAGCAGTTGCGCACGACTGCCGCCTGAAACGTTGGGATGTCTATGGTTCGAGTCACGACGCTCCTTACGGATCTAAACTGTTAGCCTAGGAAAACTTATACACGAAAGTAAGCCTTGGTCAACTAAAAAGTTTGAAGAGGGAAACTAATTGACCGAACGGACATGATTTTGGATTAAGATGGGAACACCCCATGGGGGTATCTAGATAGGGCTACTTGAAAGGGGAACGCATGAGTGACTTGCTCAACCCTGCGAATCTCATCGTGCTGGCCGTCATTGCCGTCGGCATGTTTTTTGGGCTGCGTCGTATTGCGGCGTCGACGCATGGAAAGAGTTGTTGCAGTGATGGCGCGAGCGGCAAGAAAGCCAAGAAGGTTGTGGTGGCAGACACCGACGAGTCCCACTACCCCTATCGTGAGGAGCTGCTTATCGGCGGCATGAGCTGCGACGGATGCGCTCGGAATGTGACGAATGCCCTCAATGCGCTTGATGGCGTGTGGGCTACGGTGACGTATGCGGACCGCACGGCGCGCGTACGCTCGAAGCGCCCGGTTGATCGCGACACACTCGAGACGGCGGTGAGGGGCGCGGGCTATTACGTTATGAAAATGTAGGCGTTGCCCTCTCCGGTGGATACCGGACTCCTGCTCATTGTGACTATCGGCATCCAAAAATTTGCGCAAATAATAACCTTTAGATGCGGCAAAAGTGGAGTTTGGTGACGGTTTGCGCGGAATTCGCTACCAATCGAGCATCTATTAACCCGTCCAAAAAATTACAGGTGTATATTTATACGCTGATTATTGCTGTGCTCAGATTGCAATTAACCGTGGACAGAAATGAAGAATGCTAAAGCTGGGCTTTAGGACAGGGGAGGTTATAGCCTTATGAGACGAGTGGGAGCACTTGGCTTGGTGGCAGCGCTTGCCGCTATCTTGGTATCGCCGCTGCCGGCGCATGCCGAAGACGCTTCGGGTGCCGTTACCTACAATGCGGGAAATGGGTATTCCTTTGAGAAGCTCTCGCATCCTACGGTAGGAACGTCGCAGCCGGATGGCATCGTCGACTACCAGGGTAACGGTGCCGTTGCCGTTCCGGGCGCCGACGGTAATACGGCCAACAACGAAGGCGATCGCGGCCAGAGCTACACTTGGGCGGCTGCGAGCTATGGTGACTGGCTTTATGTGGGCACCTGCTATGCGGCGATGGGCAACACGCTGACGCTCATGAACGGCACGCTGGGCGATTCCTTTGATGCCGAGACCATGCGCCTGACGCTGGAGGCCATGTTTAACGGCACCTTCTTCTATGGACAGCAGAAGGAGGACGGCACGGCCGACAAGGACAGCGGCGGCATCTTGGTCAAGATCAATACCAAGACCGGTGAGACCAAGCTGCTGCTCTCTGATTCGCTCAACGGCGTTGCTCCTTTGTTCCGCAATGCCGTGAGCTATAAGGGCAAGCTCTATTTCTGCGGTAGCGTCAGGACCAATGGCGGCAAAAGCGGCCTGCCTGCTGTATATGAGATCGATCCTAAGACGGATGATTGGAAAGTTGTCTATCAGGGCCTTTCGAGCATGCAGGATTACGGTGCTGCCTACAAGCAGGGCATTTCTACCGGTATCCGCGGCATGTGCGTCCATGATGGCCAGCTCGTCATCAGTAATGTGGGTAAAGACGCGAACGGTAATTTTGTGTCGACAATCCTGACGTCGTCTGACCCCTCGAAGGGCCAGGACAGCTTCACCGAGATTGCTAACTCGGAGACGCTGTTTAACTATCCGGCGATTCGCTATAAGGACAGCATCTACGGCGGCGCCATTTGGGATATGGTCTCGTACAATGGCCATCTCTATGCGACCATCTGCACCGGTACGCCCGAGAACGCTCCCGATGATAATTCCATGCAGTCGTTTGCCATGGTCCGTGGCGACAAGAACGCCGACGGCAGCTATACGTGGACTCCGATTGTTGGCGACAAAGCGGACGGTGCAAAGTACTGCTTTGGCATCGATCCTGCCCGCACCCGTTCTGGTGCTGCCAACCTCATCGTCTACAACGACTACCTCTATATCGGTGAATACAACGACGAGGAGATTGCTCTCGAGCGCATCCTGTTCAACAAATCCAACACCGAAGAGGGCGGCAAGAGCGGCATGGGCGGCGTCGACTGCTCGTTTGTGAATGCCAATCTTGAGCAGTCGGTCAACATCTATCGCATGGACAAGGACGAGAACATGGAGCTCGTCGTTGGCGATTCCACCGACATGTTCCCCGAGGGCGGTATTTCCGGCCTGGCTTCGGGCTTTGGCCGAAACGAGAACCAGTACATTTGGCGCATGCAGAAGTTCGACGGCAAGCTGTATATCGGTACCTTTGATACCGCGAGCCTGCTTGAGCCGATCGGCCAGTTCTCCAATGGCGACATTATCGATATGACGCCTGAGGAGTGGAACTCTCAGGTTCAGCGCCTTAGGGACCTGCTCGATCACCTGCTCGACAAGAAATCGCCTGACGACCCCATCGTTCCCGTGAACACGCTTGCGGACGATGATTCAAACGAGGCCGTCGAGGTCGATGACGAGAAGGCTGAGGCCGTCGAGGTCGATGACGAGAAGACCGAGGTTGCTAAGGGCTTTGGCGATCTGAGCGATGCATTGGATGAGGCTGCGGGCGACCTTTGCGATCAGGCCGCGACGATGTCCGCGGACGTTGAAGACGACGCTGCTTATGTTCAGAAAATCGATAGCGAGATTGCGTACTTCAAGTCCTTTGCCGATCAGTATCAGGACATGCTCGATAGCTATGAGAGCCTGAAGCAGCAGTACGAGGATGCCTATGGCACCGAGCTGCCGGGTGATATTCAGGATGCGCTCGATAAGCTGCTGAGTGCGGAGAACCTCAAGAAGTTGCAGAGTGTCCTTACGTGCATGTACTACCTGCGCGATGCCGAGCGCGGCTTTGATATGTATGTGACCGAGGACGGCGTGAACTTTACGACGCTGACGACTAACGGCTTTAACGATCCGTATAACCATGGTCTGCGCACCTTTGCGGTGACCAACCAGGGTCTGTGCCTTGGTACCGCCAACCCGTTCTATGGTTGCCAGGTTTGGATCCAGCGCAAGGAGAATTCGGAGAATCCGATTGATCCCGGTGCTCCGGATCCGACGAAACCCACCGATCCTTCGCAGCCGGGTGGCGGCAATCAGCCTGGTGGCAGCCAGACGGGCGGCAACGACCAGTCGAGCAGCACCGCGACGACCGTTTCGACGACCACTAAGAAGACTCCGAAGGACGGCTCGCTGCCTCACGCTGGCGACTCGACCCTCACGCTGGTCTTGGGATTGCTGGTTGCAGCTGCCGCAGTGCTTGGCATTGCTCTCGCCTTGCGCAAGCGTTCTCGTTGCTAGGCTCGACCACGCAGCTCGATGCCTTGGATATCGTCGAAGTTGATGGCGATATCCCTGAGTTTGAGCAGCTTAAATGCGGGTAACACTTCGTCGAGAATGCCCGTGCGGCTACGATAGCCGTACATATCGTAATAGGTGACGCGCACCAGGTCGCCGCGTTTGAGGCCCTCGAGCTTTTTCGAAAGCTCGAGGGCTTTTTCTTCCGTGAGTTCGCATTTGGGCTCAACAGTGATCTCTTGTTTGCGCACGAGCTCGTAGTATCCCGTGAGGGCGGCAAAGGGCATAAACTGCGCGGCACGGCCGGCGCGGACGGCGCCGTTGGCGGTGAGCTTGGGATCGGCGGATCGACGTCTTCCCTCGGGGTCCGCTAGACGTTCAAAAGGCGTCGGTGGCCGCATCGGCTGCTGTTGGGACTTAGGCACGATGTCCTCCTACCTGATCGTTACGTTCGCGTGCAGTGGCGCCGGCGGTAAAGCTTAATCCCTTGACGAGTGCGTTTTTGCCGTACTTGCCCTTTACGGCCAGGACGGCGCGCGCCAGGTCGCGCTCGCGCTCATCGGCCTCGATATCGCTGAACAGATCGATGGTGGCAAATTCTTCGGGCATCAGATTGCCAAAGCCCAGATTGATGCGCTTGACCGGTCGCTTGGGGTCGACCGTCTGCGCCCAGAGCTCATCGAAATAGCCCATGATCTTCTTAAACGAATTGGTGCGCTCGGGCAGCTTGCGCGAGGCGTTGGAGTGTGCAAAGAGCGCGGCATAGCCACCGCGCGGCTTGCCACCGTGCTCGCCCACAAAGATGCCGTCAATTGCCTGAGCCTCTCGTACCAAACGCCGGCGTTCATCGTCGCGCTGAACGGGCTTGGGCGCGCGGGGCGCGAGCTCGGGGCCGGCGGTTGCGGCGGGCTCGATGCTCGATGTGCTTGAGCGCAGGTGCCCGCATCCGTCCACATATTGCGCTGTGCCGCTGGCGTCGAGGCGGCGTATGTCGGCGCGCTCGCTCGCGTAGCCTACAAAGAGCGAGATGCTGTTGCACACCACGTGCTTATCGACTAAGTCCAGCACAGCGTTGTCGACCATCTCGCGCAAGACGGTGTAGGCCTGTTCATAGGCATAGCCTTTCGAGAGCACCTGTCCTGTGGTAGTTGAGGTTGCCTGCGGGCGATAGGCCTGAATATCGGCGATAGTTGTCGGCTCGCGCCCGAAGGCGTGGTCGATGAGATACTCGGCATTGACGCCGAGCTCGTCGTAGAGCAGGTTTTCGTCGAGCGCGGCGACGCCCATCAGATCGTAGACGCCGTATTTTTCGAGTCGTGCTGCCACGCCGGGCCCAATGCCCCAGATGTCGGTGATGGGGCGATGGGGCCAGATCTCCTTGCGAAAGGTCTCGTCATCGAGTATGCCGATGCGGCTGGGTACGTGCTTGGCGGTAATGTCGAGTGCCACCTTGGCCTGGAATAGGTTGGGGCCGATGCCAACCGTTGCCGTGATGCCGGTGCGCGCCAGGACCTCGTCGCGCAACATGCAGGCGAAGCCTTCAGCGTCGGTGTGATAGAGGTCCAGATAGGGCGTCACGTCGATAAAGCATTCGTCGATGGAGTAGACGTGCACGTCCTGTGGGCTGACGAATTCCAGATAGATACCGTAGATTTGCGCCGACACCTCCATGTAGTGCTGCATGCGCGGTACGGCCTTGATGTAGTCGATACCGTCGGGAATCTCGAACAGGCGACAGCGGTTATGGATTCCGAGGTCTTTCATGGCCTGTGTGATGGCAAGGCAGATGGTCGTGCGCCCGCGCGATTCGTCGGCAACGACCAGGTTGGTGGTGAGCGGGTCGAGCCCGCGGTCGACGCACTCGACGCTGGCGTAGAACGTCTTGAGGTCGATGCAGATATAGGTGTGACGCTCGTGTCCCACGCGTCCTCCCATCAAACACATGTTCTTATCGAATACTTGTTCGATAATACCCGCTCATCTGGACATCGTCAAAACCTGCCAAAAAGGGACTAGTTTGTTTTGGTAGGTATGGTCGTGCGGCTGCATCGGGTTTTTTTAACGCAGCTCTAAAGAGTGCGAAACAGCTCGGAAAACCTTGCTTCGTAGCATGAGCCTAACAATCGATACCGCCTATACGCACGGAAGGGCTGTGGGAAAGATGGTCAATTATGGGTTTGGTATGCCGACACGCTTGGTTGCGGATGGGGATGTGGCTCGCTGGTGCGGGCGATTGGTTGCCCACTATGGCGGCACTAAGGCACTGGTCGTGCTGGGAGGCGACAAGCACACGCGTGATGAGCTTGTCTCGGCGGCACTCGGCTCGCTTGATCGAGCTCTGCTCGAGCGCGTGCTTTTCCGCTGCGGCTCGGTTGAGGGCGACGGGGGAGACGAGCTGATCGACGAAGCCGTGGCCCTGGCGACCGACGAAGGGGTGGACTTTGTATTGGCGATTGGCGATGCCGATACTGCTGGCTTTGCGCGCGAACTCGCGCGTCGCATGGCGGCGCTCGATGCCGGCGAAGACGGTTTTGTCCCTTATGGATGCATTGTCTTGGAGGGCAAGGTGCCTGCTGTCGTGGGCGTCGGCGAGGTTCCCGTTTTTGCCATCATCGCGCCCGAACTGCTGGAGGGCATTGGGTCTCCTCTGCGTGAGTTGCTCGGCAGCGTGTGCGCCGCGGCCTAGTATTTGGCATAAAGGGATGGGTTATTTTTGGTTGGTAAAGCGTTTGACCTGCCAAAATAAACCTGTCCCTTTTTGGTCGGTTGCCGTTTGGGGGCCGATTGGCAACGCTCGCTGATTATAGTCTTGACCTGCGCTAGAATAGTGGCATCTGAATGTCCGGGCGCATGGAGGCGTGCGCCCGTATGCTGAGGAGGACTCTATGGCAACTGTTGCCGCACCTATCGATGCTACGTCGACTGCCGCTTGGAAGGCACTCGAGGCTCATCAAGAGAAGCTCGAGGCCGAAGGTATCGACCTCAAGGCCTGGTTCGCCGCCGATGCCGAGCGCGTGAACAAGCTGAGCTTTGACGCCGGTGACCTGCACTTCGATCTGTCGAAGAACCTGGTGACCGATGAGACCGTCAAGCTGCTGTGCGATCTTGCCCGCGAGGTGAAGCTCGAGGAGCGCCGCGACGCCATGTTCTCCGGCGAGCACATCAACACCACCGAGGACCGCGCCGTCCTGCACACCGCGCTGCGCCGCCCGGCAAGCGAGAAGGGCCAGCTCATCGTTGACGGCCAGGATGTCGTCGCCGACGTGCACGAGGTCCTCGACCGCATGTATGCCTTCGCCGAGCGCGTGCGCTCCGGTGAGTGGAAGGGTGTTACCGGCAAAAAGATCGAGCACCTGGTGTCCATCGGCATCGGCGGCTCCGACCTGGGCCCGGTCATGGCTTACGAGGCCCTGCGTCCCTATGCCGACGCCGGTATTGATTGCCGCTATATCTCCAACATCGATCCCAACGACCAGGCCGAGAAGCTCAAGGGTTTGGATCCCGAGACCACGCTCGTGATCATCGTCTCCAAGACCTTCACCACGCTCGAGACCCTCACCAACGCCCGTGAGGTCAAGACCTGGATGCTCGAGCAGCTCAAGGCTCAGGGCGCCATCGATGGCTCCGATGAGCAGAACGCCGAGGCCGTGGCAAAGCACTTCGTCGCCGTTTCCACCGCACTCGAGAAGGTCGAGGCCTTCGGCATCGACCCCGCCAACGCCTTTGGTTTCTGGAATTGGGTCGGCGGCCGCTACTCCGTCGACTCCGCCGTGGGCCTGTCGCTGATCGTCGTGCTCGGCCCCGAGCGTTTCCAGCAGTTCCTTGAGGGCTTCCACGCCATCGACGAGTACTTCTGCAACACGCCGCTCGAGAACAATGCCGTCGCGCTGATGGGTCTGCTCAACGTCTGGTACGTCAACTTCTTCGGTTCCAAGAGCCATGCCGTGCTGCCGTACTGCCAGTACCTGCACCGTTTCCCGGCCTACCTGCAGCAGCTCACCATGGAGTCCAACGGCAAGCATGTCCGCTGGGACGGCAGCGCCGTGACCTCCGACACCGGTGAGATCTTCTGGGGCGAGCCCGGCACCAACGGCCAGCATGCCTTCTACCAGCTGCTGCACCAGGGCACCGTGGTGGTTCCGGCCGATTTCATCGCCTTCGCCAATACTGCCAACCCTGCGACCGATAGCGGCCAGGACGTGCATGAGCTGTTCCTGGGCAACTTCCTGGCCCAGACCAAGGCGCTCGCCTTTGGCAAGACGGCCGACGAGGTTCGTGCCGAGGGCACGCCCGAGCAGATCGTCCCGGCCCGTTGCTTTGAGGGCAACCGCCCGACGACCTCGATCTTCGGCGACACGCTGACCCCGTTTGCGCTCGGCGAGCTCATCGCCCTGTACGAGCACATCACGTTTGTCGAGGGCACGGTCTGGGGCATCGACTCCTACGACCAGTGGGGCGTCGAGCTGGGCAAGCAGCTTGCCAAGCAGATTACCCCGGCCTTCCACGACGACGCCGCCAAGGCCGAGCAGGACGCTTCGACCCAGGCGCTCATCGAGTTCTACCGCGCGCATCGCAAGTAGTCGCTGCTGTTAACGCATCGCGCCTTATAGTCAGGGGCCCGTATCCTATCGGATGCGGGCCCCTTTGCTTTGCCGTGGTCCCGGGGCGCACGGCCTTTGTGGAACATTGCCGGGGCGCCGCGCACTGCGAGAACCCTGCGCCTAGATCTCGGCCTCCGCATGGCCTCGCTGCGCCTCGGGCAGCTCCCCGTAGAGCGGATGGTCTTCGAGCCTAAAGCGCTCGACCTGTTCGGGAGTGCGACCGCGTACAAAGAGCCACGAGCGATCGATTGGCGTCGCCATGAGCGAGCTGGGCAGCGCGTCGGCGCGGTCGGAAAACACCCGGGCACTCTCGGGATCCTGGAACGCCAGCACCAGATGCGTGTCGCAGTTGCCCATGATGGAGCGTGCGCGTGCCTCGCCATAGAGCGCATCGAGCTGGTTGGTCGACTGCAGCAGCAGCGTTGCCCAGATGTTGCGGCTTCGGATAATCGAGAGCACGTTGTCGATCTGGGGGATCTGCAGATTTGCGAAGTCATCGAGCATAAAGCGCACGGGCACGGGCAGGCTGCCGTCGGGCTGCCTATCGGCCTCGCGAATGAGGCCCATAAACGCCTGCGAAATAAAGAGGCCGGTCAGCGGATCGAGATTGCGGTCAATATCGCTCACGGTTACAAACAGGGCGCAGGGGGTGTGTCCCATGGAAGCGAAGTCCACCTGATGGCACTCACGATAGAGCTGTGCCGCACCGTCGAATCCCAGACACATGACCTTTTCGGCAAGGATGCCGACGATGCTCGCGTGCATGCGCTCGGCATTTTGCGTAATGGCGTAGCGCCGCCATAGCGAGAGGGCATAGCTTTGGGGGTTGGTCGTGATCAGGTCGTCAAACAATCGACCCGTGGCACCGTCCTGCAGGTGCTCGATCAGCTTGATGACCGAGCTGATCGTCTGCTCGTCGGCGGGTAGCTGTTCGGTGACGTAGGCGATAAGACACGACAGCAGGTTTGCCGCCGCATGATCCCAAAAAGGCTGGTTGTTGTCCTCGATGGGGCAGATGGCCTTTGCCACCGAGAGGATGTCCTGCTGGTTGGGCCTGCCGTCCGCCTTGCGGCGAATGTGCCTCAGGGGGTTGTAGCCGCAGCGCTCGATGCCGGGCGCAAGGGCCGGGACGGTGTTGAGGTCGGCGAAGTTGAGACATTGCACGCGGTAACCGTGGGCTGCCAGCACGGGTCCCACTTCGCGACAGAGCGTGCCTTTGGTGTCGAGCACGATGTAGCTTGCGTTCATTTGCAGCAGGTTGGGCTTGAGGACGTTGCGGGTCTTGCCGGCTCCCGAGGGGCCGATCACAAGTGCATTGTTGTTGAGTCCCGTTTGGCGGGTGTCGCAGGAAAGCGTTCGATCCTTGGCGAGGATGGTGGACGATGCGGACTCAGATGCGGCGAGGCGGCTGGCGAGGTTAGACATGGGCGACCTCCTTGGTGGTCGAGAGGATTTCGTGGGCAAAGCCGAGCTCGACGGCGCGCTCGGCCGAAAGGTAGGTGTCTTTTGCAGTGAGGGACTGGATGCGCTTGGGCGTGAGGCCGCTGCGGTCCGAGAGGATTTGCGTGAGGGTCTTGCGGGTCTGCATGAGACGCCGGCTGGTTTCCTGCAGCGCAAGTGCCGAGCCGCCTGCCCCCTGGGGGATCAGCGGGTCGTGAATCATGAGCTCTGCATGGGGCGCCATACGGCGATCGTCGCCGCCCATAAAGATCACGGCGCCCATGGACGCGGCGAATTCCAGGCAGACGGTGCGGATGGGGCACGATGCGAGGCGCATGGCGTCATAGATCGCAAGACCCGATCGCACGCTTCCGCCGGCGCTGGCGACAAATATGGTGATGGGGCGGCTGGGGTCGGTGGCATCGAGCAGGCGGATCTGCTGGCATAGGTCGTGGGCCATCGGGGTTTCGATGTTTCCCATGACGGAGAGCTCGCGACGGGCGAGCATCTCATCGTAAATGCTGGTGAGCGTGATACCTCGGGCGGATTCACGCATGGTGAGGGGGCTGATGATGGGGGAATGATTGGTGTCCATGAGGACTCCTTTCTGTTGGTTGTGTTGTGGAATAGGATTGTTGCTCGCGGAGGGGCTGGCGGGCTACAGGGTTCGTCCGAGCCTGAGATCGAGCTCGGTTGTGGGGCAGGCTGCCTGTTCGTGCGGCTCGCAAGCGCCAAGGGCTCCAAAGCGATGGAGCGTTGCGACGGGCGTGGTGTAGGCGAGCCGCAGCTGATGCTCGACAGGGGCACATCCGTCATTTTTGTAATGAGCCGCGTAGTACTGCGCGATGCTGGCGTTCATCTCGCTGCCATTGCGATGGCGCTCAAACTGGCGTCTGCAGGTCTCGATGATCTTTGCTACCGACTTGGGTGCCGTCGCGGGAACAAGGACGAGATAGCCCTCAAATAGCTCGTTGATGCTCAGGAGGCACAGCAGGTCGATCAGCGTCCTTATGGCTGCTCCCTCTGCGGAAAAGTGCGCGGTCATGCGGTTATATCGGTTGCGGTCGACGATGGCCGCATGGGGTCTTGGAGTTTTCTGCCCCGTGGTCCCGGGCTTTTGCCGCGCCTGTGCATTGAGCTCGACGTTGCAGCGCTTGAGGCCGTCCAACGGAAGGAACAGTGCGGTGCGCAGGGTGTTCCGCTTGCTTTCGAGTTCATGACGCTCGTCGGGTTCCCATTCGAGCTTGAGTTTCGTGTCGAGTGCCGTAAGCATATGGGCTAGGCAGCCTACGGTAAGAACGTACGAATCGTTGTCGCGTTTTGGGGCATAGGGGTCTGTCAGCTTGCGAATGTCGGGGTCGCCCATGATCTTTGTGCAGCGCTTCAGCAGTTGAGGGTGGTCGGCCAAGATCGTCGCGAGCGGTAGCGACGCGTAGTTCTTGATGGTCGCGGCGGCAAAGGCGGCGTCATATTCGTTTGCATATGCTCGCTCAATTCGGGCATCCAGAATGCTTTTCTTATCGCCGTCTTCAGCGTGGTGGTTTGTCATAGCTTCTCCAATCGGTTGATGTTCGTGCTGTTTGTTGATGTGTTGGTTGTCGTGAGTGATGTGCTTGCCGTGGGTGATGTGCCGACGTTTGGGTGCTATGCGGTTTTCAATGAGCCCATGAGGCAGTTGCTGCAGGGGCGGGATGGAACGGCCCATGCAAGGCGGAAGGCATCGTGCTCAAAATCGAGACAGCAATGCCCTGGGTGCCTCACATGTGGCAGTTACCTCATTAAGTTGTCATTGCGTTTGGGGTTGTACTTTGCCGATCTTCCTTCTCTTACACGCTAAAACTCAAACTTCATATGCTCGATCTACTTAAAACCGCAACAGCGGTCTTTTATCAACTTATATGTCGGAACGCGTCTTTGCAAGTACTTTTTTGCCTTTGTTTCAAATGGGGTGGTTTTGCAACCGTCATGCGCGCGCTGTGCGAACGTGCCCCGGCTCGGATAAGATAGTGCGCGATAAAAACGATGCAAGGAGGCACATATGGCAATCAAAGCCATCGCGATGGATATCGACGGTACGCTCACCAACGACCAAAAGGTCATCAGCCCGCGTACGCGCGAGAAGCTGCTCGCGGCGCAGGAGTCGGGAATTAAGCTCATCTTGGCTTCGGGTCGTCCCGCATGGGGGCTGCACGCCTTGGCGCAGGAGCTCGACCTTCAAAACCATGACGGTCTTCTAGTTGCCTTTAATGGCGCGCATGTGGTCGACGCTCAGACCGATGAGGTCCTTTTTGACCAGGCCATGCCGGCTGACGAGCTGCATCGCCTGATTGATCACCTGCGTAATTTTGACGTGATCCCTATGATTTCGCTCGGTCGTAATCTGCACATCGAGGATTCGTACCATTGCATGATCACGCTGCCTGACGACTCGCAGAAGAATATCGTCAAGTATGAGCGCGATGCGTGCGATCTTAAGATTCGCGAGGTCGAGAGCTTGCATGAGGTTGTGGACGCTTATCCCGTGGACAAGCTGCTGACGGCGGGCGATCCGGCCTACCTGCAGGCGCATTACGAGGAGATGTATGCGCCCTTTAAGCAGACGCTTTCGGGCATGTTTACGGCCGACTGGTACTTTGAGTACACGGCGCCCGGTATCGACAAGGCCCGTGCGCTCGAGGGTGCCCTGCCCAAGCTCGGCATCGATGCCAGCGATGTCGTATCGTTTGGCGACGGCCAGAACGACAAGTCCATGATTGAGTGGGCCGGCACCGGTGTTGCCATGGGCAACGCCGTCGATGAGGTTAAGGCTGTGGCCCAGATGGTGACCGCCAATAACAACGAAGATGGTATTGCGGTGGCGCTGGATAAGCTGCTGGGCTAGAATCGCCGATTAATGCATGATTCGGGCGCCTGCTCGCGGGCGTCCTTTTGTTAGGGAGGGTGCCGTGTCCGCATTTCCGTTCGACGCCGTTATCTTTGACATGGACGGCGTCATTGTCGATACCGAGTATTACTACTTGGGCGAGACTGCCGCGTTTGCCAAGGAGCTGGGGCTTAATCTGACTCAAGAGGAGTTGAATGGGCAGGTCGGTACCTCCCATCAGTTCTTCCTGCATATGCTGGTCGATTGGTTTGAGCGCGCCGGTAAGGGGCATTTCACTGGCGAGGAAGCGTTGGCCCGTTGGGACGAGTGGGCGCATAAACGTCCGCGCGACTATCAGGCTTTGATTAACCCAGGCGCCGTGGATACGATTCGAGAGCTGCCGCGCCGTGGCGTTCGCGTGGCGCTTGCCAGCTCGTCTCCCATGGTTAGCATCGAGGAAGTGCTCAACGCATGCGGGCTGTCGGATGCCTTTGAGTATGTGGTGAGCGGCGAGCAGTTTAAGGAGAGCAAGCCCGAGCCCGACATCTACCTGCATGCGCTGGATCTGCTGGGGCTGCCCGCGAATCGCTGCTGCTGCGTTGAGGATTCCGTTCCGGGCATTACCGCGGGTAAGCGAGCCGGCTTGACAGTCATTGCCAAGCGCGAGGAGCGCTTTGGATTTAGCCAGGATGCCGCGGACAAGATTATCGACCAGCTGCCGGAGCTGCTCACGCTTTCTTAGGAGCGCGGTAGTTGCGCGTTTTTCGGGTCAGATGAGTAAATACCCGACATTTTGGTGCGGCAGCAAGCATACTTAATGCTAATGCGGGCTTAAGGGCTTGCTGAATGCCCTTGGGCCCGCTTTAGACTTAATTGTGCTGGGAGAGGGTATATGCCACCGACTGAAGGGCTAACTGACGGTAAAGCAGCGATACCGCTGTACCAACAGGTTATCGATATCATTAAAAACGAAATTAACTCCGGTGCCTACAAGGCGGGCGCGCGGATACCCAACGAATTCGAATTGGCTGAGAGCTATAAAGTTGGCCGCGTTACCGTGCGACGCGCTATTGAGGAGCTCGTCCAGCAGGGCTATCTAACGAAGCGGCAGGGGAAAGGCACGTTTGTCAATGCCCCCAAGCTTAAGCGCAAGATTCGCCAGAAGGATGACGTTCAGAGTTTTTCGGACGCATGCCGCGTTAACGGAATGGAGGCGGGGGCGTGTGTCATTTCGAGAAAGATACTGCCGGCGGATTCCACCGAAGCGCAGTTCTTTGGTGTTCCCGTTGGAACTGACTTGATTTGCGTTGAGCGCGTGCGCGCTGCCGATGGCGTCCCTGTCATGCTCGAGAACAACATATATGTTTACGAGGACAACGCCTATCTATCAACGGCACCTCTATCTAACCAATCCATTTTTGAGTTCGTGCGTAACCGGACGGGCCGCACGCCCGCGTTTACCGACCCGTGCACGCTCGAGATCGCGTGCGCGTCGCCCGAGGTCGCTCGACTGTTGGCGGTTCCCGTTGGCGAACCCTTGTTTTATATGGAAGCCTTCTTTTTCGATGAGCAGCGGCGGCCGTTTATCATCGGTCGTCAGCGGATCGTTGGGTCTCGCTACGTTTTTGACATCTAGGACATTGCGAATGGAAGCGCCCGGTGGATCATCTCACCGGGCGCTTCCATACCGTTCACGGCGCGAACGCAACCGTTCAACCGCGTTGCGGCAATCAGTTTGAAATTATCTTGATGAAGGAAAAAGCTGCTGGTAATCTATGGGACGTCATAGAACGTTTGCATTGTGCAAATGTTGAAGCGAGATGCGATGCAGCCTCGAGTTCTTTGGAGGTATCTATGTCAGATACGAAGGCGAAGAAGACAAACAGACGTTTTAAGTTCAAATTACCGCATGTCTATACGATCATGTTCTTGCTGATCGTTGTCTTTGCGGTCCTGACTTGGATCGTTCCCTCTGGCCAGTATCAGCGCAAGACGATTTCGACAGCGGCGGGCGAGCGTGAAGTCGCCGTTGCTGGAACCTATGAACAGGTCGATAAGAACTACACCGATTCCGAGACCGGCGAGACCATCAATCTGGGCCAGGATATCTTCGCGGTCCTGCAAGCGCCCACCAAGGGTATCCAGGAGGCTGCCGACGTCGTTGCGTTCGTCTTATTGATTGGCGGATCGTTCGCAATCATCACCAAGACCAACGCTTTGAATGCCGGCATGAGCCGTGTGGTTAAAAAGCTCAAGAACAAGGACATCCTCATCATTCCCATCACGATGACGTTGCTGTCCATTTGCGGCACTACGTTTGGTATGTCTGAGGAAGCCCTGCCGTTCTATGCCATCTTCATTCCCATCATGATGGGTATCGGCTATGACTCGATGACGGCATTCATCATCTGCTTCCTTGGTCCCAACCTGGGATATTGTGCTTCGACCATCGACCCGTTTAATGTTTTGATCGCCCAAGGCATCATTGGCATCGAGGGCAATCCGCAACTGTGGCTGCGCGCCGTTTCTTGGGTCATCTTCACTGCCGTCGGTATCGCATGGGCCATGCGCTACGCCATGCGCGTCAAGAAAAACCCCGAGTCGTCCATTACGTACGAGGACGATAAGCTCAAGCGTGTTGAGTTTTCCGTGACCGATGCCTCCATCGAGGAAGAGTTCACTATCCGTCAGAAGCTCGTGCTTATCGATTTTGCCTGCGGTATGGGCATTATCGTCTGGGGTCTTGTTACCCAGGGCTGGTACATGAATGAGATTTCCGCCGTGTTCCTTGGCATGGGCTTGCTTGCCGGTATCCTGGGCGGTCTTGACCAGCAGACGATCGCTGAGGAGTTCGTTAAGGGTCTCGCCGACTTTGCGTACGCTGCCATCGTTATCGGTATCGCTCGCGGTATTCTGGTCATCGCCGAGGGTGGCATGATCATCGACACCATCCTCCAGACGCTCGCTACTGCGCTCGCCGGTGCACCAGCCGCCGTCTACACCACGTTTATGTATATCGTCCTTGGCCTGCTCTCTTTGCTGGTTCCCTCGAGTTCTGGCCTGGCGGCGCTCACCATGCCCGTTATGGGCTCCCTGACCGAGCTCATGGGCCTCAATCCCGAGGCGGCCGTCACCGCGCTCCAGTTTGCCAACCAGACCATCAACACCATCAGCCCCGTGGCGGGCATGACGGTCGCCGGCCTTGCCGTGGCTAGGATTTCGTTTGGCCAATGGTGGAAGACCATTTGGAAGTTCTTCATTTTCATGGTCGTCTTTGGCCTGATCGTAACGGCAATCTCTGGCATGCTTCCGGTGTAGGTGGTTGTGATGTCTGATCGTTTGACGGTCCTGACGTCTAAGAGCGTCTTTACCGGTACGGGGGACCTGCCGTTTGAAGGTTTCGTAGCGGTCCGTGGCAATCGAATTGAGGCTGTTGGCACCAAGTGTGAGCTAGCTTCGTATTTGACCCAAGCGGACGAGGTAGTTGACCTGGGCGACCGTACCGTCATGCCTGGCCTGATCGATGTGCATACCTTCTATACAGGCTGGGCGCTGCGGACATTGGGGTCTGATCTGTCCGGCATCGCTGATGCCAAAGAGGCCGTGTCGCTCTTGCGTGCATGGAAAGAAGGTCATCCGGATTGCGCGGCGGCTTTTGGCCACAACCTACCCGAAACGTTGGCATCGGATGCCGAGAACGCAAATACAGCAGCTGTGTTTGACGAGTGTTTTGGCGATATCCCTGTCGTCTGCTTTACGCCGGGCGCGGAGACCTGCGTTCTCAATGCTGCCGCCAGTGCGCGATATGGCTTTACACCCCAGGCGTGCTATGCCGAGAAGATCTGGCGCATGATGAGCGATTTCCTCGCGCTGCCCGAGGTGCGTGCCGGGTATTCGGACTACATGAGCATGCTTAACGAGCGCGGCGTTACCGCCATCAAGGAAATGGCGTTTGATGACTACTACGGCTTTGCCGACGAAATGGCTCGCCGTGAGGAATCTGGTGAGCTGACGGTTCGCGTCTCTATGATGTCGCAGCCGGTGGGCGCCGGTGCAAATCTGGCATATGCCCGCGAGGCGCGAGAGCGCTTCCGGGGACCGTTCGTTCGTTTTTCTGGCTTCAACCGTATGACCGATCGCGGCGTATGGGCGGGGCTTGCCGAGATGATTGACCCCTATGAGGACACGGCCGATGCGGGCGCTGCCGGCAAGACGGTCGTCGAGGAGCCAGAGTGGGATCTGATTGAGAACGAGCTGCGTGCAATTGATGCTGAGGGCTTCCGATACTCCTTGCATTGCCAGGGCGATGGCGCCGTTCGCCGCACCGTGGCGCTCTATGCCTCGCTGCCTCGAGACGAGCATGGACGGATGCTTCGACGCCATGCGATTACCGATCTCGAGAACTCTGACCCGACCGATCTTGTCGAGTTTGGCAAGTTAGGCGGAATTTGCGAGGTCTATCCGCAGATTCTGACGCTGGACCGGCGCGAGGATTGCCTGTCGATGATGCGTCGACAAATTGGCGAGACGCGACTTTTGCACAGCTGGAATCGCCGCGGCATGGAAGATTCCGGATGCATAGTGTGCTGTGGCACGGATTTGCCGCTGCTGATTCCGAGCCTGGGCGAGTCAATCTACAGCGCGTGCGGCGGATTCTTCGCTGACGGACTGCTCGTGAATGAGGCCAACGCGCTGACGCTTGTCGAGCTCTTGCGCGCTTGGACTGCCGGGGGCGCGTACGATCTGATGCGCGAAGACGAGCTGGGTACGCTCGAGGTCGGCAAGCTTGCCGATATCTGCGTGCTCGATCGGGATGTGTTCGACCTCGATTATCGCGACGCACGTGATCTTGCGGTTGATATGACGATGTCGGACGGACGAATCGTGTTCGATCGAAATAAGGAGGCATAAGATGCCTGAATCCAAACCGACGCTGCACCGCGAGCAGATTGCGGGCATGAATATCCACTACATCATGTGGTCGCTCGATTACTTCCTTGATGTGCAGCAGCGCTTGGGCTTTGAGTCCATTGAGCTGTGGTGTGCGGAGCCGCATGTGACGCTCGACCACACGGGCTACTTTGAGGCTGAGGTCCTGGCGAAAAAGGCTGCAGACCGTGGGCTTAGGTACCGTACTCTGTGCCCCGAGAATGTTGTCTATCCTTGGCAGTACTGCGCACGCAAGCCGCTGCATGAACAGCGCAGCCTGGCGTATTTTAAGCACGGCATTGAGCTTGCCGAGGTACTTGGGTGCGACCGTATGTCCATCAACTCGGGCTGGGGCGACTGGGACGAGGACCGCGAGGAAGCCTGGAAGCGCAGCCGCGAGCACTTGTCCATTCTGGCGGAGTATGCCGGCGAGCACGGTCTGGTGCTTACGATGGAAAGCCTGCGTCCCGAGGAGAGCAACCTTGTGACGACGGTTTCCGATGCGAAGCGCATGATTGACGAGGTCGCGAGCCCGTACTTACAGCCCATGGTTGATACAACCGCGATGGGCGTTGCTGGCGAGACGCTCGAGGACTGGTTTGCCACCTTTGGTGATGGGGCAATTCACGAGATGCACTTTATCGACGGTGACCCGTATGGCCATCTGGTGTGGGGCGATGGCAAGCACGATATGGACGCCTTCGTTGCCACACTCAACGCCCATGGTTTCGACGGCATGCTGGGCCAGGAAATTACGGACGGTCGTTACTACGATGACCCGGCGGCGGCTGATGCCAAGAACATGGCCGCATTCGAGAAATATCTGATTGACTAAAACAACTATCGGCCACGCAACCAACGTCATTGATTGCGGCCCAAACAAGAAAGGAACTGGATATGAACGCACACGATCTGATCAAAGAGGCAATTGCCGAGAAGGGCAAGTTCGACAGCGTCTACTGGATTGCTTGCGGTGGCTCCATGATCGATTTGATCCCGGCTCATGAGCTTCTGCAGCGCGAGGCAACCACCTTCACTTCGTATATCTATACGGCTCGCGAGTTCGATATCATGCGTCCGCGTCGTCTGGGCGAGAAGTCCCTGGTCATTGCCTGCAGCCACAGCGGCAACACCCCCGAGGTCGTCGAGGGCTGCGAGATTGCCCTTGCCGCCGGCGCTACGGTGATCGCCCAGACCGACAACGCTGGATCCAAGATCGACTCCGGCAAGTGGACCACGTGGGTCTACCCGTGGGGCGAGGGTGTGCCGCAGGCCGAGGTCCCCGCTGGCATTTCGCTGTCGCTTGCGGCCGAGCTGCTCGATCAGCAGGAGGGCTACGCCGATCTTGCCGATATGTATGCCGGTATCGCCGAGATGGATAAGATTCTTCCCCCGGCACGTGAGAAGGTAAATGCCGAGCTGGGCGATCGCTTTGCCAAGCTTTGCCAGGAGCACGAGTTCTTCTATATTCTGGGCAGCGGTCCCAACTTTAGCCAGACCTACGGTTTCGCTATCTGCTCTCTTATGGAGATGCAGTGGCAGCACTGCAGCTACATCCACTCTGCCGAGTACTTCCATGGCCCCTTCGAGGCTACTCAGGATGGCGTTTTTTACTTCCTGCAGATGGGCTCCAGCGAGTGCCGTGCTATGGACGAGCGCGCCCTGGCGTTCCTTAAGACGCATACCGATACGCTGATGGTGCTCGATGCCAAGGAGTACGGTATGGAAGCCGTGCCGGCGAGCGTCCGTGCCTATCTGGACCCGGTGCTGTTCTACGCCATGAACTGCGAGCTGCGTGCCGCACGCGGCAAGGTGTTTGACCATGATCCCGATTTCCGTCGCTACATGGGCGTCGTCGAGTACTAGAAGGGACAAAGGCCATGGCATTTAACGTTAACGCGCTCGGATTTGGCGACAACGTCGTCGATCGCTACGAGCATATCCACACCATGTATCCCGGCGGCAATGCGGTGAACTTCGCCGTTTATGCCAAGAAATGCGGTGCCGCACGCTCTGCATACATGGGCATTTTTGGCAATGACGCCGCTGCCGAGCATGTCATTGCAAGCCTCGAGGATGAGGGTATCGAGCTTGACAAGTGCGAGCAGATGATTGGCGAGAACGGAGCGGCTCGCGTGACCGTTGTTGACGGTGACCGTGTCTTCCTCGGCTCCAACGAGGGCGGTATCCGTGGCGATGCGCGCTATGTCCTCGATCGCTTTGACCTTTCGTACATGAAGCAGTTCGATGTGGTTCATTCGGGCAACTATTGCTTTACCGAGCGCGAGCTGCCCAAGTTGAAGGCTGCGGGCGTCACGGTCTCTTTTGACTTTTCGGACGACTCTACCGACGAGTACTACGAGCAGATTGCGCCCTACGTCGATTTCGCCTTCTTTAGTGCGGCGGATGCCGCGAGTGAGGACGAGATCCGCGAGCGTCTGGCATGGGTGAAGGGCTTGGGTCCGCGTTTTGTGTCGGCTACGGCGGGCGCCGAGGGCTGCATTGCTTACGACGGCGAGCGTTATTACCGCCAGCTGGCTAAACCGGTAACGGACATGAAGGACACCATGGGGGCGGGCGACTCGTTCCTCACCTCGTTTTTGATGTGCTATCTCGATTCCGCCAAGCGCGGCGAGGATGGCGCCGAGGCCATCGAGCGCGCACTCGACTTTGCTGCCGGGTTTGCTTCGACCGTGTGCGGCATGGAAGGCTCTTGGGGCCACGGAGCACCAATCGTCGAATAGCCGAGCGGTCCCGGGGAGGTGCAGGATCCTCCCCGGGACCTCGTGTGCAAAACATGCCAAATATGAGTAATGTATCCATTCCGGTAACAGTACTCATATTTAGCATTTTTGCCCACTAGGGGTTAGCGAAGGCAGCGAAGGTCAAAAACATAGTGCGCATTTGCTAAAACTGCCGACTCGATGCGCTTTGCGTCACAGTTTTTGAGTGAGGCAATGCGCATCGAGGTCCTTGTGAGCGATTTGATGAGCGACTGCGCGCTTGTCTCTATGTTTGGTTCGGCTGGCGCATCGGTCTCGAGCAGTAGACGGTCGAGTGGAATCTGTCGGGCATATTCGCTACCGCGCTTGGTGGCGAGCATGCGTTCGTTGACGGAAAAATAGCAGCCCGCATTACGCGCGCGGACGAGTTCGTCCGAAGTGCCGCTAAACCAGTGGAAGATGATAACGGGGGAGTCGGAGTTTGGGATGAGTAGTCCATGCGATTCGAGGACGTCCAGTACGGCTCCTGCTGAACGAACGGCGTGAATTGATATCACGCGCCCGGCAAGAGGGCACTGCACGAGTGTATCGCAGAGCCGGTCAAATGCCTGTATTTGTAGCGGCTCACTTCCGGCAAAACGAGCGGAAAAGTCGAGCCCGACCTCGCCAACAAAACGTTCTTGCGCGGCAATTTGGCAGAGTAGGTCAATTTCTGCGTTGCCGCATCGCTCGTCGGCGAGCCACCAGGGATGGAGGCCGATGCCCTTGATGACGGTAGGAGGGCGACGGGTTCGTCCATGTGCGTTAGCGAAGTCGCGTGGATCGACGCCGCAATCAAATAGACCCAAGCCCAGCGCCGTTGCCTCATCGGCAACAGCGTCCGGGTGAGCCATTAAATCAAGATGGCAATGTGCATCAAATAATCGGGGCTCCATCTCGGCGCGCTCCGCTAGTCCAAGCGTTGGCCATCGGCGCGCACGCGCTCGGTACCGCGGCCACTGATCTGGCGGATAACCTCGCCGGCGATCATCTGACCCATGATGGGCGGCATAAAGCTGGCGGTTCCCAGCTCGGTGCGCTCGTGGATGTTGGAAGGATCGCGGGGCTGTGTCTTAACCGATTCCTCGCAGCTAAACAGTACATGCAGGCTCTTGATTCCGCGCTTCTTGCATTCTTTGCGCATAATGCGGCTCATGGGGTCACGCACCGTATCGAAGATGTCGGCAAAGCGGAGGCACTCGGGATGGAGCTTGTTGGCCCCGCCCATGGAGCTAACCAAACGAATGCCGTGGTCCTGAGCGTATTTGGCAATGGTGAGCTTGGCCGAGATGGTGTCGATGGCGTCGACGACGTAGTCGAGCTTGCCGTCCGTCTGCTCCAAAACGCTCGCGAAGAAATCATCGATGTTGTCGCTCAGCAAGTATTCGGTGCGCTTGATGACGGTGGCGGCGGGATTGATGTCGTGGATCATGGCCTCCATCACGTCAACCTTGCGCTTGCCGACGGTGCTGTGAAAGGCGATGGCCTGGCGATTGATATTGCTGGGCGCGATGATGTCCTTATCCAGAATGACGAAATGACCAATGCCGCCGCGGGCGAGTGCCTCGCAGCAGTTGGAGCCCACGCCTCCGCAGCCGAGCACTAGCACCGTAGCATCGGCGAGCTTATCGAGTGCCTCGCGGCCCATGATAATCTCGAGCTTGGTGTCGCGTGTCTCGATGGCGGCTGCGGCTGTGGTCTCGGTCATAGATATCCTCCGATGGGGAGTCGGTCGTGTTTTAGCTATCGCCATTATAGGTATTATTGCGATTCCATTTGAGCCCTTGGGCTTGTTGAAATGGGATCGGGATTCGCATAAGATTGAAGCAGATGGCACCCGTTGCAGCGGGTTGGCCAACTCCGAAACACGTTTATGGCGTGAGAAGTGGCCGTCTTCGCATTACGCGGGGGCGGCTATTTCATTCGACCTCCAATGTGGATGCCGAGCTCCACAGCCGCGATTACAAGCAATAACAACGTCAGGACATCGTCAATACTCATAGTCCATCTCCTTCTCGGGTAGAGGGAGCTGGCCCATCTGCTTCAACTTCCATTGTAGCTAAATACGAACGAATGTTCTATAGATGTTCCTGTATTAGATAATTAGACAAACATCTAAATATCGAGTATAGTGTGCGCGTCATGAGAGATGATGAGAGGAGGTCTTATGCCGGGAGAGGGCTTTAAGGCGCTTGCCGATCCAACGCGACGGCGCATTTTGGAGTTGCTGCGCGAGGGCAATTGCACGGCGGGGGAGCTTGCCGAGCATTTCGATATCAGTAAGCCGTCGCTGAGCCATCACTTGGCGACGCTCAAAAACGCCGGGTTGGTGACCGACGAACGTCATGGCCAAAACATCGTTTACAGCTTAAACACCACCGTCATGCAGGACTTGATCGGTTGGTTTATGGGCTTTACAAACACGGAAGGTGATAAGGATGAATAACGAAAACAAGGGCATTCACGCCACGGGGGTATCGCGGCGTGTGTGGATTGCGCTGATCGCTCTGTGCGTCGCCAATGTCGTAGCGCACCTCATGGTGATGCCGAGCTTGCCTGGGCAGATTCCCACGCACTGGGGCGCGAACGGCGCCGTCGACGGTTGGGGTCCCAGCTGGATGGCCTCCGCGCTCGGCGTGCTGCCTCTGGTGCTTCTCGCAATGTTCTGCGTGGTGCCGCGCATCGATCCCAAAGGTGAGGCATATCGAACCTCGGGCAAGTTCTATCAGGGCTTCGTAATCGCCTTCACCTTGTTCATGTGCGCCATAAGCTGGTTGGGAGAGCTTACGGTCTGGGGTGTGGTGCCGGCGGTCGGTTCGGTTAACGTGCTGATTTCCGGTGTTGTCGGTTTGCTGTTCATCGGCGTAGGCAACTACTTGCCGCGTGTGAAGCAGAACTATACGCTCGGTATCAAGACGCCTTGGGCGCTTGCCAATCCCGAGAACTGGCGCCGTACGCAGCGCTTTGGCGGTGCCTGCTTTATGGTGCTGGGCTTTGGCCTGATTGTGATGGGCGTGGCAGGCAGCGTGCTTTCGAGTGAAGTCGTCGCCGCGGTGATTGCGGTTCTGGCGTTTGGTTCGGTTGGAGCCGTCTACGTCTACTCGTATCTGCTGTGGCGCAAATCGCAGCGAGCCGCTCGCTAAGGTTGCGGAAAACTAGCGTACGCAGTTCATAGTATGTTCCGGGGGAACTTTTCCCAGGTAGTATTAGGGGGTATGGGCAACCATGCCCCTTTTTCGTTAAGTTTCAGAGCTGGTTTCCTCATTTCGTTTCCACTAAAGCGAAACAAGAATAGGAAAACAGCAGGTAGAAAGGATAAAACAGGCATATGGCGGAGTTTATCTACCAGATGTATCAGGCTCGCAAGGCCCATGGCGACAAGGTGATCCTTGACGACGTGACCCTGAGCTTCTACCCCGGTGCCAAGATCGGCGTTGTGGGTCCCAACGGCATGGGCAAGTCGACCCTGCTCAAGATCATGGCCGGCATCGAGGAGGTCTCCAACGGCGATGCCAGGCTCACCCCCGGCTACACTGTGGGCATCCTGCAGCAGGAGCCGCCGCTCGATGACGACAAGACCGTCATCGAGAACGTGCGCATGGCGTTTGGCGACATGATTGCCAAGGTCGATCGCTTTAACAAGATCGGCGAGGAGATGTGCGACCCGGATTGCGACATGGACGCCCTCATGGCCGAGATGGGCAAGCTCCAGGACGAGATCGACGCCGCCGACGGCTGGGATATCGATTCCAAGCTCGGCCAGGCCATGGACGCCCTGCAGCTGCCCGATTCCGACATGCCGGTCAACGTACTTTCCGGCGGCGAGCGCCGCCGCGTGGCCCTGTGCAAGCTACTGCTCGAGGCTCCCGACCTGCTGCTGCTCGACGAGCCCACGAACCACCTGGACGCCGAGTCGATCCTGTGGCTCGAGCACTTCCTGCACAACTACCAGGGCGCGGTGCTTGCCGTTACGCACGACCGCTACTTCTTGGATAACGTTGCCGAGTGGATCTGCGAGGTCGACCGTGGCCACCTTTATCCCTACAAGGGCAACTACTCAACGTATCTGGAGACCAAGGCCGCCCGTATCGAGGCGCAGGGCAACCGCGATGCCAAGCTCGCCAAGCGCATGGAGGCCGAGCTCGAGTGGGTACGCAGCTCGCCCAAAGCTCGCCAGGCAAAGAACAAGGCCCGTCTGGCTCGCTACGAGGAGATGGAGGCCGAGGCCCGCGCAAGCCAGAAGCTCGACTGGACCGACATCCGCATCCCTGTGGGCCCGCGTTTGGGCAACAAGGTGCTCGAGGCCCATCATCTGCACAAGGAGTTCGATGGCCGCGTGCTCATCGATGACCTTTCGTTCACCCTGCCGCGCAACGGCATCGTGGGCGTGATCGGTCCCAACGGCGTGGGCAAGACCACACTGTTCAAGACGATTGTGGGTCTGGAGCCGCTGACTTCGGGCGAGCTCGAGGTGGGCGAGACCGTCAAGATCTCTTACGTCGACCAGAACCGTTCCGGCATCGACCCCGACAAGAACCTATGGGAGGTCGTCTCGGACGGCCTGGACCACATGATGGTCGGCGAGACTGAGGTCCCCAGCCGCGCTTATGTGGCGAGCTTTGGCTTTAAGGGCCAGGACCAGCAGAAGCGCGCTGGCGTACTTTCCGGTGGCGAGCGCAACCGTCTGAACCTGGCGCTCACGCTCAAGCAGGGCGGCAACTTGCTGCTCCTCGACGAGCCCACAAACGACCTCGACGTCGAGACGCTGTCCTCGCTCGAAGCGGCGCTGCTCGAGTTCCCGGGCTGCTCGGTGGTTATTAGCCACGACCGTATGTTCCTGGACCGCGTCGCCACGCACATTCTAGCGTGGGAGGGCACCGACGAGAATCCGGGCAACTGGTATTGGTTCGAGGGCAACTTTGAGGCCTATCAGGCCAACCGCATCGAGCGCCTGGGCGAGGACGCAGCCCAGCCGCATCGTATTCACCGCAAGCTCACGCGCGACTAGTCGAGCTCAGGTGGCCTAACGAGAAAGGGACGATAACCTTGAGGGTTATCGTCCCTTTTTGTTACTTGGTAGAAGGCTCGACTTTATCGATGGTCCAGGCGGCTCCGAGACCGCCGGTGGTGTTGCGGCGGATGCGCACGGTGACTTCGCGGCGCTCGCCGGCCTGCGTGTAACGCAGGGGGAAGCTTGCGCGGTTTCGCGCGACCTCGATGGTACCGCGCTCGCGGGCGATCCA
This sequence comes from uncultured Collinsella sp., assembly GCA_937925735.1. Taxonomy (GTDB): domain Bacteria; phylum Actinomycetota; class Coriobacteriia; order Coriobacteriales; family Coriobacteriaceae; genus Collinsella. The sequence goes on along the minus strand of CALAMK010000035.1, from coordinate 27,004 downwards.
GTAGTACTCGCCGACGATGCCGAGGGTGTCGGCGCCGTAGGGGAGATAGGTTGACAGCTGGTGCAGAAGCGGGCCGGGGCAGAAGATCTCGGTTGTGAAATCGACGGGGAAGTCCTTGGGGATGGCGGGCGCTGCAGGTGCGGGGGTTGGGGCTGCTGCGGGTGCCGAAGCCGGTGCCGGTGCGGGAATTTGGTCGCAAGCAGAGGTGAGCACGGACTCGATGACGGGTGCGGACTCCGGCGTCGTTTTCGGCTTGATCGTGGAATCTGCGGGCTCCAAGGTGACGGGCGCGTCTGCAGCTGCAGTTTCAACCTCAACCTGCGTCGCGTTCTCGTTCTCGACGCTCGGCTTTACCTCGATGGGCGTGGATGCCATGGTGGTGATGCCGGCGTTGGCGTTCTCGGGATCATAGACGACCGTGAGCGAGATGGCGGGCTGCGGCGTCTCGGGCTCCGGCGCCGACTCGGTAGCGCCTTGATCGGCGGGCTCGTCGGACTGATCGTCCTCAGCCTCGTCGCCAAAGTCGTCGCCAAAGACATCGCTGTTTTGGAACGCAGGCGTCTCAGGCTGGTCAGCGGCTTCTTCGGTTGTCGACTTGGGAGCCTCGTCGAGCTCCGCAGTGGCTTCCTGCTCGGATATGACTTTGGAATCGGTCGTGGCGGCGATTTCGGTTTCGGCTTCTGCTGTTACCTCAATAGCGACTTCGATCTCTGCCTCGGGCTCGGGTTCCGGCGCGGCTTCAACCATGGCTTCGGGCTCGGGACGCTTAACGTGCTTAGGGCGCACGGCCTTGAGGTCCTTCTCGCCGCGCTTTTTCTTTTTGTAGGACTGCTTGGCTCCCTTGGCTGCCTTGGGCTTGTCCTCGCCCTTGGCAAGGGCGGCATCCCAGGTATCGTTGGCGATGACGGTGGCATACAGGCGACCGCCCTTAAAGACGGTCAGTCTAATGCAGTCGTCGAGCTCCTCGAGCAGCTCGCGCGTGGACTCGAAGCCCAGGTCATAAGCGGTCATGTCGCCGGCGGCGAGCGCCTCCTCGACCTGCGTCATAAACGTTTGCTTGCCGCACCCAATCGCGTCGCGCAGCAGACGATACAGATAGATGTGGTTGCCCAGCGATAGCGTGGGCGTAACTATTGTCTTGCTCATGGCAAATCTCCTCTTTACACACCAAAGCATCTTACCATCGCACGGGCCTTGCCATCTCGTCGCCCAAGGTAAACGGGCGCGACCGTTGCCGGTTCGCGCCCGTTATGCAGGTCGGTTATCTATGAGAGACAAACGTGCTTAGTTGCCCGATGCCGTGTCTTGGCTCGAGCTGTCTGATGCCGTGCCGGAAGCGGTTCCGCTCGAACTGTTGGTGTTGCTATTGTCGGTAGATCCCGTGCCCGATGCATTGCCGCTCGTCTGGTCGCCTGTGCTCGGTTGAGAGCCGTCAGTCGTTTGGCTTGAGTCAGTCGTGCTGGATTGCGTGCCACCGCTGTTCGCAGAGGAATCAGCGCTCTGCGACTGATCGGGGGTGTTCGAGGACGAGTCGGTGGATGCGGAGGCGCCCTGCGAGTCGTCCTGCTGGCTTTGCGATTGACCGGTGTTATCCGCGTCGTGCTCGGTCGTGCGCGACGAAAGGATTGGCTCGGGACGCTCGCCCAGACCCTCACCGGCGGTGGTGATAAGGATGGCACCGGTGCAGGCGATGACCGCGACGATGGCGATGGCGATCGAGAAGATGATGACCTTCTTTTGCGTCTGGCTGCGCTCTGCCGCCGCCTTGGCGCGCAGGCTGTTGGGAGCGACGCGTGCCGTGGTCGCGCGCCCCGCAATCTGGCGCATCTCTTGCGTAGTCGCGGCGCCGCCCAGGTGCTCCTCGGCATTAAATTCAACGGGCTCATAGGCGCCGGCGGGGTAGTCGACGTCGGCGTGCGTACCTTTGAGGGCTTTGGCGCTGGCAGAGATAAAGTGGCGGTAGACCTGCGAGGACACAACGGTGATGACCGAGCTCACGGCGGCGCCGATCACCGATCCGGCGATACCGATTTTGGAAGCAAGCGCGACGCTCGTGGCGGCGGCTGCAGCGCCGGCGATGATTTGGGGAATGGAAATGTCGTCGAACAGGCCCTTTTTGGGCGCGATGGCCATGGTCTGTCCGATGGAATGGTTTTCGTGAACGCCGTTGTTGAGCGCGGCCGGTGTCATGACGCGTGTGCGCGGCGCGTCGGTGTACTTGGTTGTCATGCGGGACCCTCCCGGTGTAAATCTGCTTCGTTTCATGTAGCCATCAGGGTACCCACCAGATGTGAATCGTACGTGACATTTAACAGATACCATCAACTCATCAATAGCTCACCAAGTTGGTGGGATGCGGTTGCACCCGGCGGTTGAACTACAATAGGGCTTGCTAATTGTTGTGAATGGCGTCTACGCACGGGAGCATTCTTATGAATCTTCACCTTTCTCAGTCTGATGGCTTTTTGCGTGTGGCGGCGGCGTCGCCGCAGATTCGCGTGGCCGATGTCGAAGGCAATGCCGAGGTTGCGCTGGCGGCTGTTCGCGAGGCTACCGAGCGCGGCGTTCGCGCGCTGGTGCTGCCCGAGCTCAACTTGTGCGGCTATACCGCGGCCGACCTGTTCCATAACCGCACGCTGCTGCATGCCTGTGAGGCCGCTCTGGTACATATCCTCGACGAGACTCGTGAGCTGCCGATTGTCTTTACCATCGGTCTTCCCGTTGCAGTTGCCGAGAATATCTACAACTGCGCCGCCGTGTGCTGCGCGGGCGAGCTTTTGGGTCTTACGGCCAAAAAGTATCTGCCCAACTATGGCGAGTTCTACGAGCGCCGCTGGTTTGCTCCGGCGCCTGCGGATCCCGTGTGGGTTGAATTTGCCGGTCAGGGTCCGGTTCCGCTGGGTTCGGGGCTTGTCTACCGCTGCTGTGATGAGGGCGCCGAGGACCTGGCGCTGGGCGTTGAGGTCTGTGAGGACCTGTGGGTGCCGGCGCCGCCTTCGACCGAGATGGCGCTTGCCGGTGCGACGGTGATTCTCAACCCCTCTGCTTCCGACGAGATCATCGGCAAGGCAGACTATCGCCGCAGCCTTATTTCTAACCAAAGCGCACGCCTGTACTGCGCCTATGCCTATGCAGACGCGAGCGAGGGCGAGTCCACGACCGATATGGTCTTTGCAGGCGAGAACCTTATCTACGAAAACGGCTCCAAGCTCGCCGCCACCAAACTGCTTACCTGCGATATGGCCGTCGCCGATGTCGATCTTGACCGTCTGGTTGCCGAGCGCCGTCGCTCGACGACGTGGACGCGCGCGGACGATGCGCCGGAGGCCACGACCGTTGAATTTTCGTTTGAGGGCGTGCTGGCAGACGAACCTGTCCTGCGCGATGCCTGCGATATCGACCGCGTTTTCCCTCGCGCGCCTTTTGTGCCGGCCGACCATGGCGACCTGGCCGAGCGTTGCGAGACCATCCTCGACCTGCAGACCGCCGGCCTCAAGACCCGCCTTGCCCATACGGGTACCAAGGCTGCAGTCATCGGTCTTTCGGGCGGCCTGGACTCCACGCTGGCACTGCTCGTGACAGTTCGCGCCTTCGATGCACTGGGGCTGCCGCGCACCGGTATCACGGCGGTCTCCATGCCCGGCTTTGGCACGACGCATCGTACCAAGTCGAACGCCGAGTCGCTCGCTCACGACCTGGGTGTGAGCTTCCGCGAGGTTTCGATCCACGCGGCTGTGGAACAGCACTTCAAGGACATAGAGCACGATCCGACCGTGCAGGACGTGACCTACGAGAACAGCCAGGCCCGCGAGCGTACGCAGATTCTGATGGATCTGGCCAACCAGGCTGGCGGCTTTGTCATCGGCACGGGCGACTTGTCGGAGCTGGCACTCGGTTGGGCTACCTATAACGGCGACCACATGAGCATGTATGCCGTCAACGCGAGCGTGCCCAAGACGCTTGTGCGCCATCTGGTGCGTTATGCTGCCGATGTCTTTGGCGGGCGTATTGCCGAGACGCTGCTCGACATCCTCGATACACCGGTGTCCCCCGAGCTTCTGCCGCCCACGGGCGACGGCGAGATTGCGCAGAAGACTGAGGATTTGGTGGGCCCGTACGAGCTGCACGACTACTTCCTCTACTACCTGCTGCGTTTTGGCTTTGAGCCGGGCAAGATCTACCGCATGGCGCTCAAGAGCTTCGAGGGCGTCTACGACGCCAAGACCGTCCACACGTGGTTGCGTACGTTCTACCGTCGCTTCTTTGCTCAGCAGTTTAAGCGCAGCTGCCTGCCCGATGGTCCCAAGGTGGGCTCGGTGACGCTCAGCCCGCGCGGCGATTGGCGTATGCCGAGTGACGCCAGCTCGCGTCTGTGGCTTGCGCAGATCGATGCGCTCAATGCAATTGACTAAGGTTGGCTAAATTGAACCAATACGAGGGTTGCAAGCGTTACACTTTTGCAATCTGATGGCCCGTATCGCGCGGCGCTCTTGTCGGAGCGCCGCGTTTTTCATATCGAAAGGTGGCACCATGCAGGCATCGCAGCGTCTCGACCGCTTTGGCGCGGAGGTCTTCGCCTCGCTCAACAACAAACTGCTCGCGCTGAAGGCTCAGGGCAAGACCATTTACAACATGAGCGTGGGCACGCCCGACTTTAAGCCGTACGACCACGTGGTCGAGGCGCTCACGCAAGCAGCCAAAGATCCCGAGATGTGGAAGTATGCCCTGCGTGACCTGCCCGAACTCAAGCAGGCCGTGTGCGATTACTATGAGCGTCGCTTTGGTGTCTCCGGCATTACGCCGTCCATGGTGCAGTCGTGCAACGGCACGCAGGAGGGCGTGGGCCATTTGGGCCTGGCCCTGCTCGATCCGGGCGACACTATTTTGGTTCCCGATCCGTGCTACCCGGTCTTTGAGGCGGGTGCCAAGATCGCCGATGCCAAGCTCGAGTACTATCCGCTGGTTGCCGAGCACAATTACCTGCCCTATGTGGCGGGCATCGATCCCGAAGTGGCCGACCGCGCCAAGTATATGATCGTGTCGCTGCCCGCCAACCCGGTGGGCTCGGTGGGCACGCCCGAGATCTACGAGGAGATCATCGCTTTTGCCCGCGAGCACGACCTGCTCATCGTCCATGACAACGCGTACTCCGACATCGTGTTCGACGGCGAGCCGGGCGGCAGCTTCTTGCAGTATCCCGGTGCGCTCGAGGTGGGCGTTGAGTTCTTCTCGCTCTCCAAGTCGTTTAACGTCACCGGTGCTCGCATCGGCTTTTTGGTCGGCCGCGAGGACGTGGTCTCTGCCTTTGCCAAGCTACGCGGCCAGATCGACTTCGGTATGTTCTTCCCGATCCAGAAGGCTGCTATCGCCTGCCTGAACGGTCCGCGCGATGAGGTCGAGGCGCAGCGTCTGAAGTACCAGGAGCGCCGCGATGCTCTGTGCGACGGTCTTGAGGGCCTGGGCTGGGAGCGTCCCAACGCGCATGGCTCTATGTTTGTGTGGGCCAAGCTTCCTGGCGGTCGCACCGATTCCATGGCGTTTTGCGAGGAGCTCATGGAGAAGGCCGGCGTTGTGGTGACGCCGGGCGCGAGCTTTGGTCCTTCGGGCGAGGGACACGTGCGCATGGCGCTGGTCCTGCCGCCCGATCAGATCGCTTTGGCTGTCGAGGCCATTCGCGAGGCGGGCCTGTATTAGAAAGTTGTCTCGGCTCGTCAATAGCTCGAAACCGATTTCGTGCAGTTATTTTACGAATTCTGCAAACAATTTCGGTAAACGGTCGATTTTTGGCTGCGAATAGGAGCATAATCAAAGTCCCGATTGGATGTATTGGGATTACGGCAAGCCGCTCGGGTCGTTCCCGGGCGGCTTGTTTGTGGAGAGAGATGGGAGTTTCTAATGGTTAACGAGAAGAAGGTCGCTATTGTCGGCTGCGGTTTCGTCGGTTCGTCTTCGGCGTTCGCGCTGATGCAGAGTGGTCTGTTCTCTGAGATGGTCCTCATCGACGTGGACAAGAACCGCGCCGAGGGCGAGGCCCTGGATATCGCGCACGGCATGACGTTTGCCGAGCCGATGAAGATCTACGCCGGCGATTATTCCGATGTCGCCGACGCCGCCATGATCGTCGTCACCGCTGGCGCTGCCCAGAAGCCCGGTGAGACCCGCCTGGACCTGGTCAACAAGAACGTCAACATCTTTAAGTCCATTATCCCCGAGATTAAGAAGTCCGGCTTTGACGGCATTCTGCTCATCGTCTCCAACCCGGTCGATGTTCTGACCTATGCCGCCATCAAGATGTCCGGCCTGCCCGAGGGCCATGTCATCGGCTCCGGTACCGTGCTCGACACCGGTCGCCTGCAGCAGATGCTTGGTGCCCACGTCGAGGTTGACCCGCGCGACGTTCAGGCCTATGTCATGGGTGAGCACGGCGACTCCGAGTTTGTCGCTTGGTCCAGCGCTCAGGTTGCCGGCGTTCCGCTGAACACCTTCTGCGAGCTTCACGGCCACCTGGAGCACGAAGCCGCCGAGAAGCGTATTGCCGAGGACGTCAAGAACTCCGCCTACACCATCATCGAGAAGAAGCACGCCACCTACTATGGCGTCGCCATGGCCGTCAAGCGTATCTGCACCGCCGTCATGCGCGATGAGCAGACCGTTCTGCCTGTCTCCTCGCTCATGGTGGGCGAGTACGGCCTGTCCGATCTGGCCATCTCCATGCCGACGGTCGTTGGCCGCGACGGCGTCGTTTGCCGCGTTCCCGTGCCGCTGAACGATGACGAGCAGCATGAGCTCACCGTCTCTGCAAAGGCCCTTAAGGACATCATCGACAGCGTCGACTTCTCCTGCTAAATCAAGCTCGCTAGAGCGAAAAGCTACAATGAAGGCGTCCGGGTCCACACGGCCCGGGCGCCTTTTTGGTGCAAAGTAACCTGACCCCAATGCACCATCCCTATACACCATGGTTGATGGGAGGGCCATGTCGGATTCGCCTAATTTTTTGACCTATGCCCAGACGGCGTTTGATCCGTTTGAGGAGCGGCCGTTCTGCGCGGTGGATAGCCTGGTCTTTGCGTGGTTGTCCTATTTGCGTTTGCCGGGTGATATGGCAGAGCTGACGAACTGGCAGGGCCTAGACGTACGCGAGCTGCTGCGTGCCGAGTGCTACCGGGACATGATTGACGACTTGTGGGATCCAGAGGGGAGCAGGGCCTTATTGGAGGCCGTGGCAGCAAGCCCTCGCTACCGTGGCGTGCACGTTTGCGGCTATCGTGCCGTGAGCGATGTGGTGGCGACAGAGCAGTTTGCAGCCATGGCGTTCCGGTTTCCGGCGGGGTTTAGCTATCTTTCCTTCCGGGGGACCGACAGCACGATTGTGGGCTGGAAAGAGGACTTTAACATGGCGTTCCGGTGTCCTGTGCCGGCCCAGGAATCCGCGGCGCGTTATGTGGACGAGGCGGCGGATGCGATTGACGGGCCGCTCTTGTGCGGAGGCCATTCCAAGGGCGGAAATCTGGCTGTGTATGGTGCAGCGATGTGCTCAAGCGGTGCTCGCAACCGGATTGAGCTGGTCTTCTCCCACGATGGCCCTGGCTTTGTCGAGGAGTTTCTGAACGGAGACGCCTTTGCGAGCCTTTCTGGTCGTATTGATAAAACCCTGCCCCAGTCTTCGATCTTCGGCATGATGTTCGAGACGCAAGAGAACTACGCTATCGTCGAAAGCACCGAGTTTAGCCTGCTGCAACACAATCCCTTTAGCTGGGTGGTCGACGGCTGCGATTTTGTGTATTGCGAACGCCTGTCTGCTGGCGCGCGATATGTTGATGGCTCTATTCGCGAGATGCTGCTTGCAGTGTCACCTGGCGAGCGCGAGCGTTTTGTAGATGCGTTGTTCTCCGTGTTTGAGGCTACGGGCGCCGAACGTTTTGCGGATATCGCCGGGAACATGCGCGAGAACCTGCCTGTGATGCTCCGGGCCGCCCAAGGCTTTGACAAGGATACGCGCCATTTTGTTTCGCAGACCATCGCGGCAATTCTTAGATGTGCATTGCTGCCCAAACGCCCTCAGATCGACATGTCCGCTGCCGGTAAGAGTCTGGCAGAACAACTCGAGGCCTGGCAGTCCGAGCTCCTGCGTTAACCATTGGTGCAGAGAAACCTGGCCCCAATGCAGCAATCTTCGATGCGCTTGGGGCGGGCTCGACCGCTATACTGGTTCGTGCCGAAATCGATCTAGAACGGAATGCCGTATATGAAAATCAATCACGCGATTCTGCATATCCTGGACTTTGACTCTGCCGTTAACGTTATGAGCCAGCGCGAGCTCGATATCGAAAGCCGTACCGTGCGCAACTTCGTGACCACGCATCTGCGCCGCGCACGAACCTCGGCCGACAATAAACGTGCCACGTTTGCCGAGAACTCTGCGTTTGGCGGCGAGCTCAAGGGCTATTTCTTCGGCGAGCGCGAGTTCGTGGACCTGTCGCAGCAGATTGCGGAGTTTATCTCCTCCGAGCTCACCAAAGCCGAGAAAGCCGAGTCCACCGACGTGCTCGTGGCCGATTTTGACGACGATGAGGATGCCCGCTGGTTTGCCGTGATGCTGTTGGGCTCCAAGCAGGCTTTTATGCACGAAGTGGGCCGCGAGGAGGGGGAGGTGCGCAATGACATCGCGCGCCACTACGCTATTCTGCCAAACCCCTCGCAAAAGGTGCCAAGCTATGCCATCGTGCGCGCGAGCACCATGGAGATCGGCTACGTGGACAAGAAGCGCAAGATTGCCGGCGAGGACCGTATGCTTATCCCCGATGGCCTGCTGCAGTGCGACACGGGTGTATCGGGCAAGGAGGTCATCGACACCGTGACGCGTGTGGTCGAGGAAGTCGCCGAGGAGCATGGTGCCAATACGGCCGTGGCACTCGCCAAGGTTAAGGCTGCCGTTGCCGAGAAGGTTGAGGATGACGAGGAGCTGCCGCCTTGGGATATCGTCGATGAGGTCTTTGAGGACGAACCGGTCATCAAGGAAAGCGTGCGCGCGGCACTGACCGAGGAGAAGGTTCCCGAGCACGTTCCCGTGGAGCGCAAGCAGGTCGAGCGCGCTGCCGTGCGCAATCACAAGATCCGTACCGACACGGGTATCGAAATCAGCTTCCCGGCCGAGATGGGTTCGAATTCCGAGTACATCGAGTTCGTCAACGAGCCCAACGGCCTCATCTCCATCGAGCTCAAAAACATCGGTAGTATCGAGAATCGATAGGGCTTTTTCTTTCGAATAAAAGTCTGGATTATATTTTGAAGTATACTTTGAAATATGATCCAGATTATTTTTTGGAGGTCAAAATGTCCCCGCTTGTTCTGGAAAAACCGGTGTTTACAAAAGACCAGGTTGTTTCGGCTACCGAAGCAAGCAAGTCTTTATCTGCCATTCGTAAACGCGCAAAACGCGCACCACAGTTCATTGCCGATCATAACGATATCGATACCGTGATTATCGACTATGCCGCCTATGAGGAAATGTACGGCGCACTGCAGTATCTGCACGAACTTGAGATAAATCGCATCGCTGCGGGTCGAGTCAAGCATGGCCCGCATGAATTTGTTCCGTTTGAGGACGCCCTAACTACCGAGGAGCTCGCGGAGTTTGAGTCGATGGATCCGGACGCGATCCCCGATGAGGATCTTTTCGAATGAGCGGGCATTTTGTCGTCGGCTTTTTGAATCGAGACGTTGAGAAGGAATATCAAAAACTTGATGGATCTCAGCGAAGACTCGTCCGTATTGCAGTCGCGAAATTAAAGACGCGCGCTGATGAAATCGGAACGCCGCTCCATGGCGAGCTTGCCGGCTGCAAAAAGATCAAATGGCGGAATGCAGGACTTCGAATGGTTTTTCGAATCCGGGAGGACGGAACGGTTGAGATTGCCGAGATCGTGGCAATAGGGCGGCGCGACCGTTCCGAGGTCTATAAGACGGCCGCAGGGCGCCTGTCAAAGCGACCCGCCATGGTTGAATACGACGGAACCCTGAGATGATGAAGGCCGAAGCTCCGATGGTGCTTCGGCCTTTTTTGTTTTCGGCTTGGTTGCCGACATTGCGCCGTAGGTTGAGCATACGTCAGCGAAAACGCCCCTAGGCGAGCAAGGTGACGCGAAAGAGGAGGGCATTGACCTTCTGGTCATGCCCGACGATTGAACGTCAGATTGCCGCCTAGGGGCGTTTGCAGCGTCGGGTCGTTACGGCGTTTGGTAAAACGCCGTAACTATTAAAGCTGGCGCAGACCCTCTTCCAGGCCGGTCTTGCTGTCGGTCTTCTCGTCGCGCATCTTGATGACGCGGGCGGGGACACCGGCCACGACGGCGCCGGCGGGGACGTCGTCGACGCATACGGCGCCGGCGGCAACGACAGCACCCTTGCCCACGCGCACGCCCTCCAGGACCACGGCATTGGCGCCGATCATAACGTCGTCCTCGATGATGACGGGCGTGGCACTGGCGGGCTCCACGACGCCTGCCAGCACGGTGCCGGCGCCGATGTGGCAGTTCTTGCCCACGGTGGCGCGGCCGCCCAGCACAGCGCCCATGTCGATCATGGAGCCTTCGCCAATGACGGAGCCGATGTTGATGATGGCGCCCATCATGATGACGGCGCGATCGCCAATCTCGACACGGTCGCGGATGATCGCGCCCGGCTCGATGCGGGCGTTGATACCCTTGAGGTCGAGCATGGGCACGGCGGAGTTGCGGCAGTCGTTCTCTACGTCGTAGTAGTCGATGGAGTCGGCGTTGGCGTCGAGGATTGCCTTGAGCTCATCCCAGTCACCAAAGACGGTCTTGCCACGACGACCGCCGTAGACGTGCGCATTGCCCCACTGGACCTTCATGCCCGGCTTTTCGCGCACGTACAGTTTGACGGGCGTTTTCTTGGGCGCGGTTGCGATGTAGTTGATAATCTCCTGTGCATCCATCTCGGCTGCATTACTCATTTGCTGTCTCTCCTTTGAGTGGATCCGGTTGATACCTGGTTAGGCAAACATGACCTGGTCGAACGTATAGAAGCCAGGCTCGCGGGTGACGAGCTTCTGCGCGGCTGCCAGGGCGCCGTTGACGAAGATCTGACGGCTCGTGGCGCGGTGCGCGAGCGTGACCTCCTCGTCCTGGCCGAAAAAGCTTACCTCGTGCACGCCGGCGACGGTGCCGCCGCGCAGCGAGTGCATGCCGATCTCCTTGGGGTCGCGCGCGCCGCACATGCCCTCGCGGCCATAGACGGGGTGGTAGCCTGCCTCGGGCTCGGCTTCGACGACGGCGTCGAGCAACAACTTGGCAGTGCCGCTGGGGGCGTCGACCTTTTGATTATGGTGCGTCTCGACGATTTCGCAGTCAAAGCCGGGCAGCTCGCGCGTGGCCTGGGCAACCAGATGGCGCAGGGCGGCGATACCGATAGAGTAGTTGCCCGAGTGCATAACACGGGCGTTCTGACCCAGCTCGCGCAGGCGATCCACCTGCTCGGGCGTATAGCCCGTGGTGCCGGAAACGAGTGCGGCACCCGTGCGCTCGACATAGGCGACAACGGCATCGAAGGTCACGACGTTCGAGAAGTCGATGATTACATCGGCGGCCGGTGCGCTCTCGAGCTCGGACAAGTCGAAGCCGATCTGGGCGACGATGTCAAAAACGGGCTCTCCAGCGGTGTTGACAATGCCCTCGGCGGTGGTGCGGATGAGCGAGCCCATGCGGCCCGTTCCCATAATGACGGTCTTAATCAAGCAGACCAGCTCCTTTCAGAGCATCGGTAAGTGCGGAGCGCGTGTCGTCTGCCATGGGGCACAGCGGCATGCGGTAGTTTGCCTCGATCATACCCATCTGGGCGAGTGCTTCCTTGACGGGGATGGGGTTGACCTCGCTAAAGAGGGCATTGATGAGCGGCTGGCCGGCAATCTGGATATCGCGGGCGCGCTCCACGTCGCCGTCCAGATAGGCGCGGCACATGTCGTGCACGAGCTGCGGCTGAACGTCGGCCCACACGCTGATGGTGCCCGAAGCGCCCAGGCTCATGAGCGGCACGGTGAGGGCGTCCTCGCCCGAGTACATGCGGAAGTCGTCGGACAGCAGGTGGGCGATCTTGGCCGCGTAGGCGACGTTGCCCGAGGCTTCCTTAATACCCATGATGTTGGGATGTGCGGCCAGGCGCTCTACGTTGCGCTCGCTGATGCCGCAGCCGCAACGGCCGGGGATGTTGTACAGGATGCAGGGGATGTCCACGGCATCGGCGACGGTCTTAAAGTGCTGGTAGATGCCCTCTTCGTTGGACTTGTTGTAGTAGGGGGTAATGAGCAGCAGGCCGTCGGCGCCCAGGCCCTGGTAGGTGAGCGACTTGGTGAGCATGGTCTGCGTGGAGTTGGAGCCCGAGCCGGCGATGACGGGGATGCGTCCTGCAACTTGCTTGACCACTGCGGCGACAACGGAGTTGTCCTCGTCGTCGGTCATCGTGGCGCTCTCGCCGGTGGTGCCCAGGGTGAGGATGGCGTCGGTGCCGTTTTGCAGGTGGAAATCGATAAGGCGCTCGAGTGCGTCAAAGTCGACGCTGCCGTCCTTTTTAAACGGCGTAACAAGGGCGACGATTGAGCCCTCGAGATTGCGGATGTCCATGTTCTTCTCCTTCGCGTCCGCGATCTGGATGCGTTTGTTCCATTGAGCGGCGACAATCAGGCGTTCGTCTTGGGCGCGACGGCGGGCACTTTCGGCGCGCGACTTGGCCAGCAGCTCTCGGCCGCTCGGCAGCACGTCGAGCGTGGCAAAATAATCGCCCGGGCGCTCGGCGCGGCGGATGAGGTCGGCTGAGCCATCGGGACGCAGCAGGACCTCGGCGGAGCGCAGCCGTCCGTTGTAGTTGTAGCCCATGGAGTAGCCATGCGCGCCGGTATCGTGGATCACGAGCACATCGCCCATGTCGATCTGCGGTAGCTCGCGATCGATGGCGAACTTGTCGTTGTTCTCGCATAGGTTGCCCGTGATGTCGTAGGTGTCCGTGACGGGCGCTGTGGTCTTGTCGTCGCCACCCGGCTGACCCATTACCGTAATGTGGTGGTAGGCGCCGTACATGGCAGGACGGATCAGATCGACGGCGCTTGCGTCGACACCGATATAGTCCTTGTAGATCTGCTTTTCGTGGATAGCCTTGGTGACCAGGCAGCCGTAGGGCCCCATCATAAAGCGGCCCATCTCGGTGCAGATGGCCACATCGCCCATACCGGCGGGAACCAGGATTTCGTCGTAGGCCGCGTGCACCCCCTCGCCGATGGCGTGAATGTCGTTGGCCTGCTGCTCGGGCAGATAGGGGATGCCGACGCCGCCGGACAGATTGATGAAGGCGACATGTGCACCGGTCTCGCGCTCCAGGCGCACGGCAAGCTCAAAGAGGATGCGCGCGAGCTTGGGGTAGTAGTCGTTGGTGACGGTGTTGCTGGCAAGGAAGGCATGGATGCCAAAATTCTCGGCGCCCTTGGCCTTGAGCATGCGGAAAGCCTCAAAGAGCTGCTCGGTGGTCATGCCGTATTTGGAGTCGCCGGGGTTATCCATGATGCCGTTGGAGAGCTGGAACAGGCCGCCTGGATTAAAGCGGCAGCTGACCGTTTTGGGGATGGGCCCCGCAACACGCTCAAAGAACTCGATGTGGCTGATGTCGTCAAAGTTGACGATGGCACCCAGCTTGTTGGCGAGCTCAAAGTCGGCAGCCGGCGTGTCGTTGGAAGAGAACATGATGTCGTGTCCCGTGATGCCCAGCGAGCGGGCGATCATGAGCTCGGTATAGCTCGAGCAATCGCAGCCGCAGCCGTATTCGTTGAGAATGGAGATGAGCGCCGGGTTGGGGTTGGCCTTGACGGCAAAGTATTCCTTAAAGCCCGGGTTCCATGCAAAGGCGTCGCGCACTTCTTGCATGTTGCGGCGGATGCCCGCCTCGTCGTATAGATGAAACGGCGTGGGGAACTGCTCGACGATATGCTCGAGTGTCTCCTTGTCCACAAACGGCTGCTTGGCCGCATATGCCTCGTTGGGGGTCAATGCCATGTCCCGTAAACCTCGCTATCCAGACGGCGCCATCTGCGCATCGAATCCGCATAGCGTGGACCCAATGTCCGGATAGCGCTCCCGCATTGCTGCAGACAGTCCTGTGGGTGTTTCCCACAGGCCCACCAGGTTGTTCGTGCCCGAAAAACCCAGTTCGGCGGGTTTCGCCTCCCCACGGGGTCAAAGCCTGCCGGCTCGCCCGCGGCTCTTCGTGCCCGCGCCTCTATCAAGTGGTAAAGACCCTATCACGTTGCACTTTACCAAACAAGAGTATTCGTATATAACGTTTAAAAAATGCAGCAATATGCTGGAAACATGTGTGCCACAATCCTGTATCACAATAAGTTGCAACAGATGTGCCTCACGAAGGGATTCTCTATGACCGAGCTCCAAGAACTCCGTCGCTATCGCCGCGATCTCCATTGCATTCCGGAGCTCGATTTCGATCTTCCGCAGACTATCGCCTATATCGAGGGCGTGTTGGCGCCGCTCGCTTGCGAGGTGACCCATCCGTGTCCCAGCTGCGTCTGCGCTTTCTTCGACGCTGGCGTTGGTGCCGCGCGTGCCACGGCGATTCGCGCCGATATGGATGCGCTGCCCATCGCGGAGGCGACGGGAGCGGCCTTTGCCTCGATCCATCCCGGCAAGATGCACGCTTGCGGACATGACGGACACATGGCCATGGCACTTGCCGCCGCGACGTATGTCGACCGTACGATTCGCGAGCAGCCGGGCGCCATGAGGCGCAACGTTCTCTTTGTGTTCCAGCCGGCCGAGGAAACGACCGGTGGTGCCAAGACGGTATGCGAGAGCGGTGTGTTCGAGCGCTATGGGGCTGACCGCATTTTTGGCTTCCATGTGTGGCCCGATCTGCCTGCCGGCACGTTGGCGAGTTGTTCCGGTCCGCTGCTGGCGCGTTCGAGTGAGACACACATTCATATTCACGGGACGAGCATCCATATTGCTAAGACCTATGGCGTTCCGGTCGAGGAGTCGCACGATGCGGCGCTGGCTGCTGCCAAGTTCTTGGTTGCCGAGCGCGAACTGATGGACGAGCTGGGCACCGACGAGCCCTGTATCGGTAAGTTTGGTCTGCTGCAGGCCGGTACCGTCTGCAACGCGGTGGCGGGGGAGGCCCATGTTGCCGGCAGTCTGCGTGTGTTTACGGACGACATGTTCGACCGTGCGCGTGAGGGCGTGCGCCGCGTGCTTGATGAGGCATGCGCTGCAACGGGCTGCACGTACGATCTCGACTTTGCCGAGGGCTATCCGCCGGTCGACAACGACCCCGAGTTGTTCACTCGCATTGCACCGGCTTTGCCCGAACTACAGCTCGTAGATGAGCCTTTGCTGATTGCCGAGGACTTCGCCTTCTATCAGCGCCATCTGCCGGGCGTGTTCTTCTTGCTGGGCACGGGCGTGCCGGAGGCGCAAGAAAACCCGATCGACGCAGACAGCTGCCCAGCTTATGCGACGAGCGCCCTTCACACTGATACCATGCTCTTTGACGAGGAAACCCTACTCAAGGGCCTCGATGTCTACAAACGATTGCTTGACTTGGAGTGACGATGGAACGACGTCGACAGTCTGCCGTGTATAGTCCGGGTGGGTGCGGGTGCGGCTTGCTGCTGCTCCCGGTTATTGCTGTGAGCATTGGCGTGATGTTTGCGCTTGCTGGACTGGCGGCAGCGGCACTTGTGCTGTTGATTGTGGCCATTGGCGTGACGATTTGGCTCTGCCGCAATCGCGAGCAACGCCGTGCCGACGGTAACACCAATGTCGGCTGGGTCGTCTTCCTGATTATTGCGTACCCGCTGAGCATCAGTTACTTGGCGTTCTTTATCCTGCTGCTCATCAGCACCTTTACTGGGGAATCCGTCACGGTGGGGTAGGCTTCGACAAGCTTCTTGAGGATGAAACGAAAAAGGGGTCGGATGGGCGTTTTGCCCATCCGACCCCTTTCGCACGGTAGTTAATTCGGTCTCCTACTTTGCTGCCTCGCGGCGAGCGACCTCGTCGATCAAGATGGCATCGCCGTGCTTGGCGGCGGCAATGCTCGCGGCCATAAACATGCCCATTGCCGTGATGTAGGCGAAGAGCATCGACGGCGCCACGTCCATAACGATGCCGGAGAGAATCGGTGTCGCCACCTGAGCCGCCATGCTCACGGTGTAGTAGTAACCGGAGTAGCGGCCCACGCTTTGGGAGCTGCAGCACTCCAGAATCATCGTGTACACGCACAGGTCCACGCCGCCCAGCGCAACGCCCATCAACAAAAAGACGCCGTACAGCACGGGCGAGAAACCGGGTGCCAGCCAAAGAAGCGCGGGGCATAAAACCATGATGACGGCGGTGCCCAGGGCGACCTTTTTACGGCCGATTTTGAGCGAAAGATTTGCCAAGGGTACGTAGCTTAGCAGCGCGCCTGCAATCGTCACGATATTGATGATGGCATAGGAACCGCCCTCCATGCCGTAGAACATATCGGCATAGCGGCTGATATTGGTGGTCATGGCGTTATAGCTCATGTAATAGAAAAACGTTGCGGCGAGCAGCATGATGATGGAGCGGCGTACGCCGGCGTCTGCAATGCGATTTTTACCGCCGGCCTCGGGGGAGTCATCTTTGTCAATCTGATCCTCGTCGATGCCCATGGACAGCGATTTCTCGCGCATCTTTTCGACGAGGGCGGGCTCACGGACAAAGACGCCGTAGACAACGGCCGACACGAGGATAAAGGCGGTCTGCAAGATAAAGAGCGGAAGATAATCGGGTTTGTGGGCCTTGGGAACCATGACCGAGATGGCGACGAGCATAAGGCCCGTCCCCGCATAGCCGACGATCTTTTCGATCGAGTCCGCCTTGGTTCGCAGTGGACGAGGCGTAATATCGGCCACGATGGCAACCGTCATGGTGCGGTAGGCGCATATTGCCAAAAGCGTGAGGATAATCGCGCCAATGAGCAGAGGTAGGCTGCCCATGTTGTTGGCAATCGCGATGAGCGGGACGGAGAGCATTGCTACCGCGGAGCCGCCCAAGATAAAGGGCGTTCGGCGCCCGAGTTTGCTTGTGCAACGGTCCGAGAGGATGCCAAAGAGCGGAAGCAGGAACAGGCCAAAGACATTATCGATGGCCATGATCGCGCCGGTGAGCGAGTTGGATAGGCCAAAGGTCCCTGTGAGCATCTTGGGAACGATGCCGTCGTAGACCTGCCAAAAGCTGATCATGCCCATAAAGGGTAGGGAGGCGAGGGCGACGGCCTTGGTGTCGAGCCGGGCCGCCCGCTTAAGATTTGGTTGGGTCATGCTGGTTCTCCTGGTCGGTAAAAGCGGGGAGGGGCGCTATCGGCCCTCCCGTCCTACAGTTGTTTAAGGTTGGCGAGAAACGCCACATAGAATTCGACGCCGCGCTTGTAGACATCGACACCGATGCGTTCGTTGGCGGCATGGATGAGCTTGCGTGCCTCGCCCGAGTAGATAAAGCCGCAGAAGCGGTAGACGCGATCGCAGATCTCGTTGAACTCGCGCGAGTCGGTGCAGGAGTTCTGCACGTAGGGGGCAAAACCGGCCTCGGGATAGATGCCCGACACGCAGCGATGGATGTAGTTGAAGGCGGCATCGTCTTCGTAAGGCGAGATAGGTGCGGGTTCGGTGTAGGGGATCGCCTCGTTGATTTCGACGGTGACGTGATCGGGGCTTACACCCGAGGCGCGGCACTGCTGAGCGGCGAGCTTGCGAGCGCGCTCAACGGCATCGGCGATGGTCTCGAACGGAGCGATGCGCACGTTGAAATTGGCGCGAGCGACTGGTGGCAGCACGTTGTGCGCGTTGGAGCCTTCGAGCTGCGTGAGCGCATAGGTTGTGCGCAGCATGGCCGAGGTCTCGGGGCTGGCGGCCATAATCTTGGTAACCGCGGGGCGTGTGAGCCAGAGGTTGCCAAAGATTGCCTGAAACGTTGCGCTGCTGCGGGCACCCAGCTCGGTCAGTGTGGCCTCGACGGCAGGCGTAAGCTGCGGCTTGCCGGGGTTGGCAGAGATGGTCTCGCATACACGGCAGAGAAGACGGCAGGCATCGTTTGCCGCTGGCGTAGAAGCGTGGCCGCCGTCGGCACGCGTCGTGACGGTAAGGTCGACATGGCCCTTCTCGGACACGCCTACCATGGCAACGGGTTCGGTGACACCGAGCGGTGCATCGGTTGCCACGGCGCCGCCCTCATCGAGCACCATATAGGGATGGATGTTATGTTCGCGAAGCCACTGCACTGCATGGGTTGCAGTAGGCGCGGCGATTTCCTCGCCATCGCTCGAGAAGAACCAGACATCGCGCGGGGGAACGAAGCCCTGAACGATTAGGTGCTCGGCGGCCTCGAAGAAAGCCGAGACGATGCACTTGGTGTCGAGTGATCCGCGGGCCCAGATCTCGCCGTCGAAGATCTCGGCTCCAAAGGGATCGTGTTCCCAGTCCTGGCCCTCGACGGGCACGACGTCCTGATGCGCCATCATGACGATGGGGTCCAAGGCGGAATCGGCGCCAGGCCAACGCAGGAGCATGCCAAAGTCGTCGATGCGTGTGAGCTCGGCGACTTTAAAGAAATGCGGATAAAGTCGCTGAAGCGTGGGAATCCACTGGCTGAAGGGCTCATCGTCGCGCTCGGCGATGTTCTCACGCGAAACGGTGGGGATGCGCAGCAATTCGCAAAAGCGCTCGACGGCTGCCTCGTCTGCCTTGTAGGTGCCTGCATCAAGAGGCGTGCCCTGTGCGACCGATACCGATGCTCCCATGGTGGGACTCCTTTCGTGTTGTATATCGAATACGTCAAGATTATCGTCCGCACCGCGCGTGGGAAACGGCGAAACACGTTGTTCATCTGCGGGCGGCGGGTCGGATAGCCTTAGCCGACGATGACCGTGCCGTCTTCGGTCACAGTGATGTCGTCTCCCGTCGATACGGCATCGAGAAACTCATCGCCCAGGTTGTCAATGGTGGGCATGGGGGTGTCGGTCCATACACCCGAGAGGATCGCGCCAGCGGCGGCAAGGCTGTCAATGGGTTTGGAAAACAGCAGGCATGCGGGTTGGCGCCCCATTTTGGTGGCGCAGAAGAGCACCATGCCGCCTGTGGTGGAGCCGATAGTCTGCGGAAGACACAAGGCACATCCCGCCAAAGGTTTGCCGTACAAGTCGGGATTGTTTTGGTCGGAACACGTGGCCTTTTTGTCGCCAAACATCAGTGCCTTCTGAAACGATGCGAGCGTGTTGAGCCCTCCGTGAGAGACAAGTGCCTTGGCGTGGGCAGTTCCGGGGACAACGACGCGGCCGTGAAAGATTTTTTCCATGAGGAGTCGCCTTCCTATTTGATTGGTTTTCCGGTGGTGACGTAGGCGAGCACTTCGTCGTCGGTGTAGTAGCGCGATGCCGAGTACGTACGCAACTTGTTGGAGTTGGTGATGATGGGCATGCTGCCGCACAGCGGGTTGTTGGTGTACATAAGCGGGCAGATGCTCGAGACGACGGCACCGGTAGTCGAGAGGCGTCTGTATGCCGCAGTCTTGCGGAAGGCGTCTGCCACGGATGGGGCGGCGGTCAGTACGGTGGGTACTTGCACGCGGCACTTGCCGGAGGCGCTCAGCCCATCGCAGATGGCGTCTGCCCAATGGGCGAGTTGTGCAGACGAGAGGTGGGGGCAGCCGATGAAGGCAAGCTTGGGGCGTGCGCCCGGGTTCTTCCACATAACGGGGTAGCTCGAGCGGATGCGTTCCAGCTCGGCGTCGTCAATGCGATAGATTTGGGCGTCTAGTGCTATGAGGTGTTCGCCTTGTTCGACGGCCTCGGGCGTGATGCCGTCCACGTGGTAGAGCCCGACAGCGCCGTTCGATGCGCTGGCGGCGCCCATGTCCTTAAGGTAGTCCTGCGTGCCGGGTGTGAGTTCGCGGCCAAGCCAGCGGTCGAGGCCTTTAATGTAAGGGACGTCTTCCATCACCTTCATGCCAATGGCGCTGCCAAGCACTTGCGCTTCGGGCTTGCGCTTACAGTCGACTTCGATGATCCAGGTCGCCTTGCGGCCCTCATCGGTGAGCAGGCCGAATTCCGGGACAAAGCCGGCAATTGAGCCGAACATCTCGATGATGCCGGAGTTGCGATTGCAGCGAGCGCCCAGCACGGAGTTGGCAAAGACCACGGCGCTGCTTTCTGCCCAGCTTAGGATGTCGCCACGCCGAGGTCGATTGCCAACCTCGGGCTGGTAACAGGTGCAGGTGAAAGCATCGTTGTCCAATAGACCCATGCTGCGCAGCTGTGCCTCATAATCGTCTTGTTTGGAATACATAATCTTGAACAGCAGCTTTTGCAGCGGGTTGGCCGGGACGGCGGGGTCGAGGGGCCTCGGGTCGACCGAGAATGACTGACCGGACAGGGCGCCGTCTTTCAGCAGCTCATCCATAAGGTCATAGACTGGACCGAGCATGGAGAGGCCAAAACTTGTGACAAGATGACCGTTTGCGCCGGTCACGGGAACCATACGCTCGGCGCCAAAGCATTCGCCGTACATAACGAGGGTCTTGACCACTTTGGCCATGGCGGGGCCCTTGGCGCCGTCGAGCAGGGCTTGTTGTTGGGAGGTCAGGTTCATCTGTGAGCCCATCCTTTCGTGTTAGATATTGGTGCCGAGTCGGTATGCCGCACGGACCGCTTCGAGCACACGGCCGGGCGCAAACCCATCGCCGATGTTATGCAGCTCGTCAGCGGCGTGCGTCTGCTGCAGTTTGTAGAACAGCGCGTCGTCGGGGTGTCCGCCGCAGGCAATGATTACCAAGTCGCAGGTTAGCTCGAGTGACTTCCAGTCGTTGCCGATTTTGGGTGCAAGCGGGTTTTCGACGTTCTCGGGCAAGACCGGTGACCACGAGACGTAGGGGTCGGGAACGTTTTTGTGGCAGTTGCGACTCAAGTGGAGACGCGCACACCTCGATGGGGCTCCAGACTCGCGTTTGCCGCCGACTTCCGCGCGCTCGACGCGTGTCATATTGAGGAGCCGCACATTGCGTCCCCTGAGCGTATGGAGTAGGTGGCCGCGATTTGCCGTGCAGGCGCCCTGCATCATGTGAGGCAGCATTTCAATTACGCTGACCTGTGGTATGCCGTGTTCGACGGTGAGCCATTGGGCAACCTCGCAGCCCACGGCCCCTCCGCCAATGATGGTGACGGTTTTGGCGTTGCCAAGCAGCGCGGGTTGGCGCAGTAGCTGCGTTGCCAGCACGGCATGGCCCGATGCTGCAAGCTCCGTAAGACCGGGGATGGGCGGTATTGCATTGGAAGTGCCTGTCGCGCACACGATTGCGTCGAAGCCTGCTTTTGCAAGATCTTCGGCGCGTGCTGCCCGTCCAAGTTCGAGTGTCAGGTTCCCGTTGGGTTTTTCTGCCTGCTCGCGCACCTGTCGAACAAGATATGATCGGTAGTTATCGAGGTCGAACTTGATCCGGGCGGCGCTGGCGGAGAGGAGTTTTCCTCCAAGTTCATCTTCGGCATCGATGAGCTTTACGTCGTGGCCACGACGCGCGGCGATTAGCGCACAGACCATCCCAGCGGGTCCGGCTCCTATCACCGCTATGCGTTTGGGTTCTTTGGCGGGAGCGGGTGTCTGGGGCATGAGGTATTCAAAGCTGCAGCGTGGATTGACGGCACACTGCGGATGGCCCCCTTCGACAAACTCGTTGAGGCATCCTTCCTGGCATCCGATGCAGGGACGAATATCTGCCACGCGACCGGCGTACGCCTTGTTGGGCCACTCGGGATCCGCAAGCAGCGGGCGTCCGAGCATGATCATATCGGCGTCGCCATTGCGAAGGGCACGTTCGGCAATGTCGGGGTAGCCCAACTTACCCACCGCGACAACGGGTACGGGAAGGCCGGCATTGGAGCGGATATTGTCGGCGGCAAAGCGCTCTCGAACGGCGCGCGCCACGGGAACGAAGCAGCCTGCGGGCATGCTCGCAGGCGGGTGGGGCATCCACCAGTTGTCATAGCAACCAAGGTCGACGTCAAAGATGTCTACTCCCGCCGCCACGAGCTCTTCCATATAACCCAGGGTCTGTTCGACTGTGCGGCCGCCGCGCATGCGTCCCAGATAGGTCGAATTCATGACCTGCTCGTCATAGGTTTCCTCGAGTGCAAGCGAAAGGTCGATGCGGTACATGATGGGGTAGTCGGGCCCAACGCGGCGACGGATTTCTTTGATCATATCGAGGCCAAACTGACGCCAATCGGCATAACGTCCGAGCTTGCGATGGTTAAAGGCGGGGTTTCCGAGCTGCTCGATAAGATAACCCTCGTGCCCGTGCAAATAGACGCCATCGATGCCCATGGCATGAGCATCGGCCGCCGCTTGGCCGATATTGTTTACGATACGGCGCAGCTTTTGATCCGAGAGGCGCATGCATGGAATGGCGGGGATGTAGTAGTTAGGCAAGAAACTCGCCGAGACCGGAAACTTTTTTTGCGTGATGAGGCATTGCGGGTTGCCCACGCGGCCGAGTCCGGCCGTAAGCTGGACAAAAATGCGCGATCCGAAGGCATGGACACCTTGGGCAAGGTCGCGCCAGCCTGCCATAACGGTTCGGCTTCGATCGATGCGCGGGAAATAGGTGAGCTTGTCCAGCTCGGTGACCGTGGTATCGATGCCGTGGCTTACCGGTACGAGTCCTGTTGTGATGAGGCCGCAGCCGCCTTTGGCGCGGGCGAAAAAGTACTGCAGCATCATGTCGCTGGGACGACCAGTTTCCTCGCACATGTCGATATTGCCCATCGGCGCCATGACAATGCGGTTTTTGACGGTGAGCTTGTTAATTTTGATGGGAGAG
The DNA here is from genome assembly GCA_937925735.1 of uncultured Collinsella sp. Taxonomy (GTDB): domain Bacteria; phylum Actinomycetota; class Coriobacteriia; order Coriobacteriales; family Coriobacteriaceae; genus Collinsella. Next base: position 4,097 of record CALAMK010000035.1, on the reverse strand, counting down.
AAGAGCTTGTCAAAAGGATAGAGCTCTTGTGTCATGCGGGACGATCCGCAACCGGAATTTTTGGCGGGCCAGCTGTCGAATGAGTCGACGAGTTGCTGCACCAGTACGTCTTTTCCCAATGAGGTTCCTTTCAGATGTTGACAAGGTAACAAAGCAGTTTACGTCTAAATGTTTAATAGTCAACAACAAAGGAATGAGTTCGGTGAAGGAAAAAAGACTCAATGAGTGCCAGGTGGCAAGCTGTGCTGCGACATTAGCTCCCAGCTAATGAATTTGAGCTCGCTGCCTCCTACGATGTGCTGTGTGCCGGCACGGTAGCCGGATCGTAGGAAGGATGCATAATGGCAAAAGAGGGAAAGAAGCCGATCGGCAAGATCGTTTTGGGCGTCATCGTGGTGCTCGTTGTTGCCGGCGTCGTGGGTTCTATGGGCGGTAACTCGTCTGATTCGTCTACGGGTGATGCAGCAAAGCCTGCCGAACAGACCCAGCAAGTCGAGGAGAAAAAAGAGGCACAAGAACCCTATACGGTTTCGGATGAGGCCGGGGATACGTCTAATCAGTTCGCGTATAAGATCACTGGCACGTTGACCAATAATACGGATAAAGAGCAAAGCTACATTCAGATTGAGTATGTTCTGTATGACGCAGACGGCAATCAGGTGGGAACGGCTCTTGCGAACACCAACCATCTCAAAGCGGGCGGCACCTGGAAGTTCGAAGCGATGAGCACGGTATCTCCCGACCAGGTTGCCAGCTGGGAACGTTCTGACGTGAGCGGTTTTTAACTAGAATTAAAAACATGGTTACTATGCGAGCTGGGGGGTGAGGCCATATGCCCGATAAGAAGCTAACCGAAGAGTTGCTCAACGAGCTGCTCGATGCTCCGAGTATCGAGGGCTATATCAAAGAGCACGACTTTACCGCCCCGTCGCTTTCGGGGTATCTGAAACAGCTTTTGGAAGAAAAGGGGCTGGAGCGTTCGCGCGTGGTGCGTATGGCCGACCTCAACGAGACGTTTGGCTATCAGATCTTTACCGGTGCGCGGCATCCGAGCCGCAATAAGGTGCTGCAGATTGCCTTTGCCATGGCGCTGACGCTCAAGGAGACCAACCGCGCCTTGACGGCGGCGGGCGCCAATGTCCTCAACTGCAAGGACCGCCGTGACGCCATCATCATTTTCTGTATCGATCGTGGCTGCAGCCTGCAAAAGGTGAACGAGGAGCTGTATCGCTTTGGTGAGGAGACGGTGAGCTAACGGTTGGCTGCCGGCGGAAGCGCCGTTCACGATATTTAGAACGTGCAGGGCACGGGCGTCATGGGGCGTCCGCGCCCTGCGTTATTATGGACGCTATGGATACTCAGAGCCCAACATATTCCGATGATGAGCTGACCGCTGCGCTCGCCGGACACCTGGCGTCACTTGAGCGTGATGACAGCTATCGCGTAGACCGTGTGCTCAAGCACTCCGACGTCGAGACGACCGAGCTCGTGTACTTTGAGGGCTCCGGCGGAGGATCTCTTGGCCCCTTTGTTCGCAAGCGCATCGACGCGTCGGCCCAGATTGGCGGGGCGTATGAACGCCTGTTTGCGGCCCAGCATGCTGGGCGACGTTACGAGCACTTGCCTCGGATTGTCGATTGCCGCCGCGTGGGCGACGAGCTTTGCGTGGTCATGGAATACATCGAAGGCGAAACGCTCGGGGCCCTGGTGGGGCGTTTGGGTGCGACGCCCGATTATGCCTGTGAGCTGTTTGGCGCCCTTTGTGATGCAGTTGCGGAGCTCCATGCCGGCTTTGCGTCGGCGGGGGAGATGGCTGCGCCGGTGATCCATCGCGACCTAAAGCCCTCGAATATCATCGTGTCGGGCGCGAGCTATACGCCCGATACAGGCATGACGTTTTCATCGCTGGTGATTATCGACTTGGGAATCGCTCGCGTGTGGCGCGAGGGAGCCGATGCCGATACCGTTAAGTTTGGCACGCGTCCCTATGCGCCGCCCGAACAGTATGGTTTTGGCCAGACGAGCGTGCGCAGCGATGTCTATGCGCTCGGTGCCCTGCTGTTCTTTTGTCTGACGGGGGCCGACCCCAAGCCGGGTCGGAACATGCGCGAGCAATGCGAGGCATATGATATCCCCGCCTCGCTTGCCGATGTTATTTGCATGGCGATGGCGCTCGATCCGGACAAGCGCTTTGCAAGTGCGAAGGCGCTAGGGCACGCTGCGCGCGCATCCTATGCGTTGTCCGCACCGACGCCGTCGTCTGCGCCGAATGCTGCTTCCTTCCAAGAGCCTTCGGAGCGGCGAGCCGTGTGCCCTGCGCCCGTGCTCCCCACGGATCAGTCTCAGGGTGGATTGCCGTTGGTGCCTGAGCGCCCGAATTTACTCTCCCGCATTCCCGACACCGTTGGGCGCATTTGGAACGCATTCGTCTATCTTTCGCTACTTGTTTTCTTTGCCGGAAGCCATTTTGCCGTTTTTCATCCTACGGGCGTCAACCAAAACTACCCGATGTGGTTTCTCGCGATTGAGTATTTTATCTTCGTCGACGGTCTCGTAGTGCTCATCCATTTTGTGATGCTCGACAAACGCCGCGTTCGCCGGCGGTTTGAGCTACTCGATAGATACCGCGGTAAAAAGCTTGCAAAGCTCTGGCTCAAGGCTATGGGTGTGCTCTTGTTGGCAATGATTATCATTGTTGCCATTGCAAACGCGACTGGCGTCGTCGATACCTCCGTCGCGTAAAAGAAAAAGGGCCCCAATTGGGGCCCTTTGACGTTGATCTTAGATGCGGTTCATCTGGGTTGCAACCTTGTTGTACCAGTCCTGCCACATGGGCGGGCAGTACTTTTTGGCGGCTGCCGGGGTAAGCGTGGAGCCATAGTTGGCGCCCAGGTAGGCAACGTGGGCAGAGACGCCCTCGCTCCAGCTACCAAAGCTCCGCCAGCCGCCGCCGCGGGCGCTCCAGCCCCAGGCGTTATAGGAGCCGGCACAATAGAGGCCCTTGCTGCTCTCGATGCAGGCGATGGCGGGAGACCAGCGAGGGTCAACACCGGTGTTCCAGGCTGCCACGGCAAAGTTGTAACCCTGGCCTGCCATGGGGGAGCCGGCGAGGTAGTTGTCGATGCGACTCGTCCACTCGTTGATAAACGAGTCGTAATCGGAGTTGCCGGTATTGGAGTTGTTCACCGTGGTGTCGATAGTGGTGTTGGCGTTATTGGCCTGGCTGTTGGAGTTGTTGCCGCTCACGCCCTCGCCCGAGAGCTTCTCGGCGGCAGCGGCCTTGTCGGCCTCGAGCTTGGCCAGCTCGGCGGCATTCTCCTGCTCGGCCTTTGCCTGGGCTTCGCTGCGAAGCTGCTGGGCCTGTGCCAGTGCGTCCTCGGCGGTTTTCTGCTCGGTCTCGAGTTGGGACTTCGCCTGCTCGAGCTCGGTCTTGTTCTGCTCGAGCTCGGTCTGCATCTTGTTGAGCTCTTCGATCTCGTCGACGCTCGAGCTCGTGATCTGGTTGGTGTACTTGCAGGTGGTGATGAACTCGCCCAGGCTCTGCGCGTTGACCAGGAAGCTCACGATGGGGTTGGTGCCCTTCTGGTACTTATACAGATCGCGCATGGCGGAGCTCGCCTTGGCCTGTTGATCGGGAAGTTCGGCTTCGATCTTCTCGATGCTTGCCTCGTTAGTGTCGATTTGCTTCTGCAGATCCTCGAGCTTGGTGCGGGCTTCGTTGTAGGCACTCGTGGCGGTTTCGATTTTCTGCTGGGCAGCGGAAAGCTGATCCTGCGTTGCCTGCGAGGCGGCATAGGCTGCGACGGGGGAGAGCATCGGCGCGGCCGTCAGTGTAACGGCAAGCGCGGCGCTCGTGATGATACGAGCCGGCTTCGACGCGATGAGCGCTGCGGTGCGATGGTTCGAATGCTGCATCCAGTCCCTCTGCAATCAATCGTAGGTTATAGTTCGAAAGGTATTCTACTACTGCTTTCGACCTCAACTTGAACCTTAAAGGTTCTAAAGGGTCAAGTTGAACTTGAGGTTTTGGCCTTGACCTGCAGTTATAGTGAATTGTTAAGAAACCATAGAGTTCAACTTTAACGTTACGGAACCCG
>CALAMK010000034.1:0-19965 GCA_937925735.1 uncultured Collinsella sp. | reverse complement strand
CGCGCCCTTCCCCAAGGTGATACGCTTCCGTCTGGAAGGACGATTTATGCTTCTAGGTCTTGAGCACGCGCCCTTCCCCAAGGTGATACGCTATGTGCGCACAGAAAAGCCCCTTTAACAGGGGCTTTTCTGTTTCAAGCCTCAAAAAAAGAAGCCTGATTCGACCTCAGATCTCCATCTGCGATTCATTTTTTCGAGACAAAATGCGCCGACATGTCGCGCTTCACGCAAGAAAAGAGCCGTATTCGGCACAGCGATTTATGTACTTTTTCTTCACAATCGAATCAATCCTTAGGCGAAAAAACGCTCAAAAGGACCCGCCCAAATGCTATTCATAGCTACCGTTTACGGAATACTGGCTAACACTCGCCCAAAAAAGTTCGCCCCGCCCAATCCGAGGATTGAACGGGGGTTACTTTACGGGTAAGCCACTTAAGTGGCTCCCCTTGTCTGGAGCCGCGCCCTTCCCCAAGGTGAGCTGCTTTCGACTTAGCTGTATTGTAGCGCTAATGCGGGGAAGGTCGTCGACAAAATGGCTCAACGGACAATACTTATCCAGAGCAAGGCCCACCTCTGCATCAAGAACGGCCTATTGATGATCACCGTGGACGACCGCAGCTCCACCATTCCCCTCGAGGACATTTGGGTCGTCATCCTCGAATCCCATCAAACCACGATGACGGTCGCCTGCATGTCGCAGCTTAACGACGCGGGAATAGGCGTCATGATCTGCGGGCGCGATCATATGCCCAATGGTCTTATGCTCCCCATGGGCGCCCATTCGCGCCATGCGCGCATCGTCGAGGATCAGCTTGCCATGAGCCTTCCGTTTAAAAAGCAGCTTTGGAAACGAATCGTTCAGGCAAAGATACTCAACCAAGCGGCGGTTCTCACAGAAATGGGGTTGTCTGCAGGCCCTCTCCCCTCTTATGCCAAAACCGTTCTTTCGGGCGACACAGACAATCGAGAAGGCGCAGCTGCCTCCGCGTACTTTAAAGCCCTCATTACCGATGGAACAAGACGCAACAGTATGCAGAGCTCCGCCCTCGATTATGGTTACAGCGTCCTGCGTGCAGGCATCGGAAGAGCAGCCGTTGGCGGTGGATGGCTCGTATCCCAGGGGCTTCACCATCACAGCGTTTACAACGCATTCAATCTCGTCGACGATCTTATTGAACCGTTCCGCCCTCTCGTCGATCTAATTGTTATGAGCTACGGCGTAGCAGAGCCTTTGGGCCGGCGCGACAAAGCGTTGCTCGCTCGCGTGTTTGAGCACGTCATGACTATCGACGGAAAACGTTGCTGCTGTCAGCAGTGCATAGAGACAACGCTCTCTTCACTCAGAACTGCCGTTCTCGAAAAGGATCCTAAGAGGCTGTTGTTGCCCGAGCTAAAAGGGCTCGAGATGGTAACTGTTGAATAGGGAGGAGCCATGAGGGTTATGAGGTTATTGGTTCTGTTCGATCTTCCAACGGGAAGCAAAGCCGAGCGTCGGCAGTATAGCGACTTTCGAAAGTTTCTGATTAACGACGGATACCATATGGAGCAGTTTTCGGTGTATTCGCGCCTGTTGGTGACTCGCGAATCCGCAGCGGCGCATATCGCTCGCCTTAAGCTGAATCTTCCAAGCGCTGGAGAGGTCACCGTTATCGAAATGACCGAAAAGCAATACGAAGACCGAATGGTCCTTCTGAGCGAGCACAAGGAGCAGCCCGTTGAGCAGGGCGCGCAGTTAACGCTTGTGTTTTGACGTTGCCGCTCCTGCGCGCTTGACCTTCCCGGTCTGGCCGGCTTGCGATGTTGGACAGCGTGTGTGGCATGGTAGGTGGAGCTTTTGCCTGGTGTCTTGCCCACGCCAAGACCCTTGCGGCGCGACTGCTCCCCAACCCCTATGTGCACATCGCCGTTATGGGGCTTATGCTGTCAGCGATTCTGCTCGCACCCATCCTTATTGGCTGCGAAGTCTTCGGCTTTGGCAACTTGCCGATGTTCTTTATTGTCTGCGTCGTGGCTTATCTGTTCAACATGGACAAATCTATCAACGCCATGCAGGAGCGAGCGTAGATAGATATCCAAAGCAAGTGGTCTCAACCGGAAACAGCGTCCCACTCTGAGGCTGTATTCCGGGACACGGTTTCCGCTTGGGACGCCATTCGGAAAGCGCGTCCCGTTCTTTCACGGCGTCTTGGCTATGCAAAGTGCCCTGGCGTTACTCCTCGTACGCACCCTCGAGCCGCAGCAGCCACTCCTTGCGGTCGAGGCCGCCGGCATATCCGTTGAGCGATCCGTCGGCCGCCACCACGCGATGGCACGGCACGATAATCGAAATGGGATTACGTGCGACCGCAGCCCCCACCGCACGAGGAGACACAACGGGTGCCTCGTTTCCCGGTACACGATGTCGAGCGGCAACACGCTGGGCGATCTCGCCATACGTAGTGACCTCGCCACGCGGAATAGAAAGCAGCTCAAACCAAACCTCGCGCTGAAACGCCGTACCAATCATATGCAACGGCGGCGTAAACCGAGGTTCCTGCCCTGCAAAATAAGCATTCAGCCAAGCCCAGGAACGCTCAAGCACCGAAGAGGCCGCACCATTTACCGGACTCACCGGCGACATGCCACCAGTACCGGAAACCGCATCGGCGCCTTCAACATGTTCGGAGTCTTCCCGGAGAAGCGTAGAGCCAAAGTGCTCCTGCCCCTCAAACCAAAGTCCCGTCAGACCGCGGCCATCAGCGGCAAGCAAGATTTCGCCCAAAGGCGAAGCAAACGTCGTCGTGACCACCAGCGGCTCCTTTCAAAACTCCGCAAACATAATACCGCGAACTGTGCAGACAACCTGTCAGATACACCTGGGCAGGCTCGTAATTGTTTAAGCGAGGCCGCTTTCCCCAATCAAGCGAAGAAGACACAGGGCTTCGACGCCAGAGCGGTACCTCTATCAGCTGAGCTCTAATACTTTCCCGAGAAGTGAACGAGTAAAAACGAAGTCTCGGAGCATCCACACCTTTAGACCACAAAACCGCAGGATTCGCGCAGCAAAACCTCAGGAAATAGCAGTCAAAATATGCCAATGCTTCGGGGGTCCAAATAAGGTCGTTCACTTCTCGGGAAAGTATTAGACCCCGATTCACCCCAACCCCAAAGTCACCCCAGGCAGCAGGCGCGACAGCGCCGCGGCTGCCGTCACGACCCGCAGTCACCTCAGGCAGCAGGCGCAAAGCGCCGAGGACGCCGCCGAGACCAGGGTCCGCAACGGCCACGTGCCCCCCACATCAGCCCAGCGGCCCCAACCAACAACGGCCCCATCGCAGACCGCTCGCAGCAGCGTCGCCGCAGGCGGGGGCCGGGCTTAGTTTTCAGAACACTCCGCAGACCAGTGTGGCGCCTTGTCCGCGGCTCCGAAGGAGCAGGACAAGGCGCCACACATGGTCGAGGACGTTCTGAAAACTAAGCCCGGCCCCCGCCGGACAGGCCACACTACTCGCAGAGCAGCTTAGCGATCTGGACGGCGTTGGTCGCCGCGCCCTTACGGATTTGGTCGCCGCAGCACCAGAAGGTGATGCCACGCGCGGCCTCGGGGTTCGAGATGTCGCGGCGCACGCGACCGACCCAAATCAAATCCTGGTCGGACGTATCCATCGGCATGGGGAAGCGATCGTGCGCATCCTCGGCAGCCATATCGTCAACCAGCTTGACGCCGGGAGCGGCAGCCAGCGCAGCACGGGCCTCGTCAACCGTAATGTCGCGCTCAAACTCAAGCGTAATGCTCTCGGAGTGCGAGCGCAGCACGGGCACGCGCACACAGGTGCAGTTCACGCGCAGCTCGGGCAGGTGCATGATTTTGCGGCCCTCGTTTTGCAACTTCATCTCCTCGGAGGTAAAGCCCTCCTCCTTGACGCCGCCAATTTGCGGAATCAGGTTACTCGCCAGCTGGGCAGCAAACGCGCGCGGCTCGGGAATCTCCTCGCCACGGCCCAGGGCGGCCAGCTGAGCCTCGAGCTCGGCCATACCGGGCGCGCCAGCACCCGAAGCCGCCTGATACGTCGAGACGATCATGCGCTTCACGCCGGCGAGCTGATGCAGCGGCCACGTGGGAACCAGGCCGATGATGGTCGCGCAGTTGGGATTGGCGATAAGGCCGTGATGCCACTTGATATCATCGGCATTGATCTCGGGCACGACCAGCGGCACCTCGGGATCCATGCGGAAGGCGTGGCTGTTGTCGACCACGACGGCGCCGCGCTTAACGGCCTCGGGCAGCAGCTCCTTCGCGATGTCGTCGCCGGCGGCTCCAAGCACAATGTCACAGCCCTCAAAGGCCTCGGGACAAGCCTCTTCGATCACGATCTGCTCGCCGCGGAACTCGACAGTCTTGCCCGCGGAGCGTGCACTTGCCAGCAGCTTGAGCTTGCCGACCGGGAACTCCTGCTCGTTAAGGCACTCGAGCATCTGGGTGCCCACGGCTCCCGTCGCGCCCAAAATAGCAACCGTGTACTGTTTCATGCTTCCCCCTTTAAAGGTTATGGCTTTTGCCCGCACGCCAAGCAGGCCGATTATTGTTGTCAGTGTATACAAGAACGGGGCGGGCATGAAACCCGCCCCGTCGAAACGAAACCGAAACGAAACGCCCCGCCGTAGATTTTGAGGCAAGTCCCAAAAATCTAGCGAGATAGCAGCTACTTGTGGAGCGCAGCCAGAGCGGGATCGACCGGCGCGGGAGCCTCCAGGTCGGAGACCTTCACAATGCCGTTCTCATCGGAGAAGGCACGGTAAATGGTCCGAATCGCCAGGTCGAAGTCCTTCTCCTCGACACCGATAATGATGTTGATCTCGTCGCAGCTCTGCGAAATCATACGCACGCTCACGCCAGCCTGGCCAAGCATGCCAAACAGGTGGCCCGAGATGCCGGCACGACCGCGCAGGTTACGGCCGACGGTCGCGATAAGTGCCAGACCCTCGACGACCTCGATCTCGAGCGGCTCGACCTCCTGCTGAATGTCGCCCACGAGCGAGTACAGTGAATCGTGAACGTCCCGCTCCTGCACCACGGCGCCAAAGCGGTCGACACCGGTGGGCATGTGCTCGACGGAAACGTCATAGCGCTCGAACACCGAAAGCGCACGGCGCATAAAGCCGACGCGGGGCTTGGTGCGGTCGCGGGCGACGTTGATGGCGACAAAACCGCGCTTGCCGGTCACGCCGGTAATGATGGGCTCCGCCTCGCCTTCATCAGCCGTCTCGCTAATGATGGTGCCGGGGTCCTGCGGCGCATTGGTGTTCTTGATGACCAGCGGAATGCCTGCCTCGCGCACGGGGAACACGGCTTCCTCGTGCAGGACGCTTGCGCCCATGTACGAAAGCTCGCGCAGCTCCTCGTAGGTAACGCGCGCAATGGGCTGAGCCTCGGGAACAATACGCGGATCGGCAGAATAGAAGCCCGAAACGTCGGTCCAGTTCTCGTACAGATCGGCGCCAAGGCACTTGGCCAGAATCGAGCCCGAGATATCGCCACCGCCTCGATCGAGCAGCTTGATCTGGCCCTCACGCGTCGCGCCGTAGAAACCAGGCATAACAAAACCGCCCTGCTGGCCGTACTCCTGCACCAACTCGGAGGTGCGGTTCATGCTGAGCGTACCATCGTGATGGAACGCCACAACCGTCGCGGCGTCCAGGAACGGCAGGCCCAGGTACTCGGACATCAGGCGAGCGGTGAAGTACTCGCCGCGGCTCACGAGCTCCTCGGTAGAGTAGCCGCCCGAGCGGGCGCGCTCGGCAAAGGCCGCGAACTCCTCGCGTATGGGATAGGTGAGCTCCAGCTCGTCAGCGATATCAAAATAGCGCTGACCAATGTCCTCGAGCAGCTCCTCGCACGACACGTGATACTTAACGTGCGCGTTAACCAGGTAGAGCAGGTCGGTCACCTTGGTGTCGCCCTTAAAGCGGCGACCGCAGGCGGAAACCACCACAAAACGGCGGGCAGGGTCGGCATCGACGATGGCCTTGATCTTCTTGAAGTGTTCGGCGTCGGCGACCGACGAGCCGCCAAACTTGGCAATTTTTATCATGGCGTGGAGGTTACCTTTCTAAAAGCCTCTGCAAACCTGTTTTGCGCGCTCTGATACCATGGTTTCACCGATTGGGACCAAGGTATCCGAGGAGCACTGTTATATGGGAACTTATCATAGTACACGAGGACGCACTTTATCATGCTCAAGTAAGGTGGCAATCCGTACCGGCATCGCTCCCGACGGGGGTTTGTTTGTCTCGGACGAGCTTGGCACCCAGCAGGTCGATATCAGCTCGCTTGCTGATAAATCGTACTTTGAAATCGCTCAAAATGTGTTGGGAATGTTACTGAACGATTACACGGACGAAGAAATTTCGGCGTGTGTCGACGAGGCATACCGCGGCACGTTCGCGAGTGAAGAGGTCACGCCTCTCGTCAAGCTCGACGCAGCACCGGGCACCGACGCCCCTCAGACCTATGTGATGGAGCTCTTTGGCGGCCCCACGAGCGCCTTCAAGGACGTCGCCCTGCAGATGCTCCCCCGCCTCATGGCCCGCACCTCCGCCCAGGACGGCGGCGCCGAGCGCATCATGATCGTCACCGCCACGTCGGGCGACACGGGCAAGGCAGCACTCGCCGGCTTTGCCGACGCCCCGGGCACGGGCATCACCGTCTTTTATCCCGAGGGCAAAGTCAGCCGCGTACAGAATCTGCAGATGTCCACTCAGGAGGGCGATAACGTCGCCGTCTGCGGCATCCGCGGCAACTTTGACGACGCCCAGAGCGCCGTCAAGCGCATCTTTGCCGATAAGGAGCTTGCCGAGCGTCTGGAGGCCGCAGGCACGGTGCTTTCGAGTGCCAACTCCATCAACGTCGGCCGTCTGGTGCCGCAGGTCGTCTACTACTTTGCCGCCTATGCGCAGCTGTTGCGCGCCGGCGCCATCGAGGCCGGCGACGCCGTGGAGTTCTGCGTACCGACCGGCAACTTTGGCGATATCCTGGCCGGTTACCATGCCAAGCGCATGGGTCTGCCCGTCGCCAAGCTCATCGTCGCGAGCGACAAGAACAACGTGCTAGCTGACTTCCTGACCACCGGCGTCTACGACCGCAACCGCCCGTTCTTCACGACCATCTCGCCTTCGATGGACATCCTCATCAGCTCTAACCTGGAGCGCATGCTCTACTTCCTGTCCGATGGCGACTGTGAGCTCGTTGCCGGCCTTATGGAGCAGCTGGCGCGGACTGGTCGCTACGAAGTTCCCGCCGACCTGCTGGCAAAGATTCAGAGCGTCTTTGGCTGCGGTTGGGCCAGCGAGGACGAGGTACGCACCGCCATCAAGAGCTGCTGGGACGCGAACGGCTACGTGATCGACCCGCACACCGCTTGCGGCTATCACGTCTTTGAGCAGGTCGCTCCCGCCGAGGGCGCCAAGGCTCGCGTGCTGCTTTCGACCGCCAGCCCCTACAAGTTCCCGCGCGCCTGCTGCGACGCCCTGGGCCTCGACGTTCCCGAGGGCGACTTTGAGGCCATGCGTGTGCTCGAGCAGGCAACCAACACGGTTGCCCCGGTCCAGCTAGCCGAGCTCGAGTCCAAACCCGTCCGCTTCGAAGACGTCTGCGACGTAGCCGACATGGCCAACTACGTAGAGCGGGCTGCAAAAAAGATGGCTACCAACTAAACCCTTACTAGGCGCCGGCGAAAGCCGGCGCACCTTCTTTTATCAGATACTCACCGGGATAATGACGAGCTGACATGCGGGTCTGCCTGTTTAGTTCGTCGCGAGTTCCGCACGAGCCGGAAAGCACTTAATGTGCTTTCCGAGCGAGCCAGGACTGCCCGAGCAGCGAACTAAACAGGCAGACCGCCCAGGAGATTCCCATGATCAAAATCACCGTCCCCGCCACCAGCGCAAACCTAGGCATCGGCTACGACACCCTCGGCATGGCCGTCAGCCTCTACTCGCACTTCACCTTCGAGCGCGCCGACAAGCTCACCATCACGGGCTGCCCCGAGGAATTCCAAAACGAGAACAACCTGGTCTACGTTAGCTTTGTCGATGCACTGGCCGCATGGGGCGAGCCGGCCTTCCCCGTCGCCATCGACATTCAGACTGACGTTCCCGTCGCCCGCGGCCTGGGTTCCAGCTCCACCTGCGTCGTCGCTGGCATCATGGCGGCCGCCGCGCTGACGGGCCACACCGTCGACCGCGCCGAGCTCGTCCGCATTGCCACCGAGGTCGAGGGCCATCCCGATAACGTCGCCCCCGCTATCCTGGGCGGCGCCGTCTGCTCCTTTACGCCGACCGATTCGCTCCCCCAGTGCCTTCGCTACGAGGTGAGCGATCGCCTGCGTTTTATTACCGTGATTCCTCCCTACGAGGTGCATACGAGCGAGGCGCGCAAGGTCGTGCCGCAGGAGGTTCCGCTCTCCACCGCCGTATGGCAGATGGGCCGCATCGCCGGCATGACGCGCGGTCTTGAGTCCGGCAACCTCGACCTGATTGCCGCCGCCAATGACGACCGCATCCAGGAACCCTATCGTCGCCGTCTGATTCCCGACTACAACGCCGTGCGCGACACCTGCCTTAACGGCGGCGCCAAGACCATCTGGATCAGCGGATCGGGCTCGACCCTTATGGCTGTGACCGACGACACCATCGTGGCAAAGTTCCTGCAGGTCAAGCTGCGCGAGCAGTTCCCTAAGTGTGATACGCATATTCTGACGTGCGACACGGAAGGCGCCCAGATCGAATACCTGTAGTCGCCGTCCCGTATACCCGCCGGGGAGGCCAGGGGCTTTGCCCCCAAATCGTCCTCGGACATGGCAGGACCCCCGCTGCGCACTTCGTGCGGCGGGGGTCCTGCCGTCCTGCGGAAAGATTTGGGGGCAAAGCCCCTGGCCTCCCCTATGTTAACTTCGCCGGCGGCGGCTACAGGGACCTACGCTCTGGAAAGTCGCCGGGCTGATGTTCTGCATTTTATTGATAGGGGCACTTACTAGAGGCAAGCCTCGGCGATGCGGCGCTTGAGTTCGTCGATGCCCACGCCGGTTTGGGAGCTTGTGATGATTACGTTTTCGGCCGGGACGTTGAGCTGCTTTTTGATGGCTGCCGCTTGGCGGGCCTGCTGGGTGCGGCTGAGCTTGTCGGCCTTGGTGAGGCAGACGATAAAGTTGAACTCGTTGCCCTGCAGGTAGTCGATCATGTCATGGTCGAGCTTACTGGGGTCATGGCGAATGTCCACTAGCGACACAACCAAGTTAAAGCTGCGCTCGGAGTCGAAGAAGTCGCCGATGAGCTCGGCCCAGCGGTCACGCTCGGCCTTGGAACGACGGGCGAAACCATAGCCCGGCAGGTCCACAAAGTGCACGTCGTCGGCCTCGAAGAAATTGATGTTGCTCGTCTTGCCCGGCGTGCTCGAAACCTTCACCAGGTTCTTGCGGCCAAAGAGCTTGTTCATGATGGACGACTTGCCCACATTTGAGCGGCCAACGAAGCTCACCTCGGGACAGGTGGACTCGGGGATCTGCGAAACCTTGCCGTAGCTGGCGACGAACTTGGCAAGCTGGTAGTTAATGGAATCGGCCATGGACACTCCTTGGTCGTAGGATCTTGCAAAAAACGCGCTATTGCGCAGCGGCAATGCGTCGAACGATATCGAGCGTGATATCGCTTGCGGCACGCGCATACTCGAACAAATCGAACTCGCGGTCGCAAATCGCATCATACGCCTCGTCACAATTATCGCTGATAGCACGCAGCACCAGGCAATCGACACCATTTTTGGTTGCGACATGGGCAATTGCCGCGCCCTCCATGCCGACACAATCGGCATGCGTCGCCTCGATGGCATCATTGCGCATAGTGGCGCCCGTCACAAAGCGGTTACCCGTGGCAATCGTGCCGACCAGGAACTGCTTTGCGCCCTCGTTCGAAGCGGTCGCATTTGTCGATGCATCAACAAACCCACGCTCAGCAAGCACATCGGCGGCAATATCGACCAGCGCAGGCGTCGAGACAAACTCCTCGAGCCCCGGTGCAGACTCGGCGATAAGCGCGGTATCGGTATCTAGATAGCGCAGGCATTTGCCAATGACGACATCGTCGATATGGAGCTTGGGATTCAGGCCACCTGCGATACCAGAAAACACAACTGCCTGTGGAGCATACTTGCTAATGAGGTGCTGTGTTGCGGCGGCAGCGTTTACCGTGCCCATACCTGCCGTCGTGGCGACAATCGACAGGCCGTCGAGCCCGCCGGTCACAACGTTCAAGCCCGCCTCCTGTACCATGCAAACGTTGCCCAACTCTTCCTTAATCTGCATGATCTCTTTTTCGAGCGCACCGATAATCGCGATGGTAGCCATGCCATTCCCCAAACCTATACGAAATTCTCAACCACGGTATGGTACCAGCATTTTGTTTGACCTCGTCAAACGAACACGTTAGGCCAGCGCAGCTCGCGTATCAAAGAATATCTTAGCAATCGCAGCCACCAGCTCACTCGAGCGATCACTCCATGGCATCGATGTCATGATGCTCATAATGTAGGTGTCGCCATCGACATCGATGAGGCCCGCATCGCATGTCGAATAGCAACCATCCTCGCTAATCCAGCCGGCCTTGTTGCGCACCAGGGCTTGATCGTCCGCAATGCCGTCGCGGATAAAGGACCGGGTCGTAGAGGCCAGAAGGCCCGACAGCCATTGCGACGTCTCGCTATCACGGCTCAAATACTCGCTCATCTCGCGCCACAACTTGGCCGAGGTGCGCGGGCAATAGGTGGGAAAATCACTCATCGGATCGAGTGCGGTATCGTAATCGATGCCAAGACTGGCAATCCAATCCTCGTAACCGACACGGTCAAACGCCGCGCGTAACGCAATAAACGAATCGTTGTCCGAATTAACGACCGCGGCATCGATCAGGTCGCGCGCCGTCTGCCAACCCATGTTGTAGCCACCATAGGTGCCAAGGGAATCATCGAGTGAAACCTGACCCGTCTCGACCAGAGATTCGCAGATGTACAACGCATAGAGCGCCTTATAGCTACTCGCACCGTAAACCTCGACATCGGGGTTATACGTCACGCCCTTGCCGCTTGACAGGTCGTAGAACACCACACCCACATCGCCTAGCTCCTGCGCCCGACTCAGGGCATCCTGGAGCAAGGCAAGGCTCTCATCCTCCAAGGTAGGAGTCTTGTTATCCACCAACGAGAAGGTCTGAACGGTATCACCCGAAGGGATATCGTTGAAGTCCGCCTTCGAAAGTCTCGTCTTGAGATCTGCCGACGCTTTGGACTTTGAAACCTTCTCGTTTTGCGTCTGTACCGTTGACGCATCTGAGTGTGCCATTCGCTCCGACGCGTAGGTTTTGGCGGTAACTCCGAGGATAATAATCGCCAACGTTAGCATCCCAATGGCGGCAATCTTCGTCACGCGGATGCGAGCGTCAGCAAGGCCACGCGAAGGCGTGCCCTTCGTCTCATATCTGCTGCTATGCTGCGGCACATACTCGTCCCGCGATGCGTTGTTTCGCACGTGGTCTCCTGACTGCTACCGTTCATATACGAGCAGCATAATACCGAGCAGGCATTTCTTTCCAAAGATATTCAGCGGCGTTTAAGGCGTCTTTAAAGAAACCACAAGCGTATTTATCCAAATGGCGCGATTCTGTTGCGCATCTCCGCCCAAAACGCAGTTGCGGTGAAATAGTTCCTGTTTGGGCGGCATAAGCCGATACACAAGAACTATTCCACCGCAACTTGACGGGGCTCTTTAGCAATCAACTAGGTGCCCGGGGGCACTCATTTAAGTCTGTCCCCAATGAGTGCCCTTGGGGGAGCGAATATGACTCGCTAGCCGATGGCGTTTTTGAGTTCCGTGCGGCGCTTTTTCATGCCGGTCATAACGGCATTGCGCAGCTCGGGCATGCGCGCGGTATCCATCTGTGGAACGCCCTCGAGCTTATAGGGAATGCCCAATTGCTCGTACTTGACGACACCCATCGTGTGATACGGCAGCATTTCCAGGCCCACCACGTTGTGCCATGGAGCGATGAGGCGGCCGAGCGCCTCGCACTCCTCAACCGTATCGGTAATGCCGGGCACCACCACGTGGCGGATAACGACCTTAATCTTGCGACGGGCAAGCTCATCACCAAACGCCAGAATGCGTGCGGGATCGCAACCGGTCAGCTTTTTATGCTCAACGGGATCGGCATGCTTGATGTCGAGCAGCACCATGTCGGTCTCGTTGAGAACAGTATCGAACTTCTCGGGATGGTTGGGGTCAAACGCATAGCCGCAGCTGTCGAGGCAGGTATGCACGCGGCCATCGGGGTTGTTGTGCATTGCACGGAACAGGTCGGCTAAAAACGCGGGCTGCAAGAGCGGCTCGCCGCCGGACACCGTAATACCGCCGCTGCGGTAAAACTCATGGTTGCTCTGGAACTCGTCCATCAGGTGCTCGACGGTCACCATGGTGCCGCCGCTAACCGACCAGGTATCGGGGTTGTGGCAATACGCACAGCGCATGGGGCAGCCCTGAACAAACACCACAAAGCGGATGCCGGGTCCATCGACCGTTCCCATCGTCTCAATCGAATGTACGCGGCCCAGGGCAAACGCAGAGTCCTCGGGACGAGCGTCCACACCCTCGAGCGTCATCTCAGCCATTCCCGCTACCTTGCCTCTCATTGGTTTTAGCTACATAAATGCCAGAATCATTCTAGCCCATACGCATGATGGCGAAACGGTTTAGCGGTCAATTGGGTTGTCCTATTTGGCCCTACGCAAGAGCGGCGGGAAGGTTATCGCAACCCGCCCGCCGCTGAGGCAATAGAAATCGATAGACGCCAGACCTTACGCCTTAAGCGTGAGCACCGCACCGAAGGCGGTCGGGCCGCAATGGCTCGAGATGACACCGCCGACCTGAGTCCAGGTAACGTCCTTAAAGCCCAGGTCGTGCGCATAGACTTCCATGTCGTCGCGCAGCTCCTGGGAAAGGCCTACCGAATACGCCAGGCCAATATGCGAGTAGTCAATCTCGCCCTTCGCAACCATGTGGTCAATAAAGGCGCGGGCGCACTTGAGCATAGAGCCGCGGAACTTCTTGGTTGCCACGAACTTGCCGCCCGTTACCTCAATGCAGGGCTTAATCTTGAGCAGATGGGCACCGAGGAATGCCACGTTGGATAGACGACCGCCCGCCTTAAGGAAGGCTAGGTCGGTAGGAACAAAGCCCAGCAGCACACGGTCCATGACGGAATTCGTAAATGCAAAGATTTCGTCGACGGTGGCATCGGGGTGAGCCTCGATGTATTTGGCGGTCTCGACGGCAACAAGCGACTGGCCCACCGAGACAAAACGCGTGTCCATGGAGTAGACGTAGTCGCGACCCTTGGCGGCAATCTTAGAAGACTGGTGTGAGCAGGTCGTGGCCTCGGAATACGCAAGGTGCAGAATAGTCGCATCGGGCTGCTCGGCATGGATGCGATCGTACACGTGCGCAAAATCTGCCGGCGCGCAGCCGCTGGTCTTGGGCATCACGCCAAACTCGTTGCAGCGCGAATAAATCTCGAGCGGATCGATCGAGCCGTCCTCGACGGTCTCGTCACCAATCGTGACATGCATAGGTACGCGCACGATACCGTAGCGTTCGCAGAGCTCCGGCGTCACATCCGAACCAGACTCAACCACGATTACGTACTTGCCCATTATCATCACGACCCATCTCAACATTGGCTTTTCAACACATGGCACGCGCCGCCGCACTGTTGCACAACGGCGGCAGAGCGCCAAAGAGACGCCGCCCCTTGCACACAACAAAGGACAGCGTCTCCCTGGAAAAACTCCGTGCTAATCTGAGATTCTACACGGTTTATTACTAAGTGTTACTTACTCCGCAAACGGTCGCTATACGCGATAAACGGTAGTTCGCTGCGGCAACTGCGACACATTCCGTCCAGTAAATCCAATCGTGCTCCACGCACGGTTAATGCACGAGGCGGTAGAAATTCATCGATGCCGCACCCTCGGCGTGCAGCTCCATCGCCGGAACCGCCGGCGAATAGGTACGGCTCGTAAGTGCCGCCTCGCCGCCATTTGCAAAAATCTCGACCATCGTAGTGTCCGAAAGCACGCGTAGGTCGCGAAGCTCGCCGAGCTCAATCGACCTCTGGTCGCGCCCATAGCCTTCGTCACCCATATCGAGGGTAAGCATCCCGTCCGTATAACGCACAAAGACACCCTTGCGGATTTCGAGCTCGACCATCTTGGCGCCCTCGCAGGAAACCACAAGATCAAACAGGCGGCCCGGCTCCTCAACGGTTTCACCGCCTGTCGCGCGAACGCAGTCGCCGCGCATCCTCTCAATCTCGTGCGCCGGCTGCTGGCAGAGCTTACCATCGCGCATGCTCAGCTCTCGCGGCACCGTCAACGCGCACTGCCACCCGCGCGCCACCGTCGGGTTTTCCGCCGTCGAATCGGGGCAACCCGACCATCCGATCATCAAACGCCGGCCTGCAGCATCCTCAAAGGACTGCGGAGCATAGAAATCAAAACCGGCATCGACCATCGGGGGCATGCCCTGCCCGGTGATCTTAAAACTCGGCGCCTCCCAATCGGCCTCGATAGGGAACCACACGCACTGATGCGGATTGCGGTAACGCCAACCATCGGCAGGCACACCCTGCGGGCAGCAAACGAGAATAAGCTCGCCATCAAGCTCAAACAGATCAGGGCACTCCCACATAAAGCCAAACTTCTCGCCCAGCTCAATGCGCGTCGCATAGCTCCAGACCCCTAAATCACGCGAAGTATAGACAAGCACGCAGCCACGGTCGTCTTTCGTACGAGCGCCCAGAACCATGTAGTAGATACCATCGTGCTCAAGGATCTTGGGGTCGCGCACGTGTGTACCGATATCGTCGGGGTAATCGACTGGTCCAACAGCCATGCGCTTCTCGCCCAATTCGTCGGGATTCTCGGCAACCATATGAATCTGGTTTTGCTCACGGCCCGTCAACACGTAGTCGTAATCATCGCGGTCAAAATGCTTGACGTTGCCGGTATAGAAGTAGTGAATCTTGCCATCACGTACAAAGGCAGAACCAGAATACGCTCCGCTCGAATCCAAATCGGAATCGGGGAACAGCACGGGGCCGTGATTCTCGTACGTCACAAAATCCTTTGTCGTCAGATGGTTCCAAAGCACTGGACCGCCATGCGCAGCATCGAACGGATCGTATTGATGATAGATGTGATACATATCACCAATCTGAACCAAACCGTTGGGGTCGTTGAGCCAGCCAAGCTCAGGCTCCACATGGAACAGAAGCCTATCGGGGTCGGACGCGATGCGAGCCGCCGTCTCATCCTGTCCGACACGCCACTGCTCATAGTCCGCGCGTGTCACCTTGTTTTTTTGATTTAACATCGCCGTTGACTTTCTCGTCTATGGGGAAGGACGCTCGACTCACACGAGTCGAACGCCCTTCCCCAAATGGACTTATCCTCAGATTACACTGAACGGCTCAACTAGAAGCTAACGTCGAAGCCAGCGCCAGCGCCCTCTTCATCGGTGGTCGGCACGCCCTTTGCCTTGTTGTAGGCAAAGATCAAGACGATCGGCACGATAAAGGCGATGAGATTGCCAGCCACATACCACACGAGGGTCTCGGGCGTGACGATGAGCAGGCCAAGCACGCCGGTCAGACCCTGACCGATAGCGCGCACCTCAAAGAGCTTGACGAAGGCACCGCCGCAGCCTGCACCGATGCATGCGCAGATGAACGGAATGATCGAATAGCGCATGTTTGCAGCAAAGATAGCGGGCTCGGAGATTCCGACCAGCGTCGGGATAAAGGACGACATGCAGATGTTGCGCTCTTTGGAGTGCTTCTTGTGAATGAGGTACATACCGATGGCGCCGCCGCCCTGGGCGATAATGGAAACCGACCAGATGGCCTGGATGTAGTTGAAGCCAGTCGTGGCAACAAGGTTTGCCTCGATACCCTGGATGAACTGATGCGTACCGGTAACGACGAGCGGCTGCAGGAACGCGGCGAAGACAAAGGCACCAAAGACGCCCATCCTGTTGTACAGGATATCGATTACGCCGGCGAGGACGTCACCGATCAGGTTGCCGAGCGGGCCGAACACGGTGAACAGGGCGACGTTAGCAAGAATCAGGGTAACGGTCGGGACAAAGACGAACGAAACGACCTCGGGGATGTACTTCTGGGCAATCTTTTCGACCTTGGCCATAAACCAGGCAGTCAGGATTGCAGGGAATACGCCGCCCTGGAAAGCAACCATGGGAATGGATAGCGGACCGAAGTTCCAATACTCAGCACCCGTCGGGTCCATAACGAACGTGTTGCGGTTCATAAGGCTCGGGTGAACCATGACGATACCGACGAGGATGCCCAGGATCGGGTTACCGCCAAAACGCTTGACCGCGCTGTACATAACCAGGACAGGCAGGTAGTCGAACGTGGTGGCGATAATGGCAAAGAAGCTTGCGAGGTTCTTGAGGAACTCGCTGTGATCGGCGAGGCTGCCTTCCATGCCAAAGAGGCCGTTGGCAACGATCAGCGACTTAAGGCCGATGATGATTGCAGCGCCGACGAAGGCGGGAATGATGGGGATAAAGATGTCCGAGAATACCTTGAGGACCGAGAAGAACTTGCCCTTCTTGTCCGCCTCAGCGCCCTTGACCTCGGAAGCACTGATCTCCTTAACGCCCGTCAGAGCCATAAACTCATCGTAAACCTTGTTGACGGTACCGGTACCGAAGATGATCATGAGCTGGCCGCTGTTGTACAGCACGCCCTTGACGCCATCGATGTTCTCGAGCTCGGCCTTGTTGTATTTGCTCGTATCCTTGAGCACCAGACGCAGACGGGTCACGCAATGCGTGGCGCCCTCGATGTTCTCCAGTCCGCCGACGTTGTCGACGACTTGCTGGGACACTGCCTTGTAGTCCATGTTCCTCTCCATTCCTTTTCTAAATCATAAAACGGTTCGTTGCCGCTACAGAGACGCGATCGTTGCGTTTGCGCACTTGAGCGCACCGTCGGTGACGGTAAGCGCCACACCCTGGCCCTGCTTGTTGCAGAAGCGAGCGTTGAGCGCAACATCATCGACAAAGATGGTCGCGATGTCGTCGTCGACGACCAGACGCACATGGTGAGTGCCCTCGCCCTTAAAGAACAACGGACGCTCGAGGCCCATGTTGTTGACCTGGAACCACGGGTACTGGGGAGCCGGCGTGAACTCGAGCTTGCCCTCGCGCAGGTTGGCGCGGAACTCATAGGCAAGACCGGTCTCGGCGTCCTCGGCGAACTTGACCGAGAAGCCGGCAGCGTTACCGCCGAGCTCAATGTCGGCATCGAGCAAGTAGGTGGAGCCGGCATCCGCGGCGAGCACCTGCTCGACCTTGCCCGACTCGCAGGAAAGCTCAAAGGTCTCGACTGCCTTAGCCTCGCCAAAGGCGCCAAGCATGCTGTCGGGGAGCTTGGTGCCGAGCGTTCCGTCGGCACGCTGAACGATCTCGAGGGGCATAAAGGTGCCACCCCATAGGTAAGAGCTGGGGTCGCCGCCCTCGTCACGCGTAGGAACCCAACCAAAGAGAACGCGACGCTCGCCATCGAATGCGGTGCGAGCGGCGTAGTACGCGCGGCCGTCGAAGGAGTCGTCAGCGGGGGTAATCCAAGGACCGTTGATGGACTTGGACATGCGGTAACGGGTCTTGTTGCCGTCGCTGTACTCGGAAAAGACGAGGTACCACCAGTCGCCCATCTTAAAGAGATCAGGCATCTCAAACATGGTGTACAGACCCGGGTTCCACCAGTCGCCCTGGAACTCCCAGTTGGTCAGATCCTTGGAGGTGAACTTGACCAGGCGGCCGGTCATCAGACGCTTGTCCTCGCCCACACGCGTGCCGAGGATGAGCATGTACTCTTCGTTCTCCTCATCCCAAAGCACAAAGGGATCGCGCCAGTTGCGGTCATCGTAACCCTCCTGGGGCGGAAGCAGCGTCTCGGCGATGTTCTTCTCCCACTTGACGGCGTCGTCGCTCGTTGCGTGAAGAAGAACCTGCTTCATCAAACGTGCGCGGACCTTATCGCGATTGCAACCAGTGTAGAGCGCATGGTACTTGTCGCCCACCTTAAACACCGTGCCGGCATAAATGTACTGGTCGACTTCCTCGTCGCCGCCGCGCTCAAGGCTCTCGCCAAAGTCCTTGTAGTTGACGAAATCCTTGGTCGTAGCGAGTGCCCAGCCAAACGGCTCTCCGAAAGGTTCGGGGTTACGCGTGTCACGCTGATGATAGAGATAGAACGTGCCGTCCTCGCCGTACGGCATGATGTCGCCTACCCAAATTCCCTCAGGCTGGTAATACACCTTGTGCATCCGAGACTTCCTTTCCACGACATACTAACTCGGTACAATGGCAAGATATGTCAATCGTTTTCATATGTCAAACGTTTTCACACCAATACGTCTTTTCGCAGTTCCAGTCGTCGGCAAACGGTTGACATATGCCGGTGAACGGTCATCAGAGGCGTTTGAGGAATTCTTTTGGCACGGGATGAACTACGCGGTTTTGCCCTCAATGAGTTCAACGGGGAGCTTGATATTCGATTCGGGATTATCGCCGTTAATAAGAGCGATGATGGATTGCGCCGCGAGCTCTCCGATGCGATCGATATCTTGACGTACGGTTGTTAAGTCAGGCATAAACGTCATAGTTCGGCGGGCACCATCCGCGCCCACGACCTTAATATCGTCTGGAGCGCTCAAGCCGCGCTGCTTCATCACGTTGAGACAGATGGCCGCCATCGTATCGTCTCCCGCAAAGATGCCGTCAATATCGGGGTTCTCATCGAGGATCTTCGCAACGACCGCGCCCTTTTCGTCGTCGGGCTTAACGAACTCAACCTCACGGACAAGCGCGGACAAACCGGCCTGCTCAACAACATCGAGGTAGGCATCGGTACGCTTATTGGCAGGCATGCGCATGCGGCTATTGCTGCGCAGGCACAGGATACGCCTGCAGCCGTCATCAATCAGACGGCGCGTGGCGAGCTCGCCAATGCCATAGCTGTCACTTGCAATCTGGACAGAGCCCTCGCCAAGATCGCAGTCGATGCCAACCAGGCTCAAGCCCATCTCGGCATATGCCTCGGCACCGATATTGAGGGAGTTGACGATGACGCCGTCGACCATATTGCGGCGGAGCATGTCAATATAGGAACGCTCAAGATCGGGTCGATTGGCGCTGTTGCACAGCAACATCTTAAAGCCGTTTTCCGCTAACGTGCGCTCGACCGCCTGCACAACCTGAGCATGGAACGGGCTGCTCACAAAGGGAACGATCATACCGATAAGATTCAGGCGACCGTTGAGCATGGCACGGGCGATATCGTTGGGCGTATAGTTGATGCGCTCCATCGCCGCATGGACTTTATCGCGGGTTTCCTGGCTAATGTAGCCGCGGTTATTAAGCACGCGAGATACCGTAGTAGGCGAAACCCCCGCCACCGCTGCAACTTCCTTGATGCCAGGCTTAGCCGTATCCTTAGAACGGGCACTCTCGTGAGCCATAGCACCCTCCCCCATCAACATGTCATACGTTTACATACGAACAAAGCATACCCCAACAACAGCGGGAAGACGGTAACAGCACAAGTAAGTAAACGACTCATCCAAATAATTAGGAGAGTTCCGCCTAAAGGGTGACTACACAGGACCCCCGCCGGGGCTGTTTGGGCTACCTCCCAAAACATTCCGCACTGATATCTTCTGTATTGAAGACGTCGATGGTGCACCCGTATACCATTGACGTCGACACCATCAGATGCGGACCGTGCGGTGACCCCACATTCCGCTGGCGCCCATGGGGCTGCCCTCGTTTCCTGACATGTCCCGCGCGGGCCGCGGCG
>CALAMK010000033.1:0-18883 GCA_937925735.1 uncultured Collinsella sp. | reverse complement strand
GCTCGACCTTCTCCCTGCTGTACATGCGAACCTCCAGTCCGGACCGCTTCACGGTCCAACTTTCTGTCCGCACCCCCCTCGTAGAGTGATTATTTTTGCCCCGTCCCAGGAAAACCCGTAAGGCAGGGCAACAACCCAAAAAAAGTCCTTGCATCCCCGCAAACATTCCCCTATAGTATCTCCTCGTCACGGGGGCGTAGCTCAGCTGGGAGAGCGCTTGACTGGCAGTCAAGAGGTCAGGGGTTCGATTCCCCTCGTCTCCACCACCGTGAATGCAAAGCCTCCGGGAAACCGGAGGCTTTTTTCATATGCAGCAACTGCACAAATCAAATTGACGCCACACCAACATCCACACCCAAAAAAGTTGCGCAATTTATTTCCCACTTCTATACATAGTTTGTTAACCCAACATAATTCCATTTTGCATTTCACGTCGTCAGCTTTGCAGCTCGGGCGGTGCGTGCCAACAGCTACACCCGCATAAACCTGCGTTAATGTGAACAAGTTTGCAAAATTACCCCCTTAATCACTGCAAATGAACGATATGTTGTCGCGCGCGGCCTAAATAGGTTTCTAGCGACCTTGTGCTAGGATATCTATCGTTACATGGGTTCAACTGTGCCCACGGCTCCAGCAAGCCGCAAAGCGCAGGGTCGATCAGCATCCGGCCGTAACGGCGGTGCCAGAAAAACCACGAGCTCCAATAGCGTCGTCATGCGTATCGCATCGAATGACTTTGTTTTTGTGTGTGTGCAAGCTGTTCTTTCGAATCGATATTTCATGACTAATCGCAGCAGTCTTACAGCTGTTTGCGTGCGGTCCAGTTTTGTACCCTCTTGACTGGGCCGCACGCAGCTAGCTGGAGTCGCGGTCATTTTGCGATACACGTCCGCGTCTCTAGCCACTGCAGTTATACATACCGTTCACGGTGGGGCAGAGCCACGTGCTTGTCTAACTGGGCTCAGGGTTTGAATATGGAGCGCCTTCGCGCACAAGCGCCCTGGCGAAGCCATACCCAAACCCCGTGAGCCACACGTAAGACAGCAAGGGGGTGGTGCTCGTGTGGTATGTGATCCAGGTCATTAACGGTCGCGAAGACGTAATGCGCGAGCGCATCGAGCGCATGCTGCCGGCTAGCGCCATGCAGGAGCTCTTTTATCCCCAATTTCAAACCGAGATTAAAGTACGCGGCGAATGGGTCGATACGACCAAGCCGCTCTTTCCCGGATATCTTATCTGCGATACGACAGATCCCCGCACCGTGCAACAGTATCTGCTGCGCATGGACGACTTTGCCCGGGTGTTATCTCAGGATGGTCGGTTTGTGCCGCTGGCAAAAGAAGAGGTCCAGCTTATTGGCGGCTTTACGCATAGGGGAGACCGCGTAGTGCCCATGAGCGAGGCGCTAAAAGATGGCGACCAGGTCGTAGTGACGGCAGGTCCGCTGCTGGGCCACGAAGGCCTTATCAAAACCATTAACAGACGCAAGAGCACGGCTTATTTGGAGCTCGATCTGTGCGGCCGACGCGTAACCACCCGCGTTGGCCTTGCGGTGCTTTCCAACGAGCAACGTGTGATGCGAAACCTCAAAAAGGCGATCGCCTAGCTGCTGGCGACCGCAGTACAGAACAGGGATGATCCCCACCCGGGGACGAAGTCTTGGAAGAGAACGTGTCGGATAAAACCCAATATGCAACGAATGCGCCCGCGGGGGCGGCGCTGATTGCTCAGGCCATGGACCGGCGCGAGGGCGTCGGCCGCTACAAGGCCATGCAGTCCATCATGGACTGGGACCGCTCGCGCCTGGCCTACAGGGCTGTGAAGCGTGTGTTCGACATCGTGTTCAGCGGTGCCGTGCTCGTCCTTATCGCGATTCCCAGCCTGGTGCTGGCCGCCGCCATCCGCCTGGAGAGCGAGGGCAGCCCCTTTTACAGCCAGATCCGCGTTGGCCAGACCCGCCCCGACGGCAGCCTGACCACATTCCGCATGTGGAAGTTCCGTTCCATGTACAAGGACGCCGACGAGCGCCTCGTCGAGCTAATGGATCAAAACGAGATCGACGGCGCCATGTTCAAGATGAAGGAGGATCCGCGCATCACCAAGATCGGGAAATTCATCCGCAAACATTCCATCGACGAGTTCCCGCAGTTCCTGAATGTGTTCCTGGGCCAGATGTCGGTCGTGGGCCCGCGTCCGCCGTTGCCAAATGAGGTGGCCGAGTACACCGAGTACGACCTACAGCGCCTGGCCGTGAAGCCCGGCATTACCGGATGGTGGCAGGTTACTGATCGAAACTCAACTGGTTTCGACGGTATGGTCCAGCGAGATCTTGAGTACATTGCGAGGCGTGGCATTCTCACCGACTTAAGGATTATCGCCCTCACCGTTATTGAAGTAATCACGGGAAAGGGTGCGTTTTAGTGCTTAAGTCCTATCATCATTATCCCGAATTAAACCGTGTGCCCGTGATCGATGTCCCGATCACGGGCACCAATATGTCTGAATGCGTCGATTTCATTACCCATAATATCGATAATCTGCATGGCGAGTATATCTGCGTCTCTAACGCCCATACGTCGGTCATGGCCCATGACGATCCCAGCTACTGGTCCTGTCAGGCTGAGTCCGTTATGTCCGTTCCCGATGGGAAGCCCCTATCGGTTGTCGGCCGAAAGACGGTCACGTCGATGGGGCGCGTGACCGGTCCGGATCTGATGCGCGAGATTTTCAGTATTTCCGCTCAGCACGGATGGAGCCATTACTTCTACGGCAACGAACAGAAAAACCTCGAGGCGCTCAAGGAATCGCTTCAGGAAGAGTATCCAGGCTTGGAAATTGCTGGCATGGAGCCTTCCGTCTTTCGTCCGCTTTCCGATGGCGAGAAACGAGACCTTTCACGACGCATTGCCGATTCTGGCGCCGACTTTGCATGGATTGCACTTGGCGCTCCGCGCCAGGAAGTCCTCATGCATGAGCTTAAAGGCGGCCCTCAGCCACTGATGATCGGCGTAGGGGGTGCCTTCAACGTCCTCGCCGGCGTGGTGCCGGAGGCACCGATTTGGATGCAGAACCTAAGTCTCGAGTGGCTATACCGCCTGATGCAGGAGCCGAAGCGATTATTCAAACGATATCTCGTTACTAATACCAAATTTCTCTTTTACCAGTTCACGGGCGCTAAACGCAAGGAAGGCAAGTAGATGAAACCCACCACCGCATTCAAGGACAAGACCCTCATGATCACGGGCGGCACCGGCTCGTTCGGCAACACCGTGCTCAAGCACTTCATGAACACCGACCTGGCCGAGATCCGCATCTTCTCCCGCGACGAGAAGAAGCAGGACGACATGCGCCACCGCCTGCAGGAGAAGTCGCCCGAGCTCGCCTCCAAGGTGCGCTTCTTCATCGGCGACGTCCGCAACGCCCAGAGCGTGCGCGACGCCATGCACGGCGTGGACTACATCTTCCACGCCGCCGCCCTCAAGCAGGTTCCCTCCTGCGAGTTCTTCCCCATGGAGGCCGTGCGCACCAACGTCATCGGCACGGACAATGTCCTGCACGCGGCAATCGACGAGGGCGTCGACCGCGTCGTGTGCCTGTCCACCGACAAGGCCGCCTACCCCATCAACGCCATGGGCAAGTCCAAGGCCATGATGGAGTCCATCATCTACGCCAACGCCCGCAACGGCGCCGGCCGCACCACCATCTGCTGCACCCGCTACGGCAACGTCATGTGCTCGCGCGGCAGCGTCATCCCGCTGTTCATCGACCGCATCCGCAAGGGCGAGCCGCTGACGGTCACCGACCCCAACATGACCCGATTCCTGATGAACCTTGACGAGGCCGTCGACCTGGTGCAGTTCGCCTTCGAGCACGCCAACCCGGGCGACCTGTTCATCCAGAAGGCGCCTGCCTCCACCATCGGCGACCTCGCCGAGGCCGTGCAGGAGGTCTTCGGCCGCGTGGGCACCCAAGTGATCGGCACCCGCCACGGCGAGAAGCTCTTCGAGACCCTCATGACCCGCGAGGAGCGCCTGCGCGCCGAGGACATGGGCGGCTACTACCGCGTCGCCTGCGACTCGCGCGACCTGAACTACGACAAGTTCGTCGTCGACGGCGAGGTCGAGACCCAGGCCGACGAGTCCTACACCTCCCACAACACCGAGAGGCTCGACGTGGAGGGCACCATCGCCAAGATCAAGACCGCCGAGTACGTGCAGCTGGCCCTGGAGGGCCGCGAGCACGAGGCGGTGCAGTAGGGTGCGCGTCCTCGTCACCGGAGCCAGGGGTTTCGTCGGGAAGAACCTCTGCTGCGCGCTGAAGAACATCCGCGACGGCAAGGACCGCCGCGAGAGATACGCGGGCCTGCTCCCGCTCGAGGTCATGGAGTACGACGTCGACTCGACGCCCGGGGAGCTGGACGGCTACTGCTCCCGAGCGGACTTCGTATTCAACCTGGCCGGAGTCAACCGCCCCAAGGACCAGTTCGAGTTCATGGAGGGCAACTTCGGGTTCGCCTCCACGCTGCTCGACATGCTCGAGCGCCACGGCAACACGTGCCCCGTCATGCTCTCCAGCTCCGCGCAGGCGAGCCTGTCGGGCCGCTTCGAGGGCTCGGTCTACGGCGAGTCGAAGCTCGCGGGGGAGGGCCTGTTCCGCGAGTACTCGGAGCGCACGGGCGCGCCGGTGCTCATCTACCGCTTCCCCAACCTCTACGGCAAGTGGTGCCGCCCCCGATACAACTCCGCCGTGGCGACCTTCTGCGACGCCGTCGCCAACGGGCGCCCCTACACCGTGAGCGACCCCTCCGTCGAGCTGGAGCTCCTCTACATCGACGACCTCGTCGAGGAGATGCTGGGCGCGCTGCTGGGCGAGGAGCACCGCTGCGGTTACGAGGGGCTCGAGAGGGTAGAGGGAGACGGGTTCTGCTACGTCCCTAAGACCGACGTGAAGACCCTGGGCGAGATCGTCTACCTGCTGGGCCGCTTCCGAGACAGCCGCGAGACGCTGTCGGTGCCCGACCTTTCCGAGGGGTCCTTCTCCAAGAAGCTCTGGAGCACGTTCCTGTCCTACTACGAGCCGGGGAACTTCGCCTACGGCCTCAGGCCCAACGTGGACGCGCGCGGCTCGTTCACCGAGTTCCTGCGCACGCCGGAGCGCGGCCAGGTATCCATCAACGTCTCGAGGCCCGGCATCACCAAGGGCAACCACTGGCACATGAGCAAGTGGGAGAGGTTCCTGGTGGTCTCCGGCACCGCCTCCATCAAGCTGAGGAAGGTGGGGAAGGACGCCGAGGGAAAGCCGTTCCCCGTCGACGAGTACGTCGTCTCCGGCTCGGACATGCGCGCCGTGGAGATGGTCCCCGGCTACACGCACTCCATCACCAACCTGTCCGACACCGAGGACCTCGTGACGGTCATGTGGGCCAACGAGCCCTTCGATCCCGAGAACCCCGATACCTACTACGAGGAGGTCTAGCCGCATGGGCAAGGACTATTCCGATATCGCATTCAAGGACGACGGCCGCCTGAAGCTGCTCATCATCGTGGGCACGCGCCCCGAGGTCATCCGCCTGTCCGAGGTCATCAAGAAGTGCCGCCGCCACTTCGACTGCCTGCTGGCGCACACTGGGCAGAACTACGACTACACGCTCAACGGCATCTTCTTCCGCGACCTGGAGCTCGCCGACCCGGACGTCTACCTGGACGCCGTGGGCGCGGACCTGGGCGAGACCGTGGGCAACATCATCGCCGTGAGCTATAAGCTCATGGTCGAGGTGCAGCCCGACGCGCTGCTGATCCTGGGCGACACCAACAGTTGCCTGTCCGCCATCGCGGCGAAGCGCCTGCACATCCCCATCTTCCACATGGAGGCGGGCAACCGCTGCAAGGACGAGTGCCTGCCCGAGGAGACCAACCGCCGCATCGTCGACGTGATCTCCGACGTCAACCTGGCCTACTCTGAGCACGCACGCCGCTACCTGAAGGATACCGGCTGCGCCCCGGAGCGCACCTACGTCACAGGCT
The DNA here is from genome assembly GCA_937925735.1 of uncultured Collinsella sp. Classification (GTDB taxonomy): domain Bacteria; phylum Actinomycetota; class Coriobacteriia; order Coriobacteriales; family Coriobacteriaceae; genus Collinsella. The sequence goes on along the minus strand of CALAMK010000033.1, from coordinate 12,860 downwards.
CGCCCATGGCCGAGGTCCTACGCGCCAACCTTGAGAAGATCGAGGCCTCAGACATCCTCTCTGAGCTCGGCCTGGAGCCCAAGCGCTACATGCTGCTCTCGGCCCACCGCGAAGAGAACATCGACACCGAGGAGAACTTCACTAGCCTGTTCACCGCCATCAACGCGCTGGCCGAGAAGTACGGCATGCCGATCCTGTACTCCTGCCACCCGCGCTCCCGCAAGCGCCTGGAGGCCACCGGCTTCGAGCTCGACCCGCGCGTGCGCATGCACGAGCCCATGGGCTTCCACGACTACAACTGCCTGCAGATGAACGCCTTCGCGGTGGTGTCGGACTCCGGCACCCTGCCCGAGGAGTCCAGCTTCTTCGCGAGCGTCGGCCGCCCGTTCCCGGCGGTGTGCATCCGCACCTCCACCGAGCGCCCCGAGGCGCTGGACAAGGCCTGCTTCACGCTGGCCGGCATCTCCGAGAAGGGACTGCTGCAGGCCGTCCGCACCGCCGTCGAGCTCGACGCGGAGGGGTCGCTGCCCGAGGCGCCCGTTCCCGACTACGCCGACGAGACCGTGTCCACCAAGGTGGTCAAGATTATCCAGAGCTACACCGGCGTCGTGGACAAGATGGTGTGGAGGAAGGCTTAGCCATGGGTCTCGTTTACAAGATTCTCGACGGTGTCTCACGCGCCTATAACAAGCTTCTTCTAATGCCCTCGTTGCGCCGCTCCTTTGCTGCATGCGGCGAGAATGTAACACTCGGTCGTCGCAGTGAGATCTCCGGAGTAGGAAACATTTACATGGGCCATGACGTGTACTTGGGTCCTGAGGCCACGCTACTCACTACTCGCGCGAAAATCCGCATTGGCAACTATGTCATGACCGGCCCCAGGTTGACCATCATCACCGGTGACCATCGCACCGATATTCTCGACCGTCCGATGATGGAACTTACCGATGAGGACAAGCTTCTCGATAACGATCAGGACGTCGTCGTCGGGGACGATGTTTGGATGGGCAGCGGAGTGACGATTCTCAAGGGCGTCCATGTTTCTGATCACTGTGTCATAGCTGCGGGTGCCGTAGTGACTAAGGACGTAGAGCCCGAGTATTCGATTTGGGGGGGGGTTCCTGCTCGCTGCTTAGCTTCGCGGCTTAAAGGATAACAATGGATTCGGTTGACAAAAGAGTACATGCAAAGGTTTTGATGGTCGGCCCAGACCTTTCCCTGCACGGCGGAATCGTCTCCGTCGTGCAGGGTTATCTCGACGGAGACCTTCCCCGGGCATGCGATGCTTTCGAATACCTGGGGACGGGCGTCGGTTCCTCAAAGTTTGGCAAGGTGTTTTCATTTGCTCGTGCATTGGTTGGCTATGCGAGGGCCATGCCCTCCTATGACATCATTCATTTGCACATTAGCGCCCGTGGTTCCTACAAGCGTAAGTCAATTATGGCCCGCATGGCCCATAAAGCTGGCAAAAAGGTGATACTGCACGACCACGACGGGGAGTTTAAGAAGGCCTTTGAAGAGAGCGGATACGTCTATCGTTCTGACGTAAGGAAGACATTTGATATCGCCGACCGAGTTGTGGTTCTGTCGGAAGAGTGGCGTGACTTTTTTGCTGAAAACGTTTGTGATCCAGAGAAAATTCACGTTGTTCATAACGGTGTTAAAGTCCCAAACCAGCCATGCTCGCCTTGTTCGCATCAAGACGTCCTATTTTTAGGACGTCTTGATGCGAACAAGAGCCCTGACGTGCTCTTGCGCGCATCAAGGGAAGTGCTGAAGCGCTTCCCGGAGACGAAGGTCGTCTTTGGCGGTGACGGCGAGGTCGAGAAGAATGAACGGCTCGCTGAGGAGCTCGGCATTGACGACCGATGTGAGTTTTGCGGCTGGGTCACGGGCGACGAGCGCGAGGCCCTTTTCGAGCACGCTGCTGTGTACTGTCTGCCCTCGAAAAACGAAGGCATGCCTATGAGCGTGCTCGAAGCTATGGCGCGAGGTATTCCGACGATCGCAACTTCGGTTGGAGGTATTCCACAGGTCATCAGGGATGGAGTAAATGGCTACCTTATGCCTGTCGATGATGAATCAAAGCTATCAGGGCTGTTGTGCACGTTGATGGGTTCTGAGGACCTTCGTTTGAGCATCGGTCGCGCCGGCAGGTCGACTATTTCGGGAAGATTTAACGTTAAGAGAAATGTAGATGCGATTGTTCAACTCTACAAGGAGTTGGTGGATTAGTGGTCGAGAGAACGCCTAAAACGATTTACTACTGTTGGTTTGGTGATGGGGAGCTTTCTGCGACTGCTCAGAAATGTCTTCTCTCATGGGAAAGATATGCACCTGGCTATTGCATCACACGTTGCGATGAGCGGTTGTTCGATATCGAGTCAACGCCGTGGACTAAAGCGGCCTATGCTGCCGGTAAATATGCGTATGTAGCAGATTATGTGCGCTTCTGGGCCATTTATAACTTCGGTGGGGTCTACATGGACCTGGGGAGCGAACTTGTTCGTGATATAACTTCGCTCTGTGAAACATATTCACCGTTTTCGGCAATTGAAGAATTGTCAAAAACGGTGAATACAGGGTTGATAGTTGCTGCACCGCGTCATAACCCTTTGCTTGCGGAAGTACTTGATGCGTATGACTCCACACAATTCAGTGACGACCCAGGTTTTCTAAATGATCATACCGTTAATCAGATGTTTACTCGCGTTCTCGAGGCTCATGGGTTTGTTCGTGAAGATAGGCTGCAGAAGGCTGTCGGCTGGACGCTGCTACCGTCCTGCTATTTCAATCCCATATACGGCTTAGGCGGATATCACATTAAAAATAACACCTATAGCGTTCATCACTATTCAGGTAGCTGGATTGAGCCTGAATTAAAGATCAAAAAAGAAATTGTTGACGCCTGGTCACCTATTTTGGGACGTCGGCTGGCACAAGTACTTGGAAGGACGTTCGGCGAGATTAAGACCAAAGGCGTCCGAGACGGCATCTTGCAGTTAGCCTTGGTTTCAAAGAGCGTGATTGCAAGAAAGTGGGAAAACGATGGTTGCTAGAACTATCGACATAGCACATTCGTTTACAGGAGAAGCTGGTGCTTCAAAGACAAAAGAAGGCATCCTACAGTTATCAGCCGCTTTCGTTATCGGTTTCATATGCATTTATGTTAAGACGTTTGCATCTATAACGTCATTGATTAGTTTCCCTGATGCCGTCGACAAGGAGCTGCTATTTGCGGGTGTGGCGCTCCTCTCGCTTCATATTGCTTCAAAGTCGAAAAGCTATGGTAAGAGGTTAATTCCTCTCTTACTAGTTCTTCTATCGACTTTGTATACGTATTTTGTATCGGGAGAGACAGCTCCGCTTTCAGTTTCCCTCATAATAATAGCAGCTGCTACTGCGGGTGATTCGAAATCCCTCATGAGATTGTGGTTTGTAACAACGGCGTTCCTGTCACTATTTGTCATAGCCGTTTACGGGCTAACTGCAATCCTTGATCCCGGTAGCGTATCGTACATACTCAGGTGGGAAAGCGGTGTCGAAACAGCCGTTCGTTTCACGTTCTTTTTCTCGCATCCCAATATGGTGGCCGCTCTTGTAATGATGATGTGCGGAGCATATATGTATCTGAACTATGACAGTATAGGATTTCGTACCTATGTTCTTATCCTTGCTGTAGCTGCGACTGTGCTACTCTTTACCGATTCCAAGACGTCCACGGCTCTGATTGTGTTATCAGTTGTTTGCTTTGCATGCCAGAAACAATGGAGGGTTTTCGAGCGCAGCGGATTGAGGGAGCTCGTGGGCATACTGCCGATTATCTTTTTTTTCATAGTCTATTTATTGGCTGGTCCTTTGTACAGCGACTCACTGGGTCAAGCGCTTACGGGCAGAGTGTCTCTATGGCATTACTGTCTTGAAAACCAGGGCGTTACATTGTTTGGTCAATTTTTTGTCCCTACGAAATCTATTGGTACAAATGGTTGGACGTTCTACTACACAACCTTAGATTGCGCTTATGCTTCAGGATTGCTTGTATTGGGTCTTTGCTTCTCAGCGTTCTTTTGCAGCTGTGTTTATAGGCGTGTCAAAAAGAATGATCCTCAGCTTGCATCAGAGCTGCCCCTGATTTTAGTGATGTTGCTTTTCGGTTTTACTGAAGTACACGTCTTTAGCATTGTAATTTGTGCCCCTTTGCTGCTGCTCTCCGGGGGGATTTTGCCTCCTGAACATTCGTGAACATTTCTCATCGTATATAAGAATTGCTGGTAGACAATGATTTACGCACCTATTATTATTCCAACTCTAAATCGAGACGAACACTTAAAACGCCTCCTTGATTCGCTTGCACTAAATGGGTGGGCTATTTATACAGACGTGTATATTGCTGTTGATTATCCTCCAAGCGATAAATATGTTGAAGGTTATCATCGCGTTTGTGATCTATTAGATCATTTTGATGGCTCGACATTCAACAGCTTTAATGTTGTGAAGCGCGATTTTAATCTTGGGGCCGGTGTAAATGGTCATGAATTAATTGAGGCTTTGATAAAGCCTCGTTACGACAGGTGGATTTACTCCGAAGACGATCTTGAGTTCTCGCCAAATTTTATTGAATACATGGACAAGTGCCTTGACCGTTTTGCCGACGACGATGGAGTTTATAGCGTCTGCGGCTACTCGTACCCCTTGAATTGGAATCTTTCGGAAGGTTCTACTGTATTTATGACCCAGGCCACCTATTCGGCTTGGGGGACTGGACAATGGCGTGATAAGCACCAAGAGGGCCGTGATGCTATCGTCCATCAACACTATTTATTCAGTAACGCTGATCGGGCGTTTATATCGGGTATAGTAGACGCAATGATTCCAGGTCGAAAATCTGAGTATGTATCGTATGTAATGCTTGGTGCCTGTGAGAGGGAAATGGAAACAGCGACAGACATGGCTTTTGGTCCCTATCTCCTGCTTTCCGACAAAAAGGTTATTGTTCCTGCCGTATCTAAGGTTCGCAATTTAGGTTTTGATGGATCTGGTGTTAATTGCTCCTCAATCGATAGTTTTACGGGCAAGCATTCTTTAGATTATGATTATTCATCGCAGCCCATCGACCAGTCTGCGACTTTTGAATTGAGCATTGATGAAAGCCCTGACCACATTGCTGCTAATCATCGTTTAATTGGTAATTACTTATATGTTTCACCCAGATTACAGCTATCTGAATTTATAGGACTACTTCTATATAAAGTTTTCGGTCTTAAAGGCCGGAGCTTAGGTCGCTTTTTTTACTTGAATATTAGAAATATATATAAAAAAATTAAACACTAGCACTTTTTACGGCACTATATCTTTTTTAGTATGAAAGGTCTATTAAATCAGATGGATGTAAGTCTCAAAGAGCGAACAATTTCATCCCTGATATGGAAGTTTCTCGAGAGGGCAGGGAACCAGCTCGTACTGCTACTAGTCCAAATCGTAATGGCTCGAATTTTGACCCCAACAGATTTTGGCGTCATTGCGATCATTCTTGTCTTTATTAATCTGGCAAATGTCTTTATTCAATCGGGACTCGGGACAGCACTTGTTCAATCGGAATCTGCGACTGAGGCTGATTATTCAACCGTTTTCTGGATAAGCTTCGCCATTTCTTTTGTTTTGTTCGTCGCTCTCTATTTTTTTGCACCTGCTGTATCTATCGCTTATGCTGAACCTCGTTTAACCTGGCCGCTGAGGATTCTTTCTCTCACCCTTCTTATCAATGCCTACAATTCGGTTCAAATCGCCGTGGTTCAACGCTCGCTTCAATTTGACCGAACTTTTAAGGCTACCGCCTGGTCTGTCTGCATTTCGGGAGCACTTGGAATCGCATCTGCGTTATTGGGCTTCGGTATTTGGGCATTGATCGTTCAACAATTATTCTATCAAACGGTTAATTGTGTCTCCTTATATATTCAGACCCGCTGGATTCCCAAGTTTGAGTTTGGTTTGTCACGAGCTAAGGAGCTCTATTCTTTTGGATGGAAAATCCTAGCTTCTAATTTATTAAACCAAGGGTACCTGAGTCTTTACGACCTTGTTGTTGGTGCGCAGTTTTCTGTTGGTCAACTTGGATTGGTCTCCCAGGGAAAAAAATATCCTTCTGCTCTTGGCAGCATGCTAGACGGAGCTATTCAGCCCGTTATGATGTCTGCTGTTTCGAGGGTTCAGTCTGACTTGCCGAGTGTAAAGAGGTTAACTCGACGCGCTTTGAAGACGTCGACTTTTGTAATTGTGCCCTGTATGACCTTGTTTGCTGTGGCAGCTAAGCCTGTTGTCCTGATTCTGCTTGGGAATAAATGGCTACCGTGTGTACCGTTTCTTCAGATTTACTGCTTCGTATACGCCTTACTCCCCATTCATTCTTCAAATCTATCTGCTTTGTGTGGAATGGGACGAAGCGATATTAACTTTCTTCTCGAAATAATTAAAAAGCTGCTGGGAATGACTGTACTTTGTTTTGGTGCATTTGTATTTAATAATATTTATGTTCTGGTTGGCTCAGCTTTGTTTACTGGAGTTATAGGCACTTTTATTAATAGTTTTCCCAATAAATCAATTATTGGTTATTCCTACCTTGAGCAGTTAAAAGATATTGGGCCTTCCTTTATTTTCAGTTTATTTGCCGGATTTTGCGCTCTATTTGCTGGCTCTTTCTTTTCAAATCCATATTTAGCGATTCTTATCGAGTGCCTAATTATGGGAATTCTTTACCTCGGCCTATCCAAAGCCCTTCATCTTGAAGCTTTTGAATACCTCATTAATACTGCTCGCGATTTTATTGGCACTAAACGTCACTAGTTTTATACGCCTTTAAACCTTAGGTGTTGTCTTAGCAGCTCCTTTGAACCTTGAAAACTGTATTACACGCCAACAAGAGGAAGGAAACCTCATGAGCGACCGTATACTCGTCACACGTTCCTCAATGCCTGAATTTGAGGAGTACTGCGAGGAAATCAGACCCCTGTGGGAGAGTCATTGGCTTACTAACATGGGTGTGGAGCACAAAAAGCTCGAGAGCGAGCTTAAGGAGCGTTTGGGTACGCCCAATGTTTGCCTGTTCACCAACGGGCACAACGCGCTCGAGTGCATCCTTGAGGCCCTAGACCTTCGCGGTGAAGTTATTACCACCCCCTTTAGTTTTGCGTCCACAACGCACGCCATTTCACGCAAGGGCCTTACGCCCGTATTTGCGGACGTTCGCGAGTCCGATTGCACGCTCGATCCGGAATGTATCGAACGTATGATCACTCCTCGAACCTGCGCTATCGTGCCCGTTCATGTTTACGGTAATCTGTGCGATGTTGATGCTATTCAGGAGATTGCCGACCGCCACAGCCTCAAGGTTATCTACGATGCGGCCCATGCTTTTGGCGTTGAGCGCAACGGAGTTTCCGCGGCGGCATTTGGCGATGCGTCTATGTTTAGTTTCCATGCCACCAAGGTGTTCAACACCATAGAGGGCGGTGCGGTTTGCTTTAAGGATCCCTGCCTTTACGACACTCTTAACCAGTGGAAGAACTTTGGCATCACAGGGCCTGAGGACGTTGAATATGTTGGCGGTAATGCCAAGATGAATGAGTTCTGCGCTGCCATGGGTGTATGCAACCTTCGACATCTTGACGACGAAATTGCTAAGCGCAAGGTTGTTGCCGAGCGCTATTGGGATCGCCTTGAGGGCCTGCATGGTGTTCGTATTTTCCGTCCCGCTGATGGTGTTAAAGCAAATTATGCCTATCTGCCTGTGATTTTCGACCCCAGCAAATTTGGTGCCACGCGCGATGATGTCTTCGATGCTCTCGACGCTGCCGGTGTTGGTGCGCGCAAGTACTTTTATCCGCTCATCAACGACTTTGCCTGCTATCGCAGCGTCTACTCCAGCGATCGCACGCCCGTTGCACAGAAACTCGCCTCTCAGGTGCTCACGGTCCCCATGTTCGCAGATCTTGCGCTAGAGGACGTTAATCGTATCTGCGACGTAATCGCTCAAGTTGGAAGGAAATAACCATGCAGAAAACCCTTTTACTCCTTGGTGGCGCTCGTTATGCAATCCCTGTAATCAACGCCGCGCACGATCTTGGTGCCAAAGTTGTTACGTGCGATTATCTTCCTAACAATTACGCCCATCAGTTTTCTGACGGTTATATAAACGCGAGTATTATCGACAATGAGGCTATTCTTAAGGCAGCAGAGTCTATTAATGCTGATGGCATCATGTCATTCGCTGCAGACCCCGGAGTGATATCCGCCGCGTATGCTGCAGAGAAACTTGGGCTTCCTTTCCAAGGATCTTATGAGTCTGTTTCTATCCTGCAGGATAAAGAGCGGTATCGTTCATTCCTTCGCGACAATGGTTTCAATTGCCCTGAGCTTCATATATTCAGCTCTGTTCAGGATGCGATCGATCATGCTAAAACCATTACTTATCCTATTATAGCCAAGCCCGTGGATTCTGCTGGTTCCAAGGGCTGTACGCGCGTTGACTGTGCCGATGATCTTGGGGATGCTGTTAAAGTGGCGCTTTCTTTCTCGCGTGCTGGCCGTTGTATTGTCGAACAGTTTCTCGAGAAACTGGGAGACAGTTCCGATGCAGACGCATTCCTTGTTGATGGTAAGTTTAAGTGTGTATCGTTTACCTCCCAGTTGTTCGACTCATCCGTTCCAAATCCGTATACCCCCGCGGCCTATGTAATGCCTTCTAGCATGCCCCAGTGGGCTCAGTCGGAGCTTGTTTCTGAGCTGCAGCGTCTTGCGGATCTTCTTCATCTGGGAAGTGGAGTTTTTAATATCGAGACTCGCGTGGCATCGGACGGAAAAGCCTACATTATGGAGAGTTCTCCTCGTGGCGGCGGTAATCGTCTGTGTGAGATGCTCCGTTATGCTACGGGTGGCAAATGCGATCTTGTTCGCGCGAGCGTACAGGCTGCTTTGGGCTTGACCGTCGATGAGTTATCTATGCCTGTTTACGATGGGTACTGGTATCAGCAGATGCTCCACTCAGACCATTCGGGCATCTTTTATGGAATGAAATATGCTGCAGGCTTCCGCGATTCACATGTTGCCGAAGAGCAGCTTTGGATTAATTCGGGAGACCATGTAGAGTCGTTTACCGCCGCAAACCATGCGTTTGGCTCTGTAATGATGCGATTTGATTCAGAGTGCGAAGTTAACGATTTTCGAAATAACACTTTGAAATATTTTTCGGCTGAGGTGGCATAATGGCTGCACAAACAACTTTATTGGTTTTGGGCGGCAAGCCTATTGGTTCATGTGAAATTGTTAAGTACGCTAAATCCCGCGGCGCCCATGTGATCGTTGCTGACTGGCTTGATCCTGAGCAATCTCCGGCTAAGCTTTTGGCTGATGAGTCGTGGAATGTGAGCACCGCTGATCTCGATGAACTTGAAAAGCGATCTCGCAATGCCGGAGTTAATGCGGTGCTCACTGGAGTTCACGAGTTTAATATCGAAAAGTCCCTCGAGCTGTGCGCTCGGCTTGGTTTGCCCTCATGGTGTTCTTTAGGCCAATGGCGTTCTTGCTGTGACAAGGGGCAGTTTAAGGCCCTATGCTTAAAACATGGGATTGATGTTGCCCGTCGTTTCGATGCGTCTGATATCGAGTCGATTCCTGAGGACTGTTACCCGTTGGCCGTAAAACCTCTCGACGGTAGTGGCAGCCGTGGCTTTTCAAAGTGTTCAAATGTTGATGATGTTAAGCGTGCGCTTTCTGAAGCCAAAGAGCATTCCTTGACCGGACAGGTGCTCATCGAAGAGTTCATTGATGCTAATGCCGTCATCATTCAGTACACTGCTCGTTCTGGTCGAATCGTCTACTCGGGAATTACGGATAAGTTCTCGTTAAAAGCGGGGGATACTGGCGCGCCAGTAATGGCTCTTCAGATCGCTCCTTCTATTCATGAGGCGGAATATCTAAATAACGTTAACGAAAAAGCCAAAAAGATGTTTGAATCTATTGGTATTTCCGACGGTCCAATCTGGATTGAGGCGTTTTATAAAAACGGACGTTTCATCTTTAATGAGATGGGTCTGCGATTTGGCGGGTCTATGACCAATTTACTGGTTGAAGCTCTATCTGGCATTGACCAAATGTCCGTTCTTTATGATGCGGCCGTGGGGTTGCAAGACGGCAAAATTGAGCCTAAGCCAAAGAGTGATTGTCTCTACGCAATTTGGCCGGTACATCTAAGACCTGGAAAAATCAAGTCAATCAGTGGGATGGATAAAGTTTCGGCTCTTCCATCTTTTGCCGCATGCACTATGGTCCACGGTGTGGGTGATTTGATCGAGGACTGGGGCAGTGCGCAACAGGTGCTGGCGTATCTGCACTTCCGGGATTCAAGTATTTCTGGGCTCATGAGCGGAATGAAACGCGTTAAGGAATTGCTTTCGGTCAAGGATGAAGGCGGCAACGAATTGCTTTACTCGCTTTTCGATCCGAATTCCACTTCCTCATACCCTGATTTTCTTGTCTCGCAGCTTGATTCATGTGAAGGCTAGGTGCACCTATGAAAACCGTGTTGATTAGCAGGTCTACGTTAAAAGCCGCATGGGATAAAGAACGCGATATTGATGGTCTTCTAACGGCCGTTGAAAATGCCTTTCTTTCTTTTGGTAAGGGCGAGGTAATTTTACCTTCAAAATCTTCTCAGATTTTTGATGAAGCTACGCAAGACCGAATTAATTGCATGCCGGCGACCGTTCTCCCTTTAGGATTATCTGGAGTTAAATGGGTCTCGGTTTTTCCTGAGAATCCATCGAAACGCAGTATCCCCAATGTTGGCGGCTTGATGGTCCTTTCTGAGATTAAATCCGGTTGCCCCGTCTGCGTCATGGACGCCTCGTATCTCACTGCTCTTCGAACTGCTGCCGTTGATGCTTTAGCTGCCAGACTATTTGCGCCTTTAGGTGCTCGAGTTCTTACGATTCTCGGTACGGGCGAGCAAGCTCGCTTTCATGCCGAGCTCATGTCTCTTGCGCTTACCGATATAAGCGAAATTCGAATTTCTGGGCGCACTGCTGCTCACGCTGCAACACTTGTATCCGATCTTAGTTATTTGGGCTGTTCGGTTGTTGACTACGGAAATGATATGCAGGCAGCTTGTGATGGTGCCGATATCGTTATTACATGCATAAGTGGCCAGGCCCCTATTCTCAAGGCTGATTGGCTTGATACTGCCAAGTTATATTGCCACGTTGGTGGCTGGGAAGATGAGTACGAAGTTCCTCGTAAAGCCAATAAAATCATTTGTGACTATTGGGATGCGTTGAAGCATCGAGGATCGCCAACCATTGCTCGCATGTATTCTGAGGGGCTGTTGTCCGACTCGGATATTCATGCAGATATTACCGAAGTGCTTTGCGACGTCAAAAGCGGTCGTGTGGGCGATGAGCTTATTTACTTTAATGCGATCGGTCTTGGTTTTATTGACGTTGCCGTGGCCGCATGGCTTATGGATAGGGCTCGTAGTGTCCCGTCTTTTGATTTTCACGAGTAATGGCTTTGTTTAGGAGTCATGATGAAAGGCATAATCCTCGCAGGCGGCTCTGGAACTCGCTTGCATCCCATTACCAAGTCCGTAAATAAACAGTTGCTGCCCATTTACGACAAACCCTTGGTCTATTATCCGCTCTCGGTGCTTATGCTTGCTGGCATTCGTGAGGTACTGGTTATTTCTACGCCTCGTGATCTGCCGGCTTTTAAAGAGCTGCTGGGAGATGGCTCCGATCTTGGCATGAATCTAGTGTATGCCGAGCAGGCGGAACCGCGTGGTTTGGCCGAAGCATTTACCATTGGTCGTGATTTCTTGGCGGGGGAGCCCTGCGCCTTGGTGCTGGGTGACAATATGTTTCACGGTCAGGACTTCACGCGCGTACTTAATCGGGCAAAAGCAAAGGTAGAGTCCGAGGGCGGTGCAGTTGTATTTGGTTATCCTGTTCAGGACGCTCGTGCGTTTGGCGTGGTTGAATTTGACGCGGCCCATCGCGTGATTGGCATTGAAGAAAAGCCTGATCATCCCAAGAGCAACTATGCGGTACCGGGTCTTTATTTCTATGATGGTCAGGTATCCGATATTGCCGCTACGGTTGAACCTTCCGAGCGTGGCGAACTTGAGATTACGAGCGTCAATAACGCTTATCTTGAGCGTGGTCAGCTTTCGGTTGAACTCATGGGACGCGGCATGGCTTGGCTCGACACCGGCACGCCGCAGGGTTTGCTTAAGGCTGCTGAGTACGTCGAAGCCGTCCAGAGCCGTCAAGGCTATTTTATTGCATGCCTTGAGGAAATCGCATACCGCCGAGGCTTTATCGATGCTGATCAGCTTGCTATTTTGGGCGAGCGCCTAAAAAAGACTGCGTATGGCAAGTATTTGTTGACGGTTGCTGCAGAAGGGAAACGTTAACGTGCCTGAGATTTTTGAACCTAAGAACATCATCGTCACGGGCGGCTGCGGCTTCATCGGCAGAAACTTCGTGCACTACGTCGTGGACAACCACCCGGGCGTCCACGTCACCGTGCTGGACAAGCTGACCTACGCCGGCAACCCCGAGAATATCGCCGGGCTGTCGGCGGACCGCGTGGAGCTCGTCGTGGGCGACATCTGCGACGCGGAGCTGCTGGATCGCATCGTCCCGGGCCACGACGCGATCGTCCACTATGCCGCGGAGTCCCACAACGACAACTCCATCGCCGACCCCGAGCCGTTCCTGCGCACCAACGTCGATGGCACCTTCCGCCTGCTGGAGGCCGTCCGCAAATACGGCATCCGCTACCACCACGTCTCCACCGACGAGGTCTACGGC
>CALAMK010000032.1:0-25983 GCA_937925735.1 uncultured Collinsella sp. | reverse complement strand
CGGCGGGCTCGATCATAAGCGCCTGCTTGCCATAGATATGGTGGAACTTTGGGAAGCGGCGGTTTGGCACGCTAGAATAAACCAGTTGCATAAAGACCGCCCATCGTACGGGCAGTTGATGATAGGAAGTTTCCATGGCATTGCAGTTTACAGAGCGCGAGTTTATACCCGTGCTGCTCGGCGGCGATATCAACGCCTATTCGGTGGCGCGCGCCTTCTACGAGGAGTATCAGGTCAAGAGCCTGGTCTTTGGCAAGTATCAGACGGGTCCTGCATACCGCAGCCAGATTATCGACTATACGCCCAATGTGGATATCGACACTATGCCGGTCATGATCGAGACCGTCAACGGCATTGCACAGGCCAATCCCGATAAGAAGATTATCCTCATGGGCTGCGGTGATAACTACGTCGCGCTTGCCGCACAGGCTCAGGATGCCGGCCAGCTTGCCTCCAACGTCATCGCGCCCTATGCGCCCTACAGCATGCTCGAGCAGTGCCAGAAGAAGGAGATCTTCTACGAGCTGTGCGAGAAGCACGGTGTGCCCTATCCGCACACGTTTACCTTTACCATGGCGATGCTCAACGCCCAGGGCGAGGCTTCCGCAGAGGTGCTCGACCAGATCGACTTCCCTTTCCCGATGATTCTGAAGCCCTCTGACGGCATCATGTGGTGGGAGCACGAGTTCGAGGGCCAGAAGAAGGCCTACGAGATTGCCGATCGCGCCGAGCTGGAGCAGGTCATTCGCGATGTGTACGCCAGTGGCTACACCGATGATCTCATCTTGCAGGACCGCGTGCCCGGCAACGACGAGTACATGCGCGTGCTTACCAGCTATTCCGACCGCAACGGCAAGGTTCGCATGATGTGCCTGGGCCACGTGCTGCTCGAGGAGCACCAGCCTCACGGCGTCGGCAACCATGCATGCATCATTACCGAGCCTAACGACGAGCTCATGGGCGGCGTGCGCAAGTTGCTCGAGGACCTTAAGTTTACGGGCTTCTCCAACTTCGACGTCAAGTACGACCAGCGCGATGGTTCGTTTAAGTTCTTTGACTTCAACACGCGTCAGGGCCGCAGTAACTACTACGTCACCAACAGCGGCTTTAACGTTGCCAAATACGTGGTGGATGAGTACGTGTACAACCGCCCGTTTGAGCCTGAGTTTGTGACGGCGCAGGACGAGGCGCTGTGGATGGTCGTCCCCATGGGCGTCGTTGACAAGTATGTCAAGGACCCCGAGCTACGTGCGAAGGCGCATCGTCTGGCCAAGGAGGGCAAGGCTGCCGATCCTTCGTTTATGAAGGGTGATTTTGTCTTTAACCGCTGGTTGCGCATGTGGCACACCAAGCTGCGTCACTTTAAGCTGTTCAAGACGTATTACAAGTAGATGAGCGCGGCGCCCGCCCGGTTTGCAACGGACGGGCGCGGGCATGATACGAGCAATTGCATGGGCGTCACCAAGGAGGCGGCGATGGAAAAGCTGGGAGTTATCGGCGGCATGGGCGCCGAGGCCACGTCGTATTACTACGACCAGGTCGTGCGTCATACGGCTGCTACCTGTGATCAGGAGCATATCGACATGGTGGTACTTTCCAAGTCGACCATGCCCGACCGTACGCTGGCCATCAAGACCGGCGAGCATGCCGAGCTGCTGGCGACCATGAAGGAATGTGCGCGGGCGCTCGAGGGGCTGGGCTGTGCTCATATCGCCATTCCCTGCAACACATCGCACTACTTCTACGACCAGATTCAGTCGTTTACCAAGGTGCCGATTATCCACATGCCGCGTGAGTCGGTGCGCTATGCCCTGGCGGGCGCGGTGATGGGGGAGTGCGAGTTCGATCCCAACCTGAGCATGCCGTCCGAGCCGGTGCGCAAGATCGGCATCATGGGCACCGACGGCACCGTGGGTGCCGGCGTCTACGGGCGCGAGTGCGAGGCCGCGGGCGTCGAGGTCGTCTATCCCAGCGAGAAGCGCCAGGCCGACGTGATGTCGCTGATTTATGATGACGTGAAGGCCGGACGCGAGCCCGATATGGACAAGTTTGACCGCGTGATGTGGGAGTTCGCCCGCAGTGGCTGCGACCGCGTCATTCTGGCCTGCACCGAGCTCTCGGTGCTGAAAAAGTACCGAGAGATGCCCGAGATTACCCTTGACGCCATGGACGTCCTGGTGCGCGAATCCATCATCCGCAGCGGCGCCCCCTACCGCCTGCAGCCCTCGGCCTGCCAAAAAGGGACAGGTTTATTTTGGTAGGTTTTATCTGGGAAAACAGTAAGGCCCCGGCTCGCTTGATGTGAGCTGGGGCCTTTTGAATTTATCGGTTGCCGATGGCGATGGGCTAGAACAGGAAGCCGAGGACAATGAGGGCAATGCTGACAATAAGTATGGCAATGTCCAGGCCCTTGATGGGGTAGCGCTTGTACGAGCTCGCGCGCGTGCGCAGGTAGAAGCCGCGCTGCTCGGCTGCCAGGGCCGTGGCATCGGTTTTACCCACGCTCGAGATCAGTAGCGGCACGCACAGCGGCAGCATGAGCTTGAGCTTCTTGATGGGGTTCTTGGTGTCGTACTCGATGCCGCGTGCGGTCTGCGCCTCCATGATGGCGTTCATCTCCTGGCCAAACACTGGCACAAAGCGCAGCGCCGTGGTAAAGGTGAAGGCGTAACGATACGGAACGTGCAGCACCTCGACGCAGGCGTTGGCAAGGTCGTTGAGCTTGGTCACCATGAGCATCAGAATAAGCGGTAGCGCCACGCCCAGCAGACGCAGACAGGCCTTTGTTCCGGTGATGAGGCCTTCATCGGTGACAAAGCTCCACACCACGTTGCCATCGCGCATAAAAGCCAGCTGCAGCACCAGCATGATGAGCGCGAGTGGAATCAGTAGCTTGAGCAGCGCGAGCAGGCGGTCGACGACGCCGGCGTAGGCTCCCAGCGCGAGCGTGAGTGCCAGAAAGCCCAGCAGTGCCACATAGGTGTCGGACAAGAAAATGCCGATGATGATGGCGGCGGCGAGGCCCAGTTTGATGACGGGGTTCAGGCGGTGTAGCAGCGTGTCGCCCGGCATGTAGTCGATGACGTTAACCACGGCGGACCATCTCCTCGGTAATGCGAACGATATCAGTGACCTCACTCACCTGCGTAAAGGAGGGCGAGACGGTGGATGCCAGACGGCGCGAGAGTTCGATGACCTGGGGCGGCTCAACGTAGGCACGCTGCATGAGTTCGATGTTCGAGAATAGCTCGTGCGTGCGGCCGCGGTCGAGGATGCGACCGTTGGCCATCACCACGATGCGCTCGGCAAAGTCGGAAACGACTTCCATGTCGTGACAGACCATGATGACGGCGCAACCGCGCTCTGCCATGGTGCGCACCGTTTCCATGACGGTCATGCACTCGTGGTAGTCCAGGCCGCTCGTGGGTTCGTCGAGCACCACGATCTTGGGCTCGATCACTATAACGGATGCCAGCGCCACCATCTGGCGCTGGCCGCGTGACAGCGAGAACGGTGCCTCGTCGGCGGGCAGGCCAAAGCGGTCGATGACCAGCTGGGCGCGACGCAGGGCTTCGGCGCGGTCGATGCTGGCAAGCTCTAGACCAAAGGCGACCTCGTCGAGCACGGTGTCTTTGCAGATTTGGCGGTCGGGGTTCTGGAAAAGCGTTGCCACTTCGCGTGCGATGCGGCTCGTGGGAACCGATGCCGTGTCCAAGCCCGTAACGCGTACGCTGCCCGATGCGGGCTTGAGCAAACCCGTGAGCAGTTTGGTGAGCGTGGTTTTGCCGGCTCCGTTTTGGCCGACAATGCCCACGAGCTCGCCGGGGTAGAGCGTCAAGTTGAGGTCGTGGACGGCGGCGCCTCCATGGGGGTAGGAAAACTCGACATGGTCAAAGGTGAGCACCGGCTCGGCGTCTTTCGCATGCGGGCGCAGCGACGGCGCGTGCGGGGAGCCTGCGGGCGCCTGGGTATCGCTTGTCGCACGGTCGGGGTCGACGATTTCCGTGATCAGGCGTTCTGCCTCGTCGACATCCAGACAGGGCGTGCCGCTTACCAAGCCATCGGCCTCGAGACTGTTGAAGATGCGCGTGACGCGCGGACAATCGACGCCGATGGTGCGAAGCTCGTCGGTGCGTGCGAAGACCTCGTGCGGCTCACCTTGCAGCGCGATCTGGCCGTGATCGAGCACCAACACACGGTTACAGTACTCCGAAAGCAGAGCGACCTTTTGCTCAACGACGACGATGGTGATGCCGAGCGCGCGGTTTGCCTCGCGCAGCGTCTCGAAGACCAAGGTGGAACTGGCGGGGTCGAGTGCTGCGGTTGGCTCATCGAGCACTAAGACGCGCGGACGCATGGCGAGGATGGCGGCGATAGCTACCTTTTGCTTTTGGCCGCCCGAGAGGGTGGCGATCTCGCGGTCGCGCAGGTCGCTAATGCCGACGGTCTTAAGCGTCTCGCACAAGCGCTGCTCGATCTGGTCATGCGGAACGCCAAAGTTCTCGAGACCAAAGAGCATTTCGTCCTCAACGACCGAAGCGACCATCTGGGTATCGATGTCCTGCAACACGCTGCCGACGATCTGCGATATGTCGGTGAGCGAGACCTCGCAGGTGTCGTGGCCGTCAACTAACACGGAGCCATAAAAGGCGCCGGTGTAGTGGTGAGGCACAGCGCCCGACAGACAGGCGGCAAGTGTGGACTTACCGGCGCCCGAGGGCCCGATGATGCCGATGAAATCTCCCTTGTTCACGCTGAGCGAAACGTGGCTGAGCGCCTGCTCGGTTTGCGTGCCATAGGAGAACGAGACATCGTCGACGTTGATGATCGTTTCCATGGATACCTTTCATAGTCATCGGGGACGTTCTTACATGACTGGTCGTTTAAGAACGTCCCCAAAAGCTCGTTGTTTGGGACAGTCTTTGGTGGTGAAGCACGGAGACGGCTTTACGAGGGGCCCCAGGTTGGCGCGAAAGAGGAGCGAAGCGTACTTGGGTACGCGAGCGACGAATAAACGCCAAGATGGGGTGGCTCGTAAAGCCGAGCGGGTTAGTTGAGCCTAAGGGCCTTCTGGATGGGCATGTAGAGGGCGCCGACCAGAATGGCGTTAAACACGGCGGTCATGGCGACGACGGGCAGCATGGCTGCGGCGAGCTCGCCCACCACGCCGAGCATGGCCATCTTGATGACCATGAAGATAACGCCGGAGACAAAGGTGGTCACGAATGTTGCGACGATGGCGATGCCAGGCTTAACCTGGCCGTCCTTGGCGGCGGCGTTGACAATGACGGCCATGAGCATAGCGGCGATGCCCTCGGCGGCAAAATCGACAAACGGCGAGGTGGTGGTGATCTGGATCACGGCCGCTGAGATGAGGCCAATGACGAGCGCTTGGCCAATGTTGGGACGAACGACCAGGATGGTGAGGCAGAAGGCCGAGATGATGAACTCGGGGCTGATCATACCGCCCGAGATGCCCGAGATTGCCTTGCCGACGGTGAAGTTGAGGATGAAGCCGGCGGCAAGCAGGATGGCGAGCAGGACAAGAGCGCGGATATCGAGTTTACCGCGGTCGGCGGTCTGGACGGTGCGGGGCTGGGCGGCGACGGTGGTGTTCTGAGACATGGTGAAAATCCTTTCGGAGGGGAAGTGCAAGAGAAGAAAGCGGAGGCGCGTGATGCGAATGCGATCGGGCTCGAGATAGAAAAAGGCCCCCGGTCGAAACCGGAGGCCTTCCAATCACCTAGAGCGCAAAAACAGGCGTGAGGGACTCACTGTCGACCGATCGTATTCGCATCACGCCACCACCAGTTGTTGAGAGACTTCATCGTGTTCTTCATGTCGGTGGCTCCTTTCATGATGCCGTGGCGCGGTCGCACCTTGTTGCTGTTGCGCTGCACTATAGCACAGCAAAGTGTTTGCAGGAAATCTTTTTTGAAAAAATTTCAGTGACGTTTCCCGCCGGTCGAAGGGGCGGGCTGAGCGGGCGGGGGCGACCTGCGCCATCCCGCCCGCGCCTTAGGGTTTCAGGGCCCTAGGCCTTCTTGCGACGATAGAGCACGAAGCCGCAGGCACCGATGATGACGATGGCGCCAACGGCCATGGCGGCCATGTTGTTGCCCTCGGACTTCTCCTCGGTCGCCTCTTCCTCAACCTCGGGCTCGGCTACATCCTCATCGGAGAGGGCCTCGTCGGCGTAGGTGATGGACTCGACCAGGCAGTCGTTGTCGGCATCGTAGTCACTCGGGACGAACTCCTCGGAGAAGTCGCCCTCCTTGAGGTAGTCGCGCATCTCCTCGAGCATGGCCTTGCACTTGACGTAGGTGTTCTTGGTCGCTGCCTTGCCGGCCTTGTTGGCCAGGGCGGTGCGGGCCTCGGTGCCCTCGGCGGCCTGCATGGCCTCGTCGACGGTCAGGTTCTGCTCAATGAGCTCCTTCTGCAGGGCGTCGAGATAGGCGCGGACGCCGGTAGCGCAGTTGTCGCGGTTCTCATAGGCGAGTGTGTTGATGTCCATGAGAACGTAGTTGATGGAGTTCTTGGGCTCCTCGTTGTTCACGACGTCTTCCTCTTCACAGTGGTCGAAGGAGACATCCTGATCGCTGAAGTAGGGGCTGACCTCGGTGAGCAGTGCGGAATAGAGGGGGATAGCGACGGAGAACTCGGCGTTGGAGAGCATCTCCCACTGGATGGTCGCGATCTCGGGGTCCATGCCGTGACGGATCTGGAAGGTGTGGATCTCGGTGTTGCGGTTGGAGCCGATGGCATAGGCGCCGTCGGTGTTGGCGTTGAGGCCGGCGACATTCTCGCCGCGAGCGGCGAAGGAACGAATCATCTCAAAGGCGTTCCAGTCGGACTTGCCGGGCTGGAAGAACAGCGGCTGCATCTCGTGGACCAGGGCGCCGGTTGTGGCGCGAGCCTCTTCGCGCTCGTCCTTGACGATCTCGTAGTCGGTGCCCTCGGCAAGCGGAGCCATGAAGTAATCGCGGCCCTGGACATAGCGCGACCACTGGTGCATATCGGCCTCGCTAATCTCCTCGCCGTAGGTCTTGGCGACGTCGAATTTGCCGTCGGTGTACTCGGCAAAGCCCTTCTCCTTAGGCATGGACTCGATGCCCTCGGAGTGGAGGCAGTTCTCGGTGTCGTCGAGGTCGACGTCATAGGTGAGGTTGCCGATGTTGGGGTTGAGCGAGGCGATGTCGTCGGTGAGCCTCATGGCGATCCACTGATGGCCAGAGAGTGCGGCAAACAGCCAGGTCTCGTTGTTGTCGGCAATGATGATCTGGTCGTTGGAGCAGACGCCCTGCTCGTCAATCAAGCTGCCGAGGAGCTCGACACCCTCGCGGGCCGTGGCACTCTCGCCCAGAATGACGCTGGCGTAGTTGTACTCGCCGATGCCGGTCTCCTCGGTGACGGGGTCGGCTTCCTCTGCCTTCTCGTTATAGGAGGTGCTCAGCGTGGCAGAGCAGGAAACGCCCTTTTCGTTGATGCCAGCCTCGGAATATGCATCGTAACGATCTTCCCACTGAGAGGGGTTGTCGCGAACGAAGGTGTAGCGGTAGGTTGCGCCCTTGGACTTGTATTCAAAGCCGGACTCGAGCGAGGTGTACTTGCTGCCGTCCTTGTGTGCGGGCTCGATGCCAAAGTGCTTGATGTAGCGCGGGCCGAAGTCCTCGGAACGGCCGTAGTACGTGTTGCCGTCTGCCGTGAGCTGGCTGCCCATGTAGATCTGGGTGCAAGCGAGCGCCGAAGTCGGCATGGCCATAATGGCCGCTGCTCCAAATGCAAGGCCGCAGCCGAGCTTCTTGAGCGTGTTGACAGGATGAGTAAACCTCATGATCCCTCCCAACTGTTGAAACCCCGCGAAACCGTACGGAGTTTCAGCTAATAAATACATCTACTAGCCTAAAGGAAGTGTAAAGAGTATTCATTAGACAACAGCTTTTACTCGATGAGCGTGAAGAAATATACGATGAGCGGATAATAATACTCATTTTATTGCTTTAGTTAAATAAAGGCACCCTGCATTTACTGTAGCTGAATAAAGCGCCAGACAATGCTCAAAAAGAAAACTCTCCCGCTGTTTAGGATTTGCATAAACAATGGGAGAGTCGATAACTGGATGAATATCATACCAATGTGGATTTACTTCTTTCGGCGGTGGATCACATTGATGGCGTAACCAACGAGCATGGCCAAGACGATGACGATAAAGCCAATCAGGGGATTGTCGTTCATGGGGTCCTCCTATTTTCCGAGCGGTGAAAAATCGTCGACGATGAGGTCGAGACATTGCGGCAGCGCGCGAGCGCCAAAGACGCCGGAGTTGCTGGAGATGATCTCTCCATCGAACTGCATACCCAGCGATGGCGTGCAGGTGATCTTGGCTTCCTTGGTCTGGATGATCTTAAACTGCGGACGGCCGAGCACTTTGCCAGCGGGGTCGAGCGCGGCGGTAATTACCGTGGGGAGCAACTGCATCGTGCGCACGGGCTCAATAACGACGATGTCGACCATGCCGTCGTCCATGCGGCAGTTGGGGAACAGGTTGATGTCGTTTTGGATGACCGAGGTATTGCCTGCCATGCAGCAGATGCCGTCGAGCTCCTCGACAATGCCGTCGTGCTCAATGGTAAAGTGCGCCACCGTGGGGTTGGGCGTGGCGAGCGCGGAGAGGAAGTAGGCGATCTCGCCAATGTCGTTTTTGGTGGGAGCGGCCTTCATCATGATCTCGGCGTCGAAGCCCGAGCCGGCGATGATGATAAAGCCGTGGCGCTTCTCGTTGCCGTTCTCGTCGAGCCAAAAGAGCTCACCCATGTCCACTTTGACCGTGCGGCCGTCGCGGCAAGCCTTGGCGAGTGCCGCCGCCTCGGGGGCATTGCCGATGTTGTTAAAGAACAGGCAGGCTGTGCCGGAGGGGAAGACAAGCGTGGGGACACCGCACCCGCGCATCTGGTCGAGCACGTTGGAGACGGTGCCGTCGCCGCCCGAAACGACCACGCGATCGAACTCGCGAACGTCCGCTACCGCGTCCTCGGGCTCCATGCCATCGCCGATAAAACGCATCACGACCTCGTCGCCGCCCTGCGCGAGGGCGTGCGTGAACGCGTAGATTTCATCTGAGCTGGGGCCCGATGCCGGGTTGTGGATGATAAGGCAGCGCATACTTACGTTCCCGTTCTGTGACTAACCGAGTATAGTTGTAGAGCAATGCCGATATCCTACCCGTGTTTTTCGGGCCTAACCTTATTCGATGGGTTGATATGTACATTTCCACACATCAGGCTCTGGTCGACTTTTGCCAGCGCGCCCGCGAGTTCGACGCGATCGCCGTCGATACCGAGTTTTTGCGCGAGCGCACGTTTCATCCGCGCCTGTGCCTGGTCCAGATTGCCACCCCCGCCGAGAGTGTCGCTGTCGATCCGCTGGTGATCGACGACCTGTCGCCGCTTGCCGAGCTTATGGCCGACGAGGGCGTGGTCAAGGTATTCCATGCTTGCTCACAGGACATGGAAGTTATGCTCCATACCGTGGGCGCACTGCCGCGACCGATTTTTGACACGCAGGTTGCCGGCGCCTTTTTGGGCGAGCGCCAGCAGATTTCGTATGGTGCGCTCGTTCAGACGTTCTGCGGCGTATCACTGCCCAAGACCGAGTCGCTGACCGATTGGTCGCGCCGCCCGCTGAGCGATAAGCAGATCGAGTACGCGATCGATGACGTCAAGTACTTAATCGTCGCCTATACCGAGATGATGAGCCGCCTGCGTGAGCTGGGCCGCGTGGACTGGGTGCTCGACGAGTTGCGTCCTTTGGCCGACGAGTCGCACTACCGCGCCGACCGCCATGAGGCATTCCGCAAGGTCAAACGCATCAACTCGTGTAGCCGCCATCAGCTGGGCATTGCGCGCGAGCTTGCCGCTTGGCGCGAGGACCGCGCCGAGCGTCGCAACATCCCGCGCAAGTGGGTCATGTCCGACGATACGCTGCTGGCCCTGGTTAAGCGCAATCCCGTGCGTGTCGAGGAGTTCCGCAGCATCCGCGGTACCGACCAGCTGGGGGAGCGCGACGTAGACGGCGCTCTGATGGCCATCAAGCGCGGCGCGAGCTGCCCGCACGATCGCCTGCCGCTCATGGTGCGCGGGCACCGTCAGATTTCACCGGAGTTGGAGAGCGTGACGGACCTTATGTATGCGCTTATTCGCCTAGTTGCCGAGCGCTCGGGCGTGGCGACCTCGGTCATTGCCTCGCGCGATGACCTGGCCGACTATATTGAGCATCCTGAGCAAAGTCCCCTGCGCGAGGGCTGGCGTTTTGAGCTTGTGGGTTCGCGTCTGGACGATCTGCTTTCCGGCAATATGGGACTCACCGTGAAGGACGGAAAGATTGAGCTCCTGTAGGGAAGCCTAGCCGCTTGAGTGGGTAGAATGCCTCCAACGTGTAATTCGATTCGGAGGAATTCGCATGCCCTATTACTATGGTTACGGCTTTGGCATCGACCCGCTGTACCTGCTGGTTGTCCTTGTTTGTACGGTGCTTGGTCTTGCGGCGCAGAGCTATATCAACTCGACGTACAAGACCTGGTCCAAGGTTCGCTCGGACGGCGACACGGGTGCCACGGTCGCTCGCCGCATGCTCGACGCCAACGGTTGCAACGCCGTGGGTATCAAGGGCGTTGCCGGTGAGCTCACCGACCACTACAACCCGCAGGATAACAACCTGTATCTCTCGGACGCTAACCGTTCGGGCGGATCGGTCGCAAGCGTTGCAGTGGCCTGCCACGAGGCGGGTCATGCCGCCCAGCGTCAGAGCGGTTACGCCATGATGAAGGTTCGCACCGCCCTGGTCCCGGTCGTCAACTTTACCCAGAACACCTGGACCATCGTGTTGCTCTTGGGCCTGTTTATGAACATCGCCGGGCTCACGACCCTCGCATTGATCTTCTTCTCGTTTAGTGTGCTGTTCCAACTCGTTACGTTGCCTGTCGAGATCGATGCCAGTCGCCGCGCCGTGGCGTATATCGAGCAGTCGGGCATGAGTTCCAAGCAGGTCAACGGTGCCAAGAAGGTGCTGACGGCAGCCGCGCTCACCTACGTGGCGGCGCTCACCTCGATTATTCAGCTGCTCTACCTGATGGCCCGCTACAACAGAAACTCCAACCGATAACAAATTGGCTTGACAGGCGCCGCGGAGATTCTTGTCCCCGCGGCGCTGTACTATGTGTTGGACTTGAATCTGCGCAGGGTCGAAGCCCTTGTGCTCGATAACGAAAGGAGGCTGCGTGGCAGGCTGGAATCTAACCGGCAATGCCGTTTCCGCCGAGTTCGACGGTTCGGACGATCAGGAGCGCAAGGAGCTCAGCGTGAGCCAGGCAGTGGAGATCGCCGCCGGTGCGCTCGATGCCATTCCGCAGCTGAGCGTTCTGGGCGAGGTCACAGGTTTTCGTGGTCCTAACGCCCGAAGCGGTCACTGCTACTTCCAGATCAAGGACGACTCGGCCGCCGTCGACTGCATTATCTGGAAGGGCGCCTATCTCAAGCGCACCTTCGATCTGCGCGATGGCATGCAGGTGAGCTTTAAGGGCAGCTTCAATCTCTATAAGCCCACGGGTCGCATGAGCTTTGTTGCCCGCTCATTTTCGTTGGCGGGGGAGGGTCTGCTGCGTCAACAAGTGGCGCAACTGGCCGAAAAGCTACGCCGCGAGGGCCTGATGGACGAAGCGCGCAAGCGCCGCATCCCGGTGTTCTGCTCCCGCGTGGCGGTCGTCACCTCGCTTTCGGGTGCCGTAATCGACGACGTCAAGCGCACGCTGCGCCGTCGCAACCCGCTCGTCGAGCTCGTTTGCGTGGGTGCCAAGGTTCAAGGTGAGGGTGCGCCGGCAGAGCTCATTGAGGGCTTGCGCCGCGCCGCTTCCATTGCGCCGGCGCCCGACTGCATCTTGCTGGTGCGCGGCGGCGGCTCCTTCGAGGACCTCATGACCTTTAACGACGAGGAGCTTGCCCGCGCTGTGGCGGCCAGTCCCGTGCCTGTGGTGACCGGCATTGGCCATGAGCCCGATACCTCGATCTGCGACATGGTGAGCGACCGCCGGGCCTCCACGCCCACGGCCGCGGCAGAATCGGTGGCGCCGGCTATGACGGAGTTGGCCGATGTGCTCGAGGCGCGCCATCAGCGTCTGGGTGCCGCGATGGCATCGATGATTGGGTCGGCCCAGGTCGACCTGGAGATGCTCGATCAGCGCGGTCGCCGTGCCTGGGATACCTATACGGCTCGCTTGGGCGATGCGCTCGATGCGGCCGCATGCCGCCCGTGCCTCAACGACCCAACGTTTATGGTCGAGCGTCGCGAGTCTGAGCTTGCCCTGACGGCCGATCGTCTGTCCGGTGCCATAACGCGTTCGGTTGGGGCCTTCCGCTCCAACTTTGAGCGCCTGCCCGAGCGTCTGGTTGCAAGCACCTCGGGGCTCGATGGCAAGCGCCATGCGCTCACGCTTGCGAGTTCCCGTCTGGAGCATCAGGGGCGCACGATGCTCAGCAAACCCGCGTCCGACCTGGGCCGTGCGGCAGCCTCACTCGATGCCCTGTCGCCGCTCAAGGTGCTTGCCCGTGGCTATTCCATCGCGTACAGCGATGATGGGGTGGCCACGAGCGCCAAGACCTTTAAGCCCGGCGACGCCATACGCGTGCGCATGGCAGACGGCAACGTGGCGGCAACGGTCGATACGGTCGAGTAGACCGCGTTTCACAGCGATAAACCTTTAGGAAAGGAAACAGATATGGCAGAGAAGACCCCGGTCGAGCAGCTTACGTACAAGCAGGCCTCGCAGGAGTTGGAACTCATCATCCGCAGCTTGGAGTCGGGCGATATGGAGCTCGAGGAGTCGCTCGAGAGCTATACCCGCGGCGTCGAGCTCCTCAAGAGCCTGCGCCCCCGCCTGTCCGATGCCGAGCAGAAGGTCTCGGTGCTCCTTAAGGACGTCGACGGCAACGACGTGCTCGCCGACGGCGAAGCCGCCAACACCGACGACAACCTCTCGTTCTAACCATTCCGACCAAATATAATTACCTTGGTCTGTGAGAAAGGAACCAGCCATGTGTGATTGCATCTTCTGCAAAATTGCCAACCACGAGATCCCCTCGACCGTTGTCTATGAGGACGATCAGGTCATCGCGTTCGACGACCTCAATCCCCAGGCGCCGGTCCACACACTCGTGATCCCCAAGAAGCACTACAGTGACATCGCCGACAACGTGCCCGCCGAGACCATGGGCGCCATGGCTCACGCCATCCAGGAGGTCGCCAAGGTCAAGGGCCTGGAGGACGGTTTCCGCGTCATCTCCAACAAGGGCGTTAACGCCGGCCAGACCGTCATGCACTTCCACATGCACGTCCTCGGCGGCAAGAGCCTGGGCGAGAACCTCATCTGAGGGCGCGTAGCCTGTCGACTTGGCTGCCTTTGGAGTAATCTATGCAGCTTTCTCAACTCGAATACCTTCAAGCGGTAGCGAACTATGGCGGCGTGCGCAAAGCAGCTCGCGCCGTTCATGTGAGTCCGCAGGCCGTTTCGTCGGCAATCAAAAAGTTGGAATCTGAGTATCAGATTGTTTTGCTTGACCGATCGGCGGGGGAGGCTGTTTTGTCTCCGGCGGGCAGAGAATTTGCGCGTCGTGCACGCGTGATCCTGGCACAAGTCGACGATCTCAAAAAGTACGCTCAATCGAGAGACGACGGCGTCTCGCCTGACGGCCACTTTCGTCTTTACGCCCCCTGCCTTCATGGGCGGGGGCGCCTTTTTGCCGAAAACTGGTATGACTCGTTTGAAAGCTCGCACCCTCAGATTCACCTTGATGTGTGGCATCAGCCAACGGCTACATGCTTTGAATCACTTGTGCTTGGCATTTCGGATGCGGCTATCTCATTTGAGGAACCACGGGACAGCGTCCTTTCTTCAAAATATTTGGGTGAAAAGGAGCTCAAGGTTCTTTCATGCCCAGCGGGTCATCAATCCGTGGGCGCTATGACCGTTCGTGAGTTACTGGGCGGCAGGCTCGCTGTTCCCATTAATTTGTCACCCTGTCTCAATGCGATCAACCAATGCCCTGAAGCCCAGCTCGTCAATTTTCGCTTCCGTGATGTTGAATACGGAAGCAGGGCTCAGGCTGAGTTTCTTCAAGCCGGGGGATTGATATTGAGTTTGTCTGGCTCTTCTCTCGCATCGGATGGGTCAGAAGTGAGTGAGTGCTCCATTGAGGGTTCGCGTGATGTAACCTTGCCTATCTACTTTTGCTATCGGCAAAATTCCTGGACTGATCGACACCAGACGGTTTTTCTGCACCTATTGCGTCATCTTGCTTCGTGAGATTAATTGGCTTCGAGACGTCAAGTGATTATTGACGCCTTGTAACACATAGCTGACGGCTTTGCCCTCATGCTTTTCCAAGATTCCGATTTAGATTGCTGACTCTTGGAGGGCGGAGCATGAAAAACCGTACGGTTTTGCTTTATATGACGTTCGTTTTTCTGTCGAACTTCAGCACCATCTTGTATTTTCTGACGGTTTACCTTGAGTTCGTCGGATTCTCGATGGTGGCGATTTCTAGCATGATGATTGCATATCAAGTGAGCAAGTTCATCCTTGAAGTTCCCACTGGCTATATTGCTGATAGGTTTGGAAGAAAGGCGAGCGGTCTCGTTGGCGTTGTGGGAATGCTTGGATACTACGCCGCCCTGCTTCTCGTCCGCTCTCCTCTGCTTTTAATCGGCGCGTTTGCTCTCAAAGGTTTTGCCGTTGCATGTGTGAGCGGATCCATAGAAGCGATTTACATTGACAGCGTCTCTCAGGACCAGCTCGTAAGACTTAATGTCGTTGAGCGATTTGTTTTCTATGCCTCTTATGCCATCTCCGCTTGTGTGGGCGGTTTCATTTCGTCCGTCGGCGCATATCTCATTGGTCTTTCGGCAGATGTGATCGCAATGGTGTTAACGCTGGTTGTCGTTGCCTGCATTCCTGAGATGCGAAGAGGGGGCACTGCAGCGACACCTAAGCGTGGAATTAGTCCGAAGATGATCGGTGCCGCCATTGCGTGTAATGGCCTTCTTCGTTCAGCGTTCATCATGGACTGTTCTCAGGCATTCGCCTTCGTCGCTCTGGAAGACTTCTTCTCACTGTTGCTTGCAGGCCGCGGAATGAGTGCCGTCGCTTCGGGCGTGACCATTGCGGTTCAGCTCCTTGTCTCCGCCTCCATAGGGTTTATTGTGCCTAGTGTGATTGCTCGTGTCGACAAGGGCCGTTTTGCGCGTATTTGCGGTATCGTGCGCTTTGCCCTGACTGCTCTGTTTTTGATCCCCCTTACTCCGGCCAATTCGCTGCCCGTGTTCTATGTGCTGCAGACGGTTGCGTACTCGTTGTTTGCCCCAATCAAATACTCAGTTTTCCAAAATGCTGCCGATTCATCGATGCGCTGTTCACTGATTTCGGTTCAAAGCCAGATGGTGGCGGTGGGTGCCGTTCTTTTCTATCTGCTCAACGCTGTGTTGAGTGGCGTTGCGGGCATTCGAGTTGTATTGCTTGTTGCGCTTGGGATTTCTTCCCTGGTGTATATCCCCGCGCTATTTCGTCTTACAAGTCAAAGGCCATGAGTATTCAGGCATCGATAACTTATATATCAACGCAATAAACCCGAGCGCGAGGGCGTTTGGGTTTATTATTGAAACGTATGTAACCTGGCGGCGCCACACCGCCTGTTAGTAGGGAGACACATGAACGTTCTGGTCGTCAACGCAGGATCTTCGACCCTTAAGTATCAGGTCATCGATACCAAGTCCCACAAGGTGTCCGCAAAGGGCTCCTGCGAGCGCGTCTGCTTTACCGGCGGTACCTTCACCCATGCTGCCAACGGCTCCAAGAAGGTGACCGAGAACATCGAGTTCCCCGACCACAAGGTCGCCATCGAGGTCGTCCTGAAGGACCTCGAGGCCAACGGCGTCAAGATCGAGGGCATCGGCCACCGCATCGTTCAGGGCGGTTGGTACTTTGGCGATTCCTCCCTCGTCGACGAGGACGTCCTCGCCAAGATCCGCGAGGTCGCCCCGCTGGCGCCGCTGCACAACAACCCCGAGGCCAACGTTATCGAGTTCTGCCTGGAGCAGTATCCCGACCTGCCCAACGTTACGGTCTACGACACCGCTTTCCACTTCAACATGCCCGAGGTCGCCAAGACCTACGCCCTTCCCAAGGATGTTTGCGACAAGCTGCACATCCGTAAGTACGGCGCCCACGGCACCAGCTATCGTTACATCTCCAAGAAGGTCGCCGAGATGACCAACGGCGAGGCCCGCAAGGTCGTTGTGTGCCACATCGGCTCTGGCGCTTCCCTGTGCGCCATCGAGGACGGCAAGTGCATGGACACCACTATGGGCTTGACGCCGCTCGACGGTGTCATGATGGGCACCCGCTGCGGCTCCATCGACCCGGCTACCGTGTGCTACCTGCAGCGCGAGGGTGGCTACACCTTCGACGAGGTCGACGAGATGATGAACAAGAAGTCCGGCCTTTTGGCTGTGACCGGCGGCAAGACCAACGACTGCCGCAACGTCGAGGAGCTCGCCGCTGCTGGTGACCCCGAGGCTCAGCTCGCCTTCGACATGTTTGTCTACAAGATTGCCGCCAAGGCTGCCGAGATGGCCACTTCCATGTGCGGCATGGATACCCTGGTCTTTACCGCTGGCATCGGCGAGCACGCTCCGGCCGTCCGCGCCGGCGTGGCCGACCGTCTGGCCTTTATGGGCGTCAAGATGGACCATGCCCGTAACGCCCTGCGTGGCGACGGCGCTTGGTGCCTGTCTGCCAAGGATTCCAAGGTCAAGATCTTCGTCATCCCCACGGACGAGGAGTTCATGATCGCTTCCGACGTCGAGCGCATCGTCAACGGCAAATAATTGCAAGAGGGGGGGGCTGGACGACCGAGTGCCGTTCAGCCCCTCCTTTGCGCTCGCTGGGCGATATTCTGATAGCTATTATCAAGATATGATAACTTCTTATTAAAATGCGGCCGCCTTAAGGGGTCTGCGTCGACCGTATTGCACTGCAAAGGAGTCTCATGAACGTACTTGTTGTCAACGCCGGCAGCTCAAGCCTTAAATATCAGCTTTTGGATACCGATACCCGCGAGGTTTTCGCCAAGGGCAACTGCGAGCGTATCGGATCGGACATGGGCATCTTCGGCCACTCCGAGAACGGTGGCGCCAAGCAGACCGAGGAGGTTCCTTTCCCCGATCATCGCTCTGCTATCGCTCGTGTGCTCGAGGAGCTCGAGAAGACCGACTTTACGATTGATGGCATTGGGCATCGCATCGTTCAGGGCGGCTGGCACTTCGATGATTCCGCGGTCGTCGACGACGAGGTCATGGCCAAGATTCTCGAGGTAGCCCCCTTGGCTCCGCTGCACAACTACGGCGAGGCCGCGGCGATTGAGTATTGCCGTGAGAAGTATCCTGAGCTGCCCAACGTCGCCGTTTTCGACACCTCGTTCCACATGACCATGCCCGAGGTCGCCTACACCTACGCCCTGCCCAAGGACGTGTGCGACAAGTACCACGTGCGCAAGTACGGCGCGCACGGAACGAGCCACCGCTACGAGTGGATGATGGCCAAGGAGATCCTTGGCTCGCGTTGCCACCGCCTGCTCTCGTGCCATTTGGGCAACGGCGCTTCGCTCGCCGCCATCGAGGACGGCGTGTGCCGCGACACCACGATGGGGCTCACGCCGCTTGACGGCCTGATGATGGGAACCCGCTGCGGCTCCATCGACCCGGCTACCGTGTGCTACCTGCAGCGTGAGGGCGGCTACAGCTACCAGGAAGTCGACGACATGATGAACAAGCAGTCTGGTCTGCTTGCTATCTCGGGTATCTCCAACGACGCCCGCGACATCCGCACGCGCGCCTCCGAGGGCGACGAGCGCTGCCTGCTCGCCTTCGATATGTTCGCCTACAAGGCCATGCAGCAGGCCGGCTCCATGATCGCTTCCATGGCGGGCGTGGACACCATCACCTTTACCGCCGGCATCGGCGAGAACGACTGGTCGATCCGCAAGGCCTTCTGCGACTGCTTTGAGTGGCTGGGCGTGCGCATCGACAACAACAGGAACCGCGAGGCCGTAGGCAACGGTCCTCAGGTCATCAGTGCTGCCGGTTCCGCCGTCACGGTCGTGGTCATCCCCACCGACGAGGAATACATGATCGCCCACGACGTCGAGCGTCTGACCAAGAACAACTAACGCGCGCATTTGCAAGTAAACGAAAGGCCTCCAGAGCAACAGCTCCGGAGGCCTTTTTGCTAGCAGGCGGACGGCGGAAACTCCATCCCATTTCGAGCGCAAATTCTGGGATACGCTTTCCAGTTGAGGCATGTTACGGAAAGTGTGACCCACAATAAAGCATAATTCTGTCCCACGGTTTCCCAAACAGGCCCCAAGCGGAAGCTGCATCCCACAATCCGCCTCCAAACCGGGACACACTTTCCGGCGGGCTAGACATCAGACCGCAGCCAACATTTCGGTCCCAAAGTGACCATATCTGCATCGTTTGACCCTCCAGCAACGGCACTCATCCATTCAGTTTTTCAGCGCCAGCTCGTAGCCAAGCCGCCGTCCACCCCAGATACCCTGATTGTTACGTGACGGTAGAAGGCAGCACAGGTTAACCCCTGAAAACACTCCGCAGACCAGAAACGCCCCCGTTCATAGCTCCGAAGGAGCAGAACGGGGGCGTTTCATTGGTCGAGGACGTTTTCAGGGGTTAACCTGTGCTGCCTTCGGCGGGGATATGTCCGCTACTCAGCCATCTGAGCCTGGACGGCGGTGATGGCCACGACACCCACGATGTCGTCGGCAGAGCAGCCGCGCGAAAGGTCGTTAACCGGCTTGGCGATGCCCTGCAGGATGGGGCCGTAGGCGTCGGCGCCGGCGAAGCGCTGGACCAGCTTGTAGCCGATGTTACCGGCCTCGAGGTCGGGGAACACCAGCACGTTGGCCTTACCGGCGACGGAGGAGCCGGGAGCCTTGAGCTGGGCGACGGTGGGGACGATGGCGGCATCGAGCTGCAGGTCGCCGTCGATGGCGAGCTCGGGAGCCTTCTCGTGGCAGAACTTCACGGCCTCCTGGACCTTCTTGGCGACCTCGCCGCCGGCGGAGCCCATGGTGGAGTAGGAGAGCATGGCCACGTGCGGCTCAACGTTGCCCATGAAGGTGGACCAGGAGTGAGCGGAGGCGATGGCGATCTCGGAGAGCTCATCGGAGGACGGGTTGATGTTGAGACCGCAGTCGGCGAAGATCAGCGTGCCGTCGGTGCCGAACTGCGGGGTGTCGGTGCACATCACGAAGAAGGCCGAGACCAGCTTGGTGCCCGGGGCGGTCTTGAGGATCTGCAGCGCGGGGCGCAGCGTGTCGGCGGTGGAGTGGCAGGCGCCGGAGACCAGCCCGTCGGCGTCGCCCATCTTGACCATCATGGTGCCAAAGTAGGTAGCGTCCATCACCTGGGCGCGCGCCTGCTCGATGGTGACGCCCTTCTTGGCGCGGAGCTCGGCAAACTTCTGCGCGTACTCCTCGTGCTTCTCGGCATTGCGCGGATCGATGACGGTAGCGCCGGGAACGTCGATCTCGTCGGGGTTACCCAGGATGACGATCTTTGCCAGGCCCTCCTCGATGATCTTGGTGGCCGCGACGATGGTGCGCGGATCCTCGCCCTCGGGCAGGACGATCGTCTTAAGGTCGGCCTTGGCGGCAGACTTCATACGGTTTAGGAAATCACTCATGTTACTCCTTACAAGCGTTTCGCTAAGCTCCAGGCGCCCGGCTGCTCACGAATAAACCCGCTGCTAGCGGGTTTACCTTTCAATTATGTACGCCGCGGTGCTTGAGCTTTCCTTGTGTGGCAAGCTCATTATAGGACGCATTAGCGCTATAATCGCTCTGATAAATATGTCTCGAAGAATGTTCGAGAAAAGCCCAGCTAACGAGCCCG
This sequence comes from uncultured Collinsella sp., assembly GCA_937925735.1. Taxonomy (GTDB): domain Bacteria; phylum Actinomycetota; class Coriobacteriia; order Coriobacteriales; family Coriobacteriaceae; genus Collinsella. The sequence goes on along the minus strand of CALAMK010000032.1, from coordinate 5,967 downwards.
TGGCTTTTGACAAGGAGTATCGATGCAGATTACCTCAGGCCTGCCTGAAGGCTTTAACGCCGGCGCATACGACATGATTGTCGTCGGTGCCGGATATGCCGGTGCCGTTTGTGCCCGCCGTCTCGCCGAGACCATCGGCTATCGCGTTGCCGTTCTGGAGCGCCGTAGCCACATTGCGGGCAACGCCTACGACTGCGCTGATGAGGCCGGGATCCTGGTCCACGAGTATGGTCCACACATCTACCATACCTTTAATGAGCGCGTCCACAATTTCCTGTCGCGCTTTACCAAGTGGACGGACTACCAGCACAAGGTGCTTGCCAATATCAACGGCACCCTCATGCCCGTGCCTTTTAACCACGCGAGCCTCAAGCTCGCCTTTGGCGACGAGCGCGGCGAGGAGCTGTATCAAAAGCTCGTGGAGACCTTTGGCAAGGACGTCAAGGTGCCCATCATGGAGCTGCGCAAGAAGAACGACCCGGATCTTGCCGAGGTCGCCGATTACGTCTACGAGAACGTCTTTTTGCATTACACCATGAAGCAGTGGGGCCAGACGCCCGACCAGATCGATCCCTCGATCACCGGTCGCGTTCCCGTCTTTGTGGGCGACGATGACCGCTACTTCCCGCAGGCTCCCTTCCAGGGCATGCCGCAGGACGGCTATACCGCGCTGTTCGAGCATATGCTCGACCACGATCTGATTGATGTGTTCTGCGACGTTGACGCCCGCGACCTCTTCGAGATCGACGAGACCACCGTCAAGATCGACGGCAAGGTCTATGGCGGCGAGATCGTCTACACCGGTCCGCTCGACGAGCTGTTCAACCTCGACTTGGGCGCTCTGCCGTACCGTACGCTCGACATGAAGTTCGAGACGCTCGATATGGACCAGTTCCAGCCCGTGGGCACTGTCAACTACACCACGAGCGAGGATTACACGCGTATCACCGAGTTCAAGAACATGACCGGTCAGGTCCTGCCCGGCAAGACCACCATCATGAAGGAGTACTCCAAGGCCTATACGCCCGGCTCGGGCGAGACGCCGTACTACGCCATTCTTGAGCCCGAGAACCGTGAGCTCTATGAGCGCTATCTTGAGCGCGTTCAGAACCTGACGAACTTCCACCCGGTGGGTCGCCTGGCCGAGTATCGTTACTACGATATGGATGCCGTTACCAACTCCGCCCTCGATCTTTCGGATGAGATTATCGCCTGCCATGCATAAAGTCATATCATTCGGTATTCCCTCGTATAACGCCGCCAAGGACATGGACCATTGCATCACCTCCATTCTGGAGGGGAGCAATTACGCCACCGATATCGAGATCATCATCGTCGATGACGGTTCCAAGGACGAGACGGCAGCCAAGGCCGACGAGTGGGAGACACGTTATCCCGGCATCATCCGCGCGGTGCATCAGGAGAACGGCGGCCACGGCATCGCCGTCCTTTCGGGCTTGCGTGAGGCGCAAGGTACCTACTACAAGGTCGTCGACTCGGACGACTGGCTCGATGGCGCAGCCCTGTCGACTATGCTTTCGATCCTTCGCGGTTTTGAGGAGCGCGACCAGCGCGTCGACCTGTTCATCTCGAATTATGTGTACGAGAAGGTTTACGAGGGTACGCATACTGCCATTGGTTACAAGTTTGCCCTGCCGCGAAAAAAGATCTTTACCTGGGACCAGATCGGTCATTTCCGTCTGGACCAGAATCTGCTCATGCACAGCCTGTGCTATCGCACGGATGTGCTGCGCGCGTCCAATCTGCCTATGCCGCCGCACACGTTCTATGTAGACAACATCTACGCCTACGTGCCGCTGCCGCGTTGCAAGACCATGTACTACGCCGACATCGACCTCTATCGCTACTTTATCGGGCGTGAGGGCCAAAGCGTCAACGAAGCCACGATGGTCAAGCGTCTGGACCAGCAGTTCCGCGTGACGCGCATCATGATGGAGTCGTTCCATCTGTACGGCGATGTCGAGTCGTCGCGTCTGCGCTCGTACATGATGGGCTATTTCACCATGATGATGGCAATCTGCTCGGTGCTTACTAAGCTTTCCGACGAGGATTGTGCCGACGAGCGCCTGAAGACGTTGTGGAATGATCTGAAGGCCTATGACGAGCGCATGTATCGTCGTGCACGCTACGGTGTGGTTGGCTTCTTCACCAACCTGCGCGGCCGTGCCGGAGACAAAACCACACTCGGCCTATACCGTCTTGCCTCAAAGATCTTCAAATTCAACTAGCTGCTGAGTAATCGCTGCTGATGGGTTGACTGGGCCCCTTGGCCTTTAGTTTGCTACTGCGAACAGTCCTGCTCGCACGGAAAGCACATTGAGTGCTTTCCGGCTCGTGCGGAACTTGTATCAAACTAAAGGCCAAGGGGCCTCTGCTACAAGAATCGATTGTCAGGCTGCCAGAATTTGAAGATCTTAGACGCGCGGTACACAGGGGCCTGGGCTGAAAGGGATCTTGTTGAGTAGGTTGCCCGGTGAGTCTTGGTTATGTTTGTCGCGAGTTCCGCACGAGCCGAAGAGCACTTAATGTGCTCTTCGTGCGAGCCAGGACTGTAGAGCAGCAAACATAACCAAGACCCACCGGGCAACCGGACGAGCTAGTTTACTTCGCGGCGCCGGGGATGCCGTGGGAGGTTTTGGCGGTTTTGGCTCCGTTTACGATGGCGGTTTCTAGGGCCCTTACGGCGAGCATGCCCAGCAGGTCTAGGGGAACGGCGGCGCTTGCCTGGGCGCCCAACTTGCCGCTGGCGAGGGTGTAGATGGTGTCGCCGTCGTTGGTGGTGTGTGTGGGTCGGATGGCGTGCGCGTAGGCGTCTGCGGCCATCTGGGAGACCTTGGTGGCCTGGGCCTTGGTGAGCTCAACGTTGGTGACGATGCAGCTGATGGTGGTGTTGGTGCGGTCGAGCGGCATCTGCATGGATCCGGCGGCGGCAAAGGCTGCGAGTTCCATGTCGACGATCTGGTCGCTATCGGCCGCGGTACGCATACCGGCGACCCACTCGCCGGTGAAGGGGTCGACAACGTTGCCACAGGCGTTGACCGAGACCACGGCGCCCACCTTGATGGGGCCGAGCGCCACGGCGGCAGCGCCAAGGCCGGCCTTCATGCAGGTGGCGGGCCCCATGAGCTTTCCGACGGTGGCACCCGTGCCGGCACCTACATTGCCCTGCTCGAGCGTGGTGGGGGTGTTGTCGAGTGCCTCACGCACGGCGGCGATGCCGGCCTCTATGTCGGGGCGCACGGTGGGATCGCCAAAGGCGAGGTCGAAGATGCAGCTGGAGCACACGATAGGCACCTGCGTGGGGCCGACGGGAAGGCCGATGCCGCGGCTCTCAAGCTCGCGAGCGACGCCGCTTGCAGCCTCGAGGCCAAAGGCCGATCCACCCGAAAGGCAGACGGCGTGGACCTTGTCGACGGTGTTCTCGGGACGCAGCAGGTCGGTTTCGCGCGATGCTGGAGCACCGCCGCGAACGTCAACGCCGCCGGTGGAGCCCTCGGGTGCCACGATTACGGTGCAACCGGTGCCGGCCTCCTCGTCCGTATAGTTGCCATAGCAAAAGCCATCGACATCGCAGACGTCAATGGCCTCGAGCAGTGTATCCATGTTTAACTCCTATCGGTTTTCCGCCGCGCCTTGTGCCCGGTCGGGATCCGTACGGTACGCCAAAATTGTAGGCGCTGGGGAATACCCAGCGCCAGATGCAATTACGAGAGTTTTTGAATCGCGCGCGCGACGCGGGCGATGGGTAAGCCCACCACGTTATAGAAGTCGCCCGAAATATCGTGCACGAGCATGCGTCCGCCTGTGCCCTGAATGCCGTAGGCGCCGGCCTTGTCCATGGGCTCACCCGAGGCGACGTAGCGCTCGATCTGCTCGTCGGTGAGCTCGTAGAACGTCACGTCGGTCACATCAACAAAGGACAGGCTCTCGGCGGCATGCGGGGCTGTAGCGTCGCCGGCTTTAACGATGCAGACGCCGGTTGCCACCTGGTGCGTGCGGCCCGAAAGCTCGCGGAGCATGGTGCGTGCCTCGTCCTCGTTTGCCGGCTTACCCAAAATCTTGCCATCGAAGGTGACGATGGTATCGGCCGCGACGGTCAGCTCATTGGGCTCGGCATGCTCGGCGGCGACGGCAGCGGCTTTGGCACGCGCCAAGCGCTCGACGAGCGTAAGCGGAGCTTCGCCATCAAAGGGCGTTTCATCGATATCCGCGGGAATCACGCGAATGTTGTAGCCTGCCTCGCGCATCAGCTCTATGCGGCGCGGCGATTGCGAAGCCAAAATCATAGCTGGATGCCCTCGGCGACCTTCTCGACGGCCTTGTCGCCGGCGAGTGTGCGCAGCAGCTTCAAGGCAAAGGGGAGTGACTGTGCCATGCCGCTGGCAGTGATGATGTTGCCGTCTTGCGTGACCTTCTCGCCGGTATAGGCGCCCTCGGGGAAGCTCTTTTCAAAGCCGGGGAAGCACGTGGCACGGCGTCCCTCGAGAAGGCCAAGCTCGCCCAGGATAAACGGGGCGGCGCAGATGGCGGCAACGTGCTTGGTCGCGGCGAAATCGCAGACTACGTCGCAGACGCGCTGGTCGGCGCGAAGGTTGGTGGCTCCGGGCAGGCCGCCGGGCAGCACGACGCAGTCGTACTCGTCAAAGTTGATTTCGTCAAAGAGGGCATCGCAGGTCACGGGAATCTGCAGCGAGCTCACGACCTCGCGCGTGGGCATGATCGAGACGAGCGTGGCACGCACGCCGCCGCGACGCATGACGTCGACCATGGTCAGGCATTCAATCGTTTCAAAGCCATCGGCGGCGAGAACGGCAACGCTGGGCATAAGGGTTCCTTTCAAAAAGCGGCATACAATTAGCCGTCTTATACCCCGAAGACATACGCTTGCCACGCTCGATTTCCCAATGTTTAAAAAGGGACGGGGCTATTTTAGCTATCCCACTTGCAGGGTAGCTAAAATAGCCCCGTCCGAATTAGCTACCCTCACCCATCCTCAACAATCTCAATCTGTAACATCTAGACCCACTTTTGACCCCTAACTGTTACAGATCAAGACAAACGGAAACCGCCCCGACAAAACGTCTAAATCTGTAACATCTACGGACCAAAACCGGGTCTTACTGTTACAGATCGAGACAGTCCCCAACAGCACCGCCCCGTTCGGGGAACGACCGCCACAGGTACGGCGGGCAGAGGCTCACTTTTTTCCTCGGTTTTTCTTGACGGAATCTCACCTGTTGTAGTACTTTGTCTCAGTCTAAAAACGCGTGGACTTTTCTGGGCGCTAGCCACCTTTTTGCCACGCAACCGAGCAGTCGGTTGCGTGGCTTTTTTCGTCTTGGCAGCAGGTACCACATGCACCGCCAGAAGACCGCACGAGCCCACCTTCCGACTGCAGGGAACAGACGCACGAGACGTGCATCTGCAAGACAGCAGACGGAAGGGAGCCTAATGGCAGGAACAAACACAATCAAGCAACAGGCCGCCGGGGCAGGAGTCATGGGCGCGGGACAGGCCAAGGCGGCGCTCCAGGTCTTTGCGGGCGGCGCCTGCTACGGCGCGATGGCCACGACCTACAAGCTCGCCTACGCCGCGGGCTTCACCTCGGCACAGGTGGTGGCGAGCCAGGCGTGGTTCGGCTGCCTCTTCTTCGCCCTCGCCACGCTCGCAGGGCACGCGCTCGGGCACCGCTGGCAGCGCGTGGGCTGGAAGCTCGCCCTCAAGCTCATGGGCCTGGGAGCCCTCACCTGCCTCACCTCAATCCTCTACTGCTACGCCATGAGCGTGCTGCCCGCCCCGGTGGCGCTCACGCTCCTCTTCCAGTTCACGTGGATTGGCTACACTGATGTGGACAGTTCCGGGAGGGGCGCAGGAGACGGGAGGGCCGTATATGAGGGACCCCAGGCACCCGAGGCATTTCACCGACGAGTTCAAGAGGCAGATAGT
>CALAMK010000031.1:0-84065 GCA_937925735.1 uncultured Collinsella sp. | reverse complement strand
GGTGGGCCCCATGCCGTCCTCCGTCGCCAGGAGGAAGAGCTCGACCTTCTCCCTGCTGTACATGCGAACCTCCAGTCCGGACCGCTTCACGGTCCAACTTTCTGTCCGCACCCCCGAATGGGCCTTTTGATGGCCAAACAGGAACTATTTCACCGCAACTTTGTTTTTATTGGTGTAAAAGGCGGGTCATGCTTGGTGGTGAATTTGTTATTCGTTTGTAAAGCCGAGTCTCGCTTGCGGTAAGGGTCTATCAGATGCCCGTAAGAAGCCGCAGTTGGCGCGGGCGCTGCCCGGTCGGGGCCGTATCTTTCCAAACAGCAAAGCGGGCGGGGTGCCCGCGAGTCGCATGTATGAAAGGAAGATCATGCTCGATCAGGCTTATTCTCGTCGTCAGTTCCTCGGCCTCGCTGGTGGTCTTGCCAGCATCGTCGGCCTCGGTCTCGTTGGTTGCGGTGGCGGAGGCGCTTCCAACGCCGCTGACAAGGGTAGCGCCGCTGCTGCCGAGTCCGTCTCCGGCGAGGTGACCTACGACGGTGCCTCCTCGTTCCAGGCTCTCGTCGAGGCCGCTGCCGAGAAGTTCATGGACGCCAACCCGGACGTCTCCGTCTCCGGTTCGGGCAACGGTTCGGGCAAGGGCCTGACCGCTGTCGCCGCCGGTACCGTTACCATCGGTAACTCCGACGTCTTCGCCGAGACCAAGCTCGAGGCCGACCAGGTCAAGAACCTCGTCGACCACGAGGTCGCCGTTGTGGGCATGGGTCCCGTCGTCTCCAAGAACGTGACGGTCGACGACCTGTCCCTTGAGCAGCTCAAGGGCATCTTCTCCGGCCAGATCACCAACTGGAAGGAGGTCGGCGGCGACGACGCCACCATCGTCGTGCTCAACCGCAAGGCCGGTTCCGGTACCCGCGCCACCTTCGAGGCAGCCGTCTTTGGCGACGAGGCCGTCGACTTTAAGGGCGACGCCGAGCTCGACAAGTCCGGCGATGTCCAGACTCAGATGGGCAGCACCGACAACGCCATCTCCTACCTGGACTTCTCGCACTTCGATGACTCCAAGTTCAACGCCATCAAGGTCGAGGGCGTGGAGCCCAAGAGCGCAAACGTCACCGACGACTCCTTTAAGATCTGGGCTACCGAGCACATGTACTGCGCTAAGGACGCCGACGAGGTCACCAAGGCCTTCCTGGAGTTCATGCTTTCCGACGACGTCCAGGGCAAGCTCGTCGAGGAGCAGGGCTTCATCCCCGTCTCTGCCATGAAGGTCGTTAAGGATGCCAGCGGCAAGGTCTCCGCTAAATAAGTAATCGCCCCGGAAAGGTTTGCAATGGCAAAACAGCTGCCAAAACGCGACCTTGAGAACGTGGGCCTGGGCGTCACGGGCGCGTGCGTAGCGCTCGTGACGCTTGTCGTTGCCGCGCTCATCTTTATGGTCGCCCAAAAGGGCCTCTCGGCTTTTCTCAAGGACGGCGTTTCGGCCGTCGAGTTCTTCACCGGCACCAAGTGGGACCTAGCCAACACGGCCGAAAACGGCCTGCCCTACACCGGCGCCCTGCCCCTGATCGTCACCTCATTTGCGGTCATGGTACTCTCCACGATCATTGCGCTGCCCATCGCCATCGGCTCTGCCATCTTTGCAGTCGAGATTAGCCCTAAGTTTGGTTCCAAGGTCTTTCAGCTGCTTATTGAGCTTTTGACCGGCATTCCCTCGGTCGTCTTTGGCCTGATCGGCTTTCACGTGGTCGTCGGTCTTATGAAGAGCGTTTTCCACGTGAGTACGGGCTTGGGCATCTTGCCCGGCGCCATCGTGCTGGCCGTCATGATCCTGCCGACGATGACCACGCTTTCGGTCGATGGCCTGCGCGCCGTGCCCGACAGCTACCGTCAGGGCTCGCTTGCGCTGGGCTACACTCGCTGGCAGACCATCTGGCACGTGGTGCTCAAGTCCGCCATGCCGTCGCTCATGACCGCGGTCATCCTGGGCATGACCCGTGCCTTTGGCGAGACGCTCGCCGTGCGCATGGTTATCGGCGGCATCGAGGCCATGCCGACGTCGCTGCTGTCGCCGGCGTCCACCATCACCACCATGCTCACCACGTCCATGGCGGTCTATGCCGAGGGCTCGGCCCAGGACGATGTTCTGTGGGCGCTCGGCCTGCTGCTGATGGGCATGAGCCTCATCTTCATCCTGATCATCCACCTTATCGGCCGCAAGGGGGCGAAGGCTCGTGGCTAGCACGCGCATCCATATCGACGAGGCGAGACTCGGGCGCGTCCAAAAGCAGGACCGCATCGCCACGGGTGCGCTGACGGCAATTGCCGCTATCGTCATGCTCGTCGTCGTTTCCATGGTGGCCTATATCCTGTTCGAGGGCATCTCGACGCTGTTCCAGCCGGGCTTTCTCACGCAGCCCGCGCGCGCCAACGGAACCCAGGGCGGCGTGCTCTACCAGCTGTTCGACTCGTTCTATCTGCTGCTGATTACCTTAGGTATCTCGGTGCCCATCAGCTTGGGCGGTGCGGTCTTCCTGGTCGAGTACGCGCCGAACGGACCCATTCGCGACATCGCCTCCACCGCCATCGAGACGTTGTCCTCGCTGCCTTCCATCGTCGTCGGCATGTTCGGCTTCCTGGTGTTCTCGGTGCAGCTGGGCTGGAAGTACTCCATCATCTCCGGCGCCGTCGCGCTCACCATGTTCAACATCCCCATCCTGGTGCGCGTGATTCAGCAGGCGCTCGAGGACGTGCCGCAGGCCCAGCGCGATGCGTGCCTGGCCATGGGCCTTACTCGCTGGGAGGCTACGCTGCACATCCTGATCCCCGAGGCCATGCCTGCCATCGTGACTGGTATCGTGCTTTCGGCCGGCCGCGTGTTTGGCGAGGCCGCGGCACTGCTCTTTACCTCGGGCATGAGCTCGCCGGTTCGCCTGAATTTCTTGAGCTTTAACCTGTCGAGCCCCACCTGCGCCTGGAACGTGTTCCGCCCCGGTGAGTCGCTCGCCGTGCACATCTACAAGATTTACGGAGAGGGCAGCCCCGAGGCACAGCAGATCGTTTGGGGCACCGCTGCACTGCTGATGATTTGTGTGCTGCTGTTTAACGTAATCGCCCGTATCGTGGGCAAGCAACTGGCAAGGAGGATGACGGCCGAGTGAGCGAGATGAAAGCAACACCCGCAGCCGAAGCGGCACCGTCCGAGATCCAGAACTTCCTGTCGAGCGTGGGGGAGAGCGAGAAGCGCGTGCGCGCGAGCGGCAAGGCCGTGAGCGACGAGGTCGTGCTCTCCACCAAGGACGTCAACGTGTACTATGGCGACCACCATGCCCTGCACGATACGTCGCTCGACTTTCACAAGGGCGAGATCACGGCGCTCATCGGGCCTTCGGGCTGCGGTAAGTCGACCTTCTTACGCAGCCTCAACCTGATGAATCGCGAGATTCGCGGCTGCCGCGTGGAGGGCGAGATCAACTACCGCGGGCGCAACGTGAACACCAAGACCGAGAACACCTACGAGTTGCGTCGCTCCATTGGCATGGTATTCCAACAGCCCAACCCTTTCCGCAAGTCCATTCGCGACAACATTACGTTTGCGCCCAGGCGTCACGGCATTACCGACCGCGACGAGCTTGATCGTATGGTCGAGGAAAGTCTGCGTGGTGCGGCGCTGTGGGACGAGGTCAAGGACAAGCTCGACAAGAGCGCCTACGCGCTTTCGGGCGGCCAGCAGCAGCGTCTGTGCATTGCGCGCACGCTGGCGCTCAATCCCGACGTGATCCTGTTTGACGAGCCCTGCTCGGCGCTCGACCCCATCTCGACGCTGGCGATCGAGGACCTCATGTCATCGATCGTTGCCGACCGTGCCATCGTCATCGTGACGCACAACATGGAGCAGGCGTCGCGCGTGTCCAACCGCACGGCGTTCTTCTACATGGGCGATATGGTCGAGTACGACGAGACTGACGAGATTTTCCAACGGCCCAAGGATAAGCGGCTGAATGATTACCTCACCGGCATGTTCTCCTAGTCCGGGACATGCTTGAGGCCCGCGGCGGCCACGGTTGCCGCGGGACTGATTGGAGAGGCGGGTCATCTCTTTTGCGAGATGGCCCGCCTTTTGCTCTGCGACCGAAATGACCACCACAAAGGGGACAGGCACCTTCGTGGTGGTTTGGGGTGGGGCTCGCTGCTATCATGGACAACGTTGTATTTCTACGAAGGAGCAGGGCATATGGCGATTCTTTTGGGATGCGATTCCGTCAGCCTAGAGTTTCCCACCAAGCATATTTTCGATAGCGTGACGCTCGGCGTGGACGAGGGCGACCGTATTGGTATCGTCGGTAAAAACGGCGACGGCAAGTCGACGCTGCTGAGTGTGCTCGCCGGCACGCTGGAGCCCGACGATGGCCGCGTGACGCACCGCCGCGACACTACGATCGGATTGCTCGGCCAAAAGGACAACCTGGCCGATGCCGACACCGTGCATCATGCCGTCGTGGGCGATACGCCCGAGTATGAGTGGGCCTCGAGCCCACGTACGCGTCAGATCCTCGCTGGCCTTATTAGCGATGTGCCCTGGGAGGGCACGGTGGGCGAGCTTTCGGGCGGCCAGCGCCGTCGCGTGGACCTCGCGCGCCTGCTGATCGGCGACTACGACGTGCTTATGCTTGACGAGCCCACCAACCACCTGGACATGCGCACCATCAACTGGCTCGCGCGCCACTTAAAGGCCCGCTGGCAGCGCGGTCAGGGCGCGATGCTCGTGGTCACGCACGACCGCTGGTTCTTGGACGAGGTCTGCACCAGTATGTGGGAGGTCCATGACGGCCAGGTCGATCCCTTCGAGGGCGGCTATTCGGCATACATCCTGCAGCGCGTAGAGCGCGACCGCATGGCCGCGGTTACCGAGGAGCGCCGTCGCAACATGGCGCGCAAGGAGCTCGCGTGGCTAAGCCGCGGCGCCCAGGCGCGCTCCACCAAGCCCAAGTTTCGCGTGGATGCCGCTCGCGAGCTCATCGCCGACGTACCGCCCGTGCGCGACGAGCTGGAGCTCAAGCGCCTCGCCGTGAGCCGCCTGGGCAAGCAGGTCATCGACGTGGTCGACGTGGACGCCGGCTATGCGGATACCGATGGCGCGCCCAAGCAGGTACTTTCCGACGTGACCTGGCTCATCGGAGCGGGCGACCGCTATGGACTTTTGGGCGAGAACGGCGCTGGCAAGTCGACGCTGCTCGACGTGATTCAGGGCAAGATTGAGCCCACGCGCGGCCGCGTGAAGATTGGCCAGACGGTGCGCTTTGGCGTGCTGTCGCAGCAGCTCGAGGAGCTCGAGCCCTACATGGGCGACACGATCCGCGAGGTTCTCGGCAACTATAAGAAGTACTACGTCATCGACGGCAAGGAGACTTCGCCCGAGAAGCTCTGCGAACGCCTGGGCTTTACGACCCAGCAGCTCTGGAGCCGCATCGGCGATCTTTCGGGCGGCCAGCGCCGTCGCCTGTCGCTGTTGCTGACGATCCTGGACGAGCCCAACGTGCTTATCCTGGACGAGCCCGGTAACGACCTGGATACCGACATGCTCGCGATTGTCGAGGATTTGCTGGACGGTTGGCCCGGCACGCTGATCCTGGTGACGCACGACCGCTTCTTGATGGAGCGCGTGACCGACCAGCAGTGGGCGCTGCTCGACGGCCACCTGACGCATATGCCCGGCGGCGTCGACCAGTACCTACGCCTGTGCAACGCCACCGCCGAGGGTGAGCCCGTGGGTGCGCCGAGCGCCAAGACCGGCACGTTTGACACCGGTGCCGCGGCAACTGCGGCCGAAAAGCCCAAGTCGAGCGGCCAGCCCAATGGTCTTTCCAACGCCGAGCGCCAGAAGCTCCGCCGCGAGGTGAGCTCGCTTGAGCGCAAAATGGAGACGCAGCGCGCTCGCGTGGAGGAGGCCGAGGCCGCGATGGCCCAGGTCGACCCCACCAACTACACGGCGCTGGGCGAGCAGCAGGCAAAGATTGACGAGGCTCACGCCGCCATGGACGAGCTGGAGATGGCGTGGCTCGAGGCGAGCGAGAAGCTCGAGGGCGAGGAGTAGGCAAGGATGATCAAGGCCGCATTTTTCGATATCGACGGCACGTTGCTGAGCTTTAAGACCCATCGGATTCCGGCGTCGGCGCAGCAGGTGCTCGACAGCTTTCGCGAGCAGGGGATTGCGTGCATAATCGCCACGGGTCACCCGACCTACCAGATGCCGGATTGGCTGTTCGACTTGGGTTGGGATGCGTACATTACGCTTTCGGGTCAGCACTGTTTTGATGCCAAGGGCGTTTATCGCAGCTGCCCGATCGATCCGGACGACGTTGCGGTGATTGTGGACCAGGTGGCGCAGGGACGCTACGACTCACTGTGCATGCAGGGCGAGAATTCGTTTGTGAACCGTCTGTCCAAGCGCGTGGTGGCGGCTGCCGACAATGCCGGAATCTCGTATCACGAGGAGCCTTTTGAGCATGCTTTCGACGCGCCGGTTTACCAGTTCTGCGCCTTTGTGGACCCGGTCGACCAGGGCATAGTTACCGATGTCCTGTCGCATTCTACAACCACGCGCTGGTGCGACCTGTTCTGCGACATTATTCCGGCCAACGGCGGCAAGGACCTGGGCGTGGCGGCGACGCTGGAGCGCCTGGGCATCGACGCGAGTGAAGCGATTGCCTTTGGCGACGGCGAGAACGACCTGTCGATGTTCTCGGCCGTGGGCACAAGTGTGGCCATGGGCAACGCGCAGGATACCGTGAAGGCCGCGGCGACCTACGTAACGACCGCCGTGGACGATGACGGCATCTACAACGCCGCGAAGCACTTTGGCCTGTTATAGCTGCGGCTCGGCACTTGGGGACGCTCCTTTTCTGCCGGCAGCTGGGGACACTCCCTGCGCGTTGCGTGTCGTGTCGCCCTGCTTGCTCCGCGCATTTTGTGAAACACGGTTAACTTTTTAGACAATGTAGTAAGACATGGGCAACTTTTGCGGTAAAGTAATTCAAGCAAAAGTATCCAAAGGCTAACTAGAAGCCATCGCGAAAGGCGGCCCATGGCCCTGCGTGAATCTGGAGAAGACTATCTCGAATCTATTTATGTGCTCTCGGAGCGCCAGGGCATCGTTCGGTCAATTGACGTCGCCGAATACCTGGGCGTAACCAAGGCAAGTGTCTCTAAAGCCATGGCGACGCTGGAAAGCAACGGCTATGTCGAAATGGGAAAACGAGATGTTCATCTGACGGAACGCGGTATTGAGGTTGCCCGTCAAATGTGGGAGCGCCATTGCTTTTTTGTGGGGCTGCTAGAGGACGCAGGTGTAGCGCCCGAGGTTGCCTCGCAAGAGGGCTGCCACATGGAGCATTGCCTGAGCGAGGAGAGCTTTGAGAAGCTAAGATCGATGTTGGGGCGGGAAGATGTGGCGGGCCCAGCAACGGAAGCCTAATTGATCCCCAGTAGCGCGGAGTTCGCGCAAAGCGCGAACCAGCGACCGGGACCAGTAGCCCCACCAACAAAGTTCAATTCAGACAGGGAACCCCGCTAGCAAGCGATGCCCAAGAACCACCAGCAACGTCACCGCAGGCCGGGGTCGGGCTTGGTTTTGAAAACATTCCGCAGACCAGAAGTGCCCCCGTTCGTAGCTCCGAAGGAGCAGAACGGGGGCGCTTCATTGGTCGAGGACGTTTTCAAAACCAAGCCCGACCCCGGCCGGAGGGACCACGAGTGCTACAGGTTCTTGACACCCATCGCGCGCATGGCGTTCAGGATGGCGATGATCGCCACGCCCACGTCGCCAAAGACGGCAAGCCACATGTTGGCGATGCCGAGCGCCGCGAGCACCAGGATCAGCAGCTTAATGCCCAGCGCAAAGATGATGTTCTGCCAAACAATCGTCATGGTCTTGCGCGCCACGCGGATCGCGCGGGAGATGTTGGACGGCTTGTCGTCCATCAGCACCACGTCGGCAGCTTCAATTGCGGCGTCCGAGCCCATGGCGCCCATGGCGATTCCGACGTCGGCGCGCGTGAGCACGGGTGCGTCGTTGATGCCGTCACCGACAAAGGCGAGCTTGCCCTTGCCGCTCTCGGTTGCAAGCAGCGCCTCGACACGCTCGACCTTGTCGCCTGGCAGGAGCTGCGCGTGGAACTCGTCGAGCCCCAGCTGCTTGGCCACAGACGCTGCAACCTCCTCGCGGTCGCCCGTGAGCATGACGGTGCGTTTGACGCCGGCAGCGTGCAAGTCGCGAATAGCCTGCTCGGCATCGGCCTTTATGGTGTCGGCAATTACGATATGGCCGGCGTACGTGTCATCGACCAGCACATGGAGGATCGTACCGACGACCTCGCAATTGGGAGCGTCGATACCGGCCGCAGCAAGCATCTTGGCGTTGCCGACGACGACGCGCTTGCCGTCGATGGCTGCCGTGAAACCGTGACCCGCGACATTGGCGGAGTCGCTCACGCGATTCTGGTCGAGCTCACCCTGGTAGGCGGCACGTATGGACCGTGCGATGGGGTGATCGGAAAACGACTCGGCAAGGGCCGCGACTTCGAGCAGCGACTGCTCGGTATAACCTGCCTCGGGGTGTACCGCCACGACCGAAAACGTGCCGTTGGTGAGCGTGCCGGTCTTGTCAAAGACGACGGTGTCCACTTCGGCGAGCGTCTCGAGGTAGTTGGAGCCCTTGATGAGGACGCCCAGCTTGGATGCGCCGCCGATGCCGCCAAAGAAGCTCAGCGGGACGCTGATCACGAGCGCGCACGGGCAGCTGACGACCAGGAAGGTCAGGCCGCGCAGGATCCAGTCGGACCAGGCGCCGGTGACCAAGCCGCCGCCGAGCGCGAGTACCGCGGCCGCGCCGGTGACGGCGGGCGTGTAGACGCGGGCGAAGCGCGTGATGAAGTTCTCGGTACGCGCCTTCTTTTCGCTGGCGTTTTCTACGAGCTCCAGGACGCGCGCGACGGTGGACTCGCCAAATGGCTTGGTGGTGCGCACGTGGATGAGGCCCGTCATGTTGATGCAGCCGCTGATGATATCGTCTCCGGTTTTGGCCGGGCGGGGAATCGATTCGCCGGTAAGGGCGGCGGTGTCGAGTTGCGTCTCGCCTTCTACGATGACGCCGTCGATGGGTACGCGCTCGCCGGGCTTGACGACGATGACGGTGCCGACGGCGATGTCATCGGGGGAGACCTGCTCGAGTGTGCCGTCGGGTTGCTCGACGTTGGCGTAATCGGGCGCGATGTCCATCATGGTGCTGATCGATTTGCGGCTCTTGCCCACGGCGTAGGCCTGGAACAGCTCGCCGACCTGATAGAACAGCATGACAGCGGCGCCTTCGGCCATGTGCGGATCGGTGTCGGGGAAGAGCACCATGGCAAACGCGCCGATGGTCGCGACGGCCATGAGGAAGCTTTCGTCGAAGGCCTTGCCGCGGCGGATGTTGTTGTATGCCTTTTGGAGCACGTCGTAGCCGGCAATTAGGAACGGCACCAGGAACAGCACGAAGCTGGCGTAGACGTTGCCGGGCTCCCCAAATGCGATAGTGAGAGCTCCGAGCTCGTCGAGGGCATAAACAACGGCAAAAATGCCTAGCGCTACCAGGATACGGTTGCGCTTATGCTCAAGGGACTCTTTCTTCTTACGCTTCTTCTTTTTCTTCTTGGGATCGGCGGTTGCCATGATTCAATCCTCCCATTTGAATGTATGAACACTCGCTCATATAATTTCGCGAGCAAAGGCCGCGGCAAGCGCGACCTTGCAGGTTGGCGTAATCTGGGCTAGAGAATGATCTCGCAGTCCGGCTCGGCGTCGGCGGTAAACTCCACGACGCGGTCGAGGACCTCGTCGAACTCGGCGTCATCGGCCTCGAGCGTTAACTTCTGGGTCATAAAGTTGACCGAAACGGACTTGACGCCATCGAGCTTGGCCAGCTCGTCCTGAAGCTTACGCGCGCAGTTGGCGCAGTCGATCTCGTCGAGCTTGAACTGCTTTTTCATGGTGGGTTCCTTTCCCCGTTTTTGCGGCTTGGGTGCAGGCCGCGCTGGTACCGTGGTTGGTCGCTATTCGCAGATGTGGCTCATGCCTTGGTTGAGCATGGTGTAGACATGGTCGTCGGCAAGCGAGTAGAGGATGTTGCGCCCGTCGCGTCGGAATTTAACCAGGTGCGACTGCTTGAGCGTGCGCAGCTGGTGCGACACCGCAGACTGCGAGGTCGCGGTCGCTTCGGCGATGTCGGCCACGCAGAGCTCGCGACCCATGAGGGCATAGAGGATCTTGATACGCGTGGTGTCGCTAAAGACCTTGAACAGGTCGGCAAGGTCGTACAGCAGCTCCTCGTCGGGAAGGTCCTCGGGCGAGCAAGTGGTGGGGACGTCGGGCACGATGCTGGTGTCGATGCCGGACTTCATTTCATCAGCTTGTTCGCTCATTGCAATATCCTTTCATATGAACATGCGCTCATATAACTTACTTTCGAGTATATGAGCGCATGTTCATATGTCAATATAATTCGTGAAATATTTTGCTATCGAATGCTCCCAAAGGCGGCTAAGGGCATCGGTGGGCGCGAATAAGGCCGCTGATGCCAACGTGGGTACCTTAGCGACGTGCAAAAACGGGCCGATATCCACTTGGTTATCGGCCCGCATTGCGTTGCTTGAGAGGGACGCCTCGGCGTGTCGCTTTTGCGCGGGGCGTTATGGCCCGACGAGTATCGCTCGCGAATGGCGCCTCTGCTTGGCAATCTACTTGGCAAATAGGTTCTTGAGGTTGAACTCGGCCTGGACGGTACGGAGCATGAGGTCGGTGTCGTCGAGGCCCAGGTGCTGCTCGTTGGCGTCGGCGGCGAGGGTGCCACGGCGGCGCGCCCAGTTCTCGAGCGCGGCGGGCGCGGACTCGCGGGGGAGCGAGCGCACATCGGCGTCCAGGCTGCGGCAGATCTGGCGCGAGTCGATGACGATGATCTTACCCGCGCGGCGTGCCTCGGCGTAACCGTCCAAGTGGATCTTGAACCAGCTGTCTTCAAAGGCGGCGTTGTGCGCCATGTACGGGTACTTCTTCATAAGCTTGAGCAGCTGCTTTTGCAGCTCTTTGTTCTCGCGGAAGGGCGTTTTGCCGTCAATGTCGTCCCAGGTGATGTGGTGGATATTCGACAACGGCACATCCTCGCCGCGGTAGATATCGGGCAGGCCGCAGTAGTGCGCCTCGGCGTCGTGCGGGACGGCGTCGCTGGTGAGGTCCATGATCTCCCAGCCCACGTTGATGATATAGCCGCGCTCGGGTGCGCGGCCGGTGGTCTCGATGTCGATGCCGAGCACCGTGCCCTGAATGGGCTTGCGGGCGTAGGCGACGCCGAGCGCGTCGCGGTCGCCGCGGATCTCGCGCATGACGGACGCGGCGGTGCGCTTTTGCATCTTGCCGATGGCAGCGCAGGTGTCGGCGTCGGACAGGCCGCGCGAAAGCGTCGCGGGCGTCACGTTGCGCAGGCGCGCCTCGCCAATCTGGTCGCACAGGTCGCGGTTGCGGTCGGCTAGGTCGCGCACGGTGGCAAAGTCGAAGCCGGGGTCGTCCTCGGCGGTAAAGTACTCAGTCTCGAGCACCTTGAGGGCCTCTTCGCCTTTCTGACGCTCGGATTCCATGGCGCCGTGGTCGCCGTAGATAAACATGGGGATAAACGGCTGGCGCTCGTATTCGAGTGCTTGCGAAACGTTCATATGCTGCTCCTTGGACGGGCCGCGTCGCGCGGCTCGGGTTTGTCGAGTTATGGCGAGATGATAGTTTACCATGGGCAACTATTGGCATCACGCCTAGGACAATTACAATACCCTAGTTGACCGCTAGGACTTTTACAATGCTGCCGAAAGACACGAAAGGTTCCATCCGTCATGGATTTGCTGATTGATATTCTGCTCGACGCCGGCAAGGACACGCTCTCGCTGGTGCCGTTCTTGTTGGTGACATATCTGGTCCTCGAGACGCTTGAGCATGTTGCGGGCGACCGCGTTAACGGCGCCATTAAGCGTGCCGGCGCCGCTGGCCCCGTGGTTGGCTCGTTGCTGGGCATGGTGCCGCAGTGCGGCTTTTCGGCCATGGCGGCAACGCTATACGCCGGTCGCGTCGTGACGCTGGGCACCCTGGTGGCGGTGTTTCTCTCGACCTCCGACGAGATGCTGCCGCTGCTACTTGCCGAGCAGGTTCCCGTGCAGACTATGGCGATGCTTTTGGCTTCGAAGGCGCTGATCGCGCTGGTCACGGGCTTTATCGTGGATGCTGCCATTCGCGGCCTGCATCGCAACGCCCGTGCGCATGTGGCGATTCGCCGTACCGTGTTGGGAACCGCTGTCAATCCGGCGCACGTTAACTGCGCGCATGACGATCACAGCGGCGGTGACATCATCGACGAGGTGGCCGAGGCTGGCGTGAGTGCCGATCACATCCATGAGCTGTGCGAGCGCGACCATTGCGGTTGTGATGAAGACGAGGACGAGCACGAACATGGACATGTCCACGATCACGGTCATGAGGGCGAGCATGAACACCATCATGGCCATGGTCACTCTCACTCACACGAAGGTGCGCCCGTCCTGTCGATTATCCGCAGCGCCATCTCGCATACCGTGCAGGTATCGGTATTCATTTTCCTAGTGACGCTGATTCTGGTCGCCGTGCTCGAGACCTTTGGCGAATCTGCGATCGAGCAGTTCCTGCGTGGCAACGAGACGCTCGCCGTCCTGGGTTCGGCGCTTGTCGGCCTGATCCCCAACTGCTCGGCGAGCGTGGTCATTACGCAGCTGTATCTGGAAGGCGCACTGCAACTGGCACCGATGCTCGCCGGCACGCTCATTTCCGCCGGCGTGGGCTACCTGGTCCTGTTCCGCACCAACCGCAGCGCTCGCGAAAATGCCGTGTTCCTGGTCATGATGTACGTCATCGGCGTGGGCTGGGGCCTCGCCCTATCTGCCTTCGGCCTCTAAGTAGGCCTAACAAAACGGGCTTCAAAATAGCTATGCACGGCGCCTACACAATGCGGCGACGCATGGCATTTTGAAGCCCGTTTTTTGTTGAGCCACGGATCCTGAGCGCTCACACCGGTCAGAACAAAAAGGCAAATTTCCGGGCATAGCCTAAAAATCTGCCTTGGTTAGCGCAGCAGCTCGGTGAGGTTGCGCTTAAAGCGGGCGCGGTCTTCGCCGGTGAAGGCTGCCGGCCCGCGGGTGCGACCGCCAGCGCGGCGCACCTTCTTTTCTTCGTGGCGAATAAACAGCTGCATGTCGATGGTCGCCTTGTCGTACACGCGCCCGCGCACGCCGATGGCGGCGGCATCGCGGCCGAGCACCATGCTCGCCAGGCCAATGTCCTGCGTCACGACCACATCGCCCGCCTGCAGACGCTCGACAATGGCAAAGTCGGCGCTATCGGCGCCCACGCTCACGTCGAGCGTCGTGACCCAAAAGCCGTGTCGTGCGTGCTCGGCATCACGTGGATCGTCGCGGCGAATGTGCCGCTCCAGGTTCTGCGTGCTGTTGCCGGCAATCACCACGGCGACGCCCGCCCGCCGTGCACAGTCGATCGACTCGCGCGTAACCGGGCAGGCGTCGGCATCAATAAACAGCGTCCGCGGCATCTAGTGCACCAGCTTGCCAAAGCGGATAGCGCGAATAATCAGCGTCACGCCAAACACCAGGAGCGCGGCGCCGCTAAAGATGACGAGCATCTTTGCCGACCACAGCGGATAGATAAACACGAACATGCCGGCGATGATGGAGAGCGCGCCGCTCAGGATGGCGAGGGCGCGGTTGGACGAAAGCTCGGACTCCAGAATGGACATGACACCTTCGACGATCCAGCCAAAGCCAGCCACGACCACCACGAGCGTGGTGAGCGTCGCGGTCGAGAAGGCCTGATTGCGCAGGATTATGACGCCGCCCAGGATGATGAGCAGGTTGGAGATGATGCTCGTCACGCGCCAGCCGGCGGGCAGCAGCGGCTCAAAAATGGCGGTGAACAGCCTGACGCCAGCCGTGATCACAAAGTAGAAGCCCAGGACGGTCGTCAGGAAGACGAGGGACTTGGCGGGCGCAAACAGCAGCGCGATGCCGGCAAGCAGTGCGATGACGCCCGTGGCGGCGTAGATCCAGCGCACGGCCTTGATTGCCTTGCCTGCCATGCTTTTCTCGTCAAATCCAAACAGATTCGACTGCTGGTCGTCGTTCTTAAAGATGCCCATGAGGTCTCCTTTCCGCACGGCGTTTGCCGTCATTGTTGTTTTTGCGGCGTATGCCGCAGTTGCTACAACAAGTATCGCCTAAAGGCGCCGGCGTATGGGTCGGGGAGGGCGAAGTGTAACCCAAAGGCCCCGATTTGTTCTCGTTGTTCCCCATGTCGCGTTTTTCTATTCAACAGGTGTAGAACATTGCGGCTCTGTTCGTTATTGCCTGCGTTTTAGGTTAGATTTTCCTAAGAACAATTGCCTTGTATTGGGGGTCTCTATGAACGAAGCTGTTCCCGCGGCGCCGTCGAGCGTGGAGTCGATGGCAAAGCAAGGTTGCGAAAAGCTCGGTCTGGAATCGTTTGACGCGCTGGTTCGTCGCGCCCGCACATGCCGCCGTTTTGACGAGTCCATGCGCGTGCCGCGCGAGTTTTTGCTTGAGCTGGCAGAGCTGGCGCACCTGGCTCCCTGCGGCGCCAACGCTCAGCGCCTACGCTTTCATGTGGTGAGCGACGCCGAGGAGTGTTCGAGCTTATTTGAAAAGCTCACATGGGCTGGTGCGCTCAAGGATTGGTCGGGTCCTGTCGAGGGCGAGCGCCCGACCGGCTATATCGCGATCCTTGCAGAGCGTCCCGCTCCGGGCAAGCCTGCCGCGCCAATCACCGAGGCAGACGCTGGTATCGCCGCGCAGACGATGATGCTCGCCGCCCGCAGCGCTACGCCCGAGGTGGCGGCGTGCATGTTCAAGGCTTTTCCGCCTCGTGCGATTGATGTCATGGGACTTGACGGCGACAAGTACGAGGTCAAGCTGATCATAGTCTTTGGCGTTCCCGCCGAGACACAGGTGATCGATGCAATTGATTCCAACCCCGACGGCTCTATTAATTACTGGCGTGACGAGGCACAGGTACACCACGTACCCAAGCGTCCACTCGCCGACGTGCTGGTGTAGTTGAGCGTCGCCGCGGCGTGATCCGGCGGCAAAACCACCACAAAGGCGCCTGTTCCCTTTGCGGTGGTGCGAGGGGAGGGCGTGTGGCCGATCTGTATTTGGTGCGGCATGGGCAGACCGAGCTCAATGTGCAGAACATTTTGCAGGGCTGGCACGATTCGCCGCTTACGGCGCGCGGGCTCGAGCAGGCGCTGGCGACGCGCGCGGCGTTTGAGGACCGTGGCGTGACGTTTGACCATGCGTATTCGTCTCCGTTGGGTCGGGCGCAGCGTACGGCTGAGCTTATCGTTGGCGAGGGCCGTTCCATAGAGCTGGTCGACGACCTGCGCGAGTGGCACTTGGGCTCGCTGGAGGGCACATCAAATTGCGAGATGCCGCCGCAGCCCTGGGGTGATTATCCGGTGGCCTTTGGTGGCGAATCTGAAGGCGAGCTACGGGCGCGCATGGTTGCGGCGCTGTCCCGCATTATGGCCCGACCGCAGCACGACCGTGTGCTTGCGGTCTCTCATGGCTCTGCCTGTCAGGAGTTTCTTGAGTATGTGGCCGGCGGGGGAGGACAGCCCGACAACGGTGCCGTGCTTCATTTTAGCTATTGTGATGGGGCGTTTTCGCTCCTTGATTGGTAACGAGCGAAAGGACCCCCCTATGAATAAAGATCTGTATCTGGTCCGTCATGGACAGACGATATTCAACCTTAAGCGCATTATTCAGGGTTGGAGCGATTCGCCACTCACGCAGCTTGGTCGCGACCAGGCGGTGCGCGCCGGTATGTTCTTGCGTGCGCGTGGCATCGAACCCGATCATGCCTACACCTCCACACTGCACCGCACCGAGCAGACTATCGCCAACCTGTGGCCGGGCCTTGCCTACGAGCGCCTTGATGGCCTGCGCGAGTGGTTCTTTGGCGATTTTGAGGCCGAGCGCGTGATGCTCATGCCCGAGCGTCCGTGGCGTGACTTCTACCGCCAATTTGGCGGCGAGGGGCAGATGCAGGTGCGCGAGCGCATGGTGGCGACGTTGACCGATCTTATGCGACGTCCGGACCACGAGTGCGTGCTCGCGGTGAGCCACGCCTCGTCCATCAAGGAATTTTTGGACCACGTGAGGGGAGCGGCGGCCGACGAGCGCGAGCGCGTTCCGGGCAACTGCTCGGTGCTGCATTTTGCGTTTGACGATGCGACGGATACGTTTGAACTGGTCGAAGTCTTTACGCAAGAAGATTATGCGCGCGAGCTGGGTCTTGAGCCGCTCGTGGCGGCAGCGGGTCCGCAGCGCGGGTAGCGCGGGCGTGGCGATGCGGATTGCCGACATCATTGCTCGATGCGAAAGGGGCGGGGATGCATGCGCATGTATCCCCGCCCCTTGTTTGTCGAGCTGCCGAGTCTTTGTGCCGGGCGTTTAGGCCCTGTTAGAACCGTGCGATCTGGTGGGTCAGCAAACCCGTCGGAACCTGCGGTGCGCCGCCGGCAACCTGCGCGGCGGGGAATAACGCGGCAACGGTAAAGTTGAACGGCTCTTTGCCCGTGTAGGCGCCGGCTGCGCGGGCTTCGTCTGCCAGGAGCTGCGCCGCCCCTGCTAGCGCGGCAGCATAGGTGGGGTCGTCTGCCGGCGTCGGCTCCGGTGCCTGGTCGAGCATGGCTCGGATGGCAGCAACGGCGTCCTCGCGCTTGACCTCCCACGCGCGGTGCGTAATGCCGGCGGGGTCGGTGACGGCATAGAGCGACGCGCCCTCTTTGGCGGCACCGAGGATGATATCCATAACGGGCGAGGCCTCGTAGGCGAGCGACACGGGGCGCGGCTGCACCTTAAGCTCGGCGATTGCACGGGCGGCTGCAGCCGCATCTGCGGGGGTCGCGCCGTCGCCCGTCAGTACGCCGACCGGGCAAATTGCCACAACGCCCGTCACGCGCCCTGGCTCTCCGGAGCATTCGTACACGTAATACGCCGCGCCCGGATCTTTGAGCATGAGCCCGTCGGCAATGGCGCCGCGCAGGGCGTCGTTGCCGCTTAGGATGCCGCCCATCTGCGGCAGCGCTTCGAGCACGCGATCCTGAGCTGGGCGGATGCAGGGAAACGGAAGTGCTTTCATGGGCGATCCTAACGCGCGAGTCGGTTTGTTCGCGGCTTATTATGCCCCAACTTGGACGCTTGCGTCCCAGAGCGTGTTGTCAACAAGCGCGATGAGCACGTTCTGGCAGCGAACGATATCGGCATGGGCCCCGGCTCGTTGGGCTTATGCGCGAGCACCAACGAGCCGGGGCCGTAGCTCATGCAATTGCGGTTACCCGTCTTGCCGGCAATGACGGCGGTATCGGTGCAGCCGGTAAAGAAGCCGACGGTCGTGTCCGCGTCCGTCACGTCATCGGCGGCGCGCTTGAGCGCAGCTAGAAGGGGAGAGTTCGGGTCGCGCTCGATGGCGGGGCGATCGCCCGTCACGGCGAAACTGCCATGGCAACCGGGAACCGCGGCCTCGGCGGTGGCAGTGGCCTGCTCGACCATGTTGATCGCGGCGGCCGTATCGGTCGGCGGCGTCAGGCGCATGTCGACCCAGACCTTGGCGTGGTCGGGCACGACAAAGGGGCGATAGCCGCCCTCGTCATCATCAACCATATGAAACCTCAGAATCAGTTTGCTTTGCAAACCGATTGTAAGTCACCTGCAGATTCGCGACGTGCACGTAGCAGCATTTACCGTTCGCAGGCCGAGCCATCGCGTTTGCCGTCCGGGCGGGTTTACAAACGACGCAGTGGGTACGTACTCTCCATGGACGACATGCTGTGCGACATATCTGCCTTTCGGTATCACCGGATACCCCCACAGGTCTTGGCGATAATGCCGGACCTGCCCGATTCTGCGGACGATCCGCGCAGGGAGCGCCTTTGTGAACATCCACTCGTCAAGCATTTCCTGCGCACTCCGTTACATGTGTTGGCGCAGGGCGGCTGCGGACGTAAGGGCGGTCGCATTGTCAGACATGTTTGGAACGGGGAGAGGCCGTTTGGCTCCGTGCAGCAGACGGAGTTTGGCCTTGATGTCGCGTCCCCGCTCTTTACCCTGCTGACCCTGGCTTCCTCGGTTTCAAACGAGCGTCTGATCATGTGCATGTTTGAGATGTGCGGCACCTTTGCCGTGTGCAAGATTGCACCTCAAGTAAAGTTGGCGCTTGAGCAGGCATATGGGAGCCGGTGGGGTGACGCACGGTCGGGCTGGGAAAACGTAAAGGATGCCTCGGGGAATCCAACGGACTTGTGGAAACGACCTCCCTTGATCGAGCTCTCTGACCTTACGGAGTTCGCCAATAAGATCCAGGGACTCCGCGGTGCTAAATCATTCACACGTGCCGCGAAATGCATTACGGGGGTTGTGGCATCGCCGCTTGAGGTCCAAGCTTCGATGCTGTTTGGCCTTTCGAGGCTGCGCGGCGGCGAAGGGCTGCGCCTTACCAATAACGTCGAGATTCGCATGACGCGCAGCGCCCGCCTGATTTCGGGGCTTGATAGGCGCTACGCCGATATCTTGCTGTCAAATAAGGATGGCAGCCGAGAGTGTCTGGTTGAATGCCAGGGTAAAGCCATTCACGGATCCATAGAATCCAAGATCTCGGACTCCGATCGAACGACGGCCCTGCAGACGATGGGATATCCCGTCGTTCTGATGACCTATGGTCAGCTGGTCGACTCCGATGCCTTCCGCGTGGTGACGGAACTCATCATGTCCTATCTCGATGTGCCACTGAAAGACAAGACGCCGCGGCAGCAAGAGCTCGAACGGCGACTTCGTGAGGAGATTTTTATCGATTGGGCGGGAATGTAGCCGCGCGGGTGGAAAACGGTCGCGGAAGCTAGGGTTTTAGTTGCGAATAGCCTTCAATTGCTCCTTGGAATTGGCTTGAAAAGTGCTACCTAGAGCAAGTTATTTCGGAAAATGGACAGTCAACTTTAGTTTGGCATATAGAGATCGATTTTTACCTACTAAAACCCCTGATAAAGCTGTTTGTAAAAGCAGTTGTGCTTAGCGACTAGGGCCTCACTGTCGATTATCCGAAAAAACTTATTATGGGTAGCATTTTCAAAACCAGCCGGAGCAACGAAATCGGCCCCCGTTTCGTGAAAACGGGGGCCGAATGGGCTTCATGGTCTGCCTGGCAGGCTTGGCGCCGGCGCTATTTGATCACGCGCACGCGATACATCGACGGAATTTGCTTGAGCGCCTCGATGGTGCTGCTGTCCAGGTGCTCGTCGGTGTCGAACATGGTGTAGGCGTTCTCGCCGGCGGACTCGTTGGTCATACGCTGCACGTTGGCGTTGTCCTTGGCCAGGATTGCGGTGATCTGGCCGATCATGTTGGGCACGTTGGCGTGCAGGCAGGCGATGCGGCTCGCGGCGCGCGCCTTGCCCATGCTGCAGGCGGGGTAGTTGACGCTGTGTGCGATGTTGCCGTTCTCCAGGTAATCCTTGAGCTCGCTGATGGCCATGTCGGCACAGTTGGCCTCGGCCTCGCCAGTGCCGGCGCCCGAGTGAGTGGTGATAAACGTATTGGGCATCTTGACGGTCTTGGGCGTGGCAAAGTCGCAGCTAAACCAGCTGAGCTTGCCCTCACGCAGGGCAGCGTCGACGGCGTCCTCGTCAATGATGGTTTCGCGCGCGTAGTTGATGAGCACGGCGTCGGGCGCCAGCAGGTTAATCTGCTCGGTGCTGATCATGCCGATGGTGTCTGCCTTGCTGGGCACGTGCACGGTGAGGTAGTCGCAGCCGCGGCAGAGGTCCTCGAGCGTGCCCACGCGCTGCACCTCGCGGCTCAGCACCCACGCGTGCTCGACGGAAATGAACGGATCGTAGCCGTAGACATCCATGCCCAGATCGACGCAGGCGTTGGCGACCTTGGAGCCCACGTTGCCCAGACCGATAACGCCGATGCGCTTGCCCTTGAGCTCGCGGCCCACAAAGGCCTTCTTGGCCTTTTCGGCGTCGACCTGAATCTCGGGGTCGTCGGCGTTGTCGCGCACCCAATTCATCGACTGCACCACGCCGCGGCTCGAGAGCACCAGCATGCCCAGGACGAGCTCCTTGACGGCGTTGCTGTTGGCGCCGGGGGAGTTAAAGACGACGACGCCCTTCTTGGCGTACTCCTCGATGGGGATGTTGTTGACGCCGGCGCCGCAGCGGGCGATGGCGCGGATGCCCTCGGGCAGCTCGTAGCCGTGCAGGTCGGTCGAGCGCATCAGGATGGCGTCGGCCTCCTCGGCGGTGTCCACAAACTCGTAGCCCTCGCCAAACTCGACTTTGCCGTCTTTAGTGATGTCGTCGATGGTCTTAATCTTACGCATGGAAAAACTCCTTAGCAGGTTTTGATCTAAACAGGGTGGTCTGAGGTGGCTGGTCGGCCCGCGCGTTGCGGGCTAGTTAGATCGCGGACTCAAACTATGCTGTGCTTCGAAGTCCTTCATGTACGAGGCCAGGGCCTGCACGTCTTCCATGGTTACGGCGTTGTAGACGCTGGCGCGCATGCCGCCCACCAGGCGATGGCCCCTGACGTTTTGAATCTGGTGTTCGGCCGCGCCTGCGACAAAGGCCGCGTCGAGTTCGGTGTCGCCGGTGCGGAATGTGACGTTGGCGATGGAGCGGCTGTCGGCTTGCGTGGTGCCATGGAAAAGCTTGCTGTGCTCGAGCAGGTCGTAGAGCAGGTTGGCCTTGGCCCAGTTGCGCTCGGCCATGGCGGCGAGTCCGCCGGTCTGCTCCACCCAATGGAACACCTTGCCGCACACGTAGATGCCAAAGGTGTTGGGCGTGTTGAGCATGGAACCCTTGGCGGCCTGGGTCTTAAGGTCCAGGTACTGCGGCGTCTGCGCAAAGGCGGGGCCATCTGCGATGAGATCGTCGCGCACGATGACCACGGTCACGCCCGCGGCGCCGGCGTTTTTCTGCGCGCCGGCGTAAATGAGCCCGTATCGCTCGACGTCGAGCGGCTGCGACAGAAAGCAGCTCGAGACATCGGCGACCAGCGGCACATCGCCGCAATCGGGCAGCCCGTGGTACATGGTGCCAAAGATGGTGTTGTTCTGGCAGATGTAGACGTAGTCGAGCCCATCGCCCGCGGCCTCGGCGGCAATGCGCGTGTTGATGTCGGCCATGTTGGGAATGTGGTCGAAATTGGTGTCTTCGGAGCTCGCGAGCAGCACGGTCTCGCCGTACTTGGCGGCCTCCTTGTACGCCTTGTTGGCAAAGTTGCCGGTCACGACGTAGCCGGCGCGGCCGCGGCGCATGAGGTTCATGGGGATGCCCGCAAACTGCAGCGTGGCGCCGCCCTGCAAAAACAGGACACGGTAGTTGTCGGGGATGCTCATCAGGCGGCGCAGGGTTGCCTCGGCGTCGTCGATGATCTGCTGGTACATGCTAGATCGATGGCTCATCTCGAGCACGGACATGCCGCAACCGCGGTAGTCCATCATCTCGTCGGCGATCTCGGCGAGCACGCTTGTAGGCAGCGCGGCCGGGCCAGCTGAGAAGTTGTGCACACGTGCCATCTTCTAGTTCCCCCTCGTAGTCGTTTGAACGTTCGGGATACTTTAGCACAGTGGAGCGCCAGGCGCGACCGCATCACGGTAAAACTCGAGTGCGCCGCTATGATTTACAGGATGGTTACATGGGGGAGGGCGGTCGTTAGGTCTATATCACCGGGATATACCGTGACAAATACTCCTTGAGCGCCGTATTGCACACATAGAGATACGTTCCCAACATGCCGCGCGTCATGAGAACGTAGTAGGCGTTGACGATAATCTTTCGTAGGTCGTCGTCGCTTGCCTTTTTCTTTGCGACGGTATCTTTGAAGTTTGCCTTGTTAACGCAGACGCCCCCTTTGTCGGTGTCGTAGTAAATGTCTGGCCCCAGAATTACGAAGCCGTAGTTGAGGTCGTAGCCCTGTACCGTGTGGATGCATCCGACCTCGTTGACGGCGTTGGGGGAGTTAACCCAATCCTTTTGACTCGAGTTCCAACGTTTAGGGACGCCCTCAATGACGATGTCGAACGCATCTTTGTGTTTCTTCGTTTCCCACTTCCACGCAAAACCTGCCGTCATGCGGGATAGACCAACTTCCTCTTCCTTGGCTTGCTGCAGGGAACAGAAATCCTCAAATTGGTCGACGTTTCCAAACTGGTATCTGGGGGTATCGCTGTCCGGATCCCCGGCTCGCGAATCGTAAGGCTCCGATGAAAAGAGTTCTTCGAATTTCATGCCGGCATGCATGTACGCCTTGTTGTCGAGTAGATCATATACAAAGTCGAGATACTCATCGCCGCCGCGTACTCGCATTTGCGTGCTCAAGTTGAATTCTTCGGTTTCAATTTTCGCTTCTTCGAGTTGGTTAAGTCGCCGCTCAAGACCGTCTCGATTGAGGCCGGATGCCCTGACTTGCTGCTTGGGGTCATAAAACAGATATGCCTTGTCGCAGCATTTGAATATCCAGTCAACTTGGTTGCTCGTATGCGGAAGGTCGAGACGATCACAGGTGCTATAGAAGGCCTTGATGCCGGAGCCCATGCTTAGATAATTACCCAGCCGATGTGCTTCATCGACAAGTAGGATGTCATAACGATCATTTTTGGTTACGTCACTGGGGCTCAAGATATCGCCAGGCTTTAACCCTGGAAGGAAGTGCGTGAGTTTCCTGAGGGTCTTCTTCAGGGAATCCATGGGGGTGACAAAACCGACTCGCAGGCCGGAAAGGTTGGGCTCATTTTTTATTTTGAACATGAGACTGATGGCGAGGATTGTTTTACCTGTTCCCGGCGCGCCATTCACGACGGTTATACGTTCTCTTTTTGAGCCGCCATGTTTTACGTCTTCATGCTCCTGTTCGAGACGTTTGAAAATCGTCTCGATCGTTTCGTATTGGTCGGGCGTAAGCGTCTTGAAAGGCGAGAACTTGAACAGATCGGAGTTCTCGAGCTCTTCAATCGGATGAATCGCGTATTTTTCTTCGCGAAGCTTTGTCCAGAGGTCTCGGAACCTCTGGCGATACTGAGGCCGCTCAAAATAATCGAATTGGGCATAGCCGTTGTTGGCATTGGTGACCTGGTATTTTTCGTCGGCACAGAACAGCTCAATAAGTCGATTCTCGAACTCGAACGTTGCGGATTGGTTGAAGGTGGGATTGTCGATCAGAAGGGTCCGGTCGAAGTCCTTGTCCACGTTTGCAGCGTGTTGTTTCATACGGCGCTGGTAATTGGTTGTTTGGCCGATGTATGCCGTCTTGTTTTTGCTGTTGGTAAGAATGTAAAGGACGGGCCAGCTCTCGTCATGATGGGTCCCGGGCTTTGGCGTGCCAAAGTCCTGAAGCGATTCGCTTGTCTCAAAGGGCTGGGGTAGGGGAAGCGTGTATTGCCGAAGGGCGAACTCATTACTCATGATGGTCCGCCTTTCTGTATTCGTTAGATGATGCATCGACGGGGTAGCGCTCGCCATTGCGCTTGAGCTTGGACGAAAGCGCCGCTGGCAGGTCGATTTCATTTAAATCTGCGAAACGCAGAAGGAAAAGGAGTGTGTCGGCGACTTCGTCTTCGATAGCTTGGCGTTGCTCGGTGTCTTCGAACATTTCTGCAATGCGCTCGTCGCTCACAAAACGAAAGAGCTGAAGGAGCTCGGAGGACTCAGTTGCCATGCCTATGGCAAGCTCTTTTGGCGTGTGATATTTGCGCCAGTCGCGTGCATCACAAAAGTCCCTGACATGTTCCGTCATGGCATCGAGCTTATCCATCGTCCGCAACCTCCCTGATGTTCATTGTTTTATTATGGCCGTATCTGGGATTTATTGCACATCATTTGGGGTGTGCGGTTTGTTCGGTCGCGATTGCCTGGTAGGAGGTTTCACCATGAAGATCGAAGTTGACGTAGATCAGCTGCGCGAGAGCCTGCTCGACCGCGCGGGGTCTGCGGCGGGCGTGGGCTTTCCGGCCGCCATGCTCGACGTGATGGATATCGAGGACGAGTCGCCCCAAGAGCTCCTAGCCCGAGCCGAACGCGAAGGCCTCGACCTCCGTGCCTTCGCCACAGGCGATGATACGGACGACGGCTGGTAGCCATAGCCACCCCTCAACCCCATCCCCTCAATAACTTGCGGTGAAATAGGGACTGTTTAGGCTGCTAGAAGGCCTATTCAGTCCCTATTTCACCGCAAGTTATGGGTGGGGATGGCTACGACGCTAGCGTGGCGATGACGGCTTCGTCGCCGGCGTATATGAGGGTATTGCCGTCGGGGATGATGGTTTGGCCGTCGCGTTTGAGCATCACCACGATAAAGGGGTGCTTGCCTTGCGGCACATCGCGAAGACGCTGGCCGGCCAGGCGACCGTGGGACGTCACGGTGACCTCACGCAGCGTAACCTCGGCACGCTCTTCAAACGTCGGCGCGGCCATCACCAGAAGGTCTCCTTCCTCAATTATGGTATCGCCGTTGGGCAGCACGGGGTGTGCGCCGTCACGCAGCACCAGGACCACGAGCATGTCGGTGACGCTGCCAATGTCCGCAAGCGAGCGACCGGCAAACGGATGACCCGCGCCCACCTTGAGCTTGACAAACGACATGCCGTCCTCGTCGCGGTAGTCGTTAAACGTACGGCGCACGTCGCCTTCCGCGTCGATCATGTCGAGCTTTTTCGCCACCGCCGGCAGCAGCGATCCCTGCACCACAATGCTCGACACGGCAATCACAAACACCAGGTCAAACAGATCGTGCCCACCGGGAACACCGACCACCACGGCAAAGAGGCTGAATACGACCGAAGCCGCGCCGCGCAGACCCGCCCAGCTTACGAGCGCGACTTGGCGAGGATTGGTCTTAAAGGGCGCCAACAGCAGGCCGACGGCGATGGGGCGGCTCACGAAGAGCATAAACGCCATGAGCGCCAGGCCCGGCAACAGCATTTGCGGCAGGCGCGCGGGCGTGACGAGCAGGCCCAGCAAAAAGAAGATGGTCATCTCGGCCATTTCGGTGAGGGTATCAAAGAAGTGGGCCATCTCGACCTTGCCGGTGATGTCGCTTGCACCCAGCACAATGCCTGCCAGGTATACGGCCAAAAAGCCGTTGCCGCCCAGGTAGCTCGGCAGCGCGTAGGCAACGATCGCCACGGCGAACAAAAAGATGGTCTGCGCGCCCTCGGCCGTTGCGTGCGCGCGTTCAATCAGGCGGCTGGATGTCCAGCCGATGGCAAGGCCCAGTCCCACGCCCAGGGTGATCTGCTTGGCCAACAGCACGGGAATGTCGATGTCGCCGCCCGCCGCGAGGGTCGCGAGCACCGCGGTAAGCATGTAGGCGACGGGGTCGTTGGAGCCCGATTCGACCTCGAGCAGCGAGTCAGTCGCGCCCTTTAGCGAAAGGTTGTGCTCGCGCAGCACGCTAAAGACGCTCGCCGCATCGGTCGACGCCACGACCGAGCCCAGCAGCAGGCCGCCGATCCAGTCGAAGCCTAGTGCAAAATGCGCAAAGGCGCCCGTGATGCCGGCGGTGGCGATAACGCCGAGCGTGCTCAGCAGTACCGCGGGCGCGGCGACGGGCTTGGCGCGGTCGATGTTGGTGTTAAAGCCGCCGTAGAACATGATGAACAGCAGCGCCGTACTGCAGACGGTTTCGGTAAGCGCGTAGTCGCTAAAGTCGATGTGCGCCGGCCCGTTGACGCCCAGCAGCATGCCGAGCGCGATAAAGATGAGCAGGGTAGGGAAGGGGAGCTTTTTGCCGACGGGTTTGATGGTCAGACACAAAATGATGACGAGGCCGATAAAGAGAAGTATCTGGTTCATGGGTAGTGTCCGCTCCTGGGTGGTTGGCGTGGCACGGTCAGTTGTCTGCGGTTATTTGTACCCAAAGATGGTGGGTTTATGGGGCCGAGCCGCGGGCGTTCGCATTATCGACACGAGGCGGGGGGCGCGGGCGGTGCTGGTTGGGGCGTTGGTGCTGGTGGCGCGGTGTTTTCGGGGCGTGCGGGCGGCCGCTTGTGACCGTTGGCAGCGGTGGCACTTTCCAGCTTTATTGCAACGGAGTACAATGGGTAACGTTTAAGTTCAACTTGAAGTTTTAGTCGTGGCATCGGGCTTCGGCCGTAATGCAGGGAAAGGCGTTCCATGGCGATCTATGTGACATCTGATGCTCACGGGCACGTGCGCGCGCTGGACGAGGCCCTTTCCAAGATCTCGCTGACGTCCGACGACACGCTGTACGTGCTAGGCGACATGATCGACCGCGGTCCCGATCCGGTCGGCGTCATTAACTTGGTACGGTCGCTGCCCAACGCTCGCGTGCTTAAGGGCAACCACGAGCAGATCATGCTCGACGCGATCATTGGCCAGGACCCGCTCGATGCCGAGACCTGGGATATCAATGGCGGTTGGACCACGCGTCAGCAGCTCAACGAAATGGAATTTGAGGCATACGAGGGGCTGGTGCGCTGGGCTGCCGCCCTGCCGCTCTACGCGGTGGTCGAGACTGCCGAGCGACCGTATCTGCTGGTGCACGCCGGCGTTCAGACCGAGGCGGCGCGTGCGTTTTTGCTTGAGCATGGTGTCGATTGCGGCGACGGCAGGGGAGCGGTCGATGCCGATAGCGAGCTGCTGCAGCAAATGCTCGCCGTGCAGTCGTCCGATGACTTGCTGTGGATTCGTCACGGCTACTGGGATGCCCCGACGGGGCTGCTTTCTGCCGAGGGCAAGGGCCCGGTCGTGGTGAGCGGCCACACGCCCACGGTGTCGCTGGGGCGTTATTGCGAGGTTGGCGGCCTGGCAGGGCTCGATGAGGAGTCGGGCCGCGGGCGGATGGTGCGCTTGGGTGGCGAGGATACCGCCGGCGTGCCCGATCGCATCGATATCGACTGTGCGGCGGCCACCGGTTCCGAGTTCGGCCGCGTGGGCATCCTGCGCCTGAACGACGGGGCGGAGTTTTATGCGAACATCAACCCGGGCGAATAATCGCTGCAAAGGGTAGCTAATTTGGGACGGGGCCTTTTTGACTACTTTTGCCCTTCTGCCCGCTAATTGATTTTTCTGGGACGGGGATTAAATAATCATTTGGCTGCCCGCTGGCTAAGTGAGTAGACTTTTTTGGAAATGCCGAGCACCCAACTTATTTGCCTCAATAAAACTGCAGGTCACAGACTTGTGCTTTGCTGGCGTGGTCGGGGATTCGGTAAAAGTCTACTCACTTAGTTTTGCGTGATGCATATTGTTCGCAACGAGACCCCAGTCGGGGAGATTCCATCGCAAATTCCGGTGACCGGGGCAGCTAATTAGGCGCCGTACGGGTTGCGGGCTCGTTCTATGCGCTGGCGGATGTGGGCGTATTCGACAATCAACAGCACCAGCAGTAGGGCCATGATAGCCAGGTAACTTACGACGGCACCCATCAGGCCCAGCAGGTTGATTAAGATCACCGGGAGCACCACGCTCACGGCAAAGCAGATCAGATAGATCTTGGTGACGTCGCCGGCGTGGCGCAGCACTGTGATGATGGCGTAGATAAAGTCGATGGCCGCGGTGATGCCGCCAGCGACAACCATCAGCAGCGCCAATGTGCGGTAGCGCTCAAAGTTGAGGCCGTACATAAAGCTCATGAGGGGAATGCCGGGGCCGGCCATAAATGCGGCGCATACGCCGGTGATGGCCACGATCAGCGCCATAACGGCAATAATAATCAAGTCAAAACGGCGGCGTTTGCGCGGGTTCGCCCAAATGCTCGACAGACGCAAAAGCTGCGGTTTATAGACAAATCCAATGCTCAGCAAAATAGCCTGCGCCGGAAAGAACAGGGCATTAAAGTACAGCTGATATTTGTAGGCCAGCGTGCCTTCCATCACAAACTTGGGCATGCTCTCGATGAGGTTGAACAGGAACAGTGCGCCAAAGAGCGGGGCGCACTGGACAAACAGGTGGCCGACCTCGCGCAGGCTCACGCGACGCGATTTTTCGGTTTCGAGCAGGGCCAGCGGCGCGGTGACCAGCACGAGCGAGACGATGGCGGTGACACCCATGGCCATGGCTGCGATGGGCATGCTGCGCGTAAGGAACAGCGCCACGCTAAAGACCGCGATGACGCCGACGGAGCGCAGCGTTTGGCTCATGCCGGCCAGGTAGAGTTTATCGGCCTGCTGCAGGCGGCCCTCGTACACGTCCGCTACGCCGTCGATCACCTTATACAGGTAGACGCCCAGGCCGATCGTTGCCGTCTGCGCGTCGTAGCCGCGGGCACTGCTGTATGCAAGGCCGCAGGCCAGCGCGAATGCTCCGCAAAGCCAACGGTTGAGCTGGTAGGAGGCAAAGGACGCCTTCTCGTCGATGTCCGAGACCTGAAAATTGCGCACGCCGTAGTTGCACGCGATCATGATGAGCGTGCCGGTGACAAACGCAATGGAGAACTTGCCGGCTTCCTCGGCGCCCACGAGCTGCGTGGACACGATGGTGAGCAGAGGAAACGCCATGCCCCATACGGCGGTGCCCAGGGTATTCCAAAGGTAGTCGCGACGGGTGGCATGATCTTCGTACTCGGCTTCTTGCGTGGAGAAGCCGCCGCCGTAGACGGCTCCGAGCAGGCGGTTCCACCAGGCATTGACCATGCGGTGGATGGGGCCGGGCTGGCGATCGCGCTCGCGGCGACGGCGTGTGGCCTGGTTGCTGTCGGGACCGCCGGCGTTACGCTGGCTTAGCTCTTGGATTCGTGCGAGCTCCTCGGCGGTGTGCGATGCGGGGAACAGGCCGTTCTCGATGCGTCCGCCCTGCCCGTGCGCCCCGCCCGATACGGTGGGGTCGGTGACGCCGTTGCGGCGGGCGATGGCGCGGCGGATGCTATCGAGGGGCGTGATGCTCAAGGCGGAGTCCTTTCTATTGCTGCGCTCTAGTATAGACGCGGCGGTGTTTGCTCGTGTTTTTGAACGGATTGTTCAATATTTCGGCAGGCGGCAGAAAATTGTCGGTAAGCGTGCGGTATCCTGTTCAAGTTTTATGACACCCCCGATGCCGCCCTCGCGGTACCAAGGAGCTTTTACCCATGGACGTCGCCGCATTTTTGCTGGCTCTTGTGCCTATCATCTGGCTTGTCGTGATGCTGCTGTGCTTTAAATGGCCGGCCTGGAAAGCCGCGATTGGTTCGTTTGTTCTTTCGTGCGTGCTCGCCTTTGCGTGGTGGCATTTGCCGGTGGCGCAGATAGCCACGGCCTCGCTCGAGGGCTTTTTGATGGCGCTGTGGCCCATCGTGTTGGTGATTATCGCCGCCGTCTTTACGTATAACCTCTGCGTTCGCACGGGCGCCATGGACGTGATCGGCAGCATGATCACCTCCATCAGCAGCGATCGCCGTCTGCTGGCGCTGCTCGTGGCGTGGTGCTTCGGCGGCTTTATGGAGGGCATGGCTGGCTTTGGTACCGCTGTCGCCATTCCCGCCGGCATGCTCGCGGGCCTTGGTTTTGAGGCCGTGCCTGCCGTGCTGATCTGCCTGCTGGCCAACGGCGTGCCCACGCCCTACGGCTCCATCGGCATCCCCACGGTGTCCGTTGCCGACCTGGTGGGTCTGGATTCCCTGCACCTGGCGACCGTTCAGCTGGTGCAGCTCGCACCGTTCTTTGTGGTGATGCCGCTGCTCATCGTGTTGGTTGCGGGCCGCGTGACCGACGATCAAGGCGATGTTGCGAGCGTAGGCGAGCGCCTGCACGGCGTGGCCGGTATCGCGCTGCTCTCTGGCGCGTCCTTTGTCGGCGCTGCCCTGGTCGTCGCTATGTTTGTGGGCCCCGAGCTTGCCGTGGTCGTGGGCTCCATCGTGTCGCTCGCGCTGACCGCCGCGCTTGCCATGCGCGCCGAGAAGTCCGGTCACCTGGACGCGCGCTTTCACATGAATATCGAGGCCGGTGAGCAGCTCACCGCTAAGTCGGCGCTTTCTGCCTGGTCGTGTTTCATCCTGATTTTTGTACTGCTGTTGGGTACGTCCAACCTGGTGCCCGCCGTGCATGCCGCGCTTGCGCCCTTTGCGAGTCACGTGCAGGTGTATTGCGGCGAGAACCCCGGCACGCTCACGTTTTCGTGGATTAACACGCCGGGTGTTTGGATCTTCCTGGCCGCGTTTATCGGCGGCGCCATTCAGGGGGCTTCGCCGCGCATGATGGGCGAGGTGCTGGCCGCGACTGTGAAGCAGATGATGCCGACGGTAATCACGATGCTTTCGGTGCTGGGCTGTGCCAAGGTGATGGGCTATGCGGGCATGATCTCTTCGATCAGTGCGTTCTGCATTGCCGTCGCCGGTGGTCTGTACCCGATTCTGGCCCCGTGGATCGGTGCCGTCGGTGCGTTCGTGACCGGTTCGGGCACATCGTCGGGCATGCTGTTTGGTCCCATTCAGAGCCAGGCCGCTTCGGCGCTGGGTGTGAGCGACTACTGGATGGTTGCGTTGAACGCCCTGGGTGTCGCCGCCGGTAAGATGGTCTCGCCGCAGACGCTCGCGATTGGCCTCGCTGCCGTGCACGTGCGCGGTAAGGACGCCGAGCTCCTGGGCGCAGTGCTGCCCTACGCCGCCGGCATGCTGATCCTCATGAGCGTCATCGCCATGCTCGGCCAAGGCCTGCCGCTGTAGTCGGCACTTTGGGAACGTCCCTAAGTGCCGGCATCTAGGGACACTCCTTGGTTGTTGCCTGTTTAAGAGTGTCCCCAACGACTGGTCCATAAGTGTCCCCAACGATTAGTCGATTAAGAACGTCCCCAATGACCAGGCCGCTTGCCTGTGATTTTTGACCGTTGGGCGGGCGCTTCGCCGTTGCCGCAAAAACGTTTTTGCATATCGGGTACAACGGGCTTTACGTGAGTAAAGTGCGCGCTGCGTCCGCGTGTCGCGTTTTTAAAGGAGGCCCCATGCCTGGTGTTACCCCTGCAGAAGTTCTGTCCAACTTTGGTATTACGCTGGTCGAAGATCCCGCCGATAATCAGCCCCGCCTGCTGGTTGATCTACCCGCCGCGGAGCTCGTCGAGTACGCTATCCGCCGCGAAGAAGGCCGCATGGCATCCAACGGCGCGCTGGTGATCGAGACGGGGGAGCGCACCGGCCGTTCACCCAACGATCGTTTTATCGTTGACACCCCCGATGTTCACGACAAGATCGCCTGGGGCGCCGTCAACCGACCGCTTTCGATTGAGAGCTACGAGACCATCAAGGCCGGTATCGTCGACTACCTCAACGAGCGCGACGTGTTTGTCACGCGCGGCATGGCGGGCGCCGACCGCAACCACACGCGTCGCCTGCTCGTCGCCTGCGAGCGTGCCAGCCAGGCGCTCTTTATTAAGCAAATGCTCGCTCGTCCGCTTGCCCGCGAAATTGCGCGCACCGGCGAGCCGGACTTTTGCGTGCTCGCGGCACCTGGCTACCAGTGCGACCCCGCCATCAAGGGCCTCAACTCCAGCGCTGCCGTGGTCATCAACTTCCAGGAGCGCGTGATTCTGGTTGCCGGCACCGGTTACTCCGGCGAAATCAAAAAGTCCATCTTCAGCGTTATGAACTACCTGCTGCCTGTCGAGGACGACGTGCTGCCCATGCACTGCTCGGCCAGCATGGATCCCGTCACGCATGAGACCGCGGTGTTCTTTGGCCTCTCCGGCACGGGTAAGACCACGCTTTCGGCCAACACCACGCGCCTGCTGATCGGCGACGACGAGCACGGCTGGTCCGACATGGGCATCTTTAACGTCGAGGGCGGCTGCTACGCCAAGTGCGAGGGCTTGGATGCGTTCCACGAGCCCGAGATCTTCAACGCTGTTCGCTTTGGCGCCATCTGCGAAAACGTGGTGCTCGATGAGAATCGCAAGCCTAACTATGATGACATCTCGATCACGCACAATACGCGCGTGGCCTATCCCGTCGAGCACATTCCCAACGCGTGGACCAAGGGCATGGGCATCACCCCGAGCGTTGTGCTGTTTTTGACCTGTGATGCCTTTGGCGTGCTGCCGCCCATCTCGCGCCTGACGGCCGACGCCGCCATGTATCACTTTGTGACGGGCTTTACGGCCAAGATCCCCGGCACCGAGGTCGGCGTCACCGAGCCCACGCCCACGTTCTCCTCGCTGTTCGGAGAGCCGTTTATGCCGCTCGACCCCATGGTCTATGCCAAGATGCTCGGTGAGCGTATCGCCGACGGTCGCACGCGCGTCTATCTGGTCAACACCGGCTGGATTGGCGGCGGTTATGGCGTGGGCCATCGCATCGAGCTTGCCTACACGCGCGCCCTGGTGGCCCGCGCCCTCGACGGTACCATCGAGGACAGCGAGTTTGTGCACGACGATATTTTTAACGTTGACATTCCCACTACGTGCCACGGTGTGCCCGATGGCATCCTGGTGCCGCGCCAGTACTGGCAGAGCACCGCTCGCTACGACGAGGCAGCGCACAACCTGGCGGTGATGTTTGAGGAGAACTTCGAGAAGAAGTACTCGCACCTGCCCGAGTCCGTCAAGGCCGCCGGCCCGCACGCTCAAGTGCCCGCCGACGCCCGTCATCGCGGCCGCGGCCTGCTGGGACTCCGCCGCTAGCGTCGCCTCAGACCCAAAACCACCATAAAGGGGACAGGCACCTTTGTGGTGGTTTTGCTCGCGCGGATGACTCGGGTTACAATACGCCTGACATCTCGCCCCCTTCTCCGGATGGGGGCAGCGTAAGCGCTCTTGTGGCGGCACCGTAGGACTTTGAAGGTGGCCGTCGTAAGGGCGCTTTTTGTTTGGGTGCCCTCGCTCGGGCGCGAATCGTGAAGGGAGCATGTATGAAGAGCTTTATTGCCGAGGATTCATTTTGGGAGCTGTTTCCTCAGGCGGCGGTCGGTGTTGTGGTCGTGGAGGGTATGAAGCCCGCGGCCCAGATACCTCAAGAGGATGTGGACGCGATAGCGGCGCTGCTCGACCGTGCCAATATCGATGCGGAGCGTCATCTGACCAGCGATACAATCAGCGAGAACGCACCGGTCAAGGCATGGCGCGAGGCCTATCGTCTGTTCAAGACCAAAAAGGGCGCGCGCTGTTCAATCGAGAACCTGCTCAAGCGCGTGCTCAAGGGCAAGCCGGTGGGCCACATTACGCCCGCGGTGGATATCTATAACACGGTGTCGCTGTCCTATGCACTGCCCGTGGGAGGCGAGGATCTGCATGCGATTGAGGGGGACCTTCGCCTGAAGGTGACCGACGGCGGGGATGCGTTCCTGCCGCTTGGCGAGGAAGCGGACGACCCGACGCTGCCCGGCGAGCTCGCCTACATTGACGATGCGGGCGCCGTGTGCCGCTGCTGGAACTGGCGCGACGGCGTTCGAACGGCTCTATCCGACGATTCGGCCGACGCATTCCTGGCGATTGAGTGCGTAGAGCCCGAGCGAATGGGGGACTGCCAGGCCGCCATCGACCGTCTTGCCGATCTGCTCGAGCGCTATCTGGGAGCGACGGTTGTCGTTAAGACGCTTGTGACCCGCGACAATCCCCGCGTGGAGCTGTAGCAACTTCTGCAAATCATACTCGCCGGTCAAAACCACCACAAAGGTGCCTGTCCCCTTTGTGGTGGTTTTTATGTTGATGAGTTAACAAATAGGGCATGCGGGGCTTGCGGTCGCTGGGTACGGCTAAGATGTTTACCCGTTAGCATTATGCAAGCGAAAGGCGGTCGTCTCCCATGCAACAGAGCGACGAGACACGTTTCGAGGACTTTGTCGGACTGATCAGTGGACTCTACAAGGAGATCCAGCGCATTAAGACATCTGAGGGCGCAAGGCTGGGCCTTAAGGGCTCCGACATCATGTGCCTGTACTATCTTGAGCGCAGCAAGGACGGCCTGACTGGTGCCGACCTCGCCCGCATGGCTGGCGTGACCCGCGCTGCCGTCTCGCGCACGCTGGCGCATCTGGAGGAGGGCGGCTACGTCGAAGTCGACGATTCGGGCGATGCCGCCGTTAAGTATCGCGCCCCGGTTCGACTGACCACGTTGGGCGGCGAGAGCATGAACGAGGCCGATTGCATTATTCGTGAAGTGCTCGACACCACCGGCAAGGCCATGGGCGTGGAACAGCGTGAGCAGATGTATGCGTCGCTGCGTACGATTCTCAACACCTTGCGCGAGCTGTAGGGCCGCCTGGGCATTTGCTTCCCATTAACAACTGCATCGTCCCGTTTAAGCGCGTATACCGTGCCGGGGCATTGCTGTCAAAATTCCCTGCGCGAGGTCCGCGCAAGAAAGGATTCGCTATGTCCGTCCGCATTATTACCGATTCCGCAAGCGATATGTCGCCGGCCGAGCATCCGGCACTGGCCGTTTTGCCGCTGTCCGTCACCTTTGGAACCGATGTGTTCATGGATGGCATCGACATCGATCACCAGCGCTTTTACGAGATGCTCGTGGAGCGCGATGAGCTGCCCAAGACCGGTCAGGTTAACCCATACGCGTTTTCGCAGGCTATCGCCGAGGTTCGCGAAGCCGGCGATGAGGCTGTGATTATTACCGTGGGCGCTAAGCTCTCGGGCACCAATCAGAGCGCCCGTACCGCACTGGCCGAGGCGCCGGGCGGCGATGTGTACGTGGTTGATAGCAACAACGTCACCCTGGGTGAACGCATCCTGGTTGAGTATGCGCTGCGCTTGGTGGACGAGGGCCGTAGCGCGGCCCAGATTGCGGCGGCGGTCGAGGCCGTGCGCGACCGCGTGGTGGTTATTGGCCTGCTCGAGACGCTGGAGTACCTGGTGCGCGGCGGTCGCCTGTCTGCTGCTGCCGGCGCCGTGGGTACGCTGCTCAACGTGAAGCCGGTCGTGGCCGCCGAGGACGGCCTCATCGTGCAGTTGGGCAAGGCGCGCGGTTCCAAGAACGGTCGAAACCTGTTGAACCAAAAGGTCGAAAAGGCGGGCGGCATCGACTTCTCCATGCCGCTGGCGCTCGGCTATACGGGCCTTTCGGATGCGGTGCTCAAGAAGTATATCGAGGACAGCGCGGCACTGTGGGCTGGCCACACCGAGGGCGAGCTGCCCGTTCACACCATCGGTGCCACCATCGGTACCCACGTAGGCCCCGGTGCCGTAGCCGTAGCCTTCTTCCAGCCCGCCAACTAACCAACCTGCCAACAAATGATCCCTTGGGGACGGAGGAAAACGGATCATCGACCGCACGGAGGCCGTGAATGATCCGTTTTCCTCCGTCCCCAAGGGATCATTTCTTTATGCTGTTAATGCGGAGAAGGGAGCGAGCGATGGCGTCTGAGGGCTTTTTTGAGCAGGTGTATGAGGTGGTCGAGCAGATCCCCGAGGGGATGGTCGCCACGTACGGTCAGGTGGCGCTGCTCGCCGGTCGCGCGCGAAGTGCACGCTATGTGGGGTATGCGCTGCATAGCAACCCACGCCCTGGTCAAATTCCCTGTCATCGCGTGGTGTTTGCCGACGGCCGTATCTGTGAGGGCTTTGCCTTTGGCGGTCCCGATGCTCAGCGCGAGCTCTTAATGGGGGAGGGCGTGGCGTTTACCGATTCCATGCACGTCGACTTGGCCGCCTGTCGCTGGCCAGCTGGACTCTAACAGTTCTGCCGTGGCCAAAACCACCACGAAGGTGCCTGTCCCCTTTGTGATGGTTTCCCATGCAGGTTTACCGGGGCTAACTTATGGAGAAGGTGTGGCGGCGCATATTGACGCAAGAAAGTAAACCACGGTAAACTATATTGTATTCAGCAACGGAGCAGGCATTAGGCGATGAAAAAGCCTGCCCTGTTGAGTTTGATTCGCATTCCTCCCCTCTGTGCGATTCAACGGTGTACTTCGGGAACGGGCCCGCTGGCAACTGACTGCCGGCGGGCCCGTTCCTGTTTATCGGGGGAGTGCGGTGGCCGGAGCCGAACCGGTCGGGCAACAAAAAAGGCGGACGCCGTAGCGTCCGCCCTATAGCAATCGAAAGCTCAAGCCAGCAGATCGGTCTAGTACACCATGCCCATAGCGTCCCGAACCTCGGCCAGGGTCTGCTCGGCGATCTCGTTGGCGCGACGGTTCCCCTCGTGCAGCACGTCCTTCACATAGTCCAGATCGTTCTCGTAGCGCTGGCGACGCTCGCGGATCGGCGCGAAGTACTCGTTGACGGCCTCGGTTACGTACTTCTTGAGCTGGCCGGAGCCGCCCATGCCAATCTCCTCGGCAATCTCGACCTCGGAACGGCCGGTGCAGATGGCGGCCGTCGAAAGCAGGCCGGACACGCCGGGACGGTTCTCGGGATCGAACGTGATCATGCGCTCGGAATCGGTCTGGCTCTTCTTGATGCGCTTGGCCGTCTCCTCGGCGGTCATCGAGATGTTGATGGCGTTGCCGTAGCTCTTGCTCATCTTGCGACCGTCCAGGCCGGGCAGCAGCGGGGTCTCGGACAGCAGCGCGTCGACCTCGGGGAACACCTTGCCGTAGCGGTTATTAAAGCGGCGGGCGATGGTGCGGGTGAGCTCGATGTGCGGCAGCTGGTCGCGGCCGACGGGCACCACATTGCCCTTGCAGAACAGGATGTCGCAGGCCTGGTGCACCGGGTAGGTGAGCAGAAGGCCGGTGAGCTCGTGGCCCGAGGCCTCCATCTCGGCCTTAACCGTGGGGTTGCGCGCCAGCTCGGCCTCGGACACCAGCGACAGGAACGGCAGCATGAGCTGGTTGGCGGCGGGCACGGCGGAGTGCGCGTAGATCATGGTCTTGTCGGGGTCGATACCGCAGGCAAGGTAGTCCATGACCATGTTGTACACGTTGTCCTGGATATGCTCGGTGGTGTCGCGGTCGGTGATGACCTGGTAGTCGGCGATGAGCACGTTGGTCTTGGCGCCCATGTTCTGCAGTTCAACACGGCCCTTGAGGGTGCCAAAGTAGTGGCCCAGGTGCAGGCGGCCGGTGGGGCGGTCGCCGGTAAGCATGGTGAACTTCTCGGGCGTCTTTGCCAGGCCCTCGCGAATGGCGTTGCTCTTTTGCAGCGCGACTTCGTAGCTGTTCTCGTTTGGCATGATTGCTCCTAACGTATATTCATGGGTCAAGATGATAACGCGTTTATTGGAGGGGCGGGAGGGGAGGCGGCTTGCGCGCTGGGTGCGGCCCGGCCGTGCTTGGTCAGCGGCGCCCGGGCACATCCTCGGCAGCTTACCCTAGAGCTTGTGGTGGCGCTCTTCCTTACGATCCTCTGCTGCCTGCTCCTCCTGCTTAAAAGCAGGGTCGTCGGGGGTTACCAGCTCGTCCTCGTGTGTGCGCTTGTTGTAATGGCGACGCAGCACGGGCTCAAACAGGTGCAGGTGCTTGGCGAAGGCCGCCGAGCCAATGGCGAGCACGG
Organism: uncultured Collinsella sp.; assembly: GCA_937925735.1. GTDB lineage: Bacteria > Actinomycetota > Coriobacteriia > Coriobacteriales > Coriobacteriaceae > Collinsella. Next base: position 46,573 of record CALAMK010000031.1, on the reverse strand, counting down.
TAAAGATGAGCACGCGCATGGGGACCTCGACTTGATTGATGGCGGCGGCGCCGGCCGAAAGCAAAATGCACCAGGCGTAGATGAGCAGTACGGCCTGCTTTTGGTTGTAGCCCTCTTGAATGAGGCGGTGGTGGATGTGGCCCTTGTCGGCCTGCCCGATGCTAATGTGGGCGCGCTTACGGCGCACGATAGCGCTGAACGTATCGATGATGGGCACGCCGGCTACGATGAGCGGGATGATGAGCGAGGTAAGCGCGGCGGTGCGGCTCACGTTGAGCAGCGAGATGGAACCCAGCGCAAAGCCCAGAAGCAGCGACCCCGAGTCGCCCAAGAAGATGCTCGCGGGGTTGAAGTTATAGCGCAAGAAGGCGAGGCAAGAGCCAAAGAGCGCGATAGAGAGCGCGGCAGCGTCGATGCGGCCCGAGAGCGCGGCGACCGAAAACATCGTGAACGACGCGATGCCGCAGATGCCCGTGGCCAGACCGTCGAGGCCGTCGATAAGGTTGATGATGTTGGTGAACGCCACCAGGTAGACAATGGTGATGGGGTAGGCGAGCCAGCCGAGCATGATCTCGCCAGGAGCAAACGGGTTGACGATGACGCCGATGCGCAGGCCGCCCACGCAGGCGATAAGTGCGGCGAGGGCCTGGCCGGCCAGCTTTTGCTTGGGCTTGAGCTGGTAGACGTCGTCGATCACGCCGGTCGCAAAGATGACGGTAAAAGAAAGCGCAAGTATGGGGTAGCTGATGTGCAGACGGGGGTGGGGCACCAAAACGGGCGGCCAGCCCAGGTACCAGGTGCCCAGGATGTGAACAATGCAGGCGACGACGAGGCCCAAAAAGACCGCCGTGCCACCCATGCGCGGGATGGGCTTAGTGTTGATGCGGCGCTTGGAAGGATAGTCGACGGCGTCGAGCTTGATTGCCAGGCGCTTGACCAGGGGCACCGTAAGGAAGGTCGTGATAAAAGCCGCGACCGCCACGCATAGGTACGGTATGAAGCTCGTGGAGGAAGCCATGAATCGATAAACCGCCAAGCGTCGAAGGAAAAGGTCAAAGGATGCCACGCCGCAAAGGGTATAGCTGATCCATGATACTCGACCAAGGAGGGTGTGAGGAATTGCATGGGGCGATAATCACGCGCTTACCAGATATTCGAGTGATAGTGGGGCTCTGCCTGGTGCCTTTTGGGAATCATGGCGGGATTTGCAATGGCGATTTTCGGCAAAAGAAAACCACCCCCCACGTTACGAAAATGAACCCACCTAAAACAGGTGGGTGCCCTCATCGACTGTTCCAGCGTCCTTAACAACGAAGGATACCTGTACTAGGTACGACTGTGTGGGCTCCCTAAATAAACGCGACGGTTCACCCAGTTGCTCCGCGGGGGGCGGAATACCTACATCATAAAGCGGCACTTTGTGGATTCCAGTCTTGACATTACAAAAATCGTGTCGGACGATTACGGCGCCTTGGGCTCGAGCCGTCTGTGCGGTTGGTCCTTTTGCGTTTGAGCTGCTGAATCGTTGTTTTGGAGCATGTTTTTATGCCGACGTCGTTGACCGAACTTTTTTCGCCCGCCTGCCATTTGTGTCCGCGCCGTTGCGGTGCGGCGCGCGATGAGGGCGCGCCCGGCGTATGCGGTGCTAACGACACGCTCAGGGTGGCCCGCGCGGCGCTTCATATGTGGGAGGAGCCGCCCATCTCGGGCGAGACCGGTTCGGGTACGATCTTCTTTAGCGGCTGCTCGCTCAAATGCGTCTATTGCCAGAACCACGAGATCTCGACGGGCAATTTTGGGCTTGAGATTTCGCCCGAGCGTCTGGTCGAGATTATGTTGGAGCTGCAGGACCAGGGCGCGAACAATATTAACTTGGTAACGGCGACACACTACGCGCACCTGCTGCCGACTGCGATTGCTGCGGCACGGGCGCGCGGGCTGGCCATCCCAATCGTCTACAACACAAGCGGTTATGAGCGTGCGAGTGCCGTGTCGGCGCTCGGCGATCTGGTCGATGTGTGGCTTACCGACTTTAAATATGCCGATGCGGCGCTTGCGCAGTCACTGTCTCATATTCAGGACTACCCGCGCGTGGCCGTGTCGGGCTTAGCGCAAATGGCGCGCGAGATTGAGCGCCGCGGGGGAGAGCTGGTGGACGAGGACGGGCTCATGAAGCGCGGCATGATCGTGCGCCATCTGGTACTGCCGGGACATGCAGACGATTCGTGTCGCGTGCTGGACCTGGTGTGGCAGACGGTGGGTGATGTGCCGATCTCGGTCATGAACCAGTACACGCCCAATGCGCTCATGCGCGAGCAGGGCGGCGACCTGGCGCGTGCTGTGACGCGCGAGGAGTACGAGCAGGTGCTCGACCATGCCGATGACCTTGGCTTTACGACGATGTTCTGGCAAGAGGGCGGCGCGGTAGACGAGAGCTTTACCCCGGCCTTCGACACCACCGGCGTCCTCACCAGCGCAAAGTAGCGCGTTCGCCGATGATTTTTCTGGGACGGGGATTAAAAAATCATCGGGAGGATCGCTTGCTCGAAAGGTAGTCAAAATATCCCCGTCCCAAAAAGACTGGTTATTGGGCGTTGACAGTTGGCGAGCCGTAGGTAAAATAACAAGTTGTCCTGGGGACGTAGCTCAGTTGGGAGAGCGCTGCCGTCGCATGGCAGAGGCCGAGGGTTCGACTCCCTTCGTCTCCACCCTTGGATTTGATAAGCCGCTGACATTGTGTCGGCGGCTTTTTTTAAAAAGAAAGGGCGGTACTATGGCCGAGCTTGAGTTCCAACCATTGTCCGACGAGGAGCGCGCCGAGTTGGAAGAGCTCCGCGCCGAGAAGGCCCGCCACGAGGCTCAGGAAGAGGCTCGTCGCGAGCGTGAGGAGCTGGCTGCCCTGCGTGCCGAGCGCGCAAAGGCCGAGGAAGCCGCCACGAGGGCCGCATCCGAGCGCAAGCCCGCGCCCGCGCCCAAGCCCGCCACTGCGAAGCCTGCGCCTGCCACACCCAAACCTCAACCTAAAAAGGTGGCTCATCCCAAGCCCGCCGAGCCCAAGCCGAGCCGTGACGAGATGACCTTTGCCCAGCGCATGGTCACCTCCAAGGAGCCTACGGGTGAGAATGAGATCCCCGGCATGGCTCCGGCTCAAAAAATCATCATTGTGCTCGCCCTCATCGCGTTTATCGTCTTTATGGTCTACACGATCACGGGCAGCATGGGCCTGCACTAACCTGTTCGTGCCGGGCTCCATGCCCGCACGTCCGCCTCGTCCAACCCTCAACTTCTGCACAACGCATCCGAAAGGTCGCCCCATGGCTTTGACCGACATCTCGCATCCCACCGACATCGCAATGCTCACCGATCTGTACGAGCTCACTATGGCCCAGGGCCTGTGGGAGAGCGGCAAGGCCAATGAGCAGGGTTGTTTTACCGCGTTTTACCGCGACCATCCCTTTGGTAGCGCCTACGCCGTCATGTGCGGCACCGCCGAGCTGCCTGAGCTGGTCGAGAACCTGCGCTTTACGCCCGAGGATATCGACTACCTCGCCTCGCTCCAGGCCCCGGCCGGCGGCGCGATGTTCAAGCCTGGATTCCTCGATTACCTGCGCGTTTTTCGTGCGCATGTAAATATCGATGCCGTCCCTGAGGGCGAGCTCGTCTTTCCGCGCGAGCCCATGGTGCGCGTCACCGGCCCCGCGCTGGAGTGCCAGCTGCTCGAGACAGCGCTGCTCAACATCGTCGGCTTCCAGACACTTGTCGCCACCAAGACGGCGCGCGTGGTGTTGGCGGCGGACGGTCGTCCCGTGGCCGAGTTTGGTCTGCGCCGCGCCCAGGGTCCCGATGGCGGCCTGGCCGTCGCGCGCGCGAGCTATGTGGCCGGCTGTTCCTCTACGTCCAATGTGCTCGCCGGTCGCCGCTACGGTATTCCCGTCTTTGGCACGCATGCGCACAGCTGGGTGATGAGCTTCGATTCCGAGCTCGAGGCCTTCCGCGCCTTTGCCAAGTCGAGCCCCAAGAACTGTACGCTGCTCATCGACACCTACGATGTGCGTGAGGGCTGCGAGCATGCCATTACGGTTGCCAAGGAGATGGAGGCGGTGGGCGAGCGCCTGTCGGCCATTCGCATCGACTCGGGTGACCTCGCCAAGCTCTCCAAGTATGTGCGCGGCCGTTTTGATGCCGAGGGCCTGCCCTATGTGGGGATCTCGGTTTCCAACGATCTTGACGAGTACACGATTCAGTCACTGCTCGACCAGGGTGCGCCTATCGATAGCTTTGGCGTGGGCACCAAGCTCGCGACCTGCTACGACCAGCCGGCGCTGGGCGGCGTGTACAAGCTTTCCGCCCGCCGTGCGAGCGAGACGGACCCGTGGACGCCGGTGGTCAAGCTCTCCGAGCAGCCCTACAAGCGCACGATCCCGGGCGTGCAGCGCGTGCGCCGCTATTACGACGGCTTTGGCGGCCCGATCTGCGACATGATCTATGACGAGGATCATCTGGCGGGGGAGGGCGCCGCGCGTGGCAATACCCTCGTGGCCGTGAACGATGCCGCCCTGGTGACCGACGTTTCCGAGCTTGAGTATCGCGAGCTGCTGGCGCCGATCGTGCGCGATGGCAGTGCCGTTGCCCTGCGCGAGAGCATTGAGGACGCACGCGAGCGTTGCACCTGGGCACTGGACCATCTGGATCCGGTCTACAAGCGCTTCCTGTACCCGCAGACTTATGTGGTGGGCATGGAGCAGGGCCTGGCACAGGTGCGCGACGAGCTCGTGCGCAAGAACATGGCCGCGGCTTCAGCCTTCCCCTGGGCAAAATGATCCCTTGGGGACGGAGGAAAACGGATCAGTTGGCCTTGCGGCTCCTCCGGTGATCCGCATGCGACGGAGGAAAACGGATCATTTTCTCGCCCGCCTGCTCAACATTCGATTGGTTTGACGTATGACGACTTCTTATAAAACGATGGTGGTAAAGATCGGTTCGTCCACGGTGGTGGGTGCCGACGGCAAGGTCAACCGCGCCTTTATCGGCGGGCTTGCCGACCAGGCCGCAGCCCTGCGCAAGCTCGGCTGGCGTCTGGTCGTGGTGAGCTCGGGCGCTATCGCCTGCGGCTATCCCGTGTTGGGCTTCGACCGCAAGCCGGTCGGCGACCTGCCGAGCCTGCAGGCCTGCGCCTCGGCCGGTCAGTGTATCATCTCGTCGGCCTACGACGAGGAGTTTCATGCGCGCGACCTGCTCACCTCGCTCGTGCTGCTCACGCGCCACGATACGGCCCGCCGCACGTCCTACCTGCACGCACGCGACGCCCTGCTGCGCCTGGTGGAGCTTGGCGTGGTGCCTGTTGTCAACGAGAACGATACCGTTACTGTCGACGAGATCAAGTTTGGCGACAACGACACGCTGGCGGCGCTCGTAAGCTGCTTGGTTTCTGCCGATCTGTGCGTGACGCTCTCGGACATCGATGGGCTCTATACCGCCAATCCGCATGAGGACCCAACGGCCGAGTTTGTCCCGGTCGTGCATAAGATCGATGCCAAGATCATCGCCTCGGCGGGCGATTCTTCCACATCGGTGGGCACGGGCGGCATGATTACCAAGATCCGCGCGAGCCGCATTCTGATGACGGCGGGCATTCAGAGCGTGATCTGCTCGGGCGAGGAGCCCGATGCGCTCGTGCGCCTCGCTCGCGGCGAGAGTGTGGGCACGCTGTTCGATCCGCCGGCGGAGCGTCTGGACATTGCGCCCCGCAAGCTGTGGATCGCGCTGGGCGACAAGGCGCATGGCTCGGTGACGGTCGATGACGGCGCCGCGAAGGCGCTGGTCAGCCGTGGCTCGTCCTTGCTCACGGTGGGTATTCGCGAGGTCGATGGTCAGTTTGCCGAGGGTGATGTACTCGACGTGTGCGACCCGAGCGGTATGGTTGTCGCGCGTGGTATTGCCGAGGCCGATTCGGACGTGCTGGAGCTTGCAGCCGGACGCCGCCAGGACCAGATTGCCGGCAACCGCCTGCTGGCAGACCTGGCCGAGAAGCCCGCGATTCATCGAGATAATCTGATCGTCTTCGCCTAACCAATTGACGCTGCAAACGCCCCTAAGCGGCAATCTGACGTTCATTCGTCGGGCATGACCAAAAGGTCAATGCCCTCCTCTTTCACGTCACCTTGCTCGCTTAGGGGCGTTTTCGCTTTCCGTCCTCTTCCTGCGGCATCGTCATTGCCGGTACTTGTCCGGCACTTGGGGATGTTCCTTTTGTGCCGGCAGGTGGGGGCACTCCTTTGCTAGAAGATCCGGCGCAGGTCTCCGCGGTTGAGGGCTTCGTCGAAGAGGTGCTTGAACACCACGCTGCCGTGCAGGCCATCGTGCTCAAACTCGTTGGTCACCCAGGCATGCGAGTTGCCAATGCGGCTGAGCGTATCGAGCTGCAGGCCCGAATCCACGTACATGTCGTCGAAGTACACCGCAGCCTGGAGTGGTACTTCGTTGCAGGCCAGGCGCTGCGGGTCGTAGATCTTGTCCCAGCTGGTGTCCTCCATCAGCAGATCCATGGCGGGCTTGAAGGGCTTGAGCTCGGGCATCTGCTCAAACATCCACGGGAACATAGCCTCACCGGTAAACATGAGCGGGCGCGCGAGCGTGTCGAACTCGGCGCGATGGGCCTTCTCTTCTGCCGCGGCCCAGCGGATGGGCATGGTGTCGCCATCGGCGTAGATGAACTCCTGCAGCGTCCAGTACAGCGGATTCGTGCGTGTGCTGGTGCGCTCGAAGGCGCGCATCAAAAAGCTGTCGGATACCGAGGAGCCGCAGCTCAGCGTACCGTCGCCATCAACAAACGCGTGGTCGATAATCCAGTGCATGCGCTCAAAGCTCGGCTTCATGCCAAAGTCGCTGCCCATGAGCTGCAGGCGCTCGACCGTCATCGGCGAGCCGTCGGGCAGTGCGGGCTTTTGCTCCTCGAGGGCATCTGCCAGGGCCGCCACGCGTTCGACGTCGGCGGGGTAGCGGTCATAATACTGCTGGGTCTTGGCCGCCATGCGCGGGAAGGTGTGCGCGTAGACCTCGCTGGCGCTCGCCGGCACGTGCGGAATACCGCCGCAGGTAAAGCTTGCCGTTACGCCCTCGGGGAAAAGCGATAGATAGCTCAACGTCAAAAAGCCGCCGTAGCTCTGCCCGAGTGTGACCCAGGGCTTGCCGCCAAAGCCCACCAGGCGCAGGTACTCAAAGTCGCGCACGATGGAGCTGGCGAGGTGGCGCTTGAGGAAGTCCGCCTGCGAGCGGGCCGCATCGGCTCCTGCTGCCTCGGCGCGATCGCCCAGAGCCGCGATCGTACGCCCGTCTACGCAGCTGCTGCGCCCGGTACCGCGCTGGTCGGGCAGCACGACGCGGAAATGCTTGACGGCCTCCTCGATCCAGCCATCGCTTGTGGGCGACAGCGGACGCGGGCTTTCGCCGCCGGGGCCGCCCTGCAAAAAGAGGAGGAGCGGCAAGTCGTCGTTAATGCAGTCGGGCGCGCAAATCACGCGGTAGAAGAGCTTGATGCTTTCGGGTGCGCCGGCGATGGGCGCCGGCATGGCGCCGCGGCGCATGGTGCTGCCGACGGCCAAAAGCATGGGCTCCAGGCCGCGCCAGTCGAGGGGGACGTCGATGCTGTGGTCCTCGACATAGAGACCGGGGACGTGGTACGAAGTGATGAGGGCCATGTGATGCTTCCATTCGTTGCGGTGTTTCGGGTTGACCAATTCTACCGCCGTCTGCGAGGATGCGTGCAAATCGGCTACCATGGTTGGCAAACATCTAAGAGAAAGGGCCGTTCATGTCGGTCGATATAGCCACCTACGTTCACGATCTTGCCGTTGAGGCCAAGGCCGCTTCGGGCGCGCTTGCCACGGCGAGCGATGTCCAGCGCCAGGAGGCCGTGCGCGCCATGGCCGCGGCGCTGCGCGACGGCGTTGATTCCATCGTTGCCGCCAATGAGCTCGATATGTCCGCCGCGCGTGATGCGGACACCTCGGCGGGGCTTCTCGACCGTCTGCTGCTGACGACCGAGCGCGTCGAGGGCATGGCCGCCGGCCTGGAGAAGCTCGCCGAGCTGCCCGATCCCGTCGGCCGCGTACTCGACCACCGCGTGCTTGCAAGCGGTGTGGATCTGACCCGCGTGAGCGTGCCGCTGGGTCTGGTGGCCATGGTCTATGAGGCACGTCCCAACGTGACGGCCGACGCCGCGGGCATCTGCATCCGCACCGGCAACGCCTGCATTCTGCGCGGCGGTTCGCTGGCCTATCACTCGTGCGCCATGATTACCGAGCTGCTGGCCGATGCCCTCGAGGCGCAGGGCTTCCCGCGCCAGGCCGTCTCGATGATCGAGTCCACCGACCGCGAAGCCACCGGCGAGCTCATGAAGCTTCGCGGCATCGTCGATGTGCTCATTCCGCGTGGCGGTGCGGGCCTGATCCAGCGCTGCGTGCGCGAGTCGCTTGTGCCGGTGATCGAGACGGGCACGGGCAACTGCCATATCTACGTGCATGAATCCGCCGACTTTGACAAGGCGCTCAACATTATCGTCAATGCCAAGACCCAGCGCGTGGGCGTGTGCAATGCCGCTGAGTCACTGCTGGTCGACCGTGCTGTGGCCGATGCGTTTTTGCCTGCGGTCGTGGCCGTGCTGCATGACCACGGCGTGCTGATTCACGGTGACGATGCCGCGTGCGCCGCGTGCGTCGATGCCGGTCTTTCCGAGGGCGATGACTTTGTTGCCGCAACTGAGGAGGACTGGGGCCGCGAGTATCTGGCGCTCGAGATGAGCGTGAAGGTCGTGGCGAACGAGGACGAGGCCATCGCGCACATCAACCGCTACGGCACCATGCATTCCGAGGCCATCATCGCCGAGGACGAGGATGCCTGCGAGCGCTTCCTGGATGCGGTCGACGCCTCGGCCGTGTACGCCAACGCCAGCACGCGCTTCACCGACGGCGGCGAGTTTGGCCTGGGCGCCGAGATCGGCATCTCGACCCAAAAGCTCCACGCCCGCGGCCCCTTTGCCGCCGAGGCCCTCACCACCTACAAATACAAGCTCCGCGGCACCGGCCAGGTCCGCCCCTAAACCTCTCGCAAACGAAAAACCACCACAAAGGTGCCTGTCCCCTTTGTGGTGGTTATAGGTGGCGTGGGCGGTTAGGCCTGGAAGGTGTCGCGGTCGGGGGCGAAGGACTGCATTGCTGCGATGGTGCGGTCGAAGAGCTCGGGGAGCTCCCAGCCCAGCATCTCGGCGCCCTGCGAAATCACGTCGCGCGAGCAGCCGGCGGCAAAGCGCTTGTCCTTGAACTTTTTCTTGAGCGACTTAGTCGTAAAGTCCATGACGCTTTTGCTCGGACGCATGATCACGGCAGCACCGATCAGGCCGGTGAGCTCGTCGCAGGCAAACAGGATCTTTTCCATCTGCAGCTCGGGCTTGGGCAGCGAAGAGTTGAAATCGGACGTGTGCGTCTGGATGGCGCGGATGAGCTCAGGCGATGCGCCCTCGCCCTCAAGAATCTCGGCCGCATAGATAGTGTGGTTCATGGGGTCGTCCTCATGTTCCTCCCAATCCAGGTCGTGTAGCAGGCCGACGATGCCCCAAAACTCCTCGTTCTCGGGGTCGAACTCGCGCGCAAAGTAGCGCATGGTGCCCTCGACCGTTTCGCCGTGGGTGATGTGGAACGGGTCTTTGTTGTGCTCGTTGAGCAATTCGAACGCACGGTCGCGGGTGATTCCGGCGGAAAGCAGCTCTGCCATAAAAGACTCCTTGTGTTCGTAGGTATCGCTAAGAATGAATACTACTAGAACGACTAGAACGAAAAAACCACCACAAAGGTGCCTGTCCCCTTTGTGGTGGTTTTGGCGTGGGCAGGTTAGTTGAGGGCGGCTTGGGCTAGGCGGGCTTCGGCGGCCTCTTCGGTGACACCCAGGGCCACGGCGAACTCCTCGATGGAGCGGCGCTTGGCTTCCTTGAGTACGCGCATGTAGTAGGAGCTGGGCTTTTTATCTGCTTCCTCGGCCTGGCGAATACGGTGCATCATGGTTTTTGCCACGCGAACCGTCTCGGGCGCGCCCAGCTTGAGCTGCTGCTTAAAGTGCGTCTCCTCGAGCGAGCTATTGCGCTCGGTAAAGGTGTCGCACTCCAGCTCATCGTAGTGGCTCAGCAGGTGCTCGGCATCTTGCTGGGAGATGGCGGCATGCAGACGGTCGGCCTGCGCCACGGGGTACATGAGAATCGTCTGCGCATGTCCCTGCTTGGTCTCGAGCAGCAACATGGGCTGCGGCGTGTCGTCCCTAAAACCGACGACGGTGCAGACTCCCTGACCCGGATGAATGACGTGTTGACCGATTGAGAACATGCTACCTCCAACTTATACGAATTTACGTATGTTAAGAATACCACGCTGACGTGCGCAAACCATTACTTTATGCAGGAAAAGCACACAACTCCGATAGGTAAGAGTATTCGATAAATAGAACGGCTTATTCATACGTTTATGCATTTCTAGAACGTGTATAAACAGCAGGCAAACCGCCAACTTTGTACCGCCGCGCAAGAGCGATAGTCATTTTTGTGCATATGCAATATCTATTAGCTTTACCCTGCGACAGTAGTTACCGCTTGTGATAGAGTGCTACAAACTCTGGCTTTTGCCCTACGAGTGACCAAGAGCTCGGGGGCTTTAACACAAGGAGGATCTATGCCCGAGAAGATTGAAGAGCTGGTACGCGCTGCGCTTACTGCGGCCCAGGAGGCCGGCGACCTTTCCGCATTTGAACTTGACGATTGCGCTATCGAGCGACCGGCTGACACTTCTCATGGCGAGTGGACCTCCACCATGGCCCTGAAGTCCGCCAAGCTGGCTCACTGCGCCCCGCGCAAGATCGCCGAGGCCGTCGTTGCTCATATGCCCGAGGACCCCGCGATCGAGAAGGTCGAGATCGCCGGTCCTGGCTTCATCAACTTCTACCTCTCCGTCGCCGTCAAGAACGCCATCTTTGGCGAGGCCCGCGAGAAGGGTATGGACTTCGCTAAGTCCAACGTCGGTGGCGGCCTGAAGACCCAGGTCGAGTTCGTCTCCGCCAACCCCGTCGGCCCCATGCACATCGGTCATGGTCGCTGGGCCGCTCTGGGCGACTCCCTTTGTCGTGTGATGGACCACGCCGGTTACGACATCCAGCGTGAGTTTTACATCAACGACCACGGCTCTCAGATGAACACCTTCGGTAACTCCATCAGCACGCGCTATATGCAGCTTGCCGACATCATCGCCAAGCAGGGCGTGGATATCGACGAGGCTCACAAGCTTCTGATCGCCGACCGCGACGCCTTTGTTGCCGACGAGAGCGACGAGCATCCCGAGACCCATCCGTATCAGGACAACTTTGCCGAGACTCTGGGCAAGGACTCCTACGGCGGCGACTACATCATCGACGAGGCTGCCGAGTTCTGGCGCACCGACGGCGATAAGTGGGTCAACGCCGATCCGCAGGAGCGCATGGAGAGCTTCCGCGAGCGCGGCTACGTAAAGATGGTCGACAACATGCGCGACCTTTGCCACGCCGTTAACTGCGACTTTGATCGTTGGTTCTCCGAGCGCTCTCTGTACGTGAAGGACACCGAGGGCGAGACCGCCGGCACCTCCGCCGTCGACCGCGCTTTTGAGAAGCTCGACAAGATGGGCTACCTCTACACCAAGGACGGTGCCCTGTGGTTCCGCTCCACCGACCTGGGCGACGACAAGGACCGCGTCCTGATCAAGTCCGATGGCGAGTACACCTACTTCGCCTCCGACGTTGCCTATCACTGGGATAAGTTCCAGCGCGTCGACCACGTCATCGACATCTGGGGCGCCGACCACCACGGCTACATCGAGCGCGTCCGCTGCGTCTGTGACGCTCTTGGCTATCCCGGCAAGTTTGAGGTTCTGCTGGGCCAGCTCGTCAACCTGCTGCGCAACGGCAAGCCCGTCCGTATGTCCAAGCGCAAGGGCACCATGGTGACCCTGCAGGAACTCGTCGACGAGGTCGGCTCCGACGCCGCTCGCTACACGCTCATCTCCAAGAGCTCCAACCAGATGGTCGACTTCGATATCGAGGCCGTCAAGAAGCGCGACAACTCCAACCCGGTGTACTACGTGCAGTACGCTCACGCTCGCGTGTGCTCCATCCTGCGTCGTGCCGCAGACGTTACCGCCGAGCAGGCCGCCGAGATGGGCATGAAGGCCGTCGCCGAGAAGGCTATTGGCGAGAACGTCGATTACTCGCTGCTGACCGACCCGACCGAGCTTGCCCTTTCGCGTAAGCTCAACGAGCTCACCGACCTCATCGGTAGCTGCGCTCGCGATCGCGCCCCGTTCCGCCTGACGCACTTTGCCGAGGAGCTCGCTGGCGACTTCCACAGCTTCTACGCCGCCTGCCAGGTCCTTCCGAGCGAGGGCCGTCCCGTCGACCCTGAGCTCTCGCGCGCCCGTTTGGCCGCCTGCGACGCCGTCCGTGTGACGCTCGCCCTGGTGCTTACCCTCGTTGGCGTTTCTGCCCCCGAGCAGATGTAAGCGCTGGTCGTTTGACTGCGTTGGTTTGGTTTGACTGAGCTTCGAAAGCCCGATCTCCCATGCGGAGGTCGGGCTTTTTGCGTTTAGCGAGACAATTTGGCTTGCTGGAAAATGCTACCAAATCGCAACTATACCGGTTTACTACGATGAATCGAGGGATTCCAATCACACGGGCTTTTCACCGAAAAGTGCAAGCCATCTAGCTGGGGTTTTATTTTTTCGGTTTTTGGCGTGGTCGTGGTTGAGCGATTCATCGTAGTAAACAGCCATAGTTTTGAAAATGACCCTAGGGGACGGAGGAAAACGGATCATTTTTGTCCCGTGGAGGAGCGGTGGGATACCTTCTGCCAAGAATCGGGGGCATCTACTACGTTTAAGTGCGTACCCCGAACCACGCCGAAAATCGCAATATTAAAACCGCAGGTAGCAGGTCTGCGACTTTCGAAAAATAGTGAGTATGGTCAGGGGTGCGGGGGGCAAACGTAGTAGATGGGCGCGATTCGTGGCACATCGATCTTGGGGCCGATGCCCTTGTCCCTTAGCTGTTCCGTTTTCTCGATGCTTGAGGCTTGATCTGCCTTCTTCTTATGAGTTGCGGTGGAATGGTTCCTGCTTGAGAGGTGCCGGCCGGGATTTGGGAACTATTTCACCGCGGCTTATGATGTGGCGATGGTGTACGACGGAACTTTGTAAAGAGCATCCCTTTTGACTAGTCGTTTAAGAACGTCCCCGATGACTAAGTTGCAGGTGGTTGCGGTTGTGTTACACTAACGCTGCGTATATAACGCAATCATCTCTATACAGATCAATGATGTCCGTCGGTATTTGACGGAGCTAGACTGTTTAGCCGCCCTGAAGGTTTATGCAGGGAGCATGTGATCACAGGGCTTGAAAAGAAAGTTGAGCAAACACTGTGTCTGATCAACAACAAGAAAACGAAATAACGACGACGCAAACGGCTCCCGCTGCACCGGTTACGTCGGACCAGGCCGTGCTTTCCGCGCCGGCACAGGTCTCGGCTCCCGAGGCGCTTAAGGCCGCCGCGCCCACCACGCCCGTTGCTAGCGAGGAGGCTGCTCCCGCTAAGCCTAAGCGCACGCGTCGTTTGGCCAAGCCTGCTGCGGACGGCGAGGATGCCGAAAAGCCCAAGCGTCGTACGACGCGCACCACGCGCGCGAAGCGCCCCGTTGCCACCGATGCTTCGGCCCCCATTTCCGATGAGGTCGCGCAGGCCCGTGCACTGGCGCAGATTAGCGAGGCCCAGGTTGTGCGTGCCCGCCGTCGCGCTGCCGAGCGCGAGGCCGCGGCATTGACTGAGTTCGCTGCGCCGGTCGCCCCCGAGGCTCCTGCTGCCGAACAGTCGGCCGAGAAGCCGGCACCGCGCACGCGTCGCCGTGCGGCAGCCAAGACGCAGCAGCCCGTCGAGCAGCTGACTCCTGAGGTCGCTGAAGCTCCGGCTCGTTCTGCGGCAGGGGAGGGAGCTTCCTCCGCTGAGCCCGTCGTGCACGCTGAGGTCAACGAGGTTCCCGTCGTTGATCCGGCTCTGCGCCCGCATCGTCGCGGCCGCAAGCCCAAGGCGTATGTTGAGGCCGAGAAAGCCGCTGCCGCAGCAGCTGCTGCCCAGGGCGCAGCGGTGACGGCCGAGCCTACGGCCACGGTCGATGCCCCGGTCCAGGACGCTCCGTCCACCGAGGCTCCCGCATCTGCCGATGCCGAGCCCGCCGATGTCCGTCCCGGCCGCAGCCGTCGCACCGCGGCAAAGCGCTCGACGAAGGCGAAGGTCAAGGCTGAGGCCAAGCCCGTCGACGACAAGTCCTCCGAGGCAACCGCCGATGCCGCTTCCGAGGCCGAGAACGTCGACCAGCCGGCAACTGAGAAGCTCAAGCGCACGCGCAAGAAGTCCGCGAGGGCCAAGGGTGCCGAGCAGCAGGGCGACGCCGAACCCAGCAACCATGCCAACGCCGACGCCAAGGCAGAGGGCGAGGCTCCGTCCGGCACCGATGCATCCGCAGCCGCGGCTGCCGAAGGCACCGAGACCGAAGAGGGCGCCCGCCCCAACCGTCGTCAGCACAAGCGCAGCGACGAGCGCAACGACCGCAAGGACGATCGCAACAACGACCGCCGCAGCCGTCAGCGCGACCGCAAACAGCGCAACAAGGAGCGCAACGCCGCCCCCACCGAGCCCACGCTTTCGCGCGAGGAGCTTGCGGCCATGAAGGTCGCCGAGCTGCGCGAGAAGGCAAAAGAGTTCGAGATCGAGACGACCGGCAAGAAGAAGGCCGAGCTTGTCGAGGAGATCTACACGACCGCCGCGAAGGCCGAGGGCTTCCGCGATATTAAGGGCATCCTGCAGATTCGCCCGGACAACTCCGGCATCATCCATGCCCACGGTTACATGAAGTCCAACGAAGACGCCTTCGTCCCCGCTTACCTCATCCGCTCCGCACGCCTGCGCACGGGTGATGTCATCGAGGGTTCGCTGCGCCCCTCGCGCGGCGGCGACAAGCGAGCCGGCCTCGCCAAGATCACGACCGTTAACGGCATGGATCCCGAGCAGATCCGCAACCGCCCCAAGTTCGGCGACCTTACCCCGGTCTATCCCAACGAGCCGCTGCGCATGGAGCACGGCAAGGATTCCATCACCGGTCGCGCCATCGATATCGTGTCGCCGATTGGCAAGGGCCAGCGTGGCCTGATCGTGTCGCCGCCCAAGGCCGGCAAGACAACGATCCTTAAGAAGATCTGCCAGTCCATCTCGATCAACAACCCCGAGGTGCACCTCATTTGTCTGCTCGTCGACGAGCGCCCCGAAGAGGTCACCGATATGCAGCGCTCCATTAAGGGCGAGGTCGTGGCCTCGACCTTCGATATGCCCGCCGACAACCACACCCGCGTGGCCGAGCTCGTCATCGAGCGTGCCAAGCGCATTGTGGAGCTGGGCGGCGATGTCGTGGTGGTGCTCGACTCCATCACACGTCTTGCCCGCGCCTACAACTTGGCGGCACCCGCCTCGGGCCGCATCCTTTCGGGCGGCGTCGATTCGGCAGCCCTCTACCCGCCCAAGCGCTTCCTGGGTGCAGCCCGCAATATCGAGAACGGCGGCTCGCTCACCATCCTCGCCTCCGCCCTTATCGACACCGGCTCCAAGATGGATGAGGTCATCTTTGAGGAGTTCAAGGGCACCGGCAACATGGAACTCAAGCTCGACCGCGACCTCGCCGACCGTCGCATCTTCCCGGCCATCGACCCCGTTGCCTCCGGTACGCGCAACGAGGACCTGCTGGTCGACGAGCAGATGCGCCCGTTTGTCTTTGGCCTGCGTCGCATCCTCGCCGGTATGAACAACACCGAGCGCGCGGCGGCGTCGTTTATTAAGGGCCTTAAGGGCACCAACACCAACCAGGAGTTCCTGGTGCGTTCGGCCAAAAAGCACAGCGACTACGAGCAGACGTTTTAGACCAAAAGCCGCACGCTATATCGCCATAAGAACGGGCAATCGGGCCGGGGTTTATGCCCCGGCCCTTTCTTTACGGCGCCACTCGGCAACATTTTTTGACCTTATGACCGACAAGCAGCAGTTTTCGAGCCATAATCCGGCCTCATCGCTTGCAATCGGAGGGTCGGTTTCGCATAATAACTTTTAAGCTTCGCGACGGAAAACGCAGATGAAACGAACCATATACCGTTGCTTTGGGACGCATGTCCCGCTTCATCTTCTCTCGCGCAGCCAACTAAATGATGCGATTTGGGTGCTGGAAGATGGGGAGAGCTCATGGCTTCTTCTGATGCAACACAACGAGCAGTCCTTGCTGGACTTTCCTGCGGGATCGGCCTTGCCACCCCCGTGGTGATGTATGCCGCGACGTTGCCGTTCTCGTCGGTCAACGAGACGGTTGTCGCGGGCGCGGTTCCCTTCGCCGTTGGTGCGGTGGCGGGCGTGGGCATCTACGCCGCCTCGCTGGGTATCTCAGAGTATCGTGCCGAGCACGATGGCCGCCTGTTTGAGCCCGATGCCGTGGGCGGCGCCGCTCAGTTTGGCCGGACCCACAACGAGTTCAAGACCGCCTCGATTCCCGCGCAGCAGCAGGGGTCGGCGCCTCAGCCTGCGGTCCCGGCCGATCAGGCCAATGCCACACAGCCTTCTTCCGCATTTCTCTCCGGCCTGACCGGTGCGTTCCAGCGCCGCCACGCCGACGATGGCGTTCCCACCATCGCGCGCGCGGCTAACGCCATGGATGAGGCCGAGGCCTGGTCTATGATCGACAGCATGCTCGATGACGATTCCCCGGTCAGCTGCGATCCCGTGCGCTCGCGCGATGTCTACCAGGTTGCAATCGACGAGCTCACCAACGGTGGAAAGACCGGTTCTTACAATCGCGATGACATCGCCGCTGCCGCACGCGCCGTCTCGGGCTCTCATGCCGCCCCTGCGGGCAGCACCGCGGCCTTCGTGGCGCTTGTAGCCAACGCCGCCAATAGTGCCGCCTATAACGGCGCGTCGTCGGCTGCGTACGCCTCTGCCGCGTCGGCTGCTTCGGCCGGCCAACAGAGCGCAGCTCAGGCGGCTCCTGTCGCCGACCCCTTTGCCGATGAGCCCCTGGCTGTCGACGAGGAGACCATTGCCGCTCGCCGAGCTGCCGAAAGCTCGCTTTGGGGCGCTTCGGCCCAAATGCAGGCCGCGGAGGCGGCGCCGTACAACGCCAAGCTCGCCAGCATGCCCATCATTTCCGATGCCAAGGGTGTGGATCTCTCCGATCTGGACGAGCCTGCCGCCATCACTGCGTCTATCGATGCCCAGGATCGCGTGGATACCGACAGTCTCCCCGATGCCTCTCTTGAGGAAGATGTCCCCATGGCCGATTATTCGGGCCACGAGGACATGTGGGCCGCCGCCATGGCGATCATGGCCGAGGCTGCCGAGCCCGCCCCCGTGGCGGTGCCCACGCCTGCAGCCTCACCTGTCTCGGTTGCTCCCGTCTATGTCGGCCGCCACAGCTCCGTGCTTCCCGAGGATACCGCGCGTATCTCGCGCGAGGGTATCGAGCGCGCCGAGGCTATCGCTGCCGGCGTTATGGAAAACCGTCGCCATGAGCGCGTTAATCAGATTCTCGAGGAAGAGATCAACCGTCTACAGTCTGCGGCCGTCAAGCGCACGGGCCGTGCCTATCTGAGCGTTATCGAGGGCGGTACCGCCAGCTTTACACCGCTGCGCGCGGAGGCATAATTGCCTCATGGTTAAGCTCGATCGAAAATGGGCGCTTGCCGCCTGCGCCATGGTGCTCGTCATTTGGGGCAATTCGCTGGTTCCCGGTACGGGGTCTGGTTCGTTGAGCTTGTCGATCATGGAATCCATTCGCGGCTTTTTGCAGGCCCTGGGGCTTCCATACGAGTGGGTGACCAACTTCGTCGTGCGCAAGTGCGCTCATTTTACCGAGTACATGGTGCTTGGCATCTTGGCGACGCACGCCTTTGACCTCGAAGGCCGGCGCACGTTTGATGTGTTGCTGCCCACGGCGGTGTTCTTGCTGCTTGTTCCCTCTATCGACGAGACGATCCAGCTTTTTGTGCCCGGTCGCGCCGGCATGATTACCGATGTGATGATCGACTGCTGCGGGGCGACGACAGGCGTCGTGCTCCGATATCTCTTACGGTCGCTGATTTACACCAAAAAGGCCGCCTAGGACGTTTTGCTTGGTCCTAGGCGGCTTTGTTCGTTTGAGGGCCTCTGCGGGGCGTGACGGTTTTGTCCGTGCGTTTTGCGAGCTTGGCTACGCCGTGCGCCGTTGATGCACCCTTTACTGGAGCGCCTGGGCGCCCAGGGCCAGGCAGCCCATGATGCCCTGCTTGCCCTCGAGGCTGTTGTTGACAATGTAGGTATCGATGTCGTTGACCTCGGGCGTGACGATATAGCCGTTGAGCATCTCGGCGCACTTTTTGCGTGCAAGCGGCACGATGGGGGTGTGGTCGGCCACGCCGCCGCCGATGATAATCTTTTGCGGTGCGTAGCACAGCGTGTAGGTCATGAGCGCCTGTGCCAGATAGCCTGCGAGCAGGTCCATGGCCTCCGGGTCATCGGCCATGTCTCCGGCGCTCTTGCCATCCCAACGCTTTTTAACGCCGGGACCGGCGATGAGGCCCTCGAGGCAGTTGTCGTGGAAGGGGCAGGCACTGTGCTCGCCGATGGTGTCGCGCGGGTCGCGTGTGACCAGGATGTGGCCGGCCTCGGGATGCATCATACCGTGCACGAGCTTGCCTCCCGAGAGCACGCCGGCGCCCACACCGGTGCCGATGGTCAGGTAGACCACGTCGGTGAGGCCCTGGGCGCAACCAAAAGTGACCTCGCCCAGGCAGGCGACGTTTACGTCGGTATCGTAGCCACAGGGAATATTGAGCTCGTTTTGGATGGTGCCCAGCAGGTCGAAGTAGCGCCATGCCGTTTTGGGCGTCTCCAGGATCTTGCCGTATTGGGGCGAGGCGGGGTTGACCGCGGTGGGGCCAAAGGCGCCGATGCCCAGCGCGGCGATGCCCTTGTTGGCAAACCATGCGTTGACGGCCTCAACGGTCTCCTGCGGGGTCGTGGTCGCGATCTGCTCACGCTCTAGGACCGTACCGTCTGCATAGCCCGTGGCGCAGACCATCTTGGTGCCGCCGGCCTCGAGCGCTCCGATAAGCTGCTGTTCTGCCATAGTATTCCTCTCTCTGGGACGAGTTGCTCCGTGACTAAAGTATAGAGCTCTAAACCATTTTAGAAAGCGCTATAAAAAGAAGCCTCGAACGCGGCGGGCGGTGCGAGGCTTTTTTGGTTGCTTTAGTTGCCGGGCCGTCCTTACCCGCGCGGCTTGATTTTATCACGTAGCGATTTGAGGTTCTCCAGCGCCGCGTTAAGCGTCTCGTCTCGCTTGGCAAAGTGGAAACGAATCAGATGGTTGACGGGCTCGCGGAAGAAGCTCGAGCCGGGCACGGCGCCCACGCCCACCTTAGACGCGAGGTCCTCACAGAATTCGAGGTCGCTGTCATAGCCAAACTCAGAGATGTCCATCATGACGTAGTAGGCGCCCTGCGGCACGTTATGCTCAAGACCGATGCTATCGAGTCCCTGACAGAACAGGTCGCGTTTGGCGGTATAGAGGTCAAGGACCTCATCGTAATAGCTGTCGTCGAAGTTGAGGGCGGTGACAACGGCTTCCTGCAGGGGAGCGGAGGCACCCACGGTGAGGAAGTCGTGGACCTTCTTGATGCGCTCGGTGATCTGGGCCGGGGCGATGGTGTAGCCCAGACGCCAGCCGGTGATGGAGTACGTCTTAGACAGCGAGCTGCAGCTGATGGTTCGCTCAAACATGCCGGGCAGCGTGGCCATATAGACGTGCTCGTGGGGCGCGTAGACGATGTGCTCGTATACCTCGTCGGTGATGCAGTAGGCGTCGTACTTTTTGCAGAGGTCGGCGATAAAGGTGAGCTCCTCGCGCGTAAAGACCTTGCCGCAGGGGTTGGAAGGGTTGCACAGGACGATGGCCTTGGGATCATTGTCGCGGAAGGCCGCCTCGAGGACCTCGCGATCGAAGTCGAACGTGGGCGGGTTGAGCGGCACATAGATGGGCTCGGCACCTGAGAGGATGGTATCGGCGCCGTAGTTCTCGTAGAACGGCGAGAAGATGACGACCTTGTCGCCGGGGTTCGTGACCGTCATCATGGCGGCCATCATGGCCTCGGTGGAGCCGCAGGTGACCACGATGTTCTCGTTGGGGTTGATCGGCATGCCCATAAAGTGCTCCTGCTTGGCGGCAAGCGCCTCGCGCATGGCCTGGGAGCCCCAGGTGATGGAGTACTGGTGATAGAGCGGCTTGGGGTCGGCGGCGATGGTGCTGAGGCTCTTGAGCAGCTGCGCCGGGGGATCGAAGTCGGGGAAGCCCTGCGAGAGGTTGACGGCGTCGTACTTATTGGAGATGCGTGTCATGCGGCGGATGACTGAATCGGTGAATGTTGCCGTGCGATTGGAGAGTTCTTTCATGACGGTCCTTTCGAGGGTTTGCAGTGGGGCAAGTTTACTCCTATGAAAAGGGTGGGAATTGCTCGAAACGCGCTCGAAAAACTCTTTTCAAAATTCTTGAAAATTGGGGCTTGCATCGCATGGCGTTCCTTGCAATAATAGTCGAGCGCGAAGCGCACAGGACACGGTGGGTGTAGCTCAGTTGGCTAGAGCGACGGGTTGTGGTCCCGTAGGTCGAGGGTTCGAGTCCCTTTACCCACCCCAGTTCTTGCTTCGTGTTGATATCGGGTCGTTAGCTCAGTTGGTAGAGCAGGGGACTCTTAATCCCAAGGTCCAGGGTTCGAACCCCTGACGGCCCACCAAAGCATGTTAAGACGGTCAACGAAAGTTGGCCGTCTTTTTTTGTTGACCTTGTATGGGGTCGAACCCGTCGGGGCACAGCCGCTTTCACAAATCGAGTCTACCCTGCGGATCGGTAAATCCGTCAGTACCCTCCTTGAGTTTCTTCTCGTCTGCCTTCACACGGCGCTCGAGCTTCTTTGTGTCCTCGGCAGGTGGTAGATTTTCGGGGACAATTCCGCGGTCGATGAGGCTGCCACGCACGCTTGTGTTGTTCTCGACGTGCTCTTGCTTGATTTGGTCCAGACCGTACAGGTCGTGTTCCTCTGCGTTGAAAGCAGTCATTGAGTTCGTAAGGTCCTTTGCTTTGATGAGGACATCGGCTAACCTGTCCGCCAATGCCGCGCTCTTGGGTACGCCGAGCTGCTGCTTCATTTCCGCCGTGCTTCTGCCGCCGAATAACGCTTCATCGCCCTTCGACTTGATGATCGCGAATCCTTTGGAGTCCACGCCGCGTTTGAACGCAATACCCGAGAGCTGTTTCTCTGAATCGGATAGCGAGTGGCGCGCCTGCAAGCGCTGAATCTCTGCGAAGCGCTGCTCTATGAGCTCTTGTCGGCGCGTCTGCACGGCAAAGTATGCCTGGGCGAGTGCGATCTCTGGCTTGTTTGAATCTCCGTTCTGGGCGATTAAATAGCATGCATAGCGCGTAAGTTTGTAGTCTTTAACCGCGCGAGCGGCGACACCGGCAGTTACCATTTTCGTGGTGTCACGAAAATGGGAATCAACTGGAGTTTTGTTTGTTTCGCACGAGACTTTTGCCCTCTTAACAACTTCGGCGAAGTTCTCCCATCGAGTGTATCCCATGGGTTCCATTAAATCGCGTGCGAGCCAATACTCAACCCCGTCTTCCACATTGGCGTAGCTATCAAGTTCGACACGCCACTTCTCGATATCTCTACTATCCATATCTCCTCCTCGCTGGCCTATTGTCTATGCGGGCTTTGCCCGCTCTGTATTCAGAATAAGGATACGCTGTCGTGCGGACACGAATGGGCCCCGTGTCACTTCGGGCTCACGGGACCCATGGATATCGATTAGTTGTGTTCTGCGTTAGATAGGCGTCCAGTTTAATTCGCTCGATAGTGCGAACCTAGGCTTTCGGTTCGTTTGCGCATGGCTTTGACCATCTCCGCAGCCAGCTGAATCTGCGACTGCAGGCGGGCGAGGGCAGCGATTTCGCTGTCATTGGCGTGCGGCTTATTTAGAGTCGTGGCTTCATCTTGCAGGCTTTCAAGCTCCTGCAGCGCCTTGGATAGACCCGCATCGGTCCTGTTGATCATGCAGTAGGCGCTCATTGTGTGCTTGAGGCAGCGGGTTAGGCGCTCGGCGACTGCTGTAGCGATGCCATGCTCGGGGAGGGCGACATCCACCGGTGCGTCAGCCTCCGGAGCGTCCAGTGCTGCTCGAGCCGCTGATGCGCCCGCAATGCGCCCGAATACGATGCCATTGGCGCTCGACAGCCCTCCGATGCGGTCGGCGCCGTGTATGCCGCCTGTTGCCTCGCCACAGGCGTAGAGGTCCTCAACGCCCGTGTACGCGGTCCTGTCGATCTTGATGCCGCCGTTGGCCGCGTGGGCATACATCGCCACACGCATCTCGTCGCTCGGAGCGATACCATGCTCGTCTTGTAGCCAAGTGGCAAATGTCTGCACGAACTCGGGGACATTCTCTCGCGGGAAGTCGTAGTGGAGCGCTAGGCCTTCGGCACCTGCTTGATCGATGGCAAGATCGATGGCGCGAGAAGCCAAGCGCGAAGTGAAGGGGCCATATCCTGAGCGTTGCTCAAGCAGATCGTCTAACTTTTCGTTGGCAATGTCGACCGGTTGGTCGAACGTGACGTAGCGCCAGGTCTTTTCGTTAAAGACCAGGTTGCGCTTAGGTTCAATGAAACCGGGCATCATCTGCATGAACTCTATATTAGTAAGCGATGCACCGTGCGCCAGCGCGATGGCCTGCGAGGAGCTGAGTACATCGGCCGAAGTGAGGCTGCGTTCGAATAGACCGCCAGTGCCGCCGGCTGCGATGACGGTGGCCTTTGTTGTAAAGGTCACGATGCGCTCGTCTGTTTGGTTGTAGAGCACGGCGCCGGTAATCTTTCCGGTTGTGCTTTCAACAAGGTCTATAAGCTCGTGTCGGGGGAGCAGACGAATGCCAAGAGACTTGATCTGGGCCGCACACGCGTCTTCAAGAGGCTTGCGGGTCACGCCGCGCCAATTGCGTGTCTTATGGTCAAAGCAGGGGATAAATTGCTTTTGCTGGGCGCTCTCGGCGCTTTGCGGACGCTGGAGTTCTACGCCCAGATCTTGCTCGAGCCATTGGATGGCCTGGGGGATACCGTGGACAAACGTCTGGACGAGCGTAGGGTCGGCAACGCCGCCGCCGACGGCCTGGATGGTGTCGATAAGGTCCTGCTCGTCGTCTTCGTCAACGGGCCCAATAAGCCCGAGGCCCCAGGTGCCCGGGAAGAAGCTCGATCCGCTCATGGTCTTGCCGGCGCTTGCGATGGCAACGGTTGCACCCGTGCGTGCCGCTTCGATGGCGGCGCAAAGGCCCGCAATGCCAGATCCAATTACCAGTACATCAGTCGATTCCATCGGATTCCTTTCTCGTCCGGGGCATTGTCGCACGGGTGATCGACAAAGGTATCGCAAAGATTGGATAAATCGGCAAAGGGCGAATATGGCACGTGGGCGTTAGGGGCGTTTGGCGGCTCCTTCTCATTACGCCTTACGTTCCATTAGAACTGATATATCGGCTCTTGAACGCTTTGCGGCGACAAAAAAGAGCCGCTACCCGGGTGGGTAGCGGCTCTAAAGCTCAACTATACGAGCATCGCGCGGGCGCGATTAGGCCTTGAGGGCCTCCTCGACGGCGACAGCGCAGGCGACGGTGGCACCGACCATGGGGTTGTTGCCCATGCCGATGAGACCCATCATGTCGACGTGCGCAGGCACGGAGGAAGAACCGGCGAACTGGGCGTCGGAGTGCATACGGCCCATGGTGTCGGTCATGCCGTAAGAGGCAGGGCCGGCGCCCATGTTGTCCGGGTGCAGGGTACGGCCAGTGCCGCCACCAGAAGCGACGGAGAAGTACTTCTTGCCAGCCTCGAGGCGCTCCTTCTTGTAGGTGCCAGCGACGGGGTGCTGGAAGCGCGTGGGGTTGGTGGAGTTACCGGTGATCGAGATGTCGACGTTCTCGTGCCACATGATGGCAACGCCCTCGCGGACGTCGTCGGCGCCGTAGCAGTTGACGGCGGCGCGGGGACCATCGGAGTAGGGGATGGTCTCGACGACCTTGAGCTCGCCCGTGAAGTAGTCGAACTGGGTCTTCACGTAGGTGAAGCCGTTGATGCGGGCGATGATCTGAGCGGCGTCCTTGCCCAGACCGTTGAGGATAACGCGCAGCGGCTTCTTGCGAGCCTTGTTGGCGTTCAGAGCCAGGCCGATAGCGCCCTCAGCGGCAGCGAAGGACTCGTGACCGGCCAGGAAGGCGAAGCACTCGGTGTCGTCAGAGAGCAGCATGGCGCCCAGGTTGCCGTGGCCCAGACCGACCTTGCGGTCCTCGGCGACGGAGCCGGGAACGGTGAAGGCCTGGATGCCCTCGCCGATGATGGCAGCAGCCTCAGAAGCGGACTTGGCGCCACGCTTGACAGCGAGAGCGCAGCCGAGGGTGTAGGCCCACTCGGCGTTCTGGAAGGCGATGGACTGGGTGTTGTTGACGATCTCACGCGGGTTGAAGCCCTTGTCGGTGCAGATCTGCAGAGCTTCCTCGAGGGAGGCGATGCCGTTGTCGGCGAGGCACTTGTTGATCTTGTCAGCGCGGCGCTCGTAACCTTCGAACGTAACAGTCATAGTTATTTCCCTCCCTTTCTACTCGTGAACCGGGAACACGCTGGCGACGGAGTGAGTCTCCTCGTCGGTGCGCGGGTCGATGTACTTGGCAGCGTTCTCCCACTGACCATAGTGGCCCATAGCGCCAGCGATGGCCTCCTCGGGGGTCTTGCCGGCCTTGACGGCGTCGGTGAACTTGCCGAGGTTCAGGAACTCGAATGCGATGATCTCGTTCTTGTCGTTGAGGGCCATGCGGGTGACGTAGCCCTGAGCGAGCTCGAGGTAACGAGCGCCCTTGGCCTTGGTGCCGAACATGGTGCCGACCTGAGAGCGAAGGCCCTTGCCGAGGTCGTCGAGGGAGGCGCCCACGGGCAGGCCGCCCTCGGAGAACGCGGTCTGGCTGCGGCCGTAAACGATCTGCAGGAAGATCTCGCGCATAGCAACGTTGATGGCGTCGCAGACGAGGTCGGTGTTGAGGGCCTCGAGGATGGTCTTGCCGGGAAGGATCTCGGAAGCCATGGCGGCAGAGTGGGTCATGCCCGAGCAGCCGATGGTCTCAACGAGGGCCTCCTCGATGATGCCGTCCTTGACGTTCAGCGTGAGCTTGCAGGCGCCCTGCTGAGGTGCGCACCAACCCACACCGTGCGTAAGACCGGAGATGTCGGAAATCTCCTTAGCCTGGACCCACTTGCCCTCCTCGGGGATGGGTGCGGGGCCGTGGTATGCACCCTTGGCAACGGGGCACATGTTCTCCACTTCCTGTGAGTACTGCATGCCTCTCCTCTCTATCGTGTTGGCGTCCCGTCTGGGGGTCGTGGCTGGCGATTGCCGGGCGACCCTTCGAAAGGGACATGACATGCAGCCCCTATAATACCGCGAAATGCACGGAATATTCGGCGAACGGCTCAGTTTTCGTAGCGAGAAGCGCGGAACTTTCAATTGAAACGATTTAACTAAACTGTTTGTGGTTGTGCGGTCCGTTGAAGGAGCTCGGTTGTGGTCAAGCTTTTGGCAAGACAGCGTTGCTTGACCTGTGGCTATATTGCCGTTCGCCATCGGTTTGCCGCCTTTTACCGTCGACGGGTGCCATTTTGCGTGAATGTTTTGATGGCACGTTTCAATCGTGATGTATTGGATGGTAAGCAGATCCCGGCGAAGGGAGCGCCATGCAGCGCGTTTGGAAAACGATCACCGGTTTTTACCGTGTTTGTGCCCGCGGTATGGGCGGGCAGTTGATCTTTGAGAGCGACGAGGACCGGTGGGAGTTTTTGGAACTGATGCGCGACTGCTGCCGCGATGCCCAGGTGACGATTGTGGCCTGGTGTCTCATGAGCGACTACGTGGATCTGGTGCTTTTGGATTACGAGGACGAAATGAGCGCTGCTATGCAGAGGCTGCTGTTGACGTATGCTCGTCGGTTCAATAAGCGCGCTGGGCGCGCGGGCTGCCTATTTCGTGAGCGTTTTGAGCGCCGCTCGCTCGATACCGACTGGCAGGTGATGGAGGCTATTCGCTCCGTACACGCCGATCCGCAGGAGGAGGGCATTAGCCTAATCGAGCGTTATCCCTGGAGCAGCTTTGCGGAGCATCTGCGCGCTTACGACAGCGATGCGGCCGATGTCACGAGGGGATTTTCCGATCCTTCTTGTGTACTTGAACTTTTTGGTTCTGCCGAGGGCTTTATTGCCTATTCGCTAGCGATGCCCGACGGCGGCGAACCGGTGCTGTGCGATATGAAAGAGACGGAGTGGGAACGCCACGCCTTTGCCGACAGGTTGGCGAAGAGCCTCGGGGTTCCGCTCCACGGGGTTAAAGCCGCACCGCCGGCGCGGCGCGATGCCGTTATCGTTGGATTGCACGATGCCGGATTTACGGTGCGTCAGATTGAGCGGTATACGGGTATTGGCAAAAGTACCGTTTCTCGCATTGTGCGTGCCTATGTGCGAACGGCGGTGCGGACTGGCGGAAACGCGGTATAGGGCCGTCCGGGCACCGCAGCTGGGGTCTCCCATATGCCACAACCATTGTTCTAAAAGCTTGGTACGGTATCTGCGCTTCTTGATTTGCATAGAACGATTGCCGTCTTGCATAAAATAACGCCTCAGCTCGGTTTTGCCCGTACCTACCCCCGTCTGCGCCGTGCAAAAAGCGGAGTTTTCTGCATCGTGGTACTGTCGGCACCGCCGCAATTTTGCAACATACGGGCCCCGAAGCTATTTATGCCTGCCGATGTGCCCCCGAAGCTCATGTTTGCGCCCCCTGAGGCCGCGATACTTGTTCTAAAACGCAATATAAAGGCGCCGGAGATGTTGATTAACGCTTCCGACGCGTATACACACGACTTGGCGTGCAGAATACTCGAAAAAATGCACGCCGCACCCTATGGGACCCGTCCGCGGTAGGCGCGAGGCGAGCCGGAGCCCAGCAAGACGAGGCTTGGGACATTGCCTGGCGTGCCTGTGGCCCTGCCGCAAGCCTTTGGTACGGTGGAAAACGCTCGTGTTCGTGGTTGGCCGTGCGATAAATGACAGACGGAGCGCCGGATGCGTGGGCCGTGTGTACTCGTTATGAAAAAGCCGAGCCGCCCGTATCAGGCGACTCGGCAATCAAAATCCTTGGATTCGGGGCATCCGCTACTGGTTAGCTTGCCCCTCGAGCATGCCGTCGAGGGTGCGCCAGGCGAGCTCGGCGCATTTGACGCGGGCAGGCATGTGCGAGATGTCCTGGAGCTGAGCGGCCTCGTCCAGGTCTTCCAGGTCCTCCTCGGAGAGCTGCTCGCCACGAATCATGGCGAGGAAAAGCTCTGCCAGACGACGAGCCTCCTCGACTGTCTCGCCGGTGATGAGGTCGGCCATGATGTCGGCGCTAGCCTGGCTGATGGCGCAGCCGTGGCCGGTAAACGAGGCCTCCTCGATCACGTTGTTCTCGACACGTAGCTGCAAGGTGAGCTCGTCGCCGCAGCTGGGGTTGATGCCGTCGTGCTCGTGCGTGGGGGCATCCATCTCGTACTTGTAGTCGGGGTGTGAGTTGTGCTCCATAAACGTGGTGGAGGTGTACAGATTACCCATTGAACGTGCTCCAAACGTGATGCAGACCGGCGATGAACTTGTCGATATCGGCCTTGTCGTTGTAGAAGGCCACGCTGGCGCGGCAGCAGGCAAGGTTCTCGACGCCCAGCCAGGTGAGCAGAGGCTGCGCGCAGTGGTGACCGGCGCGGATGCAGACGCCGTCCATGTCCATGATGCTCGCGACATCGTGCGGGTGGATGCCCTTGACGTTAAAGCTGACGACGCCGTGGTGGTTGTCCCAATAGATGGAGCCGATGATCTGGACAAAGTCGAGCTGCATGAGCTCGCCCATCAGGTAGTGGACGAGTGCCTTCTCACGGATCTGGATGTTTTCGTAGCCTACCGTGTTGACCAGGTAGTCAAGCGCCGCGCCCGTGGCGAAGATGCCAGCGGCGTCCTGCGTGCCGGCCTCGAACTTCTCGGGGACGGGCGCCCAGACGGCGTCCTGCTCGGTGACCGAGTCGATCATCTCGCCGCCGGTGAGCATGGGCGGCATGGCGTTGAGCAGGTCCATCTTGCCCCACAGCACGCCGATGCCCATGGGGCCCATGGCCTTGTGCGCGCTAAAGGCAAAGAAGTCGGCGCCCAGGTCGGCCACATCGACCGGCATGTGCGGCAGCGACTGTGCGCCGTCGACTACCAGATAGCCACCGTACTTGTGCACGAGCTTGCCGAGGTTCTTGACCGGGTTCTCAACGCCCAGGACGTTAGAGACCTGACCCACGGCCAAGATCTTGGTCTTGGGGCCCACCTTGGACAGAACCTCCTCGGTCGTGAGCTGGCCGGTCTTGGTGGGGTAGAGGTAGACGAGCTTGGCGCCGGTCTCGCGGCAGACCTGCTGCCACGGAATCAGGTTGGAGTGGTGCTCCATGATGGTGATGACGACCTCGTCGCCCGGCTTGAGCACCGTAGGCGCAAAGCTCTTGGCGACCAGATTGAGCGACTCGCTCGTGTTGCGGGTGAAGACGACCTCGTTGGCCTGGGAAGCGCCGATGAGGTCGGCGATCTGCTGGCGCACCTTCGCGATAGCCTCGGTGGCCTCGACGGACAGCGAGTACAGGCCGCGAAGCGGGTTGGCGTTCATGCGCTGGTAGAAGTCGCGCTCGGCGTCGAGCACGCAGGCGGGGCGCTGCGCGGTGGCAGCGCTATCGAGGAAGGCGATCTCGGGGTGTTGCTGGAACAGCGGGAACTGCGCCTTGTAGGGGTTGGTCTCGATGTCGACGGTAGGCCAGCCGCGCGAGGCCTCATCGCTGGCGTCGAGCTCCATAGGCTCCGGTGCGGTACAGGTGTCGCATTTAACGTGCTCGGTGTCGATCATGCGAGCTCCTCCTCAAAGTTGTCGATCAGGTTGTTGCCCAAGCGGACGACGGCGGCGCGGGTGCGCTCGTCAGTGGCGGAAAGCGCAGCGTCCTCCAGCTTGGCGCGGATGAACAGGTCCTCGGCGGCGTTTTGGTCAAGGCCGCGGCAGGCGAGGTAGAACAGCTGCTCGTCGCGGACGTGGCCGATGGTGGCGCCGTGGTTGCCGGCGACGTCGTCCTCGTCGCAGAGGATGACGGGGACGGTCTTGTTGTCGACGCCTTTGTTGGCCAGGAGCACCGTTTCGCGCTCGGTGCCGACGGCGCCCTTGCAGCCGTGCACGAGGTCGATGGTGCCGCGGTAGACCTTCTTGGACGTGCCAGTCAGCACGCCGTTGGCGTCGATCTCGCACTCGGTCTTGCGACCGCGGTGGCGCAGCTCGTAGTTAAAGTCACGCACCTGTTCGCGGGCGCCCAGGTAATCGGTATCGATCGTTACCTTGGCGGTGTCGCCCAGCAGGTCGCCGGCAAGGCCGGTGGCGCTGGCGCCGGCACCCAGGACGGTGTGCTGCACGTTGACGCGCGCACCCTCGTCCAGGAACAGACCGGTGTCGTCGAGCGCGATCCAGCTGTCGTCGAGCGTCTGCGTGCAGGTCACGTTGACGGTGGCGTACTCGTGGGCACACACGCGCAGCACGGAGCCCACGACGCCTTGGCCGTTGACGGGGGAGTCCAGGGCTAGAGCGAGGTCGAGCGTTGCCTGCGGGCGGGCGACGACGTCGATGGCGGCAATCGCAGCCGCTGCGTCGACGCCACTTACGCGCACGGCAACCGTGGCGTGCTGGTACGCGGGCACATCGATGGCGATGCGCTCGGTGGCGTGATCGGCCAGATAGGTGTAGGCGGCCTCGCCCATGCCGGTCTCGAAGGCCTCGGCAGGAGAGAGCTCCTCTTCGAGCTTGATGGCGCCGGCCTGGTAGACAGAGGTGGCGGGCACGTCGAGCTCGGTCTCTGGCGTGATGCGGGCGCGGTCGGCAGCGTCGCCGGGGGCGGAGGCACGGCGCTCGGGGAAGCGCTCGGCCATGGCATCCATGGCGGCGTCGAAGGCGTCGGCCGAGCCGGCAAACTGCTCGTCCAGCCCCTCGATCTCAACGGCCTCGGCGGGAGCGGCGGCAAGCTCGTCCGAAAGCTCAAGCTTGGTCTGGTTCATACGCAACCAATCCCAAGTCGCCGCAGGCATCGCATTAACCTGCTCGAGCGTGGTGGCAGCGGTGTTCGTGGTCTGTTTCATTATCCGATCGCTCCTTCCATCTCGAGCTTGATCAGGTTGTTCATCTCGACGGCGTACTCAAGCGGCAGCTCCTTGGAGACCGGGTTGGCAAAGCCGTTGACGATCATGGTGCGGGCCTCTTCCTCCGAGATGCCGCGGCTCATCAGGTAGAACACCTTGTCGTCGCCGATGCGGCCGATGGTGGCCTCGTGGCCGATGTCGACATTCTTGGCGCGGATGTCCATGGCGGGGATGGTATCGGAGCGGCTCTGGTCGTCGAGCATCAGCGACTGGCAGCTCACGGTTGCTTTGGAACCTTCGGCCTTAGGCGTGGCCACGATGGAGCTGCGGAAGGTCTGGATGCCGCCGCTCTTGGAGATACCCTTGGTCTCGACGGTTGCCGAGGTGTCGGGCGCGTTGAGCACGACCTTGCAGCCGGTATCGAGGTTCTGGCCGGCACCGGCAAAGGTGATGCCGGTAAAGCTCGAGCGGGCGCGGCGACCGTTGAGCACGCTCATGGGGTAGAGGTAGCCCACGTGGCTGCCGAAGGAGCCGCTGATCCACTCGATGTCGCCGTCCTCGTCCACGCGCGCACGCTTGGTGTTGAGGTTGTACATGTTCTTGGACCAGTTCTCGATAGTCGAGTAGCGCAGATGCGCGCGCTTGCCCACAAAGAGCTCGACGGCACCGGCGTGGAGGTTGGCCACGTTGTACTTGGGCGCGGAGCAGCCCTCAATAAAGTGCAGGTCGGCATCGTCCTCGACGATGATGAGCGTGTGCTCAAACTGGCCGGCGCCCTTGGCGTTAAGGCGGAAGTAGCTCTGCAGCGGAAAATCGAGCTTGGTGCCCTTGGGCACATAGACAAACGAGCCGCCCGACCACACGGCGCCGTGCAGGGCCGCAAACTTGTGGTCGGTGGGCGGGATGAGCGTCATGAACTTCTCGTGGATGAGCGGCTCCCACTGCGGGTCGTGCAGGGCCTCTTCGATGCCGGAGTAGACGATGCCCATCTTGGACGCAGTGTCCTGCATGTTGTGGTAGACCAGCTCGGAGTCGTACTGCGCGCCGACGCCCGCCAGGTAGCTGCGCTCTGCCTCGGGGATGCCCAGGCGCTCAAAGGTGTTCTTGATGTCGTCGGGCACCGACTCCCAGTCGTGCTTTTGGTCGGTGTTGGGCTTGACGTAGGTGACGATGTTGTCCATGTCCAGGCCCTCGATGGAGGGGCCCCACGTCGGGTCGGGGAAACGATTGAAGATCTCGAGGGACTTGAGGCGCAGGTCGAGCATCCACTGCGGCTCGTCCTTCTTGGCGCTGATCTCGCGCACGATGTCGGGCGTGATGCCGGCGTCGAGGCGCTCGAATCCCTCCTCGCCATAGGTGAAGTCGTAGAGGCTGCGGTCGATGTCCGCAACCTCGGTGCGGTTCTTGGTCATTGCGTCGCCCCTTTACGCCTGCTGCTCGGCAGCGTCGGCTTCGGCCTTGGCGCGTTGCTCGGCGGCCTCGCGCTCGAAGGTCTCAAAGCCGTTCTTGTCGATCCAGGGGATCAGCGAGGCGTCGTCCTCGCGCACGATATGGCCCTTGACCATAACGTGGACGCGGTCGACATCCAGATGCTCCAGGATGCGCGTGTTGTGCGTGATGATGAGCATGGAGCCGTCGCAGCTCTTGCGGTAGGCGTCCATGCCATGGCTGACGGTAGACAGGGCGTCGACGTCCAGGCCCGAGTCGGTTTCGTCCAGGATGGCGAGCTTGGGCTGCAGCAGCAGAAGCTGGAGCATCTCGACCTTCTTTTTCTCGCCGCCCGAAAAGCCCACGCCCAGCTCACGGTTGAGATAGGCGGTATCCATGTTGAGTTCGGCCGCGAGCTCCTTGACGCGACGGCGGAACTCCTTGCCCTTCATCTCCAGGCCGGGACGGCCGGCGATGCTGGCGCGCAAAAAGCTCGACAGCGGCACGCCCGGGATCTCGACCGGGGCCTGGAAGCTCAGGAACAGGCCGGCGCGCGAGCGCTTGTCGGTGGTGAGCTCGGTGATGTCCTGGCCGTCAAAGACGATGCGGCCGTCCTGCACGGTGTAGACGGGGTCGCCCATGACCAGGTGGCCGAGGGTGGACTTGCCGGCGCCGTTGGGTCCCATCAGCACGTGGGTCTCGCCGGCGGCGACGTTGAGGTTGACATTGTGGAGGATGGTCTTCTCGTCCACGGAGGCGGTCAGACCTTCGATGGAAAGCAGCGGATTTGCGCTCATGCTGTCCCTCTCTGTATATGGTGTACTCATAGGTGTACTAAACCCTAGGAATCTTCTCGGAATAAAGTTACTATGGGTTCGGCGTTAGTCAAGGGAAAACCCGACTAATCCACTCGACTTTTTAGATGTGGGACATAATAATCAGGCTTGTTTGCCCCGCGTGCATAAGATTTGGGATAAACAAGCCTGGTATTTTGTCCCGGCAACGATGAGAGGGTAGGTATGCTCATTTCTTCTAAGGGCCGCTATGCCCTCCGTCTGATGATCTATATCGCAGCGCTTGGCGACGTCGAGGGCAAAATCGCCCTGCGCGAGGTCGCCGACCGCGAGCATATCTCGCAAAAGTATTTGGAGCAGCTGGTTCGTCCGCTTATGAAGGCGGGCCTGCTTAAGAGCGTACGCGGCAAGGGCGGCGGCTACATGATGGCCAAGGACCCCTCCGAGGTGCGTGCCGGCGACATCCTGCGTGCCGTCGAGGGCAGCACGGCTCCGGTGGCGTGCGATGGTATCGACAATAGCTGTACCCGCAGCGACCTTTGCTCGACCGTCAAGTTTTGGCGCGGTCTGGACGACGTGATCGAAAAGTACGTCGACGGCGTGACGTTGGCCGACCTAGCCGCAGTCCCCGAGATCAACTTCGATATCAAACTGTAACCCGAATATCAAACTGTAACCCGAGCGCAATTCCTTAAGATTTCGCGGAGGGTTGTTGCCGTTTACCGAGGGGTTGTTGTGCAACAACGGGCAAGCTGCAATACTTAAGTTCATCTTTGCAAACTGCACTTTAACTACACCAATGCAGGGAGGATCTTATGCAGCCCAAGCATTCCGCGATTGTGGCGGGCCTGACGCTGGCGCTTTCGTTTGGCACCGTTGCCGCGCCTGTGACTGCTGTTGCTGAGGAGCCCACGCCGGGCGTTGCCTCGGATGCCACCGATATCGATAAGGGCCTTTACACCCAGCAGTCCTTCTCGGGCGTGCTGAGGTCGGTTCAGGGGGTCTCGTTTGTCAACGTGACTCGCGAGATGAAGTACTTTACCAAGTACGAGAGCCATGGCAACTATAACCAGGGCTTTTCGTATGGCGATGGCTATAACGCGCTAGGCTATTACCAGTTCGACCGTCGTTGGTCGCTCATTCCGTTTATGAAGCAGGTCTATAACTACGATTCTGCCAAGTACGGCATGCTTAAGGCCGCGATCGATCGCGGGAGCGAGGTTTCCAACGCGAACAATCCCATGTACGCGAACGGCCAGCTCACCGAGTTGGGACGTATTGCGCAGGAGGCCTTCCAGGGCGCTTATAATACCGACCCTACTGAGTTCTCGGCGCTGCAGGATGCCTATGCGTACAACTCGTACTATGCGGTGACCGAGGCATGGCTCAAGAGCGCTCTTGGCATTGACATCTCCGGTCGCGCCGACTGCGTCAAGGGCATGGTGTGGAGTATCACCAATATGTGCGGCACCGGTGGCTGCCAGGACTTTTTCCGCTGGGCAAAACTTTCCAACAGCATGACCGACCGCGAGTTTGTGACGGCGCTTTCCAACAGCGTGGTCAATAATGTGGCGACCAAGTATGCAAGCCAGCCCCAGTACCACGAGGGCTGGAAGAACCGCTACCGCAATGAGCTCAAGGATTGTCTGGTCTATATTGCCGAGGACGAGGCTGCCGCGGCAACGCCCGTGGAGCCTGAGCCAGAGCCCGCGCCGGCGCCGACGCCCGGTCCGAGCATGGCGCCCGCTGCTCCCGCCGCACCGACGCCTGGTACCGATGACGGTGCGGGCAACGATAACGATACGGATGCGCCCTCGACTGATGCGGGCAGCGATGATGCTGGTAACGGCGGGGCTGCGTCTGGTGACGCTGCTTCTGGCGATTCGTCGACTTCTGGCTCCGATGGCGCTACGGATGGCACGACTTCTGGCTCTACCGATGCAGGTGCTTCCAGCGGCGCTGGCGATTCCTCTGCCGATGCTGGCTCCTCTAATGATTCTGGCTCCGATGCTTCCGAGGACGGTTCTAACGAGGGCGCCGATGCTGGTGATTCCTCGACAGAAAACAAGCCTTCTGCCGGCGAGCAGCTTGGATCCATGCTGGGATGGTCTTTGATGGCGGGCTTTAACGGCGGCTCTTCTTCTGATGAGGGGGCGTCTGACCGGGGCTTCGGCTCCAATGCCGACGGCGCTTCTGATGCTTCCGCCGGCGTGGGCGCGAAGCAGTCCGACGCCGATGCTCAGAAGTCCGGTGACAAAGGTGGTACTACGTCCGCCGCGACGACTACCACGACCAAGTCTTCGGGCGGTAACATGCCCAAGACGGGCGACCTCATCGTTATGGCGAGCCTTGCCAGTGCAAGCTTGGCCACGCTGGGTGCCACGTCTATTGTGAGTGGCAAGCATAAGCTCGATCAGGAGAACAAGGCCGCTGGCGAGGACGGTTCCGAGGAGTAGCTTCTCGGTTGCTGAATAACTAAAGAGTTGGGACGGGGTCCGGCGCGAATGCATCGGGCCCTGTTTTGTTGTGCAACGATTAGTTATGCCCCCTCACACCCCATGTTGCTACCGTTGCCCGATATGTTTGCGCGCTACATCAGTACGTGAGAGGCCGTCATTACAATTGGAATCGTGCTGCGATTTAGGGGGAACGTTGCAATGTCTGAACAGGCAAATAATGGTTGTGCTGCCGGCTTTGGCGTACGTCTAATCGGCTGTACCGACGATGTGGTTTTGCCCATCGGCATGCACGACTATGCGGAGGCTCTTGGTTGCTGCGCGCTGGTCGACAAGACTATGTTTATTGCCGATATGCTGGATTGCGATGCGTCCGTTATGGTGTGCTGCCGACCCGAGGGTTTTGGCAAAAGCATGAACTTGTCGATGCTCAAGGCTTTTCTGGAGCATCCCGTGGTTGGTCATGCTTGCTGGAGCTTGTTTGCCGAAACTCAGATTTGGGATGCGGACGGCGGGCGCTATCGGGGCGAGTACGCCTGCTATCCGGTGATATCGCTGGACTTTTCTGGCGCTGCGAGGCCTGGCGCCGCTGTTGCCGACGTCGTGCGCGATACTCTTTCGGGCGAATGCGCTCGTCTGTTGGCGCTCTTGGAGGCTCCGGATTTAACACGAGATAAGGTGCGTCACATCGAACGCGTTGCGCGTGGCGTGGCGAGCGCGGACGAGGTTGGCTCGGTGCTCGGTGTGCTCATTGAGCTGCTGGAGATGGCCTGCGATGAGCAGGTTGTATTGCTCGTTGATGGGTACGACGCGGCGTGGTCACCCAGCGCGAGCGCGAGGGACGCTTCCGGCGCCGGTCCGGCGGAGCTGCTCGATCGTGTGCTGTTCGACGCCATTGCCACCGCGGGCCATTCGCTACGGTTGACGTGTCTGATGGGGGAGCGTCCCGGTTCTGCCGAAGCGGCGCTTTCTTTGCGCGGTTGCTCGTATTGTCTTTCGACGCCCCTTTCGACGTGGTGCGACCGTTGGTTCGGCTTTTCGGATGCCGAGGTCGAGGCTCTGCTGAATCATGCTGGGCGCGAGGAACACCTTGATGATGCGCGTGAATGGCTCGAGGGATATCGGTTTGGCAGGGCCTATTGCTCGAGTCCGGCGCGTGTGATCGGTTTTCTGGACCGAGGCTGCACGGCGCCTGTGCGAGCCGATCTGTATGGGTATGCCGATTGCCTAAGTAGAGTAGTTTGTGACTGGAATCTTGATCGCCTTTCGGCTCTGTTCGATTTGCTCGAGGCCCATGGATGCGTTGAGGTCCCAGTCTGTTTGGGTGCTGCGGGGCTAGAGGCCTCGTCTGATGATGGCCTGTGGACGGCGCTGTATCTGTCCGGTTTCCTGACGACTGATATGACTGAAGAACCGGAGCATGACAGCTGCTCCCGTGCTCTGCGGTTGCCCAATAACGAGCTTCGCCAGACCTTTCGTCTGGTGATTATTGATTGGTTTGAGCGTGCTGCCGAGGACGTTCGAGATGTCGATGCGTTTCGAGACGGGTTGTGCCGTGGGGACGAGGATGCGGTAAAGCGGGCGTTAGACCGCATCCTGGGAGATGCGGGAATCGGTGTGAACAACCCAGATGCGCAGCTGCCATATCACCTGCTCTTGCAGGGGCTCTGCTTTGGATTGCCGGGCTATGCCAATCCTGCCTCGAGGCGAAAGCGTGGCGCGGATCGCTGGGACATCCAGGTATTTCCTACGGGCACCGTGTTTGACGTGGCAGACACGATCGGCATGCTCGACGAGCGTCCGCTGATAACGGTCAACATGATGTATGACCCCGGCGTAGACGCGCTCGGCCTGGAGCTGCTGGCCGTTCAGGCACTGCTCGACATAGAGCGCGACGGCATCGACAAGATTCGCGTACCGCGACCCGGTGTGGGCCGCATGCGCTGGGGATTCGGGTTTGACGGGTGTCGTGTGGCAGCGGTGTGCCAGCGGCTGTAGGGGTGTCCGCTACTCTGCGTCCTTCATGGGCGGCATGGGCTTCCAGTTGGGATCTTTGATGATCTTGCGAGCGTCTTTCATGCCACGGCGCAGCGCCGGGATGCCGGTCTTAAAGCACTTGTCGACCGCTGCCAGACGAATGAACTCCTTGCAAAAGGTTGCGGCATTGCCCAGGCGGAACAGCATGGGGTGGTAGTCACCGTAGATCTGCATGTAGCGGGCCAAAAAGCCGCGATTGCGCATGATGTAGTAGCGGTTGGTGTCGCTCGTGGAGTTAAGCTGGCGTTTGCCGGCGATGTCCCAGTTAGAGACGGCGCGGGCGCGCTTGAGCACCACGTCGGCAACCACGGCGGCGGGGAAGTGCTGGCTCGCAACATAGCCGTAGCAGGCATCGTCGCCGTAGATGAAAAAGCGCGCATCGGGCAGGCCGATTTGGTCGACTACGCGGCGCGAGAACAGGCCGCCTTCAAAGCACAGCTGGTTCATGGTGCGGTAGCCCTCGGGGCCCAGGTCCCACTTAGCGATGGGGTTGGGGATACCAAGCGAAAGGATGAGCTGGTACTGCCAAAAGAAGGCGCCACCGTCGAAGTCCAGGCGCGAACCCTGGATGACGTCGTAGCGGTCCGTCCATTTGGCCAGGCGCTCAATTCCCTCGGGGATAACGAGCACGTCGTCGTCCATGACCCAAAACCACTGCGCGCCCAGGTCGTAGGCGCGCTTGGTGCCAGCGGAGAAGCCACCTGCGCCGCCACCGTTTTCAAGCTGCGGGTCGTAGATGACACGGTCGGTGCCGCCTTGTGCATCTGGCTGGTCAGTGTCGATGCCCCACAGGTTGGCGAGGCGCTCGTTGAATGCGGCGCACATGGCCTCGGTCTCGCGTGAATTCTCGTTGTCGACGATCACGATACGCCAAGGCGTTGCCGTGAGCTCGGTCATGGAGTCGAACAGGTTGGCCAGAAGCTCCTGGCGCTTATAGGTGACGACGACGATGGCAAGCTTGTCGATGGGAGCGGGAAGGGTGGAAGTCATGGGGAATATATCCTTTCACGCGTGGCGGGCGAGCGCCGCACGGAAGCTATCGAATGCGTCGTTTGGACGGCACCTATTGTAAAGGGCCGCTGCGCCATGTTGGCAAGGTTTGAATAAAACGCAGGAACCTGCCATGGGCGTGGCGACCGCGATTAAGCGCAGCGCTTCGATGACTATGTTGCGTGCGGCTTTGTGCTGCATGACGTCCTTTCGTATCGGTTTGCCTCTGCGGGCTCCATAGATTATATAAACGCCCGCGGGCGGGACGACCCTTTGATACCATTAACGGCAGGTATTTCCTAAGGAGCACATTTGTCTACTAATTCCCCTGGCGGCCCTGTCCTGTCGCTGCTTGTTCCCATCTACAACGTTGAGCGCTATCTGCGCGAGTGCCTCGATTCCGCCGTGGCGCAGACGCTCGAGGACATCGAAATCATCTGCATCAACGACGGCTCTACCGACAACTCGCCGGCGATTATCCGCGAGTACATGGAGCGTGACGCGCGTGTGAAGATGATCGACAAGGCCAATAGCGGTTACGGCGACTCCATGAACCGCGGGCTTGAGATGGCGCGCGGCAAGTACGTGGGCATTCTGGAGTCCGATGACTTTATGGCGCCCGATGCGCTGGAGAAGCTCGTGGCAGCTGCCGAGCGCTTCAATATCGACTTTGCGAAGGCAAATTTTGACTTCTACTGGTCTAAGCCCGAGGAGCGCCGCTCGCTGCACGAGATGTTTAAGGCAAGGGACTGTGACAAGCCGGTGCATCCGAGCGACACGACGCAGTTCTTTAAGCAAAAGCCGTCGATTTGGTCGGCCGTGTACCGCCGTGATTTTCTTGAGCGCAACGGCATCAAGTTCCTGCCGACTCCGGGAGCATCCTTTCAGGACACGTCGTTTGCCTTTAAGGCGATCGCATGCGCCGACAAGGCCGTTTACCTGCACGATGCCGTGCTTTCGTATCGTCAGGACAACGAGAACTCCTCGGTCAATTCTTCGGCTAAGGTCTTTTGCGTCAATACCGAGTATGCCGAAATCGAGCGCTGGATCCGAGAAGATTATGCTCGCGATCACGCAAGCGATGACGTCGCCCGCATGCTCAAGTTCAATCAGCTCATTAAATACGATTCGTATATGTGGAACTATGTGCGCTTGGCACCCAAGTTCTATAAGGAGTTCCTGGTGCAGATGGCCAAGGAATTCCAAGCGGCCTTGGACGCCGGGGAGTTTTCGCTGGACGATCTTAAGCCGTGGAAGCGCGCGAATCTCGCTGCCATCCTCAAAGATCCAGAGGGCTGGGTTGACGAGCATCCGCACTTTGCAACGGATGGTGCCTTGGGGCGCGCTAAGTATTATGCCTCGGTTGGAGGCCCTGGTGTGGTCGCCGCCTTCCTCATCGAATCGCTGAGGGGGTAGGTCGGTATGGGAGAGGCCTCGATTCCCAAAGCGACTATTGTCGTTCCCGTGTACAACTCTGCGCGCTCCATTCAGAGATGCCTCGACTCGCTGCTGGCACAGTCTGAGCGCTCGATTCAGGTTGTCTGTATCAACGACGGTTCGGTTGACGATTCGCTGGGCGTCTTGCGTCAAATTGCGCAGGCCGACGACCGTGTGCTGGTGATTGACCAGGAAAACGCAGGCGTCTCGTGCGCTCGAAATGCCGGTATCGATGCGGCCGATGGCGAGGTCATCTTCTTTGTAGACGCCGATGATTACATCGACGCTCAGACGGTCGAGTGCGTGCTGCATGCCATGGAGTCTTCAGATGCTGAGGTCGCCGTTTTTGGCGGCGTTTGCGAGCCGTCCGACGCCGCACCTAAACGCGTCCAGCAACTCATGAGCCCCAAAGCTAGTACCTTCGGCGCCCGTAATCCCCGGCTACTGTTCCACGCAAACGCACAGCCCTATGCCTGCCGCGCGGCTTTTTCGCGCGAGCTGCTCAATCGCGAAGGCATTCGCTTTGCCCCCGGCTTGGCCTTGGGCGAGGATGTTGTATTTCAATTTGCGGCCTATGCGCTTGCCCGCAAGACCGTTGTCATGCCGGACAAGTTCTACCACTACGTGATGGAGAACGACTCGGCAACGCACGAGTTCAACAGCGCCGAGGCTCGCGCCATAAAGCTCGATGCCCATACGAGAATGCTCGAGGAAGTTTTGAAGGATTGGGCGGCTTACAGCCTTTTGGACCTGTGCCCCGGCGAGCTGATCACTTGGTTCTTGGACCTTATCGTGTTTGACTTGGCGCGTCTGGACGCCGATGGTTTCCATCGGGTGGCCGGTCGCGTCAATATGGATTTCACGACGTTTTTGGGAACGGAGTGGGCGGATATGCCTGCCAAAGGCGCCGTTCGCCGTGTTGCCCATAAGCTCGTTGCGGCGACCTCGGGCGTTTCGATGGCAGACGCCACACTGTTCTATCTTTCGACCCGTGGTTTCAAGGCCTGCCTGGAGCGCTTTATCTAATTCTGGGCGCTGCTGCGCGCCGTTGCTTCGCTGCTAAAATAACCCTGTTACACGCTATTCAACAGGAGGTTCTCTTGCAGAACTCTGATACCCCTAAAGTTTCGCTGCTTGTTCCCATCTGCAATGTTGAGCGTTACTTACGCGAGTGCCTCGATTCTGCCATTGCGCAGACGCTCAAGAACATTGAGATCATTTGCATCAACGATGGCTCTACCGATAGCTCGCCGGATATCATCCGCGAGTACATGGAGCGTGATGCACGCGTCAAGATGATCGACAAGGCCAATAGCGGCTACGGCGATTCGATGAACCGCGGCCTGGAGATGGCGCGCGGTGAGTACGTGGGCATTTTGGAGTCCGATGACTTTATGTTTGAGGACTCGCTTCAAAAGCTGGTTGCCAAGGCAGATGCCGAGCACGCTGATGTGGTTAAAGGTGATTTCTATCTGTATTGGTCCACGCCCAGCGAGCGCCGAGAGCTTTTTGGGATTATCGACGAGCATATGACGGGTGCGGCGTATCGCCCCGTCGATCGCCCGGGTATCTTCTACCGCAAGCCTTCCATTTGGTCTGCCATCTATCGGCGCGAGTTTCTCAACGCCAACCAGATCCGGTTCCTCCCCACGCCGGGCGCCTCGTATCAGGACGCAGGCTTTAACTTTAAGGTTTGGGCGTGCGCCGAGCGTGCCGCGTTTATTGCGGATCCCATTTTGTGCTATCGCCAGGATAACGAGAAGAGCTCTGTTAATTCGCCCAACAAGGTGTTTTGCGTGTGCGACGAATATGCCGAGATGCAACGTTTTTTGGATGAACGTCCCGAGCTCAAGGCTCGGCTCCAGGGCATTTTAATGCGCATGAAGGTCGATACGTACCGCTGGAATGATGAGCGCCTGGTCGACGAATTGCGCGAGCAGTTTTGGGAGAAGGCATCTCCTGAGCTCAAGGCCGATTGGGATGCCGGTCGCTTTGACCTGTCGCTCTTCGACCCGCGCGGCGAGACCGACTTGCGACTGATGGTCAAGTCGCCCCGCGCCTATATCGATTCGCGCTTTGATTTTAAGAAGCCGGGCAAGCTCAATACGTTTAAGCACTATTTTAAGATTGGCGGTCTGCCGCTGGTCTGGCGCGTGTTGACGTATCAGCGCGCCTACGGTGATAACCCGCATCCCGATGACGTGCCGGCGGCACAGTAGGAGCGCGTGACTATGGCTACCCCTAAGATTTCCGTCGTCGTTCCCATTTACAAGGTGGAGGAGTGCCTGGCATGGTGCCTGGACTCCCTACTTGCGCAGGATATGCCCGATTGGGAGGGCGTGCTGGTTAACGATGGCTCGCCGGATGGTTCGCGCAACATCGCCGCTGCCTATTGCGAAAAGGATGCGCGCTTTAAGCTTGTCGATAAGC
The DNA here is from genome assembly GCA_937925735.1 of uncultured Collinsella sp. Taxonomy (GTDB): domain Bacteria; phylum Actinomycetota; class Coriobacteriia; order Coriobacteriales; family Coriobacteriaceae; genus Collinsella. The sequence continues at coordinate 4,562 of CALAMK010000031.1, read as the reverse complement.
CCAACGGTGGTCTGTCGAGCGCGCGCAATGCGGGCATCGCTGCGTCCAAGGCGCCTGTCGTTGCGTTTTTGGATTCCGACGACCGGTTTACGCCTGATGCGTGCCGCGTAATCGTTGATGCCTTTGAGCGTGAGGATTGCGACGTTTTGACCTTTGGCGCAAATCCGTATCCGTTGGAGGCGGGGTATCCGTGGCTTAACTACGTGTTGAGCCCGCGCGACGTTTCGTTTGAGGGCTATAGCTCCGACCTGCTGTTTAAGGAAGCGTCTCGCCCCTTTGCATGGCGCACCGCCTGCAAACGCGAGTTTTTGCTGGGCAACGGGATCGTGTTCGACGAAACCGTTAAATATGGCGAGGATCAGGTCTTTGATTTTGCCGTGTACGGTCGCTCGCGCAAGACCGCGCTTATCTCGAACAAGCTGTACGACTATCGCGTGGCACGCAAAGGCTCGCTCATGGACACCATGCGCTATGACGACGAGACGCGTTTGCTGGAGCACGTGAAGATTTACTCAGCGGTACTGGCCGATTGGCACCGTGATGGGCTCGACGATCAGCATGCCGATGACCTGGCGTACTTCCTGTGCGATTTGGTGCTGTACGATGCGCTCAGGCTGCTGAGCGTGGGCTGCGGCAAGGTGTTTGCTGCCGTCGCCGCGGCGCTTGATGGTTCTGCCGTGGACAGTGATGCTGCGCTCGCACAATGCGCTCCTTCTGTTGCCGCTATGGTGCGTGCGGCACTTGTCGGTAAGGCGCCTGCTGCTCGTTCGTGCAAAAAGCTCATGTTCGATTACGACGTCTTGAGGTTTGGGCACCTGGGTGCGTGCAAGCGCATGGCTGCGAATGCCCTGGGAAAGCGAGAAGTGTAGATGAGTATCAAGCGTTTGGCGCTTTGCCGCAGCCAGGGCCGCCTGTTTGTGCTGCTTCGCTTTGTCGGCCAGGATATCGCGGGGCTTATTGAGCAGGAGGGTTCCCAGGCCTTTGCTCATGCGATGACCAATGGCGCTTGCGTGCCATCCTTGGCGCTGGCGGTCGATCATGGCCGCGTGCTTGCGCTTTGCCCCTCCGTTGCCGATTATGAGCGTGAGCTCGTCGTCTTGGTGCTTCCGTTTATGGACGGCTCTACAATTGACGTCTCATTTGCGTCCGGCGGCAAAAGGCTGGGCTCCATTCGCCTTGACAGTCGTATTGCCAAGCTGGAATCTAAGATTAACTACAAAGCAAAGCCTGCGATGTGCGCGCTCGTTCGCGATGCGCAACGCGGCGAGTGCTGCGGTCGATACGAGATCGATGCCGTTCGTTATTTACCGGCAGATGAGGGCGCCGTCTGGCGCTATGAGGTTACCTGGTCGGGAGACCCCCAGTGCACCCCTGAGCTCCAGATCTTCGATACGCATATGAACGCCATCGATGCCACGGTGCATGTGTTTGAGTCGCAGGTCGATGTTCCCCAGCAGAACGGATGTCGCGTCAATATAACGTATCTGAGCGTTGAGATGCCTCAGGATATACGCGATTTTGTTGCGATTGCGGCTGATCCTACGGGCCAAATCCAGAGTGGATTTTGCGCCATGGATGGTCGCCTGTACAACGGCATGGTTGACGATAGCTGGAATCGCATGAAGGATGCACGCGCGGACGACGCCGCTTATCGACGCTGGTTTGATCAACATCGCGCAAAGCCGGGCGACTTGACGTGTCAGCGCGTCGCCGCGGCGGCATTCGCCTACAGGCCGCTCATGAGTATTGTGGTGCCGTGCTACAAGACTGATCGGGTCTTCCTGCGCGAGCTGCTGGACTCGGTGCTAGCCCAGAGTTATGACAACTGGGAATTGCTGCTTATGGACGCCTCGCCCGAATGGGACGCGGTGGCCACCCTTGCGGCAGGTGCCAACGACGAGCGCATCCGTCGCATTGAGCTTCCCGGCAACGGCGGCATTGTGGTCAACACCAACGCAGGTATCAAGCAAGCGACGGGCGACTACATCGCGTTCTTGGACCATGACGACATTCTGGAACCGGACGCGTTATTCCACTATGTTGCCGCGCTGAACAAGGCTGCCGAGGGCGAGCGTCCCCAGGTCTTGTTCTGCGACGAGGACATGTTCCAGAAAACGGGGGAGTGGGGTCAGCCAGTATTTAAGACGCAGCTCAACGTCGACCTGCTCTATAGCCATAACTGCGTGACGCATTTTCTGATGGTGGAGAAGGCGCTTATCGATCACATTGGCACGTCCCCAGAAGACGTTGCGGGTGCCCAGGATTACGACCTGACGCTTCGCTGCCTTGCATCGGGCGCACGGTTTGAGCATATTGCCCACGTGTTGTATCACTGGCGTGTGCACCCCGGTTCCACCGCCGATGGCTCTGCAGATAGCAAGCCGTATGCCATTGAAGCTGGTCGTTTGGCGCTGCAGCGCCACTTTGACTCGCTGGACGTTCACGGAACGGTCGAGGATACCGAGACACCGTTTGTCTATCGCATGCGTTATGCGCTGCCGGAGCCTGCGCCGCTGGTGAGTATTGTGATTCCCACCAAGGACCACGTTGAGACGCTCGATGCCTGTGTGATGTCTATCGCCCAGAAGGCCACGTATGCCAATTACGAGATCGTCTTGGTGGAGAACAACAGCGAAGCCCCGGAGACGTTTGCGTATTACGAAACCCTGCCGGAATGCGTGGCTGCAGCATCCGAAGGCAAGGGCATCGCGCGCGTTGTGTACTGGCCGGGCGAGTTCAATTACTCTCAGATCGTCAACTTTGGCGTTGAGCATGCCAAGGGCGACTACCTGTTGCTGCTCAACAACGATACCGAGGTCATAAGCCCCGATTTTATCGAAGAGATGATGGGCTATCTGCAGCGTCCTGATGCGGGTGTGGTGGGCGCCAAACTCTACTTTGCCGATTATTTGGTGCAGCACGCTGGCATTTTGGTCGGCGTGCGTGGCGCACTTGCTCATGCCAACCAGGACTTCTCGGCAAAGCGCGAGGGTTATCTTGCCCGTGCCGTGCGGCCGGGCAACTTTAGCGCCGTGACGGGCGCCTTTCAGATGGTCCGACGCGACGTATTTGAGCAGGTCGGAGGCTACAACGAGGAATTCGCCGTCGGCTTTAACGATGCGGACTTTTGCCTGCGTGTGTGGGAGGCGGGCTACCGTACCGTCTTTACGCCCTATGCCGAGCTGTACCACTACGAGTTCACCTCGCGCGGCAGGGAAGAGGCCAGCGAGGAAAAGCTGCGCCGCTGGAAGCGCGAGCAAGCACTGTTCATGCAGCGCTGGCCGGAGTTCTTCTTGGGTGGCGATCCGTGGTTGGGGCCGAACTTATCCGCTGAGAGCGAGTATTTCTCACTTTAGAGAGTCGGGATGCCGTTGCATGGTATGGATTGTCATTTGTTTGATAATAATTATGTGGCAGATGTGTAGTGTAATTGCAGTTAAATGGGTTAATACAAGTTTGATTAAATTGCGCCACGCTTGCCCTACCTGCTTTTTGGCGAATTAATTAAGGGTGGATGAAAGATTGCTTGTGGCTGGATTGTAGAGGCGAAAGAGAGGCGATTTTTTTCGAGCTCTCTCACTTTGATATGATTGCAACGTTTTTCGTTCGAAGGATATGTGCATGCGTCAAATAAAAAGACAAATACTATTTGGAATTTCTTTACTGCTATTTGGGCTTGCGTTCGCGCACTCTTGCTATGGCGATACCTCGCGATCATTAGTTGAAAACTCGTGGAGATATGAAAATGGCGAAATCGTTTCTTCGCTCAACGCCTCTGAAGACGAAGGTATCTCGACATTATCGATAACGGATTTGCCAACTGGGGCGACTGCTGAGGGTATCGATGTCAGCGAACATCAAAAAAAAGTTGATTGGGAAGCTGTTAAGGCTTCTGGTATCGATTTTGCCATTCTTCGAATTGGGTTCGGCGCTCCTTCTTTCGGCGGCCGACTCGACTACCAATTTCAAAGGAATATCTCTGAGTGCGAACGCCTAGGAATTCCTTACGGCATATACTTATATTCATATGCGTGGGATGACTCGCAGGCGGAAGATGAAGCTTCGTTTGTGATCGATAATTTGGCAGGACATACCCCGCAGCTTCCCGTTTATTACGATCTTGAAGATAATTCCATTATCGCAGAGGGTAGACAAGCTGGAATTGCTTCCAGGGCCTCAATTTTTTGCAACCGCATTACTAGCGCTGGATATTCGGTTGGTATTTACGCGAATCTGTATTGGTTTAACAACGTCTTGACTGATCAGGTTTTTAAGTCATCCGCATGGGACCATTGGATTGCGCAGTATAACTATCAGTGTGATTACACTGGCAATTACAGTATTTGGCAATATGCGAGCGATGGTCTTGTTCCGGGTGTTAACGGCTACGTTGATATGAATTATTCCTATGGTTCTGTCGTTGCGGAGTCAGTTAAAGCTCAGCGCGCCGACGAGCTCGCATCCCAGCACGCGGGCGACCTCGCCGACGGGACGTACGTGATCAGGTCCGCCAAGCGCCCCTCCTCCGCCCTCGAGGCGAAGGGCGGCAGGACGGCCAACGG